>JBBDNM010000052.1:0-2168 GCA_040877595.1 Gemmatimonadales bacterium | reverse complement strand
GCGGTCTCCCAGCCGGACTTGCCGAGTTCGATCAGGCGCTGGGTGAGACGGGCGGTGTCGTAGAACAACACGTTGTCGTCCACCATGCCGTGCGCCATGAGTAGCTCGCCTTCAAAGTCCTGGGCGAAATAGATCGGCGACGACTGGCGATAGGCCAGCGTGTCGTCTTGCGGTTCATTCAGGATGGCCGACGTGTAGCCGTGGTTGTAATGGGCCCAATCGGTGACGGGACGGAGGGCCGCACCCGCCGCGAACACGCCGGGTGTCGTGAACAAACCCATCAGCGTGATGAACCCCCCGTAACTGCCGCCGTAGATCCCGATGCGGGTCGAATCAATGCCCATCTCGCGCGTGAGCCAGCGGGCGCCGTCCACGTTGTCCTGCAGGTCTCGGCCACCCATGTGGCGATAGATGGCGGTGCGCCAGTCACGCCCGTAGCCCGAGCTCGCACGGTAGTCCATGTCGAGCACGGTGTAGCCCTTGGCCGCCAGCACGTGGTGGAACATGTACTCGCGCGAATAGCTGGACCACCAGTTGTGCACGTTCTGGAGATAGCCCGCGCCGTGGACAAAGATCACGGCGGGTTTGCGCCCGACCGGCACCGTGTCCGGCGTCGGCCGATAGAGCCGAGCGGGTACGCGTACGCCGTCGGACGCCGTGACCCAGACGATCTCGGGTTCGATCCACGGGCCCCGACGGAACTCCTCCGTGGTGCTTGTCGTGATGCGGCGCATCGGCCGGCCGGCCCTGAGTTCCTGCACGTACAACTCGGGCGGTGCGTTGGCGGTCGAGTGCTGGACGGCCAGCCAGCGTCCGTCGGGCGAGGGAGTACCATCCTGGCGCCCGCGGGTGTTCGTGATCGGCGCGAGCGGTCCGCCGTTCATGGGCATCGTGTAGACGTGGTAGTTGTGCGGCCCCTCGCGATTGGTCTCGAGATACCAGGTGCGTCCGTCGGGCGACAGCGACGCGGACTGCACCTCCCACTCCCCGCTGGTCATCGCGGTGGGCTCGCCACCCACGGCGGGCACGCGATACAGGTGAATGAATCCGGTGCGTTCAGATCCGAAATAGACCGTTTCGCCATCGGGCAAGAACCCCGCCAGGGAGAACAAGCCCGGACCGGGGCTGCCCACCCACGCGGGATCATGGTTGTGCGCCACCTGCCGCACGGTGAGCGACGGCAGATCCACCACGGCGTACCACTGGTTCTCGCGATTGTCGCTGGTCACCCGCAGCAAGGCGTGCCCGGAGGTCGGCGATACGGCGACCCCGCTGATCGAGCGGTCGCCGGTGCCGATCGAATCGCCGACGTAGGTCACTCGGCCGGTCGCGACATCGAGAATGGCGGCGCGGCTGGAGCCCTGCTCGTCGCCCACCAGGTTACGGCCCGTAAACGTGGTCAGGTAGCCGTCGGCCGTGATCCACAGCGGCATGGTGATGCGTCGTTGCGACCGGCTCGGCTCGGAAATGGTCATGAGCACGAACGCGCCGTCGGGGGTCACCTGCAGGTTGCCGACGTTCTTGCCTTCGCCCGGGAAGAACGGCACGGGCGGTGTCGTGTCGCGCGGGGGCCGCGGGTTCCACGGCTGGTTGCGGTAGCGGTCGCTCTCGATGAAATCGAACAACTCCCGTTGCTGTCGTTCCAGCGCGGCGCGCTGGCCCGCGCCGGACCGGATGTCGGTGAGCTGGCGCAGCTCGGCCGACTGCAGGCCGAGGGCAAACACCTGACCGCCACTCTGGAAGTAGACGGTATTCCCGTCCATCGACCAGCGCGGCGCCGATTCGCGTCCCGCACCGCGCGTCAGGTGGCGCGTGGCGCGGCCGTCCCACAACACGATGTCGCCGTCCACGACATACAGGGCGCGCCGGCCGTCGCTCGACCATACGGCATTGCCCACGGCCATCGTATCGAGTCGCACGCCGGCCATGCGTTCAGGTCGACCTCCGGCAGGATTGACGCGGTAGGTCTCCTGCGCGGTATCCACGCCGGGCTGGTTCCAGCGGAACCAGAGCCAGCGGCTGTCGGGCGACCATTGGAAATTGCCGGGGGGGCTGCCGATCAGGTCGGGGCCGCGCATGACGTTGTGGACAGAGAGGTCGAAGTCCTGGGCCGCGAGCGGCGCGGCCGAGAGCATCACAAGACTGGCGACAATTCGGCGCATCTCAGA
>JBBDNM010000051.1:0-26423 GCA_040877595.1 Gemmatimonadales bacterium | reverse complement strand
GGTTCGAGCCCTAACACGCCCCCGCTGGTGCCGCAATCGACGAAGTGGAGGCCGTCCGCCACGAGTCGCTTGGCGCGGTCCATGTCGTCCCGATAATAGGAATTGCCTCCGTCGATGATGATGTCATCTTGGGCGAGCAGCGGGACCAAAGTCTCGAGCGTGGTGTCGACGACCGCTGCCGGCACCATGAGCCACACCACACGCGGCTGCGCGAGGCCCTCGACGAATTCCTCGGGGGATTTCGCACCGATGGCACCTTCGCCGGTGAGAGCGTCAACCGCATCCTCCGAGAGATCGTACACAACACACTCGTGGCCGCCGCTCATCAGTCGGCGCACCATGTTGGCGCCCATGCGCCCGAGTCCAACCATTCCGATTTGCATCCGCTCCTCCTAGGCTTGCGGGGTGTTTCGCTCACGGCGCTGGACGCCGGAGAGTTCCTCGATCGCCGCGGCGATGTGCGTCGCCGAGATCTTTGCGGCATCGAGCAGTTCCGCCGGTTTCCCCGACCCAGGCATGTCCCGCACCGCGAGGTGCACGAAGTGCGCGATCTCACCGGCAGCACCCGCCTCCGCGAGCGCCGCCAGCACCGCCTCGCCGAGCCCGCCCTCAGTCCAGTGGTCTTCGACCACGCAGAGCCGCCCGCCGGTCGTGCGCACCGCGTCGAGGAGGGCGTTGCTATCGATCGGTTTGACGGAATAGGCGTCGATGACCCGAGCCTGGATCCTTCCCTTCAGTTGGTCGGCGGCATCGATCGCTTCGTGGACCGTGATACCTGCCGCGATCACCGCGACTTCGTCGTCCCGGTGTCCGCCTCGCACGATGCGGCTCCCGCCCACACGAAACTCGTCGAGACGGTCGGTGTAGAGAATCGGCGTCGCCGCGCGGGTGGTTCGGATGTAGCTGATGCCTTGCCGCTCCGCCATCAGACCGACGAGCCGGGCGGTCTGGTTCGCATCGCACGGATAGAGGACGCAGCTGCCGTGGACCGCGCGCATCATGGCGAGATCCTCGAGCGCCATCTGCGACGGGCCATCCTCACCGATGGACACGCCTGCGTGCGAGCCCGACAGACAGAGGGTCGCTCCGGACACGGCCCCCATGCGAACGAAGTCGAACGCGCGGGTGAAAAACGCCGCGAACGTGGACGCGAACGGGACGAGCCCGACGACCTGCATGCCGATCGCAGCGGCGACCATCCGCTGTTCGGCAATGTACATCTCGAAGAACCGTTCGGGTGCGGTTTTCTGAAATTCCTCGGCGTGAGTCGAGTTGCTCACCTCCGCGTCCAGCACGACGATGTCGGCGCGGGCGGTGCCCAGCGCGGCGAGGGCCTCGCCGTAGGCCTTCCGCGTGGCGAGCGGCTCGGTGTACGGCTTCCACTGCGGCTTGCGGGATGCGGGGCGCTCGCGCGGTTGCCACGGCTCCGGTTTGATGGTAGGAAATGTGCGCGACGCAACGGCGGCGATCTCCGCGAGTGCCCGCTCGGCCTCCTTGGAGTCGAGCGCCTTCCCGTGCCAACCGTCCTTGTCCTCCAGAAACGAGACGCCCTTGCCCTTGACGGTCCTGGCGACGATCACGGTTGGCCGCTGCGCGGACCTTGCGTGCGCCAAGGCATCGTCGATGGCCGCAAGATCGTGGCCGTCGACGACGATAGGGTCACAACCGAACGCCGCCACCCGAGCGGCGTAGGCGTCGACGTCCCAACCCAGCCCGGTGGGGCCGCGCTGCCCGAGCCGGTTGATGTCGAGAATTGCCGTGAAGTTCGACAGGCCCTCATGACCAGCGTGGTCGAGCCCCTCCCATATCGAGCCCTCCGCAAGCTCGCTGTCGCCGGTGAGCGTCCACACGTGGTACGGCGCGTCGAGCAGGCGCTTGCCCGCGAGCGCTATCCCGACGGCGATTGGCAGGCCCTGGCCGAGCGAGCCCGTGGCGACGTCGACCCACGGGAGGATGGGTGTGGGGTGGCCTGCGAGACGGCTACCGAACTGGCGATAGGTCATCAACTCCTCGTCGTCAATCGCGCCGGCCGCGCGGAAGAGCGCGTAATTCAGCGGCGACGCGTGGCCCTTGCTGAAGACGAGGTGGTCGTTCGCGGGATGGGCGGGCTTTGACCAGTCGTAGCGGAGATGCCCGGCAAGCAGGACCGATATCAGATCGGCCGCGGAGAGCGAGGAGGTGGGATGGCCGGAGCCGGCCGCGGTCGAGCACCGGATCGAATCTGCGCGGAGCTGACGCGCGAGAGCCTGGTAGAGATCGATCTGCGAGTCTTGTGGTGCCATGGTTTCCGCTCCATCTGTACGTACCGTGATCCCGTGCTGGAACCGCCCGGTTCGGTAGCCGTTATGTGCAGCAGGTGCGCTGGGTCAAGGCGCTGGTAAACTGGTAACAGCCCGTCGCTCATAGCCACGAGTTCAGTCAGCGCCAGACCGCATGCGAGGGAAAGACTTGAGACACGCTTAAGGTTCCACTCCGCCCCTTGTCTGCCCAACTCGTAAATGTGTTGCCAGCACCTTCTACGCCCCACCAGACAACCCCGCAATCGTCCGCAGCCCACGCCCAAGGGCGGGAGGCGCGGCCGCTGGCGGAAAGGGCAGCCGATGCTGGTAGGATTAAGGAAAAGAAGCGCCATGCGCCGACTAGCCTGGTTCATCCTTCGTCGTCTCCCTCGTTTTGTTCGTCCGGCTAACTTGCTATTGTGCTGCCAACCCGTTCTACGCCCCGCCCGAGAACCCTGCAATCCTTCGCCGCCTGATCAGGAGTCCGTGGAGCAGGTCCAGCGGACCGGAAACCGCGCCCCCGAAGGCGGGACCTCGCGCAACCCCGCATGACACTCAGCCACCAAGGGGCGAGAAAGCCCACGCGGCAATGCAGGGATATCTGGCGAGGGCCGTCATCCCGATTCCACACCACCACCCATCCGGCTACGTTCCCCAGCATGTCCCGACTTGCACGATGCGCCTTGCGCGTGGCCCCGGTGCTGGCTCTCGCCGGCCCGCTCCAGATGGCCGCGCAGGCCCACCACAGCGACACCCGCCCCAACTACCTGGCCGAGATTCTTCCATCCGGGCTCGAGGCCATCCACCTCCCCCCGCCCCCCATCGGTGAGCCACCGGCGGTGGTCCGTGGCATCTACCTCAACCGGTGGGTGTTCGGCGGCCAGCGCCTGTTTCCGTTGATGGCACTCGCCGACACCACGGAGATCAACGCGTTTGTTATTGACGTGAAGGACGTGACCGGCGAACTGACGTATGTCTCGACAGTGCCCACCGCTGTGGAAATCGGCGCCAACCGTGCGCCGAGCACGCGGGATATTCGCAGTCGCCTGGCGTTGCTGCACGACCGCGGCATCCACACCATCGCCCGCATTGTGATCGCCTACGATCCGTTGCTCGCCCGCGGCAAGCCCGACTGGGCCATTCACGACGACCGGGGCGGATTGTGGCGCGACGGCCTTAACCAGCCATGGGTGGATGCCTACAACGATTCGGTGTGGATCTATGCCGCCCAGCTGGCCGAGGAAGCCGTGCTGCTGGGGTTCGAGGAGGTCCAGTTTGATTACGTGCGCTTCCCCGACGAGCCGCCCGCGCGGCTGCGCCGCACCGTCCATCCCGCCCGGAGGGACGGCGAGAGCAAGCGCGCGGCCATTCGCCGCAACGTCACGCTGTTGCGCGACCGCCTGCAGCCCCTCGGCGTGCCGTTCACACTCGATGTGTTTGGCCTGACCACCAGCGGTGACTGGGACCTGGGCATCGGCCAAGCCTGGGATGACCTCTCACCCCTGGCCGATGTTCTCCTGCCCATGGTGTACCCGAGCCACTATCGGCGCGGCGAATACGGCATCCCGCTGCCCAACCGGGAACCCTACCAGACGGTTCGCAGAGCGCTGGAAGACGGTTTGGCCCGCAACGCACGCCTGCCCAGGGCGGCGCGGATACGACCGTACCTGCAGTCGTTTACGATCTACGGTGTGCGGTACGGCCCCCACGAGATTCGCGAGCAGATTCGGGCCGGCGAAGAGTTGGGGATTCTTGATTGGGTGATGTGGAACGCGAGCGGGAACTACCAACCGGCGGCGTTTCGCGCGGCCTTGAGCAGGGCCCTGCAAATCCACGAAATAATGCCGTAACCAGTAAACCAAGCTTTCAGGTTACTACGACACGTCCAGGCACCCAAGCCGTTATGTAGCCTGCAATTGCGCTTGCGGCGGTGGTATAGGGAGAGGCGAGATACAGCTGACCCGGCCCAGACCGGCCCGGGAAATTCCGGTTGATCGCGGAGATCGTCACGGTGTCCTTGGAGTACGACACACCGGGCCCCGCGTTGATGCACGCTCCACAACTGGGCTCAATAAACTGGGCACCCACCTTCCTGAAGACCTCCAGGTACCCCTGTTCTTCACAATAGCGTTTCACCTCTTGCGAGCCGACCTGCACGAAGCACTGCACCCCATCCGCCACCTTGCGCCCCTGGTCCAGCGCGTCCTGGAACACCGCAGCGTACATGTCCATGTCGCTCTTCTTGCCGGCCGTGCAACTACCGGCATACGCGATGTCTATCCGGATCTGCCCGTCCAGATCGTCGATCGCGATGCCATTGCCGGGATCGCCCGGCAACGCCACCAACGGCTTGAGCGTGGACGCATCAAGCGCGATGACTTCTTCGTACTCGGCACCCGCGTCCGAATACAGACCGTCCAGCAGCGCCCGCATCGCCACGGCATCCGCACCGCGCTCTCGCACCAGGAACTGCACCGCCTTCTCGTCGGGCTTGATGATGCCCGTGAACGCACCGACCTCGGCCGCCATGTTTGTCATCGTGGCCCGCTCGTCAATGTCGAGCGCTTCGACCGCTGAACCCGCGTACTCGACGATCTTGCCAATCGCGCGACCATCCCGCACGTACGGTTGCCGCAGGATGTGGAGCATGAAATCCTTCGCGGTGATCCCCGGGGCCGGCGTACCATCCACCTTGATCAGGACGGACTTGGGAACCGTAACCCGCACGTCCTTCGTGAGCCACGAGTTGAAGATGGCGGTGGTGCCCACACCAAAGGCAAGCGCACCCATCGCCCCCGCATGCGGCGTATGCGAGTCTGACCCGATGATCAAGTGCCCCGGCAGCGCGTGGGATTCGAGAATCTTCGAGTGACAGATCGCTTCGCTGCCGACCGGCACCCCCATGTGACCCAACCCGCGCTTGAGTTCGCCATAGAGCCGGATCCCCTGCTCCGCCGCAAAGGACTCCTGCTTGGCCTTGAGCTCGAGCGCCACATCCAGCAACCCGTCGGCCTTGCGCTCGTCCGTCATCGCGAGCTCAAGGAACGTGAGATGATCGCGGAAGAAGAATATGGATTCCGGGTCCACCACCCTCTCGTGCTCGCCGACATAGTCGCGCCAGAGGATCGCCGACATGGGTGTCACGTACTCGTGGCTAAACCGGATGTCCGTACGTACGAACCCCTCGTCCCCCGGGACCACCGCCCGCACGCCCACGGCATTCGTCGCCAAGTCCGCGACCCAATGTCGCGCGAGGATCTTTTCGGCCAGGGTCAACGGACGCATCGCGCTCGTCGGGGCCGGCACCTGCACCTTCCCTTGCAGGCGCGCCACGTTGTACTGGAACAGGCCCCCGTACTCGATAATGCCGCCCGTGATGTCCCCTTCCCCATCGGTAAACGCGCTGAGCGGAATGGCCTCGCCGGCCCGCACCCGCGCGATCAACCCCACGTCCGTACTCGCGAGCAGGCCGAGGTTCTGGCAGTTCTCCTTGTAGATCCGCTCGATGTTCTCGGCAATCACCAGCTGGATGCCCGCGCACCTCTCCGCATAGGGCGACTGCTCGCGCGAGGATCCTTTGCCGCGCCGCTTGCCGCTCACCGAACAGACAAATCCGCCCTGGCGCACGCTGCCGCGCGTAATCGGAAACTGGCCCCCGGCCTTGAGCCCAAGATAGGGGAAGTCTCCCAGGGTCTCGTCGTAGTAATAACAGATGTAGGCGGGGGTGATCTCGTCGGTCGAGATATTATCGCGCAGCGGTGCCGCGGGCGGGAACGCGAGATCTTCGCCCTCCAGTTGACGGCGGATCAGGTCAGCGTCATCAACCAGAAACAGCACCCGACCACGAAACGTGACGTGACTGGGACGCGGCGTGACAGCGCGGGTCTTGAGACTTTCAATCATGGACGTGAAATGTCACCGCAGGGTGGTCGCCAATCAAGCTCGGGCTTACCATTCCCTGCCATGCGATTGCTGACCCTGTGCCTCGCCTTGGCGGCCCCGGTGGCCGCGCAGTCCCGGATTCCATCCCACTGGGAGCGCGTCGGCACGTTGCCCATTGACGAGGCCTCGGGCATCTCGGTGAGTCGCCAGTATGCCGGCATTTTCTGGGTCCATGATGATTCGGGCGACCTGCCACGCGTCCATGCGGTGCGCCAGACGGGCGAGTTGGTTGCCACGTTCGACATCCAAGGGGCACGCGCGGTGGATTGGGAAGACATAACCCTCGGTCCCTGCCCATGGGACCTGACCCGGACCTGCCTCATCCTGGGGGATATCGGCGATAACCTCGAGACCAGGACGCGGGTGATCCTGTATTTCGTCGAGGAACCTGATCCAACCAGGCCCGGCGACTCGGCACGCACCATCGGGCCGGCGCATAGCGTGCGCGTGCGCTACGCCGATCGTCCCCACGACGCCGAGGGTCTGGCCGTTGACCCGCAGGGCAACGTTTCGATCGTGACCAAGGGCCGCACCGGCCCGATCCTGCGCTATGTCCTCACCCGGGCGGAGCTGATGGCCGACTCTGCGGTCGCCGTTCCGCGGGACACCCTCGCCATCATCCCCCAGCGGATGTTGGGACGGTGGGTCACCGCCGCATCAATCCATCCAGACGGCCGACAGGCGGTGGTCAAGACGTACACCGAGATCTATTTCTACCGGATTGAAGCCGGCCAGTGGATCCCTGACGGACAGCCCTGCTTCATCGGGCCCCGGGAGGCCCAGGGCGAAGCCATCGATTTTCTGGCCGATGAGCTCCTGATTCTTGCCAGCGAACGCGGAGTTGGGGAGCCCGCCATCCACCTGACAAGGTGTTGACGTAAGGTTCCATACATCAAGACCGTTACATCTGGCACAGCCGCGGCATTTCCGCTACTTTCCCCCGTCTTTTCCCTGCCGAATCTCCATCTGGGGGGCGAGTTGCTGGAGTTGCCGACCACCCACCGTGTTCCCGTGAGCTGGCTCAAGGAACATGCCTCCGCTTCGATCAAGTTGCGGACCGTCACAGACATCCTGCCCAAGGGCGCGGCCTCCGAGGCCGACCTCGCAGCGCTCCGGGCCGACGTCATCGCCTCGAAGTCCGTACTCCAGACGCTCAAAAAGCAACGGAAGAACGGAACGTGGGGCGACAACCTGCTCGGCATCGCCGCCAACAGGGCGACGGGCATCAAGGATGTCGGCACTGTGGCCCAATATCGCCACTTGATGGAACTCGGCGCGCCGCGTGGCGACCGCGCGTTCCGCCTGGTCGAACGGATCTTTTATCGCGAACTCTCGCGCGACGACGATCCCGAACTGCTTTTTGAGCACAAGGCGGCGGCCAAGCGTAACCCTCATCTCGTGATGTACGCCCGGAACCTGTTTCGCGAAGGTGCGGCGGCAGCGCTGGCCAACGCGGGTCTGATTGAAGATCCCCGTGTGCGCGGCGCCGCGCACAAGATTGCCTCTGATGTCAGCGCCTTCCTGCGTAGCGAGTTGTCCGAGAAGCCAGTGGTCAAGGTCGGCAGCCGGTTTGTCCTCGACCCGGCGGCCTGCCCGCCCACCATCTTCTCGGTCGCGATGTTCGCCTACATGCCGAATCTGCAACGCGAGCGCGCGGGCTTCGTCGAGCGGCTGTGCCATTTCCTCGCGCAGCCGGCGCCCAAGAAGAAGTGGGTGATGGCGGTGGGCAAGAAGGTCATCCCGCCGCAGTTTCATTTGCTGGGCAACCCGATTGAAGTGGCGCGTGGCAACACCACGGCCGACCTGCCCCTCGCGCTGTACTGGATCGAGTTGCTTGCGCGGTTGCAGATGCTCCACACATCCGAAGCCGCACAGAAGGTGCTGCACCACACCCTGTCAGAGTGCGACGAGCACGGCGTCTGGGCACCCAAGAACCTGCGCTCCTTGCCCAAGAGCCCATCTCGCCTGGCCGATTTCTGGTTCCCGCTCGAAACCGACGGCAAGACCCTCGAGCACCGCCAAGCCGACGTCACGTTCCGGCTCGCCCATATCGCTAAACTGGCGGGGTGGCAGCTCGCATACGTATGACCTGACTTGATTTTTGGGAGTAGTGTCCCATACTACTCCCATGTCCGCGATCGACCTTACCCCGTTCGGGTTCACTCCTACGGAAACGCTGGTCTATGATGCGTTGCTCAACTTGGGCCCTGCATCGGGCTACGCCGTCGCCAAGGACATCGGCATGGCACGCGCCAACGCCTACCAAGCCCTGAATAGCCTGGTCACCAAAGGCGCCGCAACGCTCATCGACGACAACCCACAGCGCTTTCGCGCCGTCAAACCCGAGGCGCTTCTCGCCCGCATCGCGAGCGGTGCCGCCGACCGGCTCGCTCGACTCGAGCGAGAAATCCTCGGCCGTGGCGCGACCGGCGACGATGCCATCGTCGCGGTGTCGGGTGAACGCGGACTCATGGAGGTCATCACGCGATGGGCGGGCCGGGCAGCGGGTGACGTGCTGTGCGTGGCGCCGCAAGCCCTCCTGGACGCGCTGCAGCCCGTCTGGCGCAAGCGGGAAGTGGACGGCGCCGACACCCGACTGCAGGCCACCGAGGCCGCGTCCGACCACGTGCCGGCTCAAGCCGTCCTCTTCTGGTGCGAAACCGCCGGACTCATCGGCTTGGCCGGGGACGGGGCTCACGGGCATTGGTTCTCGGATCCGACACTGCTCGTGACTACACGGCTCGCTATCAATCAACTAGTTGGTTGATATGGCCACCGATATGGACCGCCGAGAAGCCTTGCTTGATGCTGCAACGCAAGAGTTTGGTAATAAAGGGTTTGCGGGATCACGAGTCGATGCTATTGCGCGGCGTGCCGGGGTCAACAAACAGCTCATCTTCTACTACTTTGGCACGAAGCGCGGTCTGTTCGACGCCATGGTTGAACGGGGGTCGCCACCCC
Organism: Gemmatimonadales bacterium; assembly: GCA_040877595.1. GTDB lineage: Bacteria > Gemmatimonadota > Gemmatimonadetes > Gemmatimonadales > GWC2-71-9 > JBBDNM01. The sequence continues at coordinate 17,241 of JBBDNM010000051.1, read as the reverse complement.
AACGGTCGCAAACGACCACCTCGGCCCCCGCCACCGAACAGCTCCGTACCGCCGTTTCCAGCATTCTTCGCTGGCTTGACGCCAACCCTACCGCCCGTTGCGCCCTGTTCGATCCCGCCACCGACCCCAAGGCCGCCAAGGACCTTCTCGCCGCCATCGAGCGGCCAGTGCGCACGGCGATCTCCGCAGGGCAGGGGCTCGGATACTTCCGTGACAGTGCCGACCCGGACCGTGTCGCTCGACAGGCCGTGGTGCTTTGTGCTGGCTGGCATGCAATGAACGGCGCCGCCGGCCCGCGGGATGCGTGGCTCGACGGCGCCGTTGATACCCTGCTCAGAACGCTCGCCTGGTAACGCGCTAGCCCACGGTCGCTTTCGGCGGCAACGCCGCCCCTTCCGGCCGGCGGAGTGCCGCGTCCAACACCTCGCTCAGGAACTCCACGGCGTGTACGATGAGGCGCGCCCGCTCGGACTCCTGCAGATCATCCAGGTCCCCGAGGTTCTCCTTGGGAATCACGACCTCGGTGATGCCCGCCCGCAGCGCCCCAAGCACCTTTTCTTTCAAGCCACCAATCGGCAACACGCGACCAGAAAGGGTCACCTCCCCCGTCATGGCCACGTCGTGACGTGCGGGCACGCGCGCGAGCGCACTGACCAGTGCGGTCGCCATCGTGATACCGGCCGAAGGTCCGTCCTTCGGGATAGCGCCGGCGGGCACGTGGACATGGATGTCCTTCTGTTCAAACCGCTGTGGCGCGATCCCCAGCTCGTCCGCGTGCGTCTTGGCAAAGGTCAACGCCGCGCGAGCGGACTCCTTCATCACGTCGCCCAGCTGGCCTGTCAGTACGAGATCGCCTTTCCCCGGCATCACGCTCGCTTCCACGAACATGATGTCGCCGCCCACCGGCGTGTAGTACATGCCCGTGGCGGTGCCCATCTGGTCTTCGCGGGCGGCGCGCTCGGGATGCACCTTCGCGCGTCCGAGCAGCGTCGTCACCGTTTCTTCGGTCACCTCGACGGTCGTGGCCTCACCGGCAGCAATCCGGCGCGCCACCTTGCGCCCGAGCTTGCCCAGCTCGCGTTCCAGCTGTCGGACTCCAGCCTCACGCGTGTAGCCGCTGATCACGGTCTGCAGGGCAGGCTCCGTGATGGTGAGCTGACCTTCGCCGAGTCCGGCTTCCTGCCGCTGGCGCGGCACCAGGTAGCGAGTTGCAATGTTGAGCTTTTCGCGTTCGGTATAGCCCGAGAACTCCACCAGCTCCATACGATCGAGCAATGGCCCAGGAATGTTCTGCAGGAAGTTGGCCGTCGCGATGAACAACACCTCAGAGAGGTCAAATGGCATGCCGAGGTAATGGTCGGTGAACGAGTCGTTCTGCGCCGGATCCAGCACTTCGAGCAGCGCCGCCGACGGATCGCCCTGAAACGACACGCCGAGCTTGTCCACTTCGTCGAGCAGGAAGACGGGATTCTTCACTCCCACCTTCTTCATGCCCTGAATGATCCGACCGGGCATCGCGCCGACATAGGTACGGCGGTGACCGCGAATGTCCGCTTCGTCACGCGCGCCGCCCAGCGAGATGCGCACATACTCGCGGCCCATCGCGCGGGCGATGGACTTGGCGATGGACGTCTTCCCGACGCCAGGCGGGCCCGCGAACAGCAGGATGGATCCCTTGGCGCGGTCATCCACGTTGCCCGGCACCACCTCCTCAACGCTTTCACTCTTCCCCTCTTCCCCTTTACCGCTCGCCTTCAGTTGCCGCACGGCCAGGAACTCCAGCACACGATCCTTCACCTCGGGCAAGCCGAAGTGATCCTCATCGAGGATCTCGGCCGCGCGCTTCAGGTCGAGGTGCTCGTCACTGCGCGTATTCCATGGCAGCTCCGCCACGGTCTCGAGGAACGTGCGAATGACCTGCGCTTCCATGGATTCGCGCGCCGCACGCGACAAGCGACTGAGCTCACGGTCCACTTCCTTGCGGGACTCTTCCGGCAGGTCGAGCGCGGCCAGGCGTTCACGCAACTCGTCGAGTGAGTTGTCATCGTCTTCTTCGCCCAGCTCCTTCCGAATCGCCTTCATTTGCTCGCGCAGGAACATCTCGCGCTGCCGCTCGCCCAGCTCCTCCTGCACCTTGGACTTGATGTCTTCCTGGGCATCGAGCATTTCGATCTGCCGCTGGACGTGCACGAGCAACCGACGCAGACGCTCTTCAACCGCAAACGTCTCGAGCAGACCCTGCCGCTCCTTGGGCTTGATCTCGAGGTAGCCCGCGACGAGATCCGAGAACTTCCCTGGATCTGTAACACCATCAAGCACCTGGTCCACGACCTGCTCGTCCAGACCCGCCTTCTGGCCTAACTCGGCCGCGCGTTCGCGCACTTCCTTGTGCAGGGCCTGGAACGCGGGATCCGCGGGGTCAATCGCCGGAAGGTCCGGCGCTGCATGCACCACGGCTTCAAGATGACCTTCGACCTCCGAGTACTGGAGCACCGTGCCGCGCTCTTCACCGTGGAGCAGCAACTGGACCCCGCCCAAGCCGCGCTGCACCTGACCGATCTTGGCGATAGTTCCCGTCGTGTAGAGCACCTCAGCATTGACTTGGTCACTGTTTTCGCGCTGGCAGACAGCGAAGATCAGACGGTCTTCTCGCTTGAGGGACGCTTCGATGGCGCGCAGGGTGCCGGGCCGACCGGCCCCAATGGGCGTAGTAACGCCCGGGAAGAGCACCACCTCGCGCAACGGCAACACCGGCAGCCGAAGTCGCTCTGGCTGGGGCTCCCGTGGGGTATCAGACATGTGAGAATCTCCATGAAAATTGGCTGTTTAGCTGTAGAGCGCACCATCCATGCCACCAAACCCTGCCAAAACGGCCTGAAATCAAGTTGTGGCTCGCGGAGCGGCGTTCAAGAGCGTCCGAAGGTCCGCATCAGAAGCCTGATCCAGGAGGCCCGCGCGGGTCTTGATTTCCCGATCGGGCTCAGTGCGATCCGATTCACATTCAAACCGGATAAATGTCCTGAGGTTCCGGGAAACTGCCGGGGCGACCCCGCGTAGGGACCATGCCAGAGGTCCGCCCCATCGCTCCGCGCTCCAGCGTCGACCCTGATCGTCGGTGATCCAACGCATAGCCTTGGGCTCCGTGGTCGGGAAAACGCGGGTTGCACGGCCTCGGGGACGAGACTTAATGTATAGCCGACCTCCCAACACCGGCATTCATGGACGAACCGCAGTTGCAGGACAACCCACTTGCTGAGCGCCTCGCGGCCGTCCTGGAAGGGGCGTACGTCCTCGAGGGGGAAATTGGCCGTGGTGGCATGGGGGTGGTGTTCGTCGCGCGCGACTTGAAGCTCAAGCGCCGGGTCGCTATCAAGGTCCTGCCGCCGGAGCTGGCCTACCGCGAAGAGATCCGCACACGCTTTATCCGCGAGGCCCAGACCGCCGCCCGGCTGAGCCACCCGCACATTGTACCCATCCACGCGGTCGGTGACGAGGGTGGTTTGGTGTATTTCGTCATGGGCTTCGTGGACGGCGAATCGCTCGGGCAGCGTTTGCGACGCCGCGGTCGCCTGCCCACCGAAGAAGTCCGCCGCATCATGAAGGAAACCGCCGACGCATTGGGCATGGCCCATGCCATGGGCGTCGTGCACCGCGATATCAAGCCGGACAATGTGCTGCTCGAGGGAACGCGGCGCCGGGTCATGGTCACGGACTTCGGAATCGCGAAGGCGCTTTCGGAGATTTCTCCGGGCGCGCTCACGGGGACCGGGGTCGCCATCGGCACCCCGCATTACATGAGCCCCGAACAGGCCGCAGGCGAGCGCGACATTGACGCGCGCAGTGACCTCTACGCGCTGGGAGTCGTCGCGTACGAGGCGCTGACCGGCGAACTGCCGTTCAACGCGCCCACAGTGCCGGGCATCCTGATGAAGCAGATCACGGAGATGGCGCCTGATGTGCGCGACCTCCGGCCCGATGTGTCCGACGACCTCGCGAGCTCCATCCAGCGGTGCCTGGAGAAAGACCCGTCGGCGCGCTGGCCTACCGCAGAATCCCTTCGGCGAGCGCTCGAGACCCGCACCGTGACGCCGTACCGTCGCTCGGCACCGGTCGCGCAGCCGCGCCGAGAGTCGCGGGGACGCGCCCTCGAGCCGATGGCACCGCGCCCACGCAGTCCCGGGCGACGCGATCGCGATGACGTGGCCACCGGCGGAGTCGCGCGGACGCCCACGAACGGCGAGCCCGCGATGATCACAAAGTTTCGCGGCGAGGCGGCGTCGTACGTCTCGACGGTGAGCTTCCTGATGCTGCTCAACATCGTGGCGCCGGGCCTGGAGTTTCCCTGGTTCCTGTTTCCGACGGCTTTCTGGGGCTTCGGCATAGGGAAGAAGTACACTGCGCTCTGGACCTCGGGCTACAGCTGGCGCGACGTGCTCAATCGGCCGCCGGCTCCCGACGCCGTGGAAGCACGGAACCCCGGCAGGTCGGCACTCCGCACTCCGCGCACCCCGCCAGGCGCCGCGGCGCCCGCTCCTATGGCAACGATTGATGGCGCGGAGTTCGGGCGTTTCGCCGAGCAGCTGCGGCAGGTGGATCGGGACCGCCAGGGTATTCACCAGATCGTGGCTCGGCTGCCGGATTCGGAACGTGGGATGCTTCCAGAGATCGGTGGCACAGTAGACGGCCTGACGGCGAAGGCCCAGGATCTCGCGCGCACATTGGTCCAGATGGACGAAGTGCGCGCGGACGATGTGGAACGGCTCGACGGGCGTATTGACGAGTTGCGCCGCGATGCCGACGCCAACGGGGAAGGGGACCGACGGATTGATCTGCTCGAGCGCCAGCGCACGAGCTTGCGCGAGCTGGCCGAGCGCCGTCGGCAGATCGAGTCGCAGTTCGAGGCGTGCGTGCTGGCGGTGCAGAACGTGCGGTTTGACCTGCTGCGCCTGCGCTCGGCGGGCATCGCTGCCGTGCTCGAAGACCTGACCAGCGCCACGCAGCAGGCGCGGGCGCTGTCGTTCGACATCGAGGCCGCCATCGAGGCGGCCGGCGAGCTGCGCCGCCCCTGACGACTCCCGCCTAGAAGCGGGCCAAGTCCCGCATCGCCTGGGCAATGCCCGGCGCCTGGGGCAGGATGACGTCTTCCAGCTCCGGTGCATACGCGACAAACGTGTCCGTCGCCGCAATGCGCTTGACCGGCGCGTCCAGCCACGCGAAATGCTCGTCGGCAATCTTCGCGACGATTTCCGACCCGTAACCCCACGACAACGAATCCTCGTAGGCCACGATCACCTTGTTGGTCTTGCGCACCGAGGCGCCGATGGTCTCCCAGTCCACCGGATTGAGCGAACGGAGGTCAATCACCTCGACGGACAGGCCATCGGTCTCGGCCACTTCCCTGGCCGCCACCAACGCCCGCTGGACCACCGCGCCGTACGTGATGAGCGTCAGATCCGTCCCTTCACGCACCACGTTGGCCTTGCCGAAGGGGATCATGAAATTCGGGCCGGGATAGGATCCCTTGTTGTAGGTCTGCCGGTACAGGTGCTTGTGTTCGAGGAACAGGACGGGATCTTCGCAGCGGATGGCCGTCCGCAGCAGGCCGTTGGCGTCGAGCGCCGTGCTCGGGCACACCACCCGCAGGCCGGGGATGCCGGTGTAGACCGCCGCACCCGTTTGCGAATGATAGATGGACCCGCCTTTCAAGTACCCGCCATACGTCACGCGAATGACCACCGGCGCGCTGAAGGCACCGTTCGAACGCCAACGCAGCAGCGCCAGCTCGTTGCGGATCTGGTGGTAGGCGGGCCAGATGTAGTCGAAGAACTGGATCTCGACCACCGGCTTCATGCCGCGGGTGGCGAGCCCGACCGCACGCCCCACGATATTGGCTTCGGCCAGTGGCGAGTTGTACACGCGATCGCCGCCAAACTTCTTCTGCAGGCCCCACGTCACCTTGAACACCCCACCCTTGCCCTTCACCTTGTCGAGATGCTCCTCGCGCGACACGTCGGCCACGTCCTCGCCAAACACCAGGATGCGCTGATCACGCCGCATCTCGTCTTCCATGCACTTGTTCAGCAGGTCCACCATCGTGGTGGGCTCGCCCTCGAAGTGCGGATCGTCTTCCGTGTCGAACTGCTCGGCAGTCGGATCCACGTCGGGCGAATAGACGTGATCGTAGATCGTGTCGATGGCGGGCTGCGGCGCGGCGAGCGCGATCTCCGAGGCCAACTCGACGTCCTCGTCCACGCGCTTCCGAATGGCCTCGAACTCGGTCTCCGTGGCCAGGCCCTCGTCCAACAGGTACCGCGAAAACGTGATGAGCGGGTCGCGCGCCGCCTCCGCGGCACGCTCATCCTCTGGCCGATAGAGGATCTCATCGTCCGACAACGAGTGGGAGTACGGGCGAATGACGTGCGCATGCACGAGCGCCGGACCCTTGCGCGCGCGACAATAGGCCACCGCCCGGCTCAACGCGTCGTACGCCGCCAGCGGGTCGCACCCGTCCACTTCCTCGACGTAGAGGTCCGGGAAGTTCTTGACCAACGCGGAGATCGAGCCACCAGGCGTGTTCACTTCGACGGGTACCGAGATCGCGTAGCCGTTGTCCTCGATGAGGAACAGCACCGGCAACTTGAGGTTGCTGGCCGAACTGATCGCTTCCCAGAACTCCCCTTCACTGGTGGTGCCCTCGCCCGCCGAGACGAAAACAACCTCGTCGGACTCCGCCTGGACGCCGGTCCCCGCAATGCGGCTCGAGCGGAGCCATGCTTCAGCGCACCCCACGGCGTGCAGGAATTGCGTTCCGGTCGGGCTCGACGAGCTCACGATGTTGAGGTCCTTGTGCCCCCAGTGCGAGGGCATCTGCCGGCCACCAGAATTGGGATCGTCAGCCGCCGCGACAGCCGACAGCAGCATTTCCGTGGGCGTCATGCCGAGGGCCAGACACAGCCCGCGATCGCGATAGTAGGGATAGAACCAGTCGTGCCGGGCCTTGAGCACCATGCCCGCAGGCACCAGGACACCTTCGTGGCCGGCACCGGATATCTGGAAGAAGATCTTGTTCTGGCGCTTGAGCTGTATCTCCTTGTCGTCAAGGCGCCGACTCAGCAGCATCAGCCGGTAGAGTTCCAAAAGGTCGCTCTTGGGAAGCTGGGTGGCCGCTGACCGACGGGGCGGGGCTTTGGGAGTCCGGGTGCGTGTAGCCATGGGGCGGAAAATAGCCGCTAGTTGCCGGGTGCGGCCAGCAGGGCCGGGAGCCGGCTGAACGCCTCACGCGCGGTCTGCACGTCCGGGTCGCCCGCCAGCATCAGACGTTGCCACACCTCACGGCCCCAGCGCACGAGCGCGGCACGGCTCATGAGGCGCGCGGCCATGGCCCGGCGCTCGGTGGGACTGGGCTCAGACCGCACACCCAGACGCCCGCCCACCACCGAAAGAAACGCGTCCAGGGTGGCGGCCTGTACGTTGTCGCGCCACGCCCATGCCCCATCCGGAGCCGCTGGCAACGTGTGGGCGATACTGTCCGCCACCTGCAGGTCGAAACCCGAATCTGCGGCCACCGCGAACCAGGGTGGCAGAGAATCGTGGACGAGCACCTCCAGGTCAGGGACCACACCACCACCACCGCGCACCGTACGACCTCCCGTCGTGCGGTACAGGTCCACGGTGTCTTCCGCCGCACCGCCTCGTCCGGCGAACGCCCGGTACTGCTCGACCGTGACCCCTTGGTACCGCCGCTGAATCAGTCGCCCGGAGGGCGAGAAGATGCGACCCACCGTGAGCTGCACCACATCGCCATTCTGCAGGATCAGGGGGATCTGCATCAGCGCCTTCCCGAAGGACCGTCGCCCGATGAGTACCGCACGATCGTGATCCTGCAGCGACGCGGCCAGGGCTTCGGAGGCACTGGCACTCCCCTCGTCCAGGAGAACCACGAGCGGCAGGTTGCGGAAACGGCCATCGCGCGATGTGGTGAATTCTTCCTGCAAGTCGCTCTTCCGCCCGTCCACACGGAACACCACCGTGTTCCGCGGAAAGAACAGCGAGGCAATATCCACCGACTCGACGACGCGACCCCCCGGATTCTGCCGCAGGTCCAGAATCAGGCGACGCATCCGGCGACCCTCGAGTCGGCGAACCGCCCGATTGAGCTCCTGCGCGGCTCCTGTCCCGAACTCGATGAGCACGACATACCCCGTGCTGTCATCCACCATCTCGGCCACCGGGACCAGCGCGGGATCGCGCCGGGTCCGCCGCACGCGCGCCCGCACGGTCCGCGGCTCCAGGCGCGGGCCGCGTTCCAGTTCCAGGCGCACATGCGAACCGTCACGTCCCGCGAGTCGCAACGTGACCCCGGATGCGTCGAGCCCAGCGACGGACGTATCATCAATCGCAGCCAGACGGTCTCCCGCCTGCACCCCGCGGTCGGCGGCCGGCCCACCGGGCATCACCGAGGCAACCGTCGCCCGTCCATCCACGATCTCGATGTGGACACCGATGGTGCCCAGCTCGCCGCGCTCGAGGGCGGAGCGCCGCTCGAAGTCCGCGCGCGAGAAATAGTGACTGTGGGGATCGAGGGATCGGAGCAGACCGGCGACCGCAGCACGCACCATGTCGCCGTAGGTCACCGAGTCCACGTAGTTGAGCCGGACGTGGTTCAGCACACCCGAAAGAATCTGCAGTTCTTCGTAATTGGACCGCGCCTGCCCATTGGCGGCGGGAACCATGCCCGCCCATAGCGCGATCGCCCACACGTAACGTGTCATCCGCTCACCGCCGAATCAGTTTCCTCAGTTGGCTGATCTTCTCGAGCGCCGACGAGGAGTCCGGCGCCTCCCCCAAGGTGTACAGCCCGTCCCGAATGTCGAGCAGGACCTCAAGCAGCAGTTGTTCACGTTGGTAGGACGCGTCGAGTTCCTGCATCCGACCGGCATCGTTCAGTTCGCGCGCCTTGTCATAGGCCTCGCGGTACACGGTGTCAAGGTTGTCGAGAATGCGCTGGCGGGGACGTGGGGTCATGCGGAGTCTTGCGCGAGCGGCATCCACACCAGACCGCTCGGCACCTTCGGTTGAAAGTACGTGGATTTGGGTGGCATCACGCCGCCCTGATCGGCCGTCGCCAGCACGGCGTCCAGCGGTGTCGCCGGTACCAGGACCCCGATCGCCCCCTCGGCGTGCGCGGTCAGAAGCGTGCCCACGTCCGGCGTGTAGCCCACCGTGCCACCGGTCATCGCCTTGAGTGGCTCCACCACCGCCGCTTCAATGACGGCAATCGCGAGACGTCCAGCCGCCGGCGCACGGCCAACCAGCAATCGCCCAGCGACCAGAACAGCACACCGGACATCCGGCCCTTCCAGGTCACGCGCAAGCTTCGCAGAAGCCCACTCGGCGTCACGCTCCTCCACGGTGAAGTGGCGAGCCAGCATGGTCCGCACGGCTTCCACCTCCGGCGACGCGCCGCGCACGAGGCGATGGGTCGGCAGGACGACCAGACCCGGATCCCCTGCGGGCACAATCAGCGCCGGCAGGCGAGCGGCGGCGGGGTCGGCCGTGCCCGCCGTTGTTGCGGTCTCATAGCGATGGTGCCCGTCGGCGATGTACAGTGTGTCGCCGGTGGCGCGGGCAATCTCCTCCGCCTGCACGCCGCGCACCCACCACAGCCGAATCAACACGTCATCCAACGCGGCGACGGCGTGCGGCTCGTGCCTGGTGACGCCCTCGATCCGCCGCCGCAGGTGGCCGCGCTCGTCGCGAGCGATCAGAAAGATGGCTTCACTCTGCACCCGCGTCGCGGTGAGCAAGGCCAGTCGGTCTTCCTTGGGCCCCCGATGCGTGCGTTCATGCGGGCGCACCCGACCCCCCTCGTACGGTTCCGCCGCAACCGCCGCGATGACCCCCGACCGAACATGCGCGACGCCGTCGGGAGTCAAAAACTCCTGTTGCACCACATAGACTGCCGGCTCGGCGTCTTGCGCCACAACCTCGCGCGCGCGCCAGTCGTTCAGGACGTTGACCGCCGACTGATAACGCGCCTGCTCGGTCCCGTCGGGAAGAATCAGGTGGACAATATTGGCGGGATGCCGCTCCCCGTAGGCCCGCCGCTGCTCCGGACCGAGCACATCGTACGGCGGGCTGAGGAGTTGGCTCAACTGGCCTGTGGTCGTGTAGCGCTCGCCGCGGAACGGGACTGAGAGCTGTCTCATGCCCCCAAGGCTACGCCCACCAGCGGGCGGCTTCAAGCGCCTCGGCCAGCAGGCGGCGGAAGGAGGTATATCGAGATGCGGCCACGGCACCAGTGTCAACGGCCGCTCGCACCGCGCACCCCGGCTCGGTGTCATGCCGACAATCATCGAACTTGCATCCCTCTGCGTACTTCGCGATCTCGGGAAATGCGCTCGCGACCTCCGGCGGCGTGAGACCCCAGAGCCCGATGTCCCGCAAGCCCGGCGTATCCACCAGGAACCCGCCGTCGGTCAGTGGATGCATCTCGGCGGTCACCGTGGTGTGCCGGCCGGCCCGGGATCGCTCGCTGACCTCACCGGTTCGCAACGTCAGATTCGGGTCCACCGCGTTGCCCAAGCTGGACTTGCCGACACCGGTCGGCCCAGTGAATAGCGACACATGGCCGGCGAGGTGCTGCCGTAGCGTGTCCACACCCGCACCCGTCACGGTGCTGGTACCGAACACATCGTATCCCACGGCGCGGTAGGGCGCGGCAAGTTCTTCCCAGGCCGGATGCAGGTCGATCTTGTTGATGACGAGGTGCACGGGAAGGTGATTGACCTCCGCGACAGCAAGAAACCGATCAATCATCGCCGGTTCCCACGTCGGGTCGGCGGCCGAACCCACGACGATCACCTGATCGAGGTTCGCGGCTATGTGGCGCGTGCCCTTGTTCTGGCCCGGACTCCGGCGCTGCAGCACCGAATGTCGCGGGAGCACTTCCTCGATGGTGACCTGTTCGCCGTCCACGGCAAGCCGCACGCGATCCCCCACGAGCACGCGATGGTCATCGCGCTCTTTCACGCGCCCCCGCAGCGAGGCCTCACGGTCGCCGGACAGGGTGCGTACGCGATAGCGACCGCCACCGCGCGTCAGCACCACGCCTTCAACCTGGTCTACCAGTCGCCCAACTCCTGTACCCGCGCCACTGCGGCATCCAGCGCGGCCTTCACCGCGTGCAGGTCCAGGGCCTTGAGCCGCGCCTCGGCCTCCGCGCGGTCGGTTCCCCACACCAGGTACTCACTCTCAAGATGTCCATCCGGCGCATCGCCGGCCGGCGTCCATCGAATAAACATGAACGCCCCGCCGAACCGGCCGTCGGGCTCCGGTGCCTCGGCGACCCAGAGATCAGCCGAGTAGGCACGCCCATCGCTCCCCTCGAACGCCGGCGGCCGGTCATGCGCCGTCAGGTACCCGCCGAACGTCGCGTCCTTCATTTCCGACGCACGCCTTCCTTCACCACGCTGCCCACGATGAACGCGATGTTGGCGGGCCGCTCGGCCAGTCGCCGCATCAGGTACGGGTACCATTCGGTCCCGAACGGCACATAGACACGGACGTTCCAGCCGTCCCCACGCAACTGTTCCTGCAGGTCGCGGCGGATGCCATATAGCATCTGGAACTCGAATCGTTCGGGCCCGATCGCCTTGGCCTTCGCATACGCAATGACGTGTTGGATCAACTGCTCGTCGTGTGTGGCAATGGCCGGATAGTTGCCGTCGGCCAGGAGCCGTTGCGCCTCGGCGGCGTACTGGGCATCCACGTCCTTCTTGCCCGGGAACGCGATAGTCGCTGGCTCCTTGTACGCGCCTTTGACCAGCCGCACGCGAGCCTTGCGTCGAATCAGTTCTTCCACATCGGCGGCTGATCGGCGCAACATCGTCTGGATCACCACGCCGACGGCATCGCCGTACGCCGGATGCAGTTCGTCGTAGAACAGCCGCAGCGTGCGCTCCACGTAGCTCGACGCCTCCATGTCGATGCGCACGAAGATGCCGCGGGCCGCGTCCAGGATGGCCCGTGTGTTCCTGACGGCCAGGGCCTCGTCAATATCCAGACCCATCTGCGTGAGCTTGATGGACACGTTGGCCGCGAGGCCCTCGGCGCGTACGCGATCAAGCATCGCGATCGTGGCATCGCGCGCCCGAGCGGCCTCGGTCGGATTCGCCACACTCTCGCCCAAGAGGTCGAGAGAGACCGGGATGTCCTTGGCGTTGATCTCGTGCGTGGCGGCAATCGCGGTGTCGAGGTTTTCCCCAGCGACGAAGCGGGACGCGAACTTGCGGGCGAAACCATTGGATTTGACGAAGCTGAACACGCTCTGGCGTTCGGAGAGCCAGAGCAACGAGCTACGCAGCATGATATGCATGAAACCGGGAGTTGGAGTTGACAAGGCGCTCCAGGACAGGCGCCGGTTGAAAGCGTGCACCAAACTGGTCGGCGAGCGCGCGCAGCAACTCAATGGACGCCGCCGGCCCTATGTGATCGAGCCACCGCAATGGTCCACCGCGGAACGGCGGAAACCCGATGCCGAACACCGCTGCCATGTCCCCGTCCCGCGCAGACCGCACCACGTCCTCGTCGAGCGCCATGGCGGCTTCGTTCAGCATGCTCCACACCAGTCGTGCTTCAATGGTCGTATCATCCAGCGTCGTGGCAGGCGCCACACCGAGCATCGCGAGTGTCGCGGTATCCACACCTTGCTTGCGGCCCCTGGCGTATCGGAAGAAGCCTTTCCCCGTCTTGCGGCCTTTCCGACCTGCAGCCACCAGTCGATCCAGCCCCGCAACGGGAGCGAGGCGATCGCCAAAGGCGGCATGCATCACGGCCCCAGCCTTTACCGCGACGTCGAGCCCCACCTCATCGAGCAGGGTGACCGGGCCGACCGGGAATCCCCACCGGCGCATCACCGCGTCAATCTTCTCGACGTCCACGCCCTCCATCACGAGCCGCCCCGCTTCGTTCAGGTAGGGTGTCAGGATCCGGTTGACCCAGAAGCCCGGGTGATCGCGCACCACGACCACCGTTTTCCCCATCTGCTTGCCCGCTTCGACCGCCGTCGCCACCGCCCACGGGGCCGTGCCGTCATGGGCAATCACCTCGAGGAGTGGCATCTTCTCGACCGGCGAAAAGAAGTGCATGCCGAGCACTCGCTCCGGGTGGCGCGTACCACGGGCAATGTCAGCAATGGGGATCGTGCTCGTGTTGCTGGCCAGCACCGCATCGGCCCGCGTCACCGTTTCCAGGTCGCGGAACACTTGATGCTTCACATCCAGGTCCTCGAAGACCGCTTCGATGACCAGATCGGCTGAGCGGAACCCGCTCCAGTCGGTGCCGCCGGAGAGCAACGCGACTTGGCGCTTGTGCTCGAAGCGCGACATCCGGCGCCGTTTCAGGCGGTCGTCGAGAATCTTGCGCGCTGCGCTCAACCCACGACCTACCGCGGCAAGGTCCGCATCCTTGAACCGGACATCCACGCTCGCCTGCGCCACCGCGGTCCCGCCAATGCCTGCTCCCATGAACCCAGCACCCACCACACCGATGCGCTTTATCTCACGGGGCTCGGCTTCCGCACCACGGTCCTTCCTGAGTGCGGTGGACGCGAAAAAGATCCGCACGAGTTCGCGCGACACGGCGCTGACGGCGAGTTCGGCGAACAGCGCTGCTTCCGTGTCTAATCCCGCTTCCATGCCGTACCGCATCCCGTGCGCCACCGCGTCCAGCGCTGCCAACGGTCCGGGATACTGGCCGCCGGTGCGCGTCATCACCTGTTTGCGCGCCTGACTGTACACGAGCGCTCTGCCGACCGCATTGCGGTCGAGCAGCAGGCCCATCAGGCCGGGTGCAACGCGTCGCCGCGGCCGCCACCCGGTGGCCAAACGCTTGGCCGCCTTGATGGCGACCTCCGTGAGAATGGCGGGGTGCACGAGATCGTCCACCATGCCGCGCCGGAAGGCCGGCATCGCGGGAAGAATCTTTCCCGCGAGGATGATGTCGAGCGCTTCACGCACGCCAATCAGGCGGGGCAACCGCTGGCATCCGCCCGCGGCCGGCAAAATGCCCAGTTGGACTTCAGGGAGACCGAGCCTGGTTTTCTCGTGATCGGTGGCGACACGGTAGGTGCAGGCGAGCGCGGCTTCAAGTCCACCGCCAACACAGGCGCCGTGAATGGCGGCCACCACCGGCTTGCCCAGGTTTGCCACGCGTTCGATGAGTGCCTGCCCTGTCCGGACGAGCTGAAATGCTTCGTCGCGTGAAGAGAGCCGCACAAACTCCTCGATGTCAGCACCCGCGATGAACGTGTCCGGCTTCCCGGATTGCAGCACGACCGCCTTCACCGCGTCGTCCCGCCGCCACGTGCTCAGCAACGCCTCCAGCTCATCCCGGACGGCCCGGGTAATCTTGTTGACCGGCTCGCCCGGCAAGTCCAGTGTCGCCAGCGCCACGCCCTCGCGATACACCACCGTGAAGGCGCTCATGCCAACTCCAGCACCATGGCGAACCCCATGCCGCCCGCCGCACACACCGAGATGAGACCAAACTGGACGCCGCGGCGGCGCATTTCGTTCGCGAGCGTGAGCGTGACCCGTCCCCCCGTCGCTCCAAACGGGTGTCCGATCGCGATGGAACCACCCATCACGTTGAGCGTCTCGCGATTCACTTCCGGTGCGATGGGTTCGCTCCGGCCGAGGTGCTGTTCCGCCCACGTTTTCGATTCGAACACCTGGATGTTGCTCAGCACCTGCGCGGCAAAGGCTTCGTGCATCTCCACCAACCCCAGGTCGCTCCACGCAATCCCGGCCCGCTTGAGCGCCATGGGCACGGCGATCGCCGGACCCATCAACAGTTGCCAGCCGGGGTCCACGGCCGCCACGGCATACGACCGGATCCACGCCACCGGCCGGTAGCCGAGCGCGTCGGCCTTCTCCTCACTCATCAAGAGCACCGCACTGCCCCCGTCCGTGAGCGGCGAGCTGTTGGCCGCGGTCACGGAACCGTGCTTGCGGTCAAACACCGGCGGCAACACCGCCATCTGTTCCAGCGAGGTCTCGGCCCGCACGCCGTTGTCGGTGGACACCGGCGTTCCGTCTCTGAGGAAGAACGGCGCGATTTCGGCCGTCAGGCGACCGTCGTTCGTGCCGGCGTGCGCGCGCTGATGGCTTACCTGGGCCCAGCGGTCCTGTGCGTCGCGCGGGATCCCGTTCATCTTGGCCATCTTCTCGGCCGACTGCCCCATCGTCTCGCCCGTGGAAGGCTCGGCGATGGCGGGACTGACGGGCACGAAGTCCCGCGGCCGCAGGGACGCCAGGAGTCCAAGGCGCCGGCCCAGGGATCGTGCCTTACTGAACGCCACCAACTTGTCGCTCATGCTCCGCGCGTGCAGGATCGGAATGTCCGACAAGGACTCGGCCCCGCCGGCAATCACCACGTCGGCCCGGCCCAGCGCGATCTGGTCGGCGCCCATGGTGATCGCGGTGTTGGCCGACGCGCAGGCCCGGTTGACGGAGGCGGCGGGTATGTCGCGCGGGAACTGCGGCAGGAGGGAAACTTCGCGGGCCAGATTGGGCGCCATCACGGACGCCACCACCTGACCAAAGAACATTTCGTCCACTTCGGCGCCATCCAGCTCGGCACGGTGCAGCAACTCGACGGTGACATGGCGGGCCAGATCCACCGCACTGATGTCTTTGAGGACCGACCCTGATTTGGCGAACGGCGTCCTGCATCCTGCGACGATTGCGACACGGCGTGCTGGCGCGACGCTGTTCCCCGAGGACATCATTGAGGCGGTCGCTGAGCCAGCACGCTGGCCATCGCCGCCGGACGGCCATCAATCATCTCGATGACCTCGCGGCCGAGAATGAGCTCGAAACCGTCCACCATCCGTGAGAGTTCGCCGGGCTCAAGGAGATGCGCATCCTGCGTCGGACCCCATCCCTGCATCCGCTGCGCCGCCAGGAACGTCTCGGCCAGGAAGTGCCCGCCGGGTCGGACGGCTGCGAGCATGTCGGACGCGCGGGCGCGATCGAGGTAGTTGAACACCATGACCACGTCGTAGGCCCCCAGTTCGAAGCTCCAGGTCGAGAGATCGGCCTCGACGGCGTGGACACGGAGACTGCGCTTGGAGGCCTCTTTGGCGAGCGCCTTGATGCGGTCGTGGTCCTGGTCCACCGCCACAACCTCCGCTCCCGCCTCTGCGGCGACCAGTGCATGACGCCCACTCCCACAGGCGACATCGAGCGCGCGGACGCCCGGGCGGAACAGCCCGGCATGCCACGTGAACCACGCAGACGGTGGAACAGGCTTCTCGACCTTCCGACTAAAGAGTCCCGTGGACGCCTCCTTCAACGCTGAGTCACGCGCAGCCGACCTGGCCACGATGGGGCGGACGCCGCTCGATCTGCTGGTGATCGGCGGCGGTATCACCGGTGCCGGTGTGGCACGCGATGCCGCCATGCGCGGACTCACCGTCGCCCTCGTGGACAAGGGCGATTTTGCCGCCGGAACGAGCAGCGTTTCGAGTCGGCTCATTCACGGCGGCCTCAGGTACCTCGAACTCTACGACTTCCGGCTGGTGTTCGAAGCGAGCCGCGAACGCCGGATCCTGCTCAGGATCGCCCCTCACCTCGTTTGGCCCCGATCGTTCCTTTTCCCGGTTTTCCGGGGGGCCCGGGTCCCGGCATGGAAGCTACGCGCTGGGCTCTGGTTGTATGATGCGCTCTCCCTGTTCAGGAATGTGAGCAGGCACCAATGGCTGGGCAAGCGGGCACTCCTGCGGGCGGAGCCCCAGCTGCGTTCCGGCGACCTCAAAGGGGGCGCCCGCTATTGGGACGCGCAGTGCGACGACGCCCGGCTCACCCTCGCGAACGCGCGGGACGCCCGACGCCACGGCGCCTTCGTGGCCAACTACGCGCGGGTGGACCAGCTTGAGAAGGCCGAAGGCCGGGTACGGGGGGCCAGAATCACTGATCTGCTGAGCGGCACGAGCTACGCCCTCCATGCGCATGTCGTAGTGAATGCGACCGGTCCTTGGTCAGACCTGACCCGAACCGATGGTGCGGACTACCTGAGGCCCACCAAGGGCGTCCACGTCATGGTGCCGGGACATCGCCTCGGGAATACGGAAGCCATTACGCTCACATCACCGGTTGATGGCAGGGTGATGTTTGTTTTGCCATGGGGGGAGTACAGCTACATCGGGACCACGGACACCGACTGGCCGGAGCAACCCGA
>JBBDNM010000050.1:0-26672 GCA_040877595.1 Gemmatimonadales bacterium | reverse complement strand
TGGAAGAGGCGGTGCGGGCGGCAACGCTGTTCGAGACGCTGATGGGCGATGAAGTCGAGCCGCGGCGCGCGTTCATCGAAGAGAACGCCAAGTACGTGCGGAATCTCGACATCTAGCCGCGTCCCTACGGACGCGGCACCGCCCAAATATCCACGCGATTCAAGGCGATGTAGGGCACCGCAACCTGCCAGCGGCGCGTGTCCAGCCCGATATCGGCTGGCCGGCCCGGGGTGCGGATGAACGGCGTCTGGGTTCCCTGGTGCAGCACGTGGATGGACGAGTCGGCCTGGCTGGCAATCAGCAGTCGCTCTCCCACCAGTTCAATGCCGTCGTTCCGGCCCGGCCCATCCACGCCAATCACCGTCACGCCCGCCTGCCCATCCCAGGCATGAATCGAGTTTGCCGGATTCCACGATGCGAGCAGGAAGCGCGTGTTGACGGCATCCCAGGCGATGCCGTTGGGATTCGCGATCGTGGAATCCTCGATCGCGACGGTGGGGTCCATGCCGGCCAGTCGGTACACGCGTGAGCGACCCGTATCGGTGATGTAGATCGCGCCATCCGGACCCTGCACGATGTCGTTGAGGAACCCGGGACTCAGGGCGCGGAAATCCACGAAGCGGAGCTGCGCGCCACTCACGCGGTGAAACGCGTGGACACCGTCGGCGTCGGCCACCCAGAGGGTGTCGCCGACGAGGAACATGCCGCGCGGCCCATGCAGTGGCGCCGCCGCGGTCCCCACCATGAACCGGAGCGAGTCCACGGTGCCGTCGGGCCGGGCGCGCGTGATGAAGCCATTGCTGTCACCAGCGGCCTGCCCGTTGAAGTTGGCAATGAAGTACACGTCCTGATCCGGATCGTAGCGCACCGCTTCCGGCCCCGAGAGCCCGGTGATCGAGGCGACGATGTGGGTGGTGTCCTGCGGCATCTCCCACGTCATGCGGGACTCGGCACAGGCCACCGTAAGCAGTAGTGCGAAAGGCCAGAAGTGGGTCATGCCGTCACCTTCTTGACGAGAGTTTTCGGTGCCGTGAGGCACCAGCCATCGAACAGGAGGTCACGCACTTCGTTCCAGTCCGGCGCGTCGTCGAGCCACACGCCAATCCATCCACTCGGGCCTACGTAGGGCGGCTTGAAGAACCGGTCCGGTCGCATCGCGATCATTACGGTCTGATTCTCGGCCAGCGCCTTGATCCATACCCCGGGGCGACCGCCGCCGTGATGATCGTTGGCGCTCGCGTACATCGCAAAGAGCCTATTTCGCACGCGGAACGTCGGTGCGCCCCACGCTTCGACCTCGTGGGCTTCGGACAATCCGAGCGCGAGACGACGGAGCCGAGACAAGGGACTGGGACGACGCCTGCCCTTGGCCCCCATCAGGTCCCAATCAGGCGATGCATCACCACCGCAACGCGCTTCGCTTGTATCGCCAATGAGCGCAGGTCGGCGGTCTCCGTGACCGTGTGCCCGCCGTCGCCCATCAGGCCCACGCCATCAATCGCCATGTCAACGCGTCCTGCCACGAATGCCACATCGGCGGCGCCGGCACGGGCGGGATCCACTGCGCGCACCGGTCCGAACCCCAGATCGCGGCTGGCCTGATCGAACAGGGCGAGCAGGCGATAATTGCCCTCGGTAGGGGCCAGTGGCGGGTACCCGTCGTCGAAGGCGATCTCGGCCGAGGTGTGCGGCAGGTGGCGGGCGACCAGCGCGCGCATCGCCGCCTTGCTCCGCTCCAGCTGCTCTGGCGTCAGCGCTCGAATGTCGCCCGTGACGATGGCGTGCTCGGCAATCACATTGCCCTTGCCCGCCGCCGTTCCGCGCGACTCGACGCTGTCATGCGTAATGGCCGTACCACCGACAATCATCCCGGGATTGAACGTGAGATTCGGCTCGCCGGCCAGGGAATCACGCATGGCATTCAGGATGCGCGCGGCCTCGTAGATCGCACCGTATCCGATGTCCTCACGGAACACCTGGGAGGAATGGGCCGAGCGTCCGGACACCGTGAGCGTCCAGCCTGTGGAACCCCGGCGCCCGACCACCGCGGTCTCCGGGTTGCCGTCGCCGTCTTCGAAGCCGATGGCGATATCCGCCCAGTCGGCGGCGGCAACGAGGTCGGCCCGCGCCAACCTTAGTGGACGGCCCGCGTCTTCTTCGTCGCCCGTCAGAACCACCGTCACCTGGATGTCATCGAGTCGGCCCGCATCCCGCAGCGCGCGGAGCGCGAGCAACATGATGGCGTTGCCACCTTTCATGTCGGTGGACCCGGGGCCGCGTGCCGTCGTGTCAGAAAGCCGCTCCCAACGCTGGAACGGGCTGTCCGGTTCGAAGACGGTATCGAGATGCCCAATGAACAGCACGTTCGGCCCGCGTCCGTTACCGCGCCACTCGGCAATCAGGTGCCCGGCACGCCCCCACCCCGAGCCGTCCACCCAGCGGGTGGTGAACCCCAGCCGGTCGAACTCGGCCTGAAACAGGCGACCCACTGAGCGGACACCGTCGTAATTGTGCGTTCCGGAATTGATGTTGACCGAGCGCTCCACGAGGGCCAAGACGTCGGCCACGCCGGCATCCACGGCGGCGGTGATACGGCGTTCGGTGGGGACAAGCTGGGCGGCGAGTGGCTGGCTGAGCACGATGAAGAGCACGGAGACGAATCGCATGGAGGGAAGGTGCACGGTGCACGGTGTACGGTGCAAGGGTCTGCCTTGCGCCTTGCGCCTTGCGCCTTGTGCCCTGCGCCTTGCACCTTCTCTCCATGACCGTCCCCTCCCACCGACCCTGGCTCCGCCACTACGACACTCAGGTCCCGACGCAACTGGACCTCGAACCCGTCACGGCGCTCGACCGGTTCCGCCGGGCCGTGGCCCAATTCGGTGACCGACCCGCGATCACGACGTGCTCGCTGAGCATCCCGCCGTTCTGGAAGCCGCCACCATCGGCGTGCCCGATGCTTCGCGCGGCGAGACGGTCAAGTCGTTCGTGGTCCGGCGACCAGGCATCCACGTGAGTACGGAAGCGCTTGTCGAGCACTGCCGATCGGCCTTGGCACCGTACAAGGTGCCCCGGGCGCTTGCTTTCCTGCCGGAGCTGCCCAAGAGTTCGGTACTCAAGATTCTGCGCCGCGAACTGCGCGATCGTGAGATCGCCAACCGGTCACAGCCATGAACGCGGGGCGCTAGCGGTGTTCGCCGCGGCTGAGGCGGGCGCGCGCGTGGACAAAGGGACGTGGGAACGGGCCGTGCCCCGTATCCGCACCGGCCTGCTCGCGGTCCAGCGACGGGTGGCCGGCCTGCCCATCGCCCCCGTGATTATCGTGGGCGGCGCCGAGGGCGCCGGGAAGGGCCATACCATGGCGCGGCTCCTCGAGTGGCTGGACACGCGTGGTGTCCAGACTCACGTGCTGTGGGACCCTACCGACGAGGAACGCCTGCGCCCGCCGTTCTGGCGCTACTGGCGCGTCCTGCCGCCCCATGGCCACCTCGCCATTCTGTTCGGTTCGTGGTACACCTGGCCCATCGTGGATCGCGTGTTCGGCCGGCTCAAGCGCGCCCCGTTCGAGCGGGCGCTGCGCCGCATCCGGGACTTCGAGCGCATGCTGTCGCTCGAAGGCGTGCCGGTCATCAAGTTCTGGCTGCACCTGCCCAAGAAGATCGAGAAGCGCCGCCTGAAGGAGTTGCGCGCGGATCGGCTCGAGCGGTGGCGGCTCTCCCCCCGGGCGGAAGAGTTCTTCAAGCGCTACGACGACTTCCGCGCCGTCGCCAGCCGTGCCCTGGCGCTGACGAGCACGGATGTCGCCCCCTGGACCGTGGTCGAGGCCACGGACGCGCGCCATCGCGACCTGACCGTCACGACCACCGTCTTGCACGCGCTTGAGGAGGCGGCCGACGCGTCTGAAGCCCTGCGTACCAGCCCCCCGCTCACGCGCCCGCGGCTGGCCCGGCCCACGCCCGCCAACATCCTGCGGCGGTTACCCCAACCACGCCCGATGGCGGAGCCCGAATACGACGACCGCCTCGCGACGGCGCAGGCATCGCTCGCCCGGCTGGCGCACCTGCTCGAGGAGCAGGATCGCGCCCTTGCCGTGGTCTGCGAGGGGCCGGACGCGGGCGGGAAGGGCGGCGCCATCCGCCGGGTCACGGCGGCCCTGCGGCCCCAGCAGTACCGCGTCAACGCCGTCGCGGCGCCGACGGACGACGAGCGGTCCCAACCCTACCTGTGGCGCTTCTGGCGCCACGTGCCGAAGCTCGGTACCATCGCGATCTTCGACCGGTCGTGGTACGGACGCGTGCTCGTCGAACGGGTCGAGGGATTCGCGACGCCCGCAGCCTGGCGTCGCGCGTATGGCGAGATCAACGAGTTCGAGGACCAGCTGACCGATGCCGGCATCATCGTCTGCAAGTTCTGGCTGCATGTGAGTGCCGCCGAGCAACTGCGGCGATTCACGGACCGCCAGGAAACACCCTACAAGCTGTACAAGTTGACCCCAGACGACTGGCGGAACCGGGCGAAGTGGGGCGCCTACGAGGCTGCGGCCTGCGACATGATCGCCCGAACCGGCACCGAGTCCGCGCCGTGGGTACCCATCCCCGCCAATGACAAGCGCCGCGCCCGCGTGCTGGTGGTCGAGGCGCTCGTGAACCGCCTGGCCGACGCCCTGGGCCGGAAAGCCCGGAAGGCCCGGAAGCGGCGGTAAGCGGTCCCCACTTGCCATCCTGACCCGCCTCAGTACTTTATACTACAAAGCTCTTTTGATCATGAGGCGCCATGAACGACGAGTCGCGGCAGGCCCAGGAAACCCTCGATTACATCCGGAAGACCATGGAATCGGCCGGCAGTTTTACGGCCGTTTCGGGCTGGGGCATGCTGGCGGTCGGGACGATCGGGCTGGCGGCTGCGGCAGCGGCGTGGCAGCTCGGGGATGCGGCCGCGTTGCGGATCTGGTTGCCGGCCGCCTCACTCGCCATCGCGATTTCTCTGGTGGCGAATGGCGGGAAGGCCAAGCGGATAGGAGTCCCCTTGTGGTCAGGCGCACTGCGGAAGCTGGCGTGGGTGATGGCGCCGGCGCTGGCGGCGGGCACGATGCTGACCTTCGCGATGCACGAGGCGGGCGTCGAGCATCTGCTGCCGGGCACATGGCTGGCGCTGTACGGCGCGGGCGTGACGGCCGGCGGGACGCTCAGCATCCGGGCGATTCGGTGGATGGGCATGGCGATGCTGGGATTGGGCCTGGTGGCGTTCCTCCAACCGGACTGGGGCGCCATCCTGTTGGCCGTCGGCTTTGGCTTCATGCATCTCGCCTTCGGCGCGCGGCTGGTGACACGGCATGGGGGCTAGCGTGCAGGCTGAAGACCTCGACCGGCTCATCCATGAGCGCATCCGACTCGGTATCGTGTCGGCGCTCGCGGCTGCCGACGAGAATATCACGTTCGGGGAACTCAAGGACATCCTGGGAACCTCGGACGGCAACCTGAGCGTACACGCCCGCAAGCTGGAAGAAGCCGGATACATCCGCGTGACCAAGGGCTTCGAAGACCGCAAGCCCCGCACCGAGTACCGCCTGACGCCGAAAGGTCGCAAGGCCCTCGAAGGCTATCTCGCCCAGATGGAAGACATCCTGTCCGCCGCTCGACACGCGCTGGAGAAGAAATGAGCGGGCTGCACGTCGGCATCATCATGGACGGCAACGGCCGGTGGGCGCGCCAGCAAGGCAAGCCCCGGTGGCGCGGTCATTTTGCGGGGGTCGAAACCGTACGGCGCATGGTCAAGTCGGCGCCCGACCTGGGCATCGCCACGCTCACGCTCTACGCCTTCTCGGCGGACAACTGGAAGCGCCCGGCCGGTGAGGTCGGGCGGCTGTTCTGGCTGATGCGCCAGTACTGCGCGCAGGAACGGAAGGAACTCACGGAGACGGGCGTCAAGACCACGGCCATCGGGCGACGCGACCGCATTCCCCGCTCGGCCCTGCGCGAACTCGAGCGGCTCGAACAGTCCACAGCCGGCGGACGCCGGCTGCACATGCGCCTGGCCATCGACTACTCGAGCCAGGTCGAGATTGCGCGCGCGGCCAATCGGCTGGCCACCGAGGGCGGCGAGATCACGCGGGAGCGCATGGACGGCCTGCTCTGCAATGGGTCCCGTCCGGTAGACCTGCTGATCCGGACGGCGGGCGAGCAACGCCTCAGCGATTTCCTGCTCTGGGAATGCGCCTACGCGGAGTTGTACTACACGGATGTGCTGTGGCCGGACTTCGCGGGCGCGGACCTGGCGACCGCGGTGTCGGCGTTTCAGGGGCGCGAGCGGCGGTTTGGGGGGTTGCTGGCACGTACATCGTAAGGACCCTGCTCCGATGCTGGGTGGCCCTTCACGCCGAGTTCCGATCGTAGCGCGCGTAGGACCGCGTCGGCCTTCAGTCGCCGAGCACGATCCCGAAACGTAGTGCGGTGGTAGTCCGGCTACCGGGAGGAACGAGAGGAAGTTGTTCCTGTACGCCCGACGCGGCATGGCGCGACCAGCTGCCGGTCAGGACGACCATGGACCGGCGGCCCGTGCGACGGGTGAGTACGGCACGGAGGGCCGTCGGGACGCTCTGGATAGCAGCCAGTTCGACCTCCGGCCCCATGACCGTCTGATACAATGGGCCCATTCTGGCGGCATTGGGCAGGCTGGCCGTGGCAGCGTGCCCGGCCAGCGCGACGCCGAATGCGACACCCCAGGGCCCGAGACGTCGTCCAAGCTCAATCGCGGTTCCGGTGCGAATGCTGAGGGCGTCGGTGCTGAGCCCGGCCAGGAAGTCCGACACCATGCGCCGGTCGCGAGTGGCCTCCACGCGGACTGCACCCACCCACGAGTCCGTGGGCCGCCACAGCACCTCTATGCCCATCCGGAACGCGCGCTCGATGCTGCGCAGGAAATCCCCATCCGGCAGAGCACCCAAGCGGGCGTTGCCATCCACGGTCTGCAGTTCCGTGCTGACGGTAGCAACCAGATGCATGCCTAGCGCGAATTGCGCCCCGAGCCCGCTGGCCCATCCGCGCGCCCGCCAAACGTCAGGGTCAGGATCCCGAAGCTGACGGCGGTGCTCGTCGCGTCGGCCCGACCGTTCGACCCACGCCGTCCACCTTGAACCAAGAATTGTGCCTTCCAGCGCCACGGACGCAGCGAGTCCGGTCCGGTCAATGCGATGAAACAGCAGCGAGGATGGGCCGGCAACGAAGATCGCGTCGGGCTCGGAGTTGCCTACAAGAATGTATGCCTCACCGATGCGCGGTTGGCCCGGCAGGAGAATCGTCTCCGACTCGCCCTGCCAGCGGCCGCCGAGTGCGATGCGGCCACCTATCACGGGGAGACGCCGTGAAACGCCAACGGATGCGGACGGTACGTTCCGGCGTAGCAGACGCGGGAACCCGGTGCCGGTACTGTTCGAACTAACGAAGGCCTGCCCCACGGCCACGCCCGCCTCCCAACCGCCGAACTGCCACCCGATGCCGCCCTCAAGTAGCGCCGTGACACGCCGCATGTCTGGCGCCGTGGTGTCGATGACCACGAGCGGATCTGATCGGTACGGCGCCTCGCTGGCGCTAAACGTGGCACCGCGCGCGATGCGCTGCCCCGCCTCTACCCGTCCTATTACGGCACCAGACCCCAGAGGCCGCCAACCCCACCCACCCGTGCTGAGCACGCGTTCGCTCGTCGGGTCGAGGGGTCTCCGGTACGTCCCGCCCTCCCACTTTGATCCGGTCCCAAGCGTGGCGCGGGTGCCCAAGATGCCGGCGAGAGCGGCCGGGTTGCCGGCGGTCCAGAACAGACCAACCGGCGTGAGGTGCCCATCCAGCACCTGCGGCCAAGCCGGAACCCCCGGCATCGCTCGCATCACGTCCGCCAGCGGGCGCAGGGGACTCCATGCCTCCTGCGCTGCGAGCGGCGACGTCAGTGCCAAGCCCATAAGGAGGGAGCGAATGGTCATGGCGTCCCAAGTCCAACGGGCAGCACGCCCGCCAGCGGCACCGTTACCTCAACCCCGAACTGGAGACTCGGGTAGCCGCGGGACCCCTCAGGCGTTGAGCGGCCGATGCGATCCAGGGAGTTGAAGGCATAGAATCGAAGTTCGCCCGCAAGCGGCAGGGACTTGCTGACCTGGACGCTCATGATCCAGTCGGGCGGTGTAATGCGAAGCGGCGAAAAGGTCCCGGATCGCGCGCGACGAATATCGGCGTACTGCGGGTCGCCCCGCTCGTCAGGGGGAATGGGAACCAACTCGCCGGTGCGCGTCACATACCCGGCGAAGGCCAAGGTGTCGGCGCCCACGCTGTCGCGGGTTTCCTGCTTGAACGTGTGCTCGACCGTGGCCGTAATCACCAGACCCAGGGCGGGTTGGTGGTGGATGAGCCGCCAGGTGACGAGGCCCCGCTCGCCGTCACGCCGCGCATCGGTCCAGTAGGGTGCACGCGGGGTGGTAGGGTTCAGCTGAAACTCACCAAAGCCGATCCCAAAATCCGCGCCGTCCTGAGAGAACCGCGTCCGCGTCCAAGCGCCCTGCGCAGCGATGGTCAGCCGTAGAGGTCGAATCTGAGGGAGGAGAAGCGTTGCTTCGATCCCCCGGCTCTCGAGATGGGCGGCGTTGGAGGGCCGGTCCACCAGGATCGGGATCGTATCCACACCGATCGGAGGCTCCAACACCGCCGGCGGCTGGCCCGGCGCAATCGTGTCGAGGGCGAAGCGCTCGCGCGTGATGAACTCGGGCACCGGGGTCGTGGTGGCAGAGCCCGTGGTCCGCGACTGGAACACGACAACGGCAAGGCTCGGCGTGCCCGCAGCTGCGGTGACCTCGATGCCCGCCTCGGCCTTGGAGGTTCTGGCGAAGCCCAGATCGGGGTTCGCGGGGTCACGGACGAAGGTCGTGAGCAACGCAAGGCGTTCGGCTGGGTCGTTCGCGAAGTAGTTCACGTTTACCACGTCGAAGTACTGCGGCGCGGGAAATAACTGACTGAGCGGCGGCGACTTGGCCGTCCGTCCGACCCCCGCGCGAAGGCGGAGCCACGGGACAGGGGCGATCTGTGCATTCAACCGTGGCTGAAGCGCGGCGTCTCGCACCCCCGACACCCAGTGGCTGCCCCGATGGAGCACGTCCATCCGGAGCCCCGCCTGAATCTCGACATGCATGCCGAGCACCCGGCCGCGCACGCGATCGTCCAGGTATGGTGCGCTGACCGCGACCGGCGGGACCGCGTCGAAGGGTCGCGGCCGGTCGAAACCTTGGACGCCGTTGAAGGTGACCTGCGGCGGATGGAGGATGTCGAACTGGTACCCGGCTCCCGCATTCCACTCGCGGCGCAATTCCACGCCGAGTCGCAATTCGTGTTCCGTGCCGATCAGGCGGGATGGGTGCTCGACTTCCGCCCGTGTGAAGACGCTCCACTCAGCGCCGTCCAGGCGAACGGCCGCGAGGTACGAGCCCTCGACATACCGTCCTTCCTGGCGTCCCTCGGTCAGGCGGTCGGTGAAGGGGAGGGCCGCGCGCACGAGGCGGCGCTGGGCAGACGACTCCCGGCGGATGTGGTCCACCGCGACGGTAACGATGCCTCGCGTGGCCCCCACCTGGCCTGCGGTGAGCCGTTCCATCACGCGAATCCCGCGGTCGCTATTCCTCGACGCACGGCCCGCCACCACTTCCGGCTGCTCGGGATTGTCCTGGCGCACCTGAAAGAAGCGAATCCGACTGTCAATCGCGACCGCCCCGAAAGGGAGGCGGTGGCTCAACTGTGCGGTGACCCGCCACGCGTCATCATCGTTGGCGCCAGGGGCGACCTGGGTATGCGTCACGTCGCCGTGGAGGCTCACGAGGTGGCGCCCCAGTTCGCGCCCGCCGACGAGGTTCGCCTCGATCGTCGTGGCATCGTAGGCGAACCGCGCTGCCGGCGGCACGACACCAGCGCGGGACTCGACCACAATCGCCCCCTCGGTGAGGTCTCCGTAGCGGGCCGACGGGATGCCGCGAATCACCTCGACGCGCTCAATGGTCGCGGCCGGAATCTGCCGAAGGTCCACGCCACCCCCGGCCGTCGTATTCAGCTGGGAACTCAACTCGCCGCGCGGCCCGAGCGTCTGGAGATTCGCATTGTTGGTGAGCGGCACCCCGTCCAGAATGATGGCCGTGCCGAACGCCGCGATAGATGCGGCCGATGGGCCGCCGGCCGTGAGCCCGCTGGGCGATGTGGTGCTCACGGTGCGCAGGGCGAACTGCTGTGCGTTGCCCAGGCCCGGTGGCTGGATCGGTACGCCGGGCACCAATTCGAGAACGCCCCGGAGGCTTGACGCGGTCTGGTTGGCAATCGCGTCGCGGTCAATGACGCTGGCCGTGGCAAGTTCGCCCTGTGCCCGCGCCACCGGCGGCGCGGTTACCACGATATCCGGAAGCTCCAGCGCTGTGGCAGCGAGGGCAATGTCACGCGTGACGATGCCGGCGGATGGTACGGAAACCGTTAGGCGCAGCGGGGCAAACCCGACCCTACGGACGAGGATCACCTGCGTGCCTGCGGGGATGCCCGCGATGCGGTATCTCCCCTCGTTGTCCGTCACGGCGCGGAGTGCAGTGCCTTCGACCGTCACGTCCGCCTGGGCTACCGGCAGGTCTGTGGCGGTGGCATACACGCGCCCCGTCATCGTGGCGCCCTGCTGCGCCTGAAGGGACTCTGCCGCAAGAAGCGCCAGCGCCAAGAGGATCCGGGTCATGCAACACTCCACTGTCTGTTCCTGCGTCCGTTATGCTACGGGATGAAGCCTGTGCTGAAATGAGGGAACAACGCGAAGTCATTGGCGGTCGCGCCGGTGCGCTGCAGAATGGCGCGGCCGTCCGGGAGGCGTCCGAGGAGACGTCGTTCGGCTGTCACGCTCAGCCGCCGCTCCTGAAGCATTTGGCCCGGTTGCCGGTCATAGATGTCCAGCACCACGATGTCGCAGTAGCCCGTAGGCAGGGTTGCCGCGACCTCGGGCGTGTACTCGCTGACGAACACGTCGAGCAACCGCTCGCGCGGTACCCGGAAGTGCGGTTCGTCAGTCGCGAAAGTGCCAAGAGGGAGTCGCTCGGAGGGAAGGTCGGCTAGAGAAAGTCGATCCGCCAGGAAGAGGGGCGCTGCGGCGTTCGGAGCGACGGCGGGAGTCCACCCTCGGCCGAACGCCGGCACCCACTCCTTGCGCGTAAGCATCACCATGTTTGCCACACTCGGGTTGTCCACGTCGGCCGATCCGATGAACTCGAAGCGGACCGACGACAGGTCCGGAAGTCCCTCGTTGACTGTCGAATGGTTGACCGCGTCCGTGGCCATGACGGCGGCCGCACCGGGCGCCAAGGGGTACTGCTGGCCCGTGCCGGGAAACGCCCACAGGTACTGCGCCCAGATCCCGAGCGGGTCAAGTCGCCATGGGGCGGACTCCTCGCAGGTATAGGCCGGCCGTTCCCGCCCGAGCCAGGCTCCCTCTCCGAATACGAGCCCGTCCAGGTAGATCAGCGTATCGCTGTTGTTGTACAACTCCAGATATCGCGCGTATGGGTACAGTACCCCGTCCATAACCGGGGCGCCGTCGTAGATCTCGCTGATCACGAGAGAGCCGCGTCGCCCCGACGCTGCCACGATTTGTGCATCGGAGGTCGGTGCCCGCACCGTCACGATCGTCCCCCCACCGAACGCGTTGACATCCCGATCCGCCTCGTCAAGCAGCGCTGTCTCGGCCGGCGTGAGCAGGCGGGCCACCGACACGCGATAACTGGCCTGCAGCAACTGCGAGACGGTCACCCGCCCGGTCGCGTCGGTCGTGTCCACCCGGCGATTGGCCGCTGTGGCAGGTGCACCGTCGAGTTGCACTGTTACAATCGCGTTGGCCAGCCGTCCACCTGCGGACCCGAGACGTGCGGCTCGATCGACGTCTGCCCCGGTCACGAGGACCTCGACCGTCAGCGATGCGCGTTGGATCGTGCCGCCGCCCCCGCCGCCGCCGCCCGGACCCGGCCCTCCGGCCTCGCCTTCGAGATCGGGATCAAGCAACTCGATGTCGGAGACGCATGCAGGCATCCCCAGAATGAGCGCGACGGCAAACGTCGTGCGGCACGCCAACGTCAGGGCCATGCACACAAGATGCCGCCGGTCGACAGCCGGCACAAGACGTGATCGGGTGGCCGTATAGCTGGCGCGGCGGTACTGTGCGCAGGGGGAAGGGACTCGCTGTGGCCGGACTTCGCGGGCTCGGACCTGGCGACCGCGGTCTCGGCGTTTCAGGGGCGCGAGCGGCGGTTTGGGGGGTTGCTGGCACGTACATCGTAAGGACCCTGCTCCGATGCTGGGTGGCCCTTCACGCCGAGTTCCGATCGTAGCGCGCGTAGGACCGCGTCGGCCTTCAGTCGCCGAGCACGATCCCGAAACGTAGTGCGGTGGTAGTCCGGCTACCGGGAGGAACGAGAGGAAGTTGTTCCTGTACGCCCGACGCGGCATGGCGCGACCAGCTGCCGGTCAGGACGACCATGGACCGGCGGCCCGTGCGACGGGTGAGTACGGCACGGAGGGCCGTCGGGACGCTCTGGATAGCAGCCAGTTCGACCTCCGGCCCCATGACCGTCTGATACAATGGGCCCATTCTGGCGGCATTGGGCAGGCTGGCCGTGGCAGCGTGCCCGGCCAGCGCGACGCCGAATGCGACACCCCAGGGCCCGAGACGTCGTCCAAGCTCAATCGCGGTTCCGGTGCGAATGCTGAGGGCGTCGGTGCTGAGCCCGGCCAGGAAGTCCGACACCATGCGCCGGTCGCGAGTGGCCTCCACGCGGACTGCACCCACCCACGAGTCCGTGGGCCGCCACAGCACCTCTATGCCCATCCGGAACGCGCGCTCGATGCTGCGCAGGAAATCCCCATCCGGCAGAGCACCCAAGCGGGCGTTGCCATCCACGGTCTGCAGTTCCGTGCTGACGGTAGCAACCAGATGCATGCCTAGCGCGAATTGCGCCCCGAGCCCGCTGGCCCATCCGCGCGCCCGCCAAACGTCAGGGTCAGGATCCCGAAGCTGACGGCGGTGCTCGTCGCGTCGGCCCGACCGTTCGACCCACGCCGTCCACCTTGAACCAAGAATTGTGCCTTCCAGCGCCACGGACGCAGCGAGTCCGGTCCGGTCAATGCGATGAAACAGCAGCGAGGATGGGCCGGCAACGAAGATCGCGTCGGGCTCGGAGTTGCCTACAAGAATGTATGCCTCACCGATGCGCGGTTGGCCCGGCAGGAGAATCGTCTCCGACTCGCCCTGCCAGCGGCCGCCGAGTGCGATGCGGCCACCTATCACGGGGAGACGCCGTGAAACGCCAACGGATGCGGACGGTACGTTCCGGCGTAGCAGACGCGGGAACCCGGTGCCGGTACTGTTCGAACTAACGAAGGCCTGCCCCACGGCCACGCCCGCCTCCCAACCGCCGAACTGCCACCCGATGCCGCCCTCAAGTAGCGCCGTGACACGCCGCATGTCTGGCGCCGTGGTGTCGATGACCACGAGCGGATCTGATCGGTACGGCGCCTCGCTGGCGCTAAACGTGGCACCGCGCGCGATGCGCTGCCCCGCCTCTACCCGTCCTATTACGGCACCAGACCCCAGAGGCCGCCAACCCCACCCACCCGTGCTGAGCACGCGTTCGCTCGTCGGGTCGAGGGGTCTCCGGTACGTCCCGCCCTCCCACTTTGATCCGGTCCCAAGCGTGGCGCGGGTGCCCAAGATGCCGGCGAGAGCGGCCGGGTTGCCGGCGGTCCAGAACAGACCAACCGGCGTGAGGTGCCCATCCAGCACCTGCGGCCAAGCCGGAACCCCCGGCATCGCTCGCATCACGTCCGCCAGCGGGCGCAGGGGACTCCATGCCTCCTGCGCTGCGAGCGGCGACGTCAGTGCCAAGCCCATAAGGAGGGAGCGAATGGTCATGGCGTCCCAAGTCCAACGGGCAGCACGCCCGCCAGCGGCACCGTTACCTCAACCCCGAACTGGAGACTCGGGTAGCCGCGGGACCCCTCAGGCGTTGAGCGGCCGATGCGATCCAGGGAGTTGAAGGCATAGAATCGAAGTTCGCCCGCAAGCGGCAGGGACTTGCTGACCTGGACGCTCATGATCCAGTCGGGCGGTGTAATGCGAAGCGGCGAAAAGGTCCCGGATCGCGCGCGACGAATATCGGCGTACTGCGGGTCGCCCCGCTCGTCAGGGGGAATGGGAACCAACTCGCCGGTGCGCGTCACATACCCGGCGAAGGCCAAGGTGTCGGCGCCCACGCTGTCGCGGGTTTCCTGCTTGAACGTGTGCTCGACCGTGGCCGTAATCACCAGACCCAGGGCGGGTTGGTGGTGGATGAGCCGCCAGGTGACGAGGCCCCGCTCGCCGTCACGCCGCGCATCGGTCCAGTAGGGTGCACGCGGGGTGGTAGGGTTCAGCTGAAACTCACCAAAGCCGATCCCAAAATCCGCGCCGTCCTGAGAGAACCGCGTCCGCGTCCAAGCGCCCTGCGCAGCGATGGTCAGCCGTAGAGGTCGAATCTGAGGGAGGAGAAGCGTTGCTTCGATCCCCCGGCTCTCGAGATGGGCGGCGTTGGAGGGCCGGTCCACCAGGATCGGGATCGTATCCACACCGATCGGAGGCTCCAACACCGCCGGCGGCTGGCCCGGCGCAATCGTGTCGAGGGCGAAGCGCTCGCGCGTGATGAACTCGGGCACCGGGGTCGTGGTGGCAGAGCCCGTGGTCCGCGACTGGAACACGACAACGGCAAGGCTCGGCGTGCCCGCAGCTGCGGTGACCTCGATGCCCGCCTCGGCCTTGGAGGTTCTGGCGAAGCCCAGATCGGGGTTCGCGGGGTCACGGACGAAGGTCGTGAGCAACGCAAGGCGTTCGGCTGGGTCGTTCGCGAAGTAGTTCACGTTTACCACGTCGAAGTACTGCGGCGCGGGAAATAACTGACTGAGCGGCGGCGACTTGGCCGTCCGTCCGACCCCCGCGCGAAGGCGGAGCCACGGGACAGGGGCGATCTGTGCATTCAACCGTGGCTGAAGCGCGGCGTCTCGCACCCCCGACACCCAGTGGCTGCCCCGATGGAGCACGTCCATCCGGAGCCCCGCCTGAATCTCGACATGCATGCCGAGCACCCGGCCGCGCACGCGATCGTCCAGGTATGGTGCGCTGACCGCGACCGGCGGGACCGCGTCGAAGGGTCGCGGCCGGTCGAAACCTTGGACGCCGTTGAAGGTGACCTGCGGCGGATGGAGGATGTCGAACTGGTACCCGGCTCCCGCATTCCACTCGCGGCGCAATTCCACGCCGAGTCGCAATTCGTGTTCCGTGCCGATCAGGCGGGATGGGTGCTCGACTTCCGCCCGTGTGAAGACGCTCCACTCAGCGCCGTCCAGGCGAACGGCCGCGAGGTACGAGCCCTCGACATACCGTCCTTCCTGGCGTCCCTCGGTCAGGCGGTCGGTGAAGGGGAGGGCCGCGCGCACGAGGCGGCGCTGGGCAGACGACTCCCGGCGGATGTGGTCCACCGCGACGGTAACGATGCCTCGCGTGGCCCCCACCTGGCCTGCGGTGAGCCGTTCCATCACGCGAATCCCGCGGTCGCTATTCCTCGACGCACGGCCCGCCACCACTTCCGGCTGCTCGGGATTGTCCTGGCGCACCTGAAAGAAGCGAATCCGACTGTCAATCGCGACCGCCCCGAAAGGGAGGCGGTGGCTCAACTGTGCGGTGACCCGCCACGCGTCATCATCGTTGGCGCCAGGGGCGACCTGGGTATGCGTCACGTCGCCGTGGAGGCTCACGAGGTGGCGCCCCAGTTCGCGCCCGCCGACGAGGTTCGCCTCGATCGTCGTGGCATCGTAGGCGAACCGCGCTGCCGGCGGCACGACACCAGCGCGGGACTCGACCACAATCGCCCCCTCGGTGAGGTCTCCGTAGCGGGCCGACGGGATGCCGCGAATCACCTCGACGCGCTCAATGGTCGCGGCCGGAATCTGCCGAAGGTCCACGCCACCCCCGGCCGTCGTATTCAGCTGGGAACTCAACTCGCCGCGCGGCCCGAGCGTCTGGAGATTCGCATTGTTGGTGAGCGGCACCCCGTCCAGAATGATGGCCGTGCCGAACGCCGCGATAGATGCGGCCGATGGGCCGCCGGCCGTGAGCCCGCTGGGCGATGTGGTGCTCACGGTGCGCAGGGCGAACTGCTGTGCGTTGCCCAGGCCCGGTGGCTGGATCGGTACGCCGGGCACCAATTCGAGAACGCCCCGGAGGCTTGACGCGGTCTGGTTGGCAATCGCGTCGCGGTCAATGACGCTGGCCGTGGCAAGTTCGCCCTGTGCCCGCGCCACCGGCGGCGCGGTTACCACGATATCCGGAAGCTCCAGCGCTGTGGCAGCGAGGGCAATGTCACGCGTGACGATGCCGGCGGATGGTACGGAAACCGTTAGGCGCAGCGGGGCAAACCCGACCCTACGGACGAGGATCACCTGCGTGCCTGCGGGGATGCCCGCGATGCGGTATCTCCCCTCGTTGTCCGTCACGGCGCGGAGTGCAGTGCCTTCGACCGTCACGTCCGCCTGGGCTACCGGCAGGTCTGTGGCGGTGGCATACACGCGCCCCGTCATCGTGGCGCCCTGCTGCGCCTGAAGGGACTCTGCCGCAAGAAGCGCCAGCGCCAAGAGGATCCGGGTCATGCAACACTCCACTGTCTGTTCCTGCGTCCGTTATGCTACGGGATGAAGCCTGTGCTGAAATGAGGGAACAACGCGAAGTCATTGGCGGTCGCGCCGGTGCGCTGCAGAATGGCGCGGCCGTCCGGGAGGCGTCCGAGGAGACGTCGTTCGGCTGTCACGCTCAGCCGCCGCTCCTGAAGCATTTGGCCCGGTTGCCGGTCATAGATGTCCAGCACCACGATGTCGCAGTAGCCCGTAGGCAGGGTTGCCGCGACCTCGGGCGTGTACTCGCTGACGAACACGTCGAGCAACCGCTCGCGCGGTACCCGGAAGTGCGGTTCGTCAGTCGCGAAAGTGCCAAGAGGGAGTCGCTCGGAGGGAAGGTCGGCTAGAGAAAGTCGATCCGCCAGGAAGAGGGGCGCTGCGGCGTTCGGAGCGACGGCGGGAGTCCACCCTCGGCCGAACGCCGGCACCCACTCCTTGCGCGTAAGCATCACCATGTTTGCCACACTCGGGTTGTCCACGTCGGCCGATCCGATGAACTCGAAGCGGACCGACGACAGGTCCGGAAGTCCCTCGTTGACTGTCGAATGGTTGACCGCGTCCGTGGCCATGACGGCGGCCGCACCGGGCGCCAAGGGGTACTGCTGGCCCGTGCCGGGAAACGCCCACAGGTACTGCGCCCAGATCCCGAGCGGGTCAAGTCGCCATGGGGCGGACTCCTCGCAGGTATAGGCCGGCCGTTCCCGCCCGAGCCAGGCTCCCTCTCCGAATACGAGCCCGTCCAGGTAGATCAGCGTATCGCTGTTGTTGTACAACTCCAGATATCGCGCGTATGGGTACAGTACCCCGTCCATAACCGGGGCGCCGTCGTAGATCTCGCTGATCACGAGAGAGCCGCGTCGCCCCGACGCTGCCACGATTTGTGCATCGGAGGTCGGTGCCCGCACCGTCACGATCGTCCCCCCACCGAACGCGTTGACATCCCGATCCGCCTCGTCAAGCAGCGCTGTCTCGGCCGGCGTGAGCAGGCGGGCCACCGACACGCGATAACTGGCCTGCAGCAACTGCGAGACGGTCACCCGCCCGGTCGCGTCGGTCGTGTCCACCCGGCGATTGGCCGCTGTGGCAGGTGCACCGTCGAGTTGCACTGTTACAATCGCGTTGGCCAGCCGTCCACCTGCGGACCCGAGACGTGCGGCTCGATCGACGTCTGCCCCGGTCACGAGGACCTCGACCGTCAGCGATGCGCGTTGGATCGTGCCGCCGCCCCCGCCGCCGCCGCCCGGACCCGGCCCTCCGGCCTCGCCTTCGAGATCGGGATCAAGCAACTCGATGTCGGAGACGCATGCAGGCATCCCCAGAATGAGCGCGACGGCAAACGTCGTGCGGCACGCCAACGTCAGGGCCATGCACACAAGATGCCGCCGGTCGACAGCCGGCACAAGACGTGATCGGGTGGCCGTATAGCTGGCGCGGCGGTACTGTGCGCAGGGGGAAGGGACTCGCTGTGGCCGGACTTCGCGGGCTCGGACCTGGCGACCGCGGTCTCGGCGTTTCAGGGGCGCGAGCGGCGGTTTGGGGGGTTGCTGGCCAGTTCGGCGTAACTACAGCCCAACGACTTCTCCCGCGTGTGCGACGCGGAATCCGCTTCGCACGACATTCTGCCGCTCATCAGACTCGAAGAGGGCCGGGTTCGTCCGGTTCAGGTGAATGAACCGTATCCGCGCGCGGATCTCCGGCGTCGCGTCGCGAAACCGCTCCATCGTCTCCGTCACGAATGGATGCGGAATCTCGGCCATGGCGCGGCCGGGAATCTCTCCATCCGCGTAGAACGTGGCATCGAGGTACGCCACATCCACCGCTTCGACCACGTCCTCGATGCGCACGCCCTCGACATCCCACCGCTCCCACTTGTCAATGTCCGGAATGAACACGACGGTGCGGTTGGGTCCCGCGATCCGGAACCCCACGGTCTCCGAATACTCATCGCGGTGCGGCACCAGGAACGGCATTACGGTGACGCGTTCGTTGAGCCGCACCGGTGCACCGTCCGCGAGCGGCTGGAGCGTGATGTTCTCCAGCTGCACCAGCTGACCCCACGGGCCGTTGTCGCGCAGAAACTGCGTGAAGCGCGGCATGACGTACACCGGCACCCGCCGCGCACCGATGATCTCGCGACCCAGGTGCAGCAGCCCGGCGTAGTGCCCCACATGGGCATGCGTGAGGAAGATGCCGGCGAGGCCCGGCGTCCCGTCCGCCGGCGCGATAGAGTCGAGCAGGTGCAGCTGGTCGCGGAAGTCCGGGGTCGCCTCGAACAGCCAGCGCTCACCGCTCGCCGGGTCCACGACCGCGAGGCTGGTGGCGAACTGGCGCCGAGCGGGAATCCAGTCGTCGCCGGGCGGAGTGCCGGCCTGCGGGTAGCCACCGTCCTGCGCAATGCCGAGCACGACGAGATACGGATCCGCGGCCAGCGGCGCCTCCTCGGCGGGCGCGCACGCGGCGAGGGCGAGAGCTACCGCGAGAGCGCGGACTTGAACAGATCGCGGTTCAACCACGCAATCGTATCCAGCGCGATCCCTTTCGGGCACGCCTCGGCGCAGGCGCCATGGTTGGTGCACGACCCGAAACCTTCCTCGTCCATCCGCTCGACCATGTGGAGCACGCGGTCGTACCGCTCGGCCTGTCCCTGGGGCAGCAGCGCCAGATGGGTCACCTTGGCGGCGGTAAACAGCATCGCGGATCCGTTGGGGCACGCCGCCACGCAGGCGCCGCAACCGATGCACGTGGCCGCGTCGAAGGCGGCATCGGCGTCCGCCTTCGGGATCGGGTGCGCGTTGGCGTCCACCGCACTGCCCGTGGGCACCGAGATATACCCGCCCGCCTGAATGATGCGGTCGAACGCTGCCCGGTCCACCACGAGGTCCTTGATGATGGGAAACGCTGCCGCCCGCCACGGCTCGATCCAGATCTCGTCGCCGTCCGTGAAGCTGCGCATGTGCAACTGGCACGCGGTCACCCGCCGAGCCGGACCGTGCGGTCGCCCGTTGATCACCATGCCGCAGGAGCCACAGATGCCCTCGCGACAATCATGCTCGAACGCGATCGCTTCCTTCCCTTCTTCCACTAGGCGGTTGTTCACCACGTCCAGCATTTCGAGGAATGACATGTGCTCGGTCACGTCCGGAACCTGATAGGTCTCGAACCGGCCGGACGCGTTCGGGCCCGATTGGCGCCAGACGTGCAGGGTAATCCGCATCACTTGTAGCTCCTGGTCGCCAGATGCACGTACTCGAACGTGAGCGGTTCCTTGTGCAGAGCGGGCGCCTGTCCTTGGCCCTTGTACTCCCACGCCGCCACGTAGGCGAAGCGGCTGTCGTCGCGCTTGGCTTCCCCGTCGGATTGATGTTCTTCTCGGAAGTGGCCACCGCACGACTCATCACGATCCAAGGCATCGCGACACATCAACTCGCCAAACTCGAGGAAATCGGCGACGCGGCCTGCCTTTTCCAGTTCCTGGTTGAGCGCCTCGCCGCTGCCGGTGATCTTTACGTCCTTCCAGAACCGCTCGCGCAGTTCGGGGATGGTGGCCAGTGCCTTCTTGAGCCCGCCGGCAGTGCGCGCCATGCCGCACTCGTCCCACATGAGTTTGCCGAGTTCCCGATGGAAGCTGTCTACGGTACGCGTACCATTCACGCCCAGCAGTTTCTTCACCGATCCCGCCACCTGCCGCTCCGCTTCCTTGAAGGCCGCGTGGTCGGCCGAGACGGGGGCCAGTTTCGACGAGGCCAGGTAGTGGCCGATGGTGTACGGCAGAATGAAATAGCCATCCGCCAAGCCTTGCATGAGGGCGGACGCGCCGAGCCGATTGGCCCCGTGATCGGAGAAGTTGGCCTCACCGATCACGTGGAGGCCCGGCACCGTGCTCATCAAGTTGTAGTCCACCCACGATCCACCCATCGTGTAGTGCGGCGCCGGATACATGCGCATGGGCTGTTCGTACGGATTCTCGCCGGTAATCTGTTGATACATGTCGAACAGGTTGCCGTACCGTTCCACCACCGCCGGTTGCCCGAGACGCGTGACGGCATCGCGGAAATCGAGGTACACGCCGTTCTTGAGCTGCCCGACGCCGTGGCCCTTGTCCACCATCTCCTTGGCCCGGCGCGAGGACACGTCGCGCGGCGCCAGGTTGCCGAAGCTCGGATAGAACCGCTCCAGGTAGTAGTCGCGCTCGGCCTCGGGAATGTCGGCCGGGCGACGATCGTCGCCGGGCCGCTTGGGCACCCAGATGCGGCCGTCGTTCCGGAGCGACTCGCTCATCAGCGTGAGCTTGGACTGGTAGTCGCCGCTGTGCGGGATACATGTGGGGTGGATCTGCGTGAAGCACGGGTTCGCGAACGCCGCCCCGCGCTTGTAGGCGCGCCACGTCGCGGTGACGTTGCAGCCCTTGGCGTTGGTCGAGAGGAAGAACACGTTGGCGTAGCCGCCGGTGGCAAGCACCACCGCATCCGCCGCATACGAACGCACGGCGCCGGTCACCAGGTCGCGGACCACGATGCCCCGCGCCACGCCGTCCACCACGACCACGTCGAGCATCTCGGTGCGCGGGAACATCTGCACCCCACCACTCGCGATCTGGCGTTCCAGCGCCTGGTACGCGCCGAGCAAAAGCTGCTGGCCGGTCTGGCCACGCGCGTAGAACGTGCGGGAGACCTGGGCGCCGCCGAACGAGCGGTTGGCCAGCAGGCCGCCGTACTCGCGCGCGAACGGCACGCCCTGCGCCACGCACTGGTCAATGATGTTGACCGAGATCTGCGCGAGCCGATACACGTTGGCTTCGCGCGCACGGAAATCGCCGCCTTTCACCGTATCGTAGAACAGGCGCCAGATGCTGTCGCCATCGTTCTGGTAGTTCTTGGCGGCGTTGATGCCACCCTGCGCCGCAATCGAATGGGCTCGGCGCGGACTGTCCTGGAAGCAGAAACACTGGACCTTGTAGCCGAGCTCGGCCATGGTGGCGGCGGCGGACGCGCCGGCCAGGCCTGAGCCCACCACGATGACCGAGTATTTCCGCTTGTTGGACGGATTCACCAGCTTCATGTCGAACCGGTGCTTGTCCCATTGCTGCTGGACGGGTCCGGACGGAATGCCGCTCTTGAGTTCCATGGTCATGATAGTCCGATGACGCCCGTCAGGACGGCGAGCGGTACGGCCGTGAAGCCGAGAAAGATGATGCCGGAGAACAGCGCGGCGGCCGGACGGCGCCACCGGTCATAGGCCGGATGATTGGCCCCAAGGGTCTGGAGCGCACTCCAGATGCCGTGGTACAGGTGCATCGCGAGCAGGATCTGCGCCGCGACGTACACCCCGACCACGACGGGCGATTGGAATCCCACCACGAGGTTGTAGTACGCATCCCCGCGAATGAAGTGCGGGTGGGCGTTCCCCCACGTGAAATGCATCAGGTGGTAGACCACGTACACGAAAAGGAGCACGCCACCCACCCGCATGGTGCGTGAGGCGTACGTGTCTTCGAGGTGCGGGGTCTTCTGGTATCCCACGGGCCGCGCCAGGCGAGAGCGCCGAGTCAGCACGATGGCGGCGACGACGTGAACAACGAGGGCGACCAGGAGACCAATCCGTGCCACCCATAGCAGCTGACCGTGACCGAAGATGGGTGCACCGATGGTGCGGAGGCCCTCGGCGTAGTGATTGAAGGCGTCAGCGCCCTGGAAGGACTTGAGGTTGCCGGCCATGTGGCCGACGACAAACCCGAAGAAGAGGAGACCCGAGACCGCCATACCGGCCTTGAGGCCCACGGTCGTGCGGACAAGCGCGGCGACGCGGCGCATTACGGCTCCGAACGGGTGAACAAGGGGGTTGCTGGTCGGATGATATGCCCGGGGCCGGGCAGGGGCAACTACCGCGTCGCCGCCACCTCGATCGGGCCGGGCAACGCGAGCAGCGCCGTGCCGTCCACCAGGCGGTCGCCCACGCGCACGGCCCAATGCAAATGCGGCCCGGTCACTCGGCCCGACTGGCCGACGCGCCCGATCAACTGGCCGGCAATCACGGAATCGCCCTCGGAGACCAGCGTCTCGCTCATGTGCAGGTAGGCGGTGACCAAGCCCGCACCGTGATTGATGTACACAATCCGGCCCGAGTAGTAGAAGTCACCCACCAGCATCACGACGCCGCGATTGGCCGCGCGCACGTCGTCGCCAATATTGCCGTCAAAGTCCACGCCGTAGTGCCGGCTGCGGACTTCGCCATTGAACGTCCGGCCTACGCCGAACTCGCTGGTGATCCGGTCGGCACGGGGCGCCACAAAGGCCTCTTCGAAGAGTCGCGGTGTCGCCAGCGCCGCGGCGCCGAGCCCGGCGGCCAACTCCCGTTCACGCGCAATGCGCTCGGCCAGCGCCCCGGTGGGCGTCGTCGTAAACTGCGGGTCCACCGACAGGTGCGACTGTCGGAATGTGCGCCCGGCAACCGGCAACTGCTCCGTCACCTCCACGCGCTGACGGCCCCGATGCACCGTGACCGTGGCCCGGGCAACATCGCGGCTTTCGATCCGGACCGGCGCCAATGCCGTCCACACATCGCCCGCTCGGTTGAAGACGACCGGTGCGCCGTCGAAGCGGCCAATCACCGTATCCGCCGCACCAGCCGGGACCACCACGAGCCACTGGATGCCGCCCGACGCCGGTGGGTCGCCCAACCACCGAATGGCCGGCGATTGGGCGCTCAGGGCGGAAGCACACAGGAGCAGGTTGAAGACACGCATCGTGACAACCTAATACCCGAGGGATAGCTTGGGGGTTCGCCACACCTTCCCTGGAGTCTTCATGTACCGCCCGTTCGCGCTCGCCGCCTGTCTTCTCGCCCTGCCGTTGGCCGGCCAAGGTGCCACCTTCGATACGCTCGTCATCCGCAACGCCCGCGTGATTGACGGGTCGGGCAACCCAACCCGCGGACCCTTCGACATTGTCGTAGCCGGGGGCCGCATTATCCGGATGCCCGGTCACCGCCCGACCCAGGATTGGGGCGGGGCGCACGTCCTCGACGCCACCGGCATGACCGTGATGCCCGGCATTATTGACCAGCATGGCCACACGACGTTCCGGTTCGAGGGCCGCGATGTGCCGCGCGACTATGTCTACCGACTCTGGCTCGCGCACGGCATCACCACGATCCGCGATGTGGGCAGCAATGGGCTGGGCGATGGCCTCCGCGGCATGGTGGAACAGGCCCGGCTCGCGGCGCAAAACCGCATCTCGGCTCCGACGATCTATCCGTATGTGACATTCTCGGCCGCCAACGCAGCTCAGGGCCGCGAGCGGGTGCGCCAAGCGCGGCAGCAGGGGGCAACCGGACTCAAGCTGTTCCAGATACGGCCGGATGTGTGGGAGGCCGTGGCTGCGGAAGCCGCCTCGCTCAACCTGCCGATCGCCACGGACATGAAGATTCAGGAGTACGACGCCCTCGACATGGCCCGGCTCGGCATTCGCAGCATGGAGCATTGGTACGGCATTCCCGATGCCGCGATCCCCGGTGGCATCCAGCGGTTCCCGGCCGATTACAACTATGATGAAGAAGACTTCCGGTTCCGCTGGGCCGGCGATCTCTGGCGCCAGGCCGATCCCACCCGGCTCTCGTCGGTGCTCGACAGCATGATCGCGCACCGTGTGACGTGGGACCCAACCCTGGCCGTGTACGAAGCCAACCGGGACCTGACCCGAGCGCGCAACCTGCCGTGGTTCGCCGACTATGGCTGGCCCTCGGTGCTCCGCTCGTTTGAACCCAACCCGCAGAACCACGCCTCGTACCATTTCGACTGGACGAGTACCGACGAGGTGATGTGGCGGGATAACTACCGCATCTGGATGGATTGGCTCCGCGTGTACGGCGACCGAGGCGGCAACATCACCGTGGGTTCTGACGCCGGCTACCTCTACCATCTGTATGGGTTCGCCACCATCCGCGAGATGGAGATGCAGCAGGAGGCCGGTTTCAGCCCGCTCGAGGTGATTCGTCACGCCACAGCGAACGGTGCCCGTTCGCTCGGCCTCACGGAAACGGGCGTCGTCCGGGAAGGATTCGAGGCCGACCTCGTGGTGGTGGACGGCAATCCGCTCCACAACCTCAAGGTCTTGTACGGAATCGGGATTCAGGTCCTCGAAGGCGATCAGCTGAGGACGCGCGGCGGGGTCCGGTGGACGATCCGGGATGGGATTGTGTTTGATGCGAGGCAGCTCTTGGCGGAGGTGCGGGAGATGGTGGCGGCGGAGAAGACACGGGAAGCCAACAACTAGGTGCACGGTGCACGGTGCACGGTGCACGGTGCACAGGAGGTCGTAACGTGAGAAAGCTCATCATCGCATTCGCGGTTACCGGCGCGCCACTCGCGGCGCAGTCGTTTCCGACGGACAATCCCGTACTGCGGGGCATCTGGGAAGAGGGCATGACGCGCTCCCAAGTCGAACCGCTCTTACAGGTGCTGCTCGATTCCATCGGCCCGCGGCTCACCGGTTCGCCCAGTCAGCGCGCAGGGCATGACTGGGCGGTGGGCATGTACACGCGGTGGGGCGTGCCGGCGCGCAATGAGCAGTATGGCACGTGGCGCGGCTGGCGCCGCGGGGTGACGCACGTGGACCTCATCGCGCCGCGCGTGCGTTCGTTGGAAGCCACCATGCTGGCCTGGAGCCCCGGTACGAACCGCGGCCGCCCCGTCGAAGGCGCGGTCATGCTACTGCCTGACCTGCCCGACAGTGCCGCCTACGCCCAGTGGATGCGCGGCGTGCGTGGCGCGTTTGTCGCCATTTCATTCCCCGAGCCCACCTGCCGTCCGCGCGACAACTGGGAACGCTGGAGCAGCGCGGAGACAGCCGATCGTGTGTTCGCGGCTCGGCAGGCGGCCGCGGCGGCGTGGAGCAGTCCACCACAGCGCACTGGTCGTGTTGAGCGGACGGGATACAATCTGGCTGGGTTGGTCGGCGCGCTCGAGGCGGCCGGAGTGGTCGGGATCCTTACGTCCCGGTGGTCACTCGGCTGGGGTGTGAACAAGGTGTTCGGTGCGCAGGCCCAGCGGGTGCCTCAGCTCGACGTGAGCTGCGAGGATTACGGGTTGATCGCCCGACTCGCCGAGCGGAACCAGGGTCCGCGCATCCGCGTAGCCGCCGAGGCCGAGTTCACCGACGCGGCACCGACGTTCAACACCATCGCCATGATTCGTGGCTCGGAACTGCCGGATGAGTACATCGTGCTGTCCGCGCACTTTGACTCATGGGACGGCGGCTCGGGCGCCACCGACAACGGCACCGGTACGATCGTCATGATGGAAGCGATGCGGATCCTGCGGCAGATGTATCCCAACCCGCGCCGCACGATACTGGTCGGCCACTGGAGCGGCGAGGAGCAGGGCCTCAACGGTTCGCGCGCCTTTGCCCATGATCACCCGGAAGTCGTCCAGGGCCTGCAGGCCCTGTTCAACCAGGACAATGGCACCGGTGAGGTGGCCTCCATCAGCATGGGCGGACTGCTCGCGGCGGGCGGTCATTTCGGCCGCTGGTTCAGCATGATCCCGCGCGCCCTCACCGCCGACATTGATTTCAACATCCCCGGCACGCCGGCCGGCGGCGGCAGCGATCATGCGTCGTTTGCGTGTGCGGGCGCTCCGGCATTCGGCCTCGGTTCGGCCAGCTGGGACTACGGCACGTACACGTGGCACACCAACCGGGACACGTTCGACAAGGTCAATCTGGACAACGTGCGCCGGAACGCGGTGCTGACGGCGATGCTGGGGTACTTGGCCAGCGAGGATCCGACGATGATCGCGCGCGACCGTGCGGTCCTGCCCACCAACCAGCAGGGCAACCAGATGCAATGGCCGACGTGCCGGGATGGGGCGCGGACGGCACCGCAGTAGGAACAAAGGTGCAAGGTGCAGGGTGCCGGGGGCAGGGAGCAGGGTCCCCT
>JBBDNM010000049.1:0-26895 GCA_040877595.1 Gemmatimonadales bacterium | reverse complement strand
GTGTCATCAAACGCCCCCTCCGTCACGATCACGAGGTCGGCGTCGGCGAGGGCCGTATCGAACCCCGCGCGGTCGAGCACCCATTCGGCCCCGGATACCAACGTCGCGTGACCGTGCACCACCAACCCAAACCCCAGCCCGCCGGCGGCCCCTGCCCCGGGCATCCGCGCAGCGTCCGGATGCCCCGCTGCCAAATGCGCCAGCCGTTCCCCCAACCGAGCCACCATCGCACTGTCCGCCCCCTTCTGCGGTGCAAAGCGCAGGGCGCCTTCCAGCGGGACCGTGACATCGCACAGGCCGACCAGGTCGAGCGTCGGCCGACACCCCTCCCACGCCTCCGCCAGTCCGTCACCACCGTCCACCGTGGCACTCCCACCCAGACCCACGTAGGCTCGCTGGGCGCCCGCGCGCTCGACCGCGAGGATCAGCTCGCCCAGGCCCCGCGTTGTCGCCCGTTCCGGGTCACGCTCGCCCACGGGCACGAGGTCCAGACCACAGACCAGCCTGGACTCAATGAGGGCGGTCAGGGGGTCCAGCCACCCCACGGGAACGG
Source organism: Gemmatimonadales bacterium (assembly GCA_040877595.1). GTDB lineage: Bacteria > Gemmatimonadota > Gemmatimonadetes > Gemmatimonadales > GWC2-71-9 > JBBDNM01. Next base: position 26,342 of record JBBDNM010000049.1, on the reverse strand, counting down.
TCACGGGACGGCCCAACGGACCCGGAACGGTGTACCCTATCTGTGCCCGAAGCCGCTCCGCGAGGGCATCCAGCAGGCCGTCCCCACCGTCGCTCCCCTCGACCACCAAGGGGGTGGCACCAGCCGACTGAATGCCAGCCGCCATCGCCCGCGTAACTTCCTGAAGGGACAGGGTTTGCTTCAGCGCTTGGCTGACCGCCAAAATGTGCATGACCTACCTTACGTTCTCGCGTTCAGGAGTTGCATAAACCTAGATGGGACAGTTACTTGTGCAATTTCGCAGATTGCCCTACCTTGCGGCTCAGCAAATCGTGCCGGTGGGGGGCGCTGGCATTGCATTCGTACTACCAGTCCGTTCCGTCACCACTGATTCCCCGCAATCTCACGGGGATAGTGTGGTGGCATGGATGTTGCCTATCCAATGGGTGCGCCGAGCGGACGTTCCGCGCGGCTGGACCCAAGACTGACAGGGACGCAACCCAAGCGTGATTCAGCGAGCCGCACCAGCAGTTGAACCTGCCTCCCGCACCCGCCATCGGGAGATCCATCTGAAGGATCTCCTCGCGGTGGTGCGTCGTCATTGGCGCATCGTCGTCCTGGTCACCACCATTGTCGCGGCGGCCGCCTGGTACACGGGGCGCAACGCGGTCATCCTGTTCCGGTCCAACCTTACCGTCCAGGTCGAATCGCAGAAGCAGGTCCTCTCGGGCATCTCAGGCTCCGGCATTGACGAGCTGGCCCTGCAGACCGATCCGATTCGCTCGGAAGCGCTCGTCCTGACCACGCAGGCGTTGGCCTTGGAGGTCGTGCGCGCACTTGCCGTCAACCTCCGGCTCGCCGATCCCACGGTCGCCCGCAATGCGGTGATGCTGGCCATCACCGTGGATACGGCCGACGCTGCCCCGGGTCAATACACCCTGGCGCGTCGCCAGGACGGCTACAGCCTCGCCGATGCCTCAGGAGCCGTGCTCTCCCACGGCACCTATGACGTCCGCGCCATGGGCCCCGGGTTTTCGTTCACGGTCGTCGCAGGCCCCGAGAGCGGCGACCGGCATGCGCTGGTGTTGTCGTCACCCACCGAGACGGCCGCGTGGATCCGGGGTGGTTTGAGCTACGGCATTCGTGACGGCACCAATGCCGTGGACATCTTCTTCAGCGGCACCGATCCTCACCTCGTCCCGCGCGTCCTGAATCAGGCCGCCGTGCAGCTGCGCGAAGACGGCGCCCGTCGCGCGCGCAATCGAGCCACCGCCCGCCGGGAGTACATCGAGCAACAGCTGGCCCGCGCGGAGGAAGACTACCGGAACAAGTTGCGCGAGATGCAGGCGTTTCGTGAGGACCAGCGCGTCACCAACCTGACCACGGAACAGCAGACCATCGTCGGCACCATTCAGGAGGTTGAGCAGGAACGGCAGGCGCTCCAGATCCAGCTCTCGACCCTCGATGCCACGCTGGCTGATTCCAGCGGCGGGATTGAAACGCTCAATCGGCTCAGCGCGCTGGACTTGGGCGGCAACGCCGCCCTGACGTTCCAGATCAACCAGCTGTTGGCCCTGTACGAGGAACGGCGCACGCTCACCGCCGGTGCCGTTGGCCTGCAGCAGGCCAATCCGCTGGTGCGCGCCCTCGACCAGCGCCTCACCGAAACGTTCGACGCCTTGCGACAAGCGGTCACCGCGGCACGCCGCCAGTTCGCGGCCCGCATAACGGCGTTGGACCAGAACGTCCGCCGTCTGCGCGGCCAGCTGGCTCTGTTTCCTGGGCTCGAAACCCGCATTGCCCAGATCGCGCTCGAAGTGCGCATCCAGGAGCAGACCACGCAGTACCTCCTCGGCCAGTACGAAGCCGCGCGGCTCCAGGAAGCGACGATTTCGCCCTACGTCACCATCCTCGATGGCGCATCCCCGGCCTACCGTATCGGGACCAACCTGCGCCAGAAGATCATCCTCGGCGTGTTGGTCGGCCTGTTGCTTGGCCTGGGCGCGGCGTTCTTCTTCGAGTACCTCGACCAGACAATCAAGACCAGTCAGGACATCGAGCGCCTGCTCCACCTGCCCGTGCTGGGCGTGGTTCCGCACGATCCCAAGCTGGCCAGCGTCAACGGCCATCGGCAGCCGATCACCCTCGTGACCGCCCTCGATACCGACGATCCCGCTACCGAGTCCTATCGCGCGCTTCGCACCAACGTCCTGTTTGTGGGCGCCGAGAAGCCGTTGCAGGTGGTTTCCGTCACGAGCCCGGGACCGGGTGAAGGCAAGTCCACCACCGCCGCCAACCTCGCGGTCACGCTCGCGCAGAACGGCGCCCGCACGTTGCTTGTGGATGCAGATCTCCGTCGGCCCGTGGTGCACGGCGCGTTCGCGATCTCCCAGGAACCCGGCCTGACGGACATTCTCATCGGCCGCGCGAGCGCACGCGAAGCGATTCGTCCCGAAGTAACGGCGAACCTCGACGTGCTCCCGAGCGGCGCGACACCACCGAACCCGTCCGAATTGCTTGGATCGGAATCCATGCAGGCGCTGATCGGCGAGTTGCGGCGCGATTACGACTGGGTGCTGCTTGACACGCCCCCAGTGCTGCCCGTGACCGATGCCACCGTCGTGGCACGCCACACGGACGCCGTCATCATGACCATCAAGAGTGGGGAGACGGACGAGGAAGCCGCCGTGCGCGCCGTGGATCAGCTCCAGCGCGTCGGCGCCCGGCTCGCGGGCACGGTCTTGAACGCCGTGAGCCAGGCGAAGGACCTCTATTACAGCTACTACTCGTACCGGCAACCCACACCGTACCCGCGGGCCCGCTCCGGCCCGATCGGGAAGGCGCTCGCCAAGTTCTTCGCGCTATAGTCCGATGATCTGGTCGCGCCGGGTTCCGACACTGACGAAGGTGATCGGGGTCCCAGCCAGGTCCTGCAACCGATCCAGATAGGCCCGCGCCGACGCCGGAAGATCGGCCAGCCGGCGCGCCGCGGTGGTTGAGCGCTGCCACCCTTCCAGGACCTCGTACGTCGGCTCGACACGACCCAGCGCATCCGCGTCCGCCGGCATCTCCTCAATCACGTCTCCGTCCAATCGATACCCGGTGCACACCGGCAACTGCGGAAACGTGTCGAGCACGTCGAGCTTGGTCACCGCCAGATCCGTCAGGCCGTTCACGCGCACCGCGTACCGCACCACCACCGCGTCAAACCAGCCGCACCGACGGGGGCGGCCGGTGGTCGCGCCATACTCCCCACCCAGCTCGCGGAGGCGCTCACCATCGGCACCTCGTGCCTCGGTCGGGAGCGGACCGTTGCCGACCCGCGTCGTGTACGCCTTCACCACACCCAGCACGCCATCAATCGCTGCAGGACCCACTCCGGCACCGGTGGCCGCACCGCCGGCCGTCGTGTTGGAGGAGGTCACAAACGGATACGTCCCGTGATCCACGTCGAGCAGCGCTCCTTGCGCACCCTCGAGGAGCACGCGACGCCCCTCCCTGAGCGCGCGATGCGCCACGAGCCCCGTGTCGGCGACCAGTGGCAGCAACCGCGCCCGCAGACCTTCGAGCATCGCCAGCACCGGCGCGGGTTCCGCCCGCTCCCTCGCCCCGTGGGCCGCCAGCGTCCGGTTGGCGCGCTCCACGCGATCCGACACGAGCTCGGCAAGTCGTGATTGGTTCGCCAGATCGACGGCCCGAATCCCCCGTCGCCCGAACTTGTCCTCGTACGCCGGCCCAATGCCCCGCCCGGTCGTCCCGATCTTCTGACTGCGCTCGGCGGCCTGGTCCAGCAACTTGTGGTACGGCAGCACCATGTGCGCGCGCTCGGAAACGAACAACCGGCCGTCGAGCACGATGCCCCGCGCCACCAGGGCATCCATCTCCTGCACCAGCGTTTCGGGATCGAGCACGACGCCGTTGCCGATCAGGCACGTGCTGCCGGCGTGCAGGATCCCCGACGGAATCTGGTGCAAGATGAACTCAGCGTCACCGATGACGACCGTGTGGCCGGCGTTCGCCCCGCCCTGGTAGCGCACCACCAGGTCGGCCCGCTCGGCCAGCACGTCCACGATCTTGCCCTTGCCCTCGTCGCCCCATTGGGCGCCGACGACCACGATGCAGTGACGCTTGGGTCCAAACATGGTTGCCTACGGTTGGGTGGACGCGGTGAGCGCGTCCACGATCTGCTGGCGCAGCCCCGGGCTCAGCGCCCGGAGCGGTGAACGGAGCGGGCTCGCGTACCCGCCCGCCAACTCGATGGCCGCCTTCACCCCAGGCACGCCGAGCTGGGCAACCACGAGCGTGTTGAGCGGTGCAAGCCGTGCTTGAATGGCCGAGGCGCCCTCACGGTCGCCCGCGCGCCACCGGGAGAAGAGCTCCATCACCAATTCGGGCACCACGTTCGCAATCCCCAACACGCCGCCGGCACCACCTAGCTCCAAGGCCGGAAGCGCCAACGAGCCCGAGCCGATGAACAGCGCCCACGCGGGGACCGCGGCCCGCCAGTCGGCAAAGTTCTTGAGATCGCCCGACGAATCTTTGGCACCCCGCACATTGCCATGCGCCGCCAACTGCGTCAGCACCGCATCGTGCAGCATCACGTGTGTGTACTTGGGAATGTTGTAGAGCAATAACGGGATGGGAGACGCGTCGGCCACCTGCCGGAAATGGTCCACCAGTCCCGCGACATCGAGCGACGGACCGTAATAGGCCGGCGGACGCACCAGCGCCAAGTCCGCCCCGGCCGCCTGCGCCGCGCGGCAGGCCGCGATCGTCGCGCGCGTGGACTCGCGACCCACACCGGCTACCAGCCAGCGGTCTTCCGGCACCACGCCGCGCAGCCATTCCAGCACGCGCGTGAATTCCGCCTCATCGAGTAACGCCATCTCACCCGTGGAACCACCCGCCACAATGCCCGCGGCGCCCGCGGCCAACATGCGGCGCGCGTGGTCCCGCAAGGGGACTGGTGCTACCTCGCCGGTTTCAAGGTCAAAGGGTGTGATGACCGGAACCAGTAATCCCGCCAGCGTACGCGCGCTCACCCGCCCCCACCCAGCACGTCATCGAAACCGCCGGGCGTGAGCCCATCCAGAGGTGCTTCCTCCTTCTTGCTCTTGCGCGGCGGCTTGGGCGGGGCGTCCGTCGCCTTTACCGTGCGCGAGCTGCGGCGCAGCGTCTTGAGCTTCAGTTCAAAGTCGGCCGGATTGCTGGCCGCCGCGCGTGCCACCTCGAACGACACCGTGCCGTGGTCTACCAGGTCCATCAAGCATTGGTCGAACGTCTGCATGCCGTACTGATCGCGACCCTCCGTGATGTAATCCTTGATCTCGGCCGCGCGACCCGGTTCCCGGATGAGATCGCGAATCGTCGGCGTACAGATCATCACCTCAAGGGCGGCCGCGCGCCCCTGGCCATCCGCACGGGGCAACAAACGCTGCGACACCACGGCGTGCAGACTCTCGGACAGACGGACCCGCGCAATCTCCTGCTCTTCAGGCGGAAACATCGAGACGATGCGTGCGACCGTGGTCACAGCGTCCGCCGTGTGGAGCGTCGAGATCAAGAGGTGTCCGGTCTCGGCCGCCTTCATGGAGGTGTCAATCGTTTCCGCGTCCCGCATCTCGCCGATCAGGACCACGTCCGGGTCCTGCCGCAACGCGGCCCGGAGGCCTGTCGCAAACGACGGCGTGTCCACCCCGATCTCCCGCTGCGTGACGGACGATGTCACGTCCCGGTGGAGGAACTCGATCGGGTTTTCCAGCGTGACGATGTGCTTGTTCATCGTGGAGTTGATGCGATGCACAATGGCCGCCATCGTCGAACTCTTGCCACTGCCGGTGACCCCGGTCACCAGGATCATGCCCCGCTCCGCTTCGGCAATGGTGCCAAGCACCGCGGGCAGGCCGAGTTTCTCGATGCTGGGGACCTCGAACGGGATCACACGCATCACGATCATGAACGACGAGCGCTGCCTGAGGATGTTCACGCGGAACCGGCCGATGCCGGGCGCACCCCACGAGCAGTCGTAATCCTGGATCTTGTCGATGTTCTCCCGGTCGTCCGCGATCGGGATGAGCTTGAGCGCGATGGACTTGGTCTGTTCCGGCGTCAGTCGCTGCTTGGTGAGCGGCTTGAGGGAGCCGTCAATGCGCGCACGAAACACGTCGCCCGCCTTGATGTGCAGGTCGGACGCGCCGCGCTCCACTGCTGCCTTGATGATGTTTTCCATGCCTCAATACCCTGCTGCGAGGTCCACCACGTTACGCAACCGGCGCCCGCGGCGATAGCGCTGAAGGTTATCCACGATCAAGGCGGTCGCCCGCGCCTGGTACGCGGGGGTCACCCCACTCACATGTGGCGTGATCAATACGCCGGGATGCGTCCACAACGGACTCTCCCGGCGCGGCGGCTCTTCACCCGCGACATCCGTCACATACCCGGCCAACTGTCCGGTCGTAAGCCGCGCCACTACGGCTCGCTCATCCACCAATGAGCCGCGCGCCACATTGATGAGATAGGCCCCGTGAGGAAGCCGATCCAGCGCCTCCGCCTCAACCAGCGTGCGCGTGATCGCCGTAGCCGGCGCGGCCAGCACAAGCACATCGCTTCGCGCGGCCAACGTGCCCAACTGGGTCGGGCCACCCACCCACCGCACGCCAGCGGGGCGTCTGCCGTCCCGTCGCCTCCGGACGGCGCGCACTTCCATGCCGAGCCGGTGCGCGCGACGGGCAACGGCCGACCCCACGCCCCCCAGCCCCACCAGCCCCACGCGCGTCCCCGCGAACTCGCGAGGCCGGATGGACCCGTCCGTGAACGCGTCCTTGATCCAGCGGCCGTCCTGCCGAGCCGCGATGGCCGGCAGGAATCCTCGCAAGCAGACGCCCATCGCCGCCAGCACCCAGTCGGCCATCGGCTCGTCCAGGATGCCGCGCCCGTTGGTGAGCAGGGCGCCGGTGGCGAGAAACGCCGGCGTCAACGCCGCGCCGACGCCAACCGAGGCGGTGTGGGCCCACCGCAAGCTATCGGTGGCGGCACGCACCACCGGGAGCGGCACACCCCATCCCACGTAGACTTCCGCGCCGCGAGCCGCCGCGATCGCCTCGTCCGACGCGGAGCCGCCGTCCCCATCACTGTCCGTCGGCGCCTGCACGACCGCCACGTCCCACCCACGACCCAAGGCGCGCCGCATGGCGCCGGTTTCCCGCAGCCCAAACCGCCACGTCGGTCGGCCGGCCGCGAGGTCTAGAACGGCGCGTCTCACTCCTCGGCGACGCGGTACGCGCCCGAGGAGCGCAACAGTCCTAGGCGGACCGAATCCTGAAGCCGCGCCGAGCCACGCAACACAAGGTGCAGGACGTACTGGCCGTCCGACTGCATCTCATTCCACACCTCCAGGACTTCGAGGCCGGACTCACGCACGTCGCGTTCCACGGCCGCCGCGGCCATGGCATCCTTGACCTCGATGCTCAGCCGGGTCACCTGCGCTTGGATCTGGAAATACTTCTCGAGGGGGGCCAGTCCACCGAGCACCAGCAGGATGATGACCGTCACGCCGGTGGCCTCGAGCCACGCTCCGGCGCCCAATGCCGCCCCGATGGCGGCCACGACCCAGATCGTCGCCGCACTCGTGAGGCCGGTCACATGTCCCTTCGCCTGCAAGATCGTCCCCGCGCCAATGAACCCGACGCCGGTCACGATCTGCGCGGCAATGCGCGAGGGATCCCCGGTCTGGCCGTCGCCCACGACCGAACGCGACAGCTGGGTGAAGAGGGCGGCGCCCACGCAGATCAGGATGTTGGTGCGCAGGCCCGCGGCCTTGCCCTTCAGCTCACGCTCGATGCCCACCGCGCCGCCGTAGAGCACGGCGAGCAGCGTGGCACCCAGCAGATCGAGCCGAAACGCCTCCGCGAACAGTGGCCAGAAATCGTTCATGCGAGGAACCCCATGCGTTCATGTACCACGCTCATGGTGGCTTGCGCCACCGCACGCGCCCTGGCCGCCCCGTCACCCAGAATGTCGCGCACCCGGCGCGGCTCGGCCGTGAGCGCCGCGGCCCGCTCGCGCATGGGCGCGAACTCGGCGGCCAGGTTGTCGGCCAGCACGCGCTTGCAGTCGAGACAACCCCACTGCGCCCCGCGGCACTTGGTCGCCACCTCCGTCTGCGTCGCGACCGGCGAGAAGTACTTGTGCAGGGTGAACACGTTGCACTTGTCCGGGTCGCCCGGATCGCTCTTGGTCACGCGCGCCGGGTCGGTCTTGGCGGGCCGGAGCTTCTGCCAGATGATTTGGGGATCATCCAGCAGGCCGATCGTGTTGCCCAGGCTCTTGGACATTTTGGCCTCACCATCGAGTCCGAGAATACGCCGGGCCGGAGTCAACTCGGCCTGCGGTTCGGGAAAGTAGGCGCCGAATCGCGTATTCCATTTGCGTGCGACCTCGCGCACCAGCTCCAGGTGCTGCACCTGATCTTCGCCCACCGGCACCAGATCGGCGTGGTAGAGCAGGATGTCGGCCGCCTGGAGCACCGGATACATGAGCAGGCCGGCGGGAATACTCTCCTCACGGCTCGACTTATCCTTGAACTGGGTCATGCGTTCCAACTCGCCGAGTGGCGTCACGGTGGTGAACACCCACGCAAGCTCGGTATGCTCGGGCACGTGCGACTGCACGAACAGGGTCGTGCGGTCGGGATCAATGCCGGCGGCCAAGAGTCCGACGGCCATATCGGTGGTACGCGCCGCGAGCTGGGCGGGGTCGTAACTTTGGGTAATGGCGTGGTGGTCCACGATGCAGATGAAGCAGTCGTACTGCGCCTGCATCGCGACCCAGTTGCGGACCGCGCCGAGATAGTTGCCGATATGGAGTTCACCGGACGGCTGGATTCCTGAAAAGACACGCGACATGGGGTGCAAGCTACGGTTGCCCCAGAGGGCTCGCAAGATGCCGAAAATACAGGACTTAGCCGCACTCGCGGGCGTAGCGGAACGCGCCGCCCGGAAGGCTGCCGAGCACATTCGAAATGCGGTGCGGCCCGCCCCGGACGACTGGGACGCCAAGGACGCGGCGGACTTTGTGACCGCAGTGGATAGGGGCAGTGAGGAAATCATCGGCGAGGCCCTGATGGCTGGCTTCCCGGAGAGCACCGTGGTGGGCGAAGAGTTCACGCCGGGGGGTGACACCGAGCGCGGACTGGTGTGGGTGGTGGATCCGCTGGATGGTACCACCAACTATCTGCATGGTTTTCCGGCGTATGCGGTCAGCATCGGGGCCCTGCTGGACGGCGACCTCGTGGCGGGCGTGGTGCTGGACGTGACGCGGGACGTGCTGTATCGGGCGACCGCAGGTGGCGGGGCCTGGTGCGGGGAGCGGCGCATGGCCGTTTCCACCATCACCGACCCGCGGCAGGCCCTGCTGGGCACCGGGTTCCCTTTCAAGGCCCCAGCCAACCAGCATGTGGATCGGTACTTGCGGCAGCTCCGGTTCTTTCTGGGGGCAACCAGCGGGCTCCGGCGGGCCGGGGCGGCGGCACTCGACTTGGCCCATGTGGCGGACGGCGTGTTTGAGGGGTTCTTCGAGTACGGCTTGGCGCCGTGGGACGTGGCGGCCGGAATTCTGTTGGTTCGAGAGGCGGGGGGAGTAGTCACTCATATGGATGGACTGGAAGCTGAGATCATTGCCAGCAGCTTCGTGGCCGGAAATCCAGCCATTCATGGTTGGCTGCTCGCCGCCCTTCGGCTGGCATGCCAGCACGACGGGTAGGCGAGCAGCACACCAAACCGCAACGTTGTGCATGTGCATGCCCATTGGTATAATTGTCGGCATGACGCGACTCCACATCGTACTCGACGACGCCGAGAAGGAGCGGTTCCGACGGCAGGCCGCCCGCGAAGGCAAGTCCCTTGGCGCCTGGTTGCGGGAGGCCGCTCGGGAGCGCTTGGCCAAGACCACCGTTCGACGGCGACTCGACACCCACGCCGAACTGCGAGCCTTCTGGGCAGAGATCGACGCGCGCGAAACGGAACCCGAGCCCGACTGGGAGGAGCACCGACGCGTCATTGAAGAGTCCATGGCCTCAGGGGCTACGGACACGTGATCTTCGTTGACACCAACGTGTTCATGTACGCGGTGGGCGGTCCGCACCCACTGCGTGATTCCGCCCGGACCTTCTTCGATGAGCACCAAGTCCCATCCACGCGGCTTGTGACGTCGGCCGAGGTGATTCAGGAACTCCTGCACGCCTACCTCAAGGTGAACCGCCTCAAGACGCTGGACACGGCGCTGCGCCTGGTAGAGACCGGGCTGGCAACGGTGTGGCCGGTTGAAGTCGCGGATGTCCGGGGCGCGCGCGCGCTCATACCACACCATCCGGGCCTCAGCGCCCGCGATCTCGTGCACCTCGCGTGCTGCCACCGCCATGGAGCCCATGACCTGATGACCTACGACCGCGCCCTGGCCGCCGCGTTCGCCGCCGCATGACCGCCCTCGTCGAATGCATCCCCAACATCAGCGAAGGCCGCGATGCGGCCACCGTGGCCGCGATCGCGTCGGCCGCCACCAGTGCCCCCGGCTGCGCCCTCCTCGACCTCCACAGCGATCCCTGGCACCACCGATCCGTCCTGACACTGGCCGGGGCCCCGGAGTCCGTGCTGGAAGGGCTCATGCGATTGGCCAGGGCCGCGCGGGACCACATTGACCTGACGAAGCACCAAGGGGCGCACCCCAGACTCGGTGCGCTCGACGTGGTCCCGTTCGTCCCGCTCGCTGGCATGACGATGGACGATGCGGTCACCCTCGCCCGTGCTACCGCCTCGCGGCTGCGTGACGAACTGGCGATTCCCGCGGTACTCTACGCCGACGCGACGGACGACCCCGACGACCGCGAGCTCTCCGCCCTGCGCTCGCGACCGTGGCCCGACGCGCACCCCACCGCCGGTGTCACCGCCGTGGGGGCCCGCGGGCCGCTGGTGGCCTACAACGTCTTTCTGGCGACCGACGACCTCGCGGTGGCTCGCCGCATTGCCGCACGCGTGCGGGAACGCGACGGCGGGCTCCCGGGGGTCAAGGCACTCGGGTTCATGGTGCGTGACCGAGCCCAAGTCTCGACCAACCTCACGGCGGTGGATCGCGCTGGTCCCGCCCAAGTCTTCGCCGCAGTGCAAGCAGCGGCGACCACGGAGGGCACGGAGGTCACGGAGGGGGAGTTGGTGGGACTCGCGCCGTTGAGGGCACTGGCGGGACACGCCCCGGAGGCCCTCGGGCTCACTGGCCCGCTCAGCCGCTACGCACTGGAGCCGCGCCTCGAGCATGTGGGACTTGGCGGCTGGCTTGTCGCGCTGAGTGCGCCGAATCCCGCCCCGGCCGGGGTGGCCGCGGCCGCCACGGCCGCCGCCCTTGCCGCCTCACTGGTCCTGATGGTGGCCGGTATCAGCCGGCGCAAGACCGGCGAGGACCGCTGGGTCGCGATGGAAACGGCCGCCCGCGCGGCGCGGGACTCGCTCCTGGAACTGACGGTGCGGGACGCGTGGTCGGTGCGGTCGTCCAACGTGGACCGCATGAACGCCTCCGCCGCGCAGGTGGCCGAGCAGGCGGCGCTGGTCGTGGCCCTCGCCGAAGAGGCAGCACGGGACGGCTACGTCCCCGCCCGGCCAGATGCCGAGACGGGGGCGTTGCTCGCAAGGGCGGCGGCCGAAGCCGCGGATCGGGTCAATACTGCTGGCATCTAGAGGCCACTCGGCACTATCATCTGTACGTGCACCTGATCGTGTCGAACCCGCCGCACGCCGAGGACCCCGATGTCGCCGCGGCGGCCCCGGCGCTCGCCCTGGCGGTCCCTGACGCGCGCCTCAAGACCCACTACCCGATTCCCGAGATCTGGCGGGCAATGCCGAGTGCCGCGGAGGCCGATGCCGTCAGGGAACAGATGCAGGCCGCCGGCCTGCGCGCGGTGACGGTGCCGGGCTCGGCGTTAGCGGCCATCCCCCCGCGCCGTCCACTGGTCACGTTCGCGTTCGCGGAAGCCGCGCTCACGCTGGTTGACGATGACGAGACTACGTTGCCCTTCGCGACGCCGGTGATCGTGGTCGCCTTCAGCCCGCGACAGGGGGACGACCGCAACCCACCGCCAGCCTTTCTCGACCTCTACGCCATGCTGGATGGGGGACGGCTTGGTCGCTGGACGGCGAGCCGGGGAACGACCGATTTCGGTGGCATGGGGAATCGTGAGACCGCGAGCTTCGGCGCCAACGCGCTGGCCCTGGTGGAACGCATGGAGCAACACTTCACCCAGGTGACAGTAGACCGCCGACTACTCAACATGCAGACCCGACGACCAGGCAGTGCCCCTCCGCCGGGCGTGAAGCGAACGGGGCTTTCGTACGCCACCGCAACGTTGAACGATGTGCTGCATCGGATCGGGCCGGGCTTGGCGGATCTCGAACACGATGAACTGGCAAGCCGGCTGGCGTTTCTGACGCACGCCGCGGGTTAGGCAGGCGGGCAACAAGGTCTAGACCGACACCGCCTGCGGGTGCGGAGTGAGAATCCGAGGGCCGTCCTCGGTGATGACCACCGTATGCTCGAAGTGCGCCGACAGCGACCCGTCGGCCGTCACCACTCGCTCACCGCAATTGCGCGAATCGCACCGCGTGCGCCGCTACGCCCTTCCCAACGCCCGCTGGTTGTCACCAAACCCGCTACTGAGACCTCCCGGCGTCGGCGAAACGGAGGATCGCGAGAACCCATACATCCATGGCCGAGTCGAGGTATGATACCACGACTTCGTCATCGGCGTTCACACTCCAAGGGTAGACGGCGTGGGCCGTGTGGGTCAGCGCCACGCGCGCACAATTGGAGCGATCATAGAGCTCGAAGGTGCTGCTGTCCTCCTCGGCGGACGTAACGACGTTTAGGATCGTGCCGTCTGAAAGCAGGAAGACCCCCGATGATCGGGCGTAGGGGCGGAAGGACTGTACGCGACGCCCGGATTCCACCGATGTGATGACGGCATCGTCGCCAACAGCTTGGAGAAGTGATGCATCGGCGGCAATACGTCGGCCCAGGTCGATCATGCGACCGCGACCCACCCGGAACTCGATGATCTCGTGGGGCGCCGCCCGTGAGTACAGGAGCTGGTCGGGCGACGCGACCACGATAGGGCCACCCGCCACAACCAGGGCGTTTCGCCAGTCTGCGGTCGCCGGGACACGATCCCAACTCGTTACCCACGTACCATCCTGCGCGAACTGGTGAATCGCAAACCGGCTGCCGACCACACCTCCCGAAACAACGAATCCACCCGAGTGGAGGGCTGCGAATCCCTTCGGCCATGTGACGGTGGTTCGCAAGGAAACCCGTGTTTCGAAGGCACCCGAGACCTCGTCAAAGACCTCGATACTGCCTCGACCGAGGTCGTAGACAAAGACAAGCCCGGATCGCCGATCCAGCAATGTTGGAGCCCGAACTTCACCAGGGCCGTCGCCCGTGCGTGCGATGATACGTACCGACCCACCTTGGTCAACACGCACGACCCGTCGTTGAATGGGATCCGAAAACCAGATCACGCCATCGCCCATCGCCACCGCTCCCGAGATAGCTCCAATCGGGCCATCTGGGTGGCCCTCCCCGGTCGTACGCCACACCTCGCGTACGACCACCCGGTCTCGATCCTGCGCGCGGGCGTGGCCTACTGCCATGACCAACACGGCCACACCCACCCCCACGCGGAGGATCTGAGGTACCAAGGTCACGGGCCTCGTGCGTCTACGACACGACCGGGAGTGCGTTCGGTCGCCCTGGCACCAGACCAAGTCCAAGCGCCCGTAACATCGAGGTAGTCCGCAGCATGAACACGATTCCCATACACGGACACCATCGCGGCAGGCAGCTCCACGAACTGGTCTGCCGCCACTTGGCGGTATAGGGCCGTGAGCGTCCCTGTCTCGCAGTCGAACCGACCGAAGAGTGTGGCATCAAGTCGAAGGGCCAACCGAACGACGCCGTCACCATCAACGAGTATCCGGCCCTCAGGATCGTCGGGATTGCACGCATCACCAATGTTGCGGCAGGGGCACTGGGGTCCCCCGGACATATCACAATTCTCGACGCCCCACAACAATCCTCCCTTGCATTCCCAACAGTTCTGGCAACCCGCACATTCACCCGCTTGGCCTGCGGCCGGGGAGGCCACCAATAGCAGGAGTGTCATGACCCCAAGTGAGCGCCCGACAATACCGCGGAAGCTGCTCAAGTCGCGCAACATCGCCCCTCCTTGCGTGGACCTGCGTGGACTATTGTGGACTATTATTGTACGCGCCGGCCTATCTGTCAAGATCGAACCAGCGAGGCCAAAAACTCCCGAAAACCGCTAGACCGACACCGCCTGCGGGTGCGGAGTGAGAATCCGAGGGCCGTCCTCGGTGATGACCACCGTATGCTCGAAGTGCGCCGAGAGCGAGCCGTCGGCCGTCACCACCGTCCATTTGTCCGCCAGCGTGCGGATCTCGGGCCCGCCCGCCGTCACCATTGGCTCAATCGCGATCGTCATTCCCTTCACCAGCCGGGCGCCCCGCTTGGGCTTGCCGAAGTTCGGCACCTGCGGCTCTTCATGGAAGCTGGTCCCGATGCCGTGACCCACGAGTTCACGGACCACGTTGAAGCCCGCCACCTCCGCCACACCCTGCACGGCGTACCCGATGTCCCCCACATGATGCCCAAGCAGGGCCGCGGCGATGCCTGCCACCAGGGCGGCCTGCGTCACGTCGAGCAGGCGCTGCGTCTCCGGTGCGATCTCCCCAACCGCCCACGTCACCGCCGCATCGCCGTGCAAGCCGTCAATGCACACGCCGCAGTCCACGGAGACGATGTCGCCTTCCTTCAGCACCCGACGCTTGGACGGAATGCCGTGGACGATTTCTTCATTGAGGGAAATGCACAGCGACTTGGGAAAACCGTACAATCCCTTGAACGACGGCACCGCCCCAGGATGCGACCGGATAAAGGCCTCGGCCACATCGTCCAGGTACTCGGTGGTCATCCCGGGCTGCACCGTGCGCCCCATCAGGGCCAGAGTTTCGCCCACGATGCGGCCGGCTTCGGACATCGCCTCGATCTCGCGCGGCGACTTGATGGTGATCATCGGCCAAGACCCTCCAGTGTCCGCCGCCCAATCTCGGCGATAGCGCCCGTGGCCGCAATCTCGACCAGAATCCCACGAGAGCTGTAGAACGATTCCAGCGGGGCCGTCTGCTCCCGGTACACCTGCAAGCGCTTGCGGATGGCCTCCGGCGTGTCGTCGCTCCGCCCCTGTTCCGCCGCCCGTCCGGTCAGCCGCCGTACCAGCTCGTCCTCCGGCACCACGAAGCTCAATGCACGGTCCACCGCCCTGCCCCGCTCGGCGAGCAACCGGTCCACCGCCTCGGCCTGCGGAATGGTGCGGGGGAACCCGTCCATCAACACGCCTTCGCGCGCCTCCGGCCGGTCCAGCACCTCGGCAATCAATCCGAGGATGACGGCGTCGGGAACGAGCATGCCTTGATCGTAGTAGTGCTTGGCTTCGCGCCCGAGCGGCGTCTGGTCACGCATCGCCGCGCGGATCAACTCACCGGTCGAGATCTTGGGGATGCCGAGTCGCGCGGCGAGGCGTTCGCCTTGGGTGCCTTTGCCGGCGCCGGGAGGACCGAAGAGGATTATGAACATGGGCGCTGGCTGAAGCAACAGCGCTGCAGGTGCAACGTGCAAGGGGCAACGTGCAAGGGGCCACCCTGCACCCTGCACCTTGCACCTTGCACCCTACATAAAGCGTCGCCGCCCACGGAACTTGACCCGCCCCTGCTTCATGAAGTCGTCGTAGTGGCGCAGCTGGGCATGCTGCTGGATCTGGATCCAGGTGTCGAGCCCGACGCCGACGACGATCAGCAGGGCCGTGCCGCCAAAGAAGAACGGGACGTTGAACCAGTCAAACACCCAGAACGGCAGCAGCGCGATCAAGACGAGGAAGACGGACCCCGGGAGGGTGACTCGCGACAGCACGTCGTCAATGTAGTCGGCCGTCAGCGCGCCGGGCTTGACGCCCGGAATGAAGCCGCCCTGCTTTTTCAGGTTCTCCGCCAAGTCCACCGGATTGAAGATGATGGACGTGTAGAAGTACGTGAAGAAGACGATCAACAGCGAGTAGGTGATGTAGTACGGCCATGTGTTGGGCGCGAACGTGTCGGCCAACCCGCGCAACCAGGGGATCGTCGTAAACGCCGCGAGCGTGCCGGGTACGACGATCAGGGACTGCGCAAAGATGATCGGCATCACACCGGCCGAGTTGATCCGAATCGGGATAAAAGACTTCTGCCCCTCACGAATCCGTCCGCGGCCCATCACCTTGCGGGGAATCTGGATCGGGATGCGGCGGGCGGCGATGGTCATCGCGATGACGCCGGCAACGACGACCAGCATCATGACGGCCAGCACCAACAGTTGCGGGACGGTGAGCACGCCGGCGTCCACGGACTGCAGGGTCTGGAAGAATCCCGGCAGCATGCCTTCCATGATCGAGAAGAAGATCATGAGGCTCATGCCGTTCCCGATGCCGCGTTCGGTGATCTGCTCGCCAAGCCACATGATGAACATGGCACCGGTGGTGAGCGTCACCGTCGTCATCAGGCGGAACCCTATGCCCGGGGCCGCCACGGCGCCGGACAGCGACTCCGTGAAGACGCCGAAACTGTAGCCCTGCCCCATGGCCAGCGCCACAGTGAGGTAGCGCGTCCACTGGGTGATCTTCTTCCGGCCGTCTTCTTCCTTCTGGAGCTTGTCAATGGTCGGGAAAACCGCGCCGGACAGCTGGAAGACGATAGAGGCGGAGATATACGGCATGATGCCGAGCGCGAGCACGGTGGCGCGCGACAGCCCGCCGCCGACGAACATGTCGTACACGCCGAACAGCGTCTGCGACTGGTTCGCCATGAAATCGGCCAACACCTGCACGTTGACACCCGGCGTCGCGATGTGCGCACCGAAGCGATAGATCGCCAGGCACATCAGCGTGAAGAGCGCTTTCTCCTTCAATTCCGGCGGGAGCCGGAAGTTCGGCATCTTCGGTGCCGTCATGCGCTGGAGACCTCGACCTTCCCGCCGGCCTGCTCGATCTTGCTCTGGGCGCTCGCCGACACCGCGCAACCCGTCACCGTGTACGCACGGCCCGCTTCGCCGGTTCCGAGAATCTTGACCGGGCGATCCAGGCGATTCACGAGGCCCGCCTCAACCAGGCTTGCCCGCGTCACGTCGGTGCCCGGCAACTTGTCCAGGCCGCCCACGTTGACCACCTGTGCCGCCTCTTTGGACGGGTTGTGGAAGCCGCGCTTCGGCACGCGCCGAATGAGCGGCATCTGGCCGCCTTCAAAACCGGGCCGCACGTTGCCGCTCTTGCGAGCGCGCTGACCCTTGTGACCGCGACCGGCCGTCTTGCCCAAGCCGGAGCCCGGCCCACGACCCTTCCGCTTCGGGGTGCTGGTGGCACCCTTCGGGGCCGGCAGGTTGCTCAGCGTCAGGATCTTCTGCTCGTCCGCCATCGTTACGCCTCCGTCACCTTCACGAGATGCTTCACCTTGAAGAGCATCCCACGCATGGTCGCATTGTCCGCCACCACCACCTCATCCTGATAGTGCTTGAGGCCGAGCGCCGTGAGCGTCCGCCGGTACGTCTCGGCATGTCCGATGCCCGAGCGTACCTGCTTGATGCGCAGGGTACCGTCCGCCTTGGCCTTCGTCTTGGCCTTAGGCATGGACGGGCTCCTGCCGGGCGCGGTAGGGAATCGCGTCCGACTCGACGCCGCGTTCGCGGGCCACCTGGTCGCGCGTGACGAGGTTGGTCAAGCCGTTCAACGTCGCCCAGACCACGTTCAGCGCGTTCTGGGAGCCGTGCGACTTGGTCAGGATGTCCGTGATGCCGGCGCACTCGAGCACGGCCCGCACCGGGCCACCGGCGATGATGCCGGTACCCGACGTGGCAGGACGCAGGAGTACGCGGCCGGCGCCATGCCGACCAATGATCTGGTGCGGGATGGTGGTGCCTGCGCGCGGGATGTGGATCATGGCCTTCTTCGCGGCCTCAACGGCCTTGCGGACCGCCTCAGACACTTCGTTGGCCTTGCCCGTCGCGACACCCACCCGACCATTGCCATCGCCAATGGCGACGACCGCGTTGAACGAGAACCGCCGGCCACCCTTCACCACCTTGGCCACGCGGTTGATCGCCACCACGTTCTCGATCAAGTCGGACTGCTCGCGATCCTTGTCCCGGTCGCGCCCGCGGCGCGGATTGTTGCCCTTGTGTGCCATGACCTAGAACTCCAGTCCGCCGGCCCGGGCGCCCTCGGCCACGGCCTTGACCCGGCCGTGGTAGGGGAAGCCCGCCCGATCGAACACCACCGTGGTAATGCCCATGGCCTTGGCCTTGTCCGCCAGGAGTTTCCCGACGGCAGTGCTCCGACCGACTTTGCCCGTGCCCTCGGGCGTGAACCCCTTGGCCCGATCGCTCACGCCACACAGCACCCGCCCCGCGGCGTCGTCCACCAGCTGGGCGTAGACGTGCTTGAGCGAACGGAACACCACGAGCCGCGGGCGAGCCGCCGAGCCGCTGACCTTCTGCCGCAACCGCACATGCCGACGCTGCCGCCGAGCCCTGCGCGTACGCGCTTTGTGAATCGTCCGCATTACTTCGCTCCGGTCTTCCCGGCCTTGCGGCGCACGTACTCACCAAGGTACCGGATGCCCTTGCCCTTGTAGGGCTCGGGCGGCCGGACCCGGCGAATCTCCGCCGCGACCTGACCGACAAGTTCCTTGTCGATACCCTCAACCGTCACGAGGGTGTTGTTGTCCACGCTGAGCTTGATACCGGCCGGCGCAGGGAACTCCACCTGATGCGAGAGGCCCACCACCAGCTTGAGACCCGCGCCTTTGACCTCCGCTTTGTACCCGGTGCCGTGCAGCTCCAGCTTCTTGTGATAGCCCTTGGTCACCCCGTCCACCATGTTGGCCAGCAACGTGCGGGCCAGCCCGTGCAGGGCCTTGTACTTGGTCTCGTCACTCGGACGCGCAACCACCAGCGCACCGCCCTCGACCGACGCCGTGATGTCCTCGGGCAGCCGCCGCGTCAGTTCCCCCTTCGGGCCCTTCACGCGCACGCGGCCATCAACCACCGACGCTTCGACGCCCTTCGGGAGGGGGATGGGACGCTTTCCAATACGTGACATGGCGCCTCCCTACCAGACGACGGCGAGGATCTCGCCGCCCACGCGCTGCTGACGCGCCTCACGGTCGCTCAGCAGCCCCTTGGGAGTGGAAAGGATGGCCATGCCCAGCCCATTCCGGACCCGGGGAATCTCCCGGACCTTCACGTAGCGGCGCAGACCAGGCGTCGAGACACGCTGCAGTTCGCGAATGACCGGCTGGTCGCCCGCGTACTTGAGGTACACCCGCAACACCCCGTGACGCCCGTCGTCCAGCAGACGGAATTCCTGGATGAAGTGGTTGTCACGCAGGATGCGCGCAATCTCGGCCTTCAGTTTCGATACCGGGATGTCGACCCTCCGGTGGCCTGCCAGGCAGGCGTTCCGGATACGGGTCAACATGTCCGCGACGGGATCCGTCATGCTCATAGGGCTCGTGACCTCTTACCAGCTGGCCTTGCGCACCCCGGGCAGTTCACCCCGGAGTGCAAGTTCGCGGAAACAGATCCGGCAGACACCGAATCGCCGGAGAAATGCCCGTGCCCGTCCGCAGCGCTGGCACCGGTTGTAGCGGCGTACCCCGAACTTGGGCTTCCGCTTGGACTTTGCGATCCACGACGTTTTCGCCATGACCTGTTGCTCCTCAGCCGACCGCTACCGGGGTGGCACCGCGGAACGGCATGCCCAGCTCGCGCAACAACGCGAGTCCGACATCGTCCCGCCCGGCGGACGTCACGAACGTGACGTCCATTCCGTGAATTTTCTCGACCTTGTCGAAATCCACCTCGGGGAAAATCATCTGTTCCTTGAGCCCGAGGCTGTAATTGCCGCGTCCGTCAAACGACCGCGTGGGCAGGCCACGGAAGTCGCGCACGCGCGGCACCGAGACGTTGATGAACCGATCCAGGAACTCCCACATCCGCGCCCCGCGTAGCGTCACCGCCGCCCCGATCGGCTGGCCCTCGCGCAGGTTGAAGTTCGCGATGGACTTCTTGGCCCGCGTCACCATGGCCCGCTGACCGGTGATCGAACCGAGCTCCGCCACGATCGTATCCAGCAGCTTGGGCGTCTTCTGCGCTTCGCCGAGCCCCACGTTCAGCACGATCTTCACGAGACGCGGCACCTGGTGCGGGTTCGTGAAGCCGAACTCCTTGCTCAGCGTCGCGCGTACGCGCTGCTCGTAGTGCACCTGCAGGCGCGGCTTCGGCGCCGCGGCAGTCGTCGTCGTCATGTCCGCTTCCTCGGGATCGGCCGGCCCGTCTTGACCGACAGTCGTTCCACCGAGCCGTCCTTGTCCTTCTGCCGCTTCACCCGGGTCGGCTCGCCCGACTTGGGATCCAGCAGCATTACGTTCGAGGCGTGAATGGGGGCCGGCATCGTGATGATGCCGCCTTGATCCTCCGCGCTCGTGGGCTTCCGGTGCTTCTTGACCAAGTTGATGCCGTCCACCACCACGCGATTCCGCTTGGGGAGCACGCGCAACACCAGACCTTCCTTGCCCTTGTTCGCACCCCGCATGACACGCACCGTATCGCCCTTGGTGACGTGCATCTGGTGACGCACCACGGGCTTGGTGCGATCCCGCTTGGCCTTGCGGTATACCAACGGCTTCATGCTACAGGACCTCCGGCGCCAGCGAGACGATCTTCATGAATTTCTTGTCGCGCAACTCCCGGCCCACCGGTCCGAAGATGCGGGTCGCACGCGGCTCGCCCTGATCGTTGATCAGCACCGCCGCGTTCTCGTCGAACCGGATGTAGCTGCCGTCCTTCCGGCGCGTCTCCTTGACCGTCCGGACGATGACGGCCCTGGCCACATCCCCCTTCTTGACCTGACCCGTCGGCAACGCGTCCTTGATGGCCACGACGACGACGTCGCCCAACCCGGCATAGCGGCGCCTGGTGCCGCCGAGCACGCGAATCACCAGGGCTTTGCGCGCCCCGGAATTGTCCGCGATCCTGAGAATCGATTCCTGCTGTACCACGCTCGCTCCTTCGGTGCCTTACTGGGCCCGCTCAACGATCTCGACCACCCGCCACCGCTTCGTCTTCGACAACGGCCGCGTCTCCACGATGCGCACTCGGTCGCCTGTCCGCGCGCCAAGTTCGTCGTGCGCGTGGACCTTCTTGGTTCGCGTCACCTGCTTGCCGTACAAGGCATGCGCCAGCCGCCGGGTCAGGACCACGGTGACCGTCTTGGCCATCTTGTCGCTCCACACGACGCCGGTCCGCGTCTTCCGGCGCCCGCGTGTTGCCATCTGGTCTGTAGTCATCCCGGCCTCCGCTCGCGCAGCACGGTCTCGATCCGCGCGATGTTGCGGCGCATCATCCGAAACTGCATCGGGTTCTCCAAGTCTCCGGTCGCCGCACGGAAGCGCAGCCGGAATTGCGCTTCCCGGAGCGCCAGGAGCCCTTCGGCCAGTTCCTGTTCACCCATCTCGCGCAGCGCGGCCGCCTCGAGCGGCTTCTGTTCAGCGTCCTTCAAGCTCATGGTCCTACATCTCCTCCCGCTGGACGACGCAGGTTTGCACGGGCAGCTTGGCCGCGGCCAACGCGAAGGCTTCTTTCGCGACCGCGTGCGTCACGCCCTCGATCTCGAACAGCATGCGGCCGGGCTTGACCACGGCGACCCACCCCTCGGGATTCCCCTTCCCCTTCCCCATGCGCGTCTCGGCCGGCTTCTTCGTAATCGGCTTGTCCGGGAAGATCCGGATCCAGATCTTGCCCCCACGCTTCATGGCGCGCGTAATCGCTACACGGGCCGCTTCGATCTGCCGGTTGGTAATCCACCCCGGATCGAGCGTCTGCAGCCCGAACTGACCAAACGCCACCGAGTTGCCACGCTGGGCATGTCCGCGCGTGCGGCCCTTCATCTGCTTGCGGTACTTGACTCGCTTCGGCGCCAGCATGGCTCAGGCTCCCGTGCTGTACGTGCGGCCGCGGCGGTCATCGACCACCTCGCCCTTGAAGATCCAGACCTTCACGCCAATCGTGCCGAACGTCGTCTTCGCGGTTGACTGGGCGTAGTCCACGTCGGCGCGGAGCGTGTGCAACGGCACCCGGCCCTCGTGATACCCTTCGGTCCGCGCAATCTCGGCACCACCCAACCGGCCGGCCGCGCGGATCTTGATCCCCTGCGCGCCCATCCGCATCGCGCTCTGCACCGCCCGCTTGAGCGCCCGGCGGAACGACACGCGCTGTGTCAGCTGGTGCGCAACGTTGTCGCCCACGAGCTGCGCGTTGAGCTCGGGCCGCTTGATCTCCTCGACGTTGACCGCGATCTCCTTGCCGGAGAGCGCCGCCAGCTCGTCACGGAGCTTGTCCACCTCGGCGCCGCGCTTCCCGATCACCACGCCAGGGCGCCCGGTGAAAATCGTGACTGCCACCTTGCCGGGCCGACGCTCGATATGCACCTCGGCAATCGCCGCGTGCCCGAGCCGGGCCTTCAGGTACTTGCGGATCAGCTCGTCTTCCTTGAGCAGTTGCGGATAGTCGCCCTTGGCGAACCAGCGCGACCGCCACGGCTTGACGATGCCCAGCCGAAACCCGTAGGGATGGGTCTTCTGTCCCATGCGTTACTCCTTGGCCCCGACGCGGATCTCGACCGTGCTGGTCCGCTTCTTGATGGGCGTGGCCCGACCGTGCGCGGCGGGCGTGAATCGCTTCAGTGTGGGACCCTCGTTGACCACGGCATACGTGATCACCAACCGGTCCACGTCAAAACCATCGTTGGTGCGCTGCGCATCCTGCTCCGCGTTCGCGACCGCAGACCGCAACACCTTCTCGACCTGGATAGCCGCGTGCTTCTTCGAAAACCGCAGCATCGCGTACGCTTCGTTGACACCCAGCCCACGCACCTGGTCCGCCACCAGCCGCATCTTGCGGGCGGATTGCCGAACCCATTTCTGAATCGCGCGTGCGGCCATGTTACTCCGCCCCCGGCGTGGCTTTCTTGTCCGTCTTGCTGCCATGCCCGCGGAACAGCCGCGTTGGCGCAAACTCACCGAGCTTGTGGCCCACCATGTTCTCGCTCACGTACACCGGGATGAACTTGTTCCCGTTGTGCACGGCGACCGTGTGGCCCACGAAATCAGGCGTAATGGTCGAGCCGCGGGCCCAGGTCTTGAAGACGCGCTTCTCGTTCCGGTCGTTCATCCCGGCAATCTTCTTGGCCAGGGACGGCTCGACCCACGGACCCTTCTTGACGCTGCGTGCCATAGACTCCTCTTACCGCGTCGCTTTGCCGCGCTTACGGCCGCGGACGATCAACTTGGTACTCGCCTTCTTACGCTTCCGGGTCTTGATGCCTTCGGGCTTGCCCCACGGCGACACCGGCGGACGACCACCGGAGCTCTTGCCTTCCCCACCACCCAACGGGTGGTCCACCGGATTCATGGCGACACCGCGCACCTTGGGACGCTTGCCCAGCCAGCGGTTCTTGCCCGCCTTGCCGATGTGCAGCAGCTCGTGCTCGGCGTTGCCGACCTCGCCGATCGTGGCCACACAGGCGCCGGGTACCATCCGGACTTCCGTTGAGCGCAGCCGGAGCGAGACATACTCGCCTTCCTTCGCCATCACCTGCGCACTCGAGCCCGCCGAGCGGCAGAGCTGCGCGCCCTTGCCGATCTTGAGCTCGACGCAGTGCACCGCGGTTCCGAGCGGGATCTCCCGCAGCGGCAGGCTGTTGCCGACCTTGATGTCGCTGCCCGACCCGGACACCACCGTGTCACCCACCGACAGGCCCTTGGGATGCGGGATGTACCGCTTCTCGCCGTCGGCATACACGAGCAGCGCGATCCGGGCGGTACGGTTCGGATCGTATTCGATCTCCCGTACTACGGCCGGAATCCCGGCCTTGGTCCGCTTGAAGTCGATCAGCCGGTACCGGCGCTTGTGCCCGCCACCTCGGCGGCGGAGCGTCATATGCCCCTGGTTGTTCCGCCCGCCCGTCTTGGACAGGGACACCACCAGCGACGGCTCGGGCTCGGACCGCGTGACTTCCGCAAAGTCCGACACCGACCGCTGCCGCGTGCCGGGCGTGATTGGACGAAACGTGCGAACGCCCATCAGCCTGCGCCTCCGAACATCTCAATGGTTTGGCCCGCCGCCAGCTTCACGATTGCCTTCTTCCAGCGCGGGATCCGCCCAACGCTCTTGCCCATGCTCTTGCGACGGGCCGGCTGCACCATGGTGCGCACCGCCGCCACCTCGACATCGAACAAGATCTGGATCGCCTTCTTGATTTCCGGCTTCGTCGCCTTGGCGTGCACCTCGAACGTGTACTCCCCAACAGCGAGCCGCGCCGACGACTTCTCGGTCAGGATCGGACGAACGATCATCTCATGAAGCGACGGCATGGCCTAGCGTCCCTTCTTCTTGGACGGCTTGGTGGCTTTCTTCTTCGCCACCTGCTTCGTCGCCTTGGTCGTCGTCCTGGTCTTCTTGGTCGCCTTCGTGGCGGCCTTCTTCGCCACCTTGCCCGACGCCTTGGTCACCCGCTTCTGGCGCGTGGTGGCCTTCTTGGCCTTGGCCTCGGACCCATCCACGTGGTGGCCGCCCAGCGCGCGCTCCTCGATCACGATGGCCCGCGCCCACAGCACGTCATAGGCCGCGGCATCCTCATACCGCTGCACGGCCACCCCATCCAGGTTCCGGCCGGACAGGTACACGTTCGGCTTGTGACCAGCGGTCAACACCAGCACGTTGTGCTCGCGCAGACCGAGCTTCTCGAGCAATCCGTGCAACAGCTGCGTCTTCGGCGTCTCGAACGTCAGATCCTCGATCACGTGGATCGCGCCCTCGGCCGCCCGCTGGTTGAACGCCGAGCGACGGGCGAGCTGCCTCACCTTGCGGTTGAGCGGCGTCGTGTAGGACCGGGGCCGCGGACCATGCGCGACACCACCACCCACCCACTGCACCGCACGCGTAGACCCCTGCCGCGCCCGACCCGTCCCCTTCTGCTTCCACGGCTTCTGGTTACCGCCGGACACTTCGGCCCTCGTCTTGGTGGACGCGTTCCCCTGCCGCTGGTTGTTCCGGAACGCCCGCACCGCGTGGTACAGGGCGCCCTGCGCCACGGTGCCATCGAACTCGGCCGGGAGCGCGTACGCCCCCTTGGGCTCGGCGGCCGCCGTATAGTGCTTGGCTTCAGGCATACCGGCCGCGCCCTCCCTGCTTCAGGATCGTGACAATACCGCGCATCGGTCCGGGGACCGCGCCGCGCACATAGAGCAGATTCTGCTCCGCATCCACTTTGACGACCGTGAGGCCGGTCTCCGTGTGACGCGCGTCGCCGTGATGACCGGGCATCTTCTTGCCCTTGATCACGCGCGACGGGTTGGTGCCAGGACCGATTGAGCCGGGCTTCCGGTGGCGCGTATTGCCGTGCGTCGCGGGACCACCGTGGAAGCCGTAGCGCTTGACGACACCCTGGAACCCGCGGCCCTTGGTCGTGCCCGTCACCTTCACCTTGTCGCCCTCCGCAAACATCGCGACCGTGACGGCGGCGCCAAGTTGGGGCGCGTCCGCTCCCTCGTGCGGGAACGCACGGAGGATGCGCGGTGCGGCCTCAAGCTCGGCCTTCGCGGCGTGACCGCGGTCGGCCTTGGTGCTGTGCTTCGGCTTGGACTGCTCGAAACCCAGCTGCACCTCGGTGCGGCCCGCCACCGCGCGAACCTGAACCACCGGGCACGGGCCGGCCTCGATCACGGTGACTGGAGCCACCGTGCCGTCTTCCCGGTACACCCGGGTCATGCCGAGCTTGCGGCCAATGATGCCGTTCATCGTTTACCCTACCTTGATTTCGACGTCCACGCCGGCTGGCAAGTCGAGCTTCGTCAGCGCGTCCATCGTCTGCGGGCGTGAATCCCGGATTTCAATGAGCCGCTTGTGCGTCTTGAGCTCGAACTGTTCCCGGCTCTTCTTGTCGATGTGCGGGCTCCGCAGCACCGTCCACCACTGCCGTCTGGTGGGCAGGGGAATGGGGCCAGAGATCGTCGCGCCGGTCTTCTCGACCGTCCGCACGATGTCCGCGGCGGCCTGGTCGAGCACCGCGTGATCGAACGCCTTGAGCCGGATCCGGATCTGTTGCGCTGCCATGAGTTCCTCGCCCTACGCCAGGATCTTCGTGACCACACCCGCGCCCACGG
>JBBDNM010000048.1:0-5080 GCA_040877595.1 Gemmatimonadales bacterium | reverse complement strand
GTCTCGGCCCTTGCCCCCTGCCCGCTGCCCCTTGCACCCTGCGCCTTGGTCCTTGCACCGTCAAAGAACGTCCGCAGCACCGCACCACACCCCTCCTCCATCACTCCCCCCACCACCTCCACCCGATGATTCAGCCGCGGATGCCGCAACAAATCTCCCACGCTCCCCGCCATGCCGGCCTTGGGGTCAAAGGCGCCAAACACCACCCTCGCCACACGGGCCAGCACGATCGCCCCGGCGCACTGGGCGCAGGGTTCCAGCGTGACGTACAGTGTGGCCTCCGGCGGGAACCGATCCGACCCGAGCGTAGCGAGCGCCGCCCGGATCACCAGCACCTCGGCGTGCCGGGTCAGGTCGCGACCGGCGACCGTGTCATTGTGGCCTCGCGCGATCTCGCGTCCGTCCACAAAAACCGCCGCCCCAACCGGCACTTCACCCAGACGAACGGCAGCGCGCGCCGCCGCCAGGGCGGTCTCCATGCCTGTGACATCACGGGGGTCGGGAGCGGGTCGGCGTGTCATGCGGGCAAATGTATGTGTGAGAGACTGGTAAAGCACATGGAGACGATCATACGTGGACGTGTGGACGCGTGGACGCGATATTGCGTCATGAACCGTCTTCTCTCTCTTCTGCCCCTCCTGCCCCTCGCCGTTCAAGGACAGGATGCCGTCACTGCCGCCCGCGCTTATCGCGAAGCCCACGGCGCAACGATTCTCGCGCACTACCGCGACCTGCTGGCTATCCCCAACGTCGCGAACGATTCGGTCAACATCCGGCGCAACGCCGCCGAGTTGGTGCGGTTGCTTTCCGCCCACGGCGTTGTCGCCCGCCAGATCACGCGGCCGGGCGCCCCGCCGCTCGTGTACGGCCGGCTCGATGTCCCGGGAGCTACGCGCACCATCGGCATCTATGTGCACTACGATGGCCAGCCCGCGGGCACTGGGAACTGGGTCACCCCGCCGTGGGAGCCCGCGCTCTACACGCGCGCCCTGCATCAGGGCGGCACACCGCGGGCGTGGCCGGCGGCCGGCGAGCCGATCGATCCCGACTGGCGCATCTATGCCCGCTCGGCGTCCGACGACAAGGCGCCCTTCGCCGCGCTGTTCCCCGCCCTGTCCGCCTTGCGCAATGCCCGCATCGCGCCCACCAGCAACCTGGTGTTCCTGTTCGAAGGCGAAGAAGAGGCGGGATCGGCGAGCCTGGGTCCCTACTTCACCGATCATCGCGACCTGTTTGACGGCATAGACCTGTGGCTCATTCTCGACGGACCGATCCATCAATCCGGGCGACCCCAACTCGTGTTCGGCGTGCGTGGCGTGTCCAGTGTCGAGGTCACGGTGTACGGTCCCACGCGCCCACTGCACAGCGGCCACTACGGCAATTGGGCCCCGGTGCCCGGCCGCCTGCTCAGCCAACTGCTCGCCACAATGTGGGATGATGACGGCCGCGTCACGATCAACGGATTCTATGACGACGTGATCCCGCTCGACCCCGTGGCGCGCGAAGCCCTGGATCGGCTCCCTGACCAGGACGCCGCCCTGCGCGCCAGCCTCGGACTGGTCGAGACCGAAGGGATCGGGCGCATCGAAGCGCGCCTGCTCGAGCCCGCGCTCACCGTGCTCGGCATGCGGAGCGCCGACGTCGGCACGGAAGCGCGCAACGTGATTCCCATCGACGCCACCGCGACGCTCGGACTGCGTCTCGTGGCCGGCAACGACCCCGAGCGGATGCAGTCCCTCGTCGAAGCGCACATTCAGGCGCAGGGCTATCACCTGGTGCGAAGCGCCCCCGATTCGCTGACGCGCGAGCGCTACCCGCGCATCGCGCGCGTCACGCGCGGCGACGGCTACCGCGCCGCGCGCACGCCGGTCAACCATCCGGCCGCCGCTCCCGTCATCGCCGCCGCCCACCGAGTGGCCGGCAACGACCTGCTCATCGTGCCGGGGCTGGGCGGTTCCCTGCCGCTCTATCTGTTTACCGACATGCTCGGCAAGCCGACAATCATCGTCCCGATCGCGAATGCCGACAACAACCAGCATGCGGAGAATGAGAATGTGCGGATAGGGAATCTGTGGTATGGGATAGAGCTGGTGGCGGCGCTTCTCACGATGTGAGGGAGCAGGGTGCAAGGAGCAGGGGGCAGAGGGCAGGGGTCCCTGCCCCTTGCCCCTTGCCCTTTGCACCCTGCCCCTTCAGTTCCTCGGTCTCGCCCGGAACCGCTCGTAGAGAATCGTATGCCGACTCTCCATCGAAATCGCCCGTCCCCGAATAAACACCGCCTCCACCTGCGTCCGGACGTCAATCGGATCACCGGTGGCGATGAACAGATTCGCCACCTTGCCGACCGCGATGGTGCCGATATCGTCGCTCACGCCCCACATCGCCGCGGGCCAGCTGGTCATCGCCATCAGGGCCGTATCGGGTGACAACCCGTGCGCCACCGCCATCTGCGCGTGGTACGGCAGGTTGCGGGCATTCGACGCATCCCACGACGCGAAGGCAATGCGGACGCCCGCACGTGCGAGCACGGCGGGTTGCGCGTAAATCGCGTCAAACGGATCCTGGCCGGGTGACGACAGGATGGACCCGAGAATCACCGGGACGTTGGCCTGGGCCAGCTCGGCGGCCACCCGCCACGCTTGCCGCCCGCCGCCGATAATCAGGCGCACCTGCAAGGAGTCGGCGAACGCGAGGGCGCTGCGGATCTGATCGGCCGTATTCGCGGTGACCAGCATCGGGACCTCGCCGCGCACGACCGGCCCCATCGCCTCAAGGTGGCGATCCCGCGGGGGCATCTGGCCCCGTGCGGCCCGCTCGTGGTAGCTCCGCGCCGAGCGGATGTACTCGCCCAGCTCCCATACCTGCCGCTCGCCGCGCTGGCGAATCTGTTCGGGTGTCAGCGCTCCCCCACCGCCACCACCAAACCCACCGCCACCGAATCCACCACCACCGCCACCAGCTTCGAGTTGGGGCCACGTCACCACGAGCGCGGCGAGCGCCGTGCGCGCCATCTCGGTGGGTGTCCAGCCATCGAGGTCCATCAGGGCGGCCATGCCGGCAATGCGACCGCCGGTCGGCCCGCTCAGGACCGTGGTGACGCCGTTGACGCGCGTGACAGGGATCAATTCGGAGTGCGGGTTCACGGCGACGATCGAGGCAAAGGCCGGGCCCCAATCGCCCTGTTCGCTATCATCCTCGCCGCCGGACACGGAACTGATCTCCGTAAGACCAAGCGTCGTGCGTGAATTGATCAGCCCGGGATAGATGAACTTGCCGCGCGCATCAATCACCTGCGCGCCGGCCGGAGCGGCAAGGCCCGCGCCCACCGCCTGAATCCGGCCGCCACTGATGACGACCGTGGCATTGGCGATGCGCTGGCCGTCACCGGTCACGACGGTCCCGCCGGTGATCGCCACGGACTGCGCCGCGAGGGTGAACGACACGCTCATCGCGGCGACGACACTGAACGCGCGGATCATTGGGCACCTCCGGCGATCTGGTCGGCCAGGCGTGGCGCGGTGGCGTAGTCGTAATACACAATGCCGTCAATCATCGTCTGCTCCACCCGCGCGCGCGGGTCGAAGGGATGGTGCGTGAGAATCACGAGGTCGGCGTCCTTGCCGACTTCCAGCGAGCCGATACGGTCGCCCAGCCCGACGTCATGCGCGGCATTCAACGTCACCATCTGCAGCGCCGCCTCTTCGCTGACGTTGCCGTAGCGCATGGCCTTCGCGGCCTCCTGCAGCAGCCGGCGAATGCGTTCGCCACTATCCGAATTGATTGACACCCGCACGCCCCGCTCGTGCATGATCGCCATGTTGTACGGAATCGCGTCCCAGGCCTCCAGCTTGTAGGCCCAGTTGTCGGCGAAGGTACTCGCCCCCGCTCCGTGCGCCGCGATCTCGTCGGCCACCTTGTAGCCCTCGAGCACGTGCTGCAGGGTCTGCAGTCGGAATCCGAGCGAGTCGGCCAGATCGAGCAGCATCAGGATCTCGTCGGCGCGATAGCTGTGCGCGTGAACCCGAATCGAGCCATCCAGAATGCCGGCCAAGGTCTCCAGGAACAGGTCGCGCCGAGGCGGCACGGGTTCCTGACCCCGCCGCGCCCGCTGGCGCAACGAGTCATAGCGCGCCCATTCGGCGGCATACACTTGCGCATCGCCAAACGCGTTGGCGATGTCGTACTCGACCCCCATGCGGGTTTCGGGAAACCGCCGCGGCACGCCCGGCAGGACGTTGCTGTTCGACCGCTTGGGATTCTCGCCGAGTGCGAACTTGATCCCCATCGGGGCGCCAGCGGCCAGCAACTGATCGGGTCGGAGACCCCAGCGCAGCTTGATGGTGGCATCCTGCCCACCGATGGCGTTCGCCGATCCGTGCAGCAGGTGCGCGGTCGTCACGCCGCCGGCCAACGCGTTCCATATCTGGAGATCGTCGTGCCGGATCTCGTCGTTGATCCGCACCTGCGGGGTCAGGTTGCTGGACCCCTCGTTGATGCCGCCCTCGATCGCCATGTGCGAGTGGGAGTCAATGATGCCGGGAATGACGAATCGGCCGGTGGCGTCGATCACCGTGGCCCCGTTCGGCACCGGAACGTTGGCGCCCAGCGCCGCGATGCGCCCGTCGCGAATGACGATGGTACCGTTCGCAATCGTGCCATTGGCGGCCGTGAGAATGGTCGCGTTCGTGATGGCGACCAACCGGCCCCGCGGGATCTCGGCCGGCGGGAGCGGAATGGTGGCCGGTGCCGCTGGTGCCGCCGCCGTGTCCCGGGCGGCGCGTTGCGGCGGGCGACGGCCCTGCGGGCCTTGGGCGATCACGGGCGGCAACGCAAACCGTTCGCCGTCCACGAAGGTCATCACAATCCGCGCGGAGTCACTGAACAGGTCGCCGTTGGTAACCACCAGATTGGCGATTTTCCCTGTCTCGATGGATCCGAGCCGGTTGTCGGCCCCGACAATACGCGCCGGCTCGAGCGTCAGCGCGCGGAGCGCCGCGTCAGGCGACAACCCCGCCGCGATGGCGCGCCGCACGTGCGGCAGAAAATCCGCCGGCCGCATCCGTCCACCGGACGTCAGGGC
>JBBDNM010000047.1:0-5123 GCA_040877595.1 Gemmatimonadales bacterium | reverse complement strand
GATCAGGTGTGGGTTCCCGTCGAGTCGAGTGCTGACGAGTGCTTGGCTCGGCGGGTTCCCCGTCTACAAGGCGGGGCTCTCGTCGGAGTCGAGGCGTGAACGCCTCGCTCGGCGTAGGCGCGCCCCCTTGGTTCGCTGTCCAGTCGACCAGTCCTCTGCCGGGCGCCGGTGACCACGACCGCGGGCATCACGCGCAGGCGCTCGGTCAGCGCGGACTCGACCAAGCGGGATAGGGTTTTCATCGCGTGGATGATAATCATTCACGGCGTGGATGGTCAAGCGGCCGTCCAGAGCGCACCGAGCGTGCGCGGCTACCCTCGCGAGCGGAGCTTGGGGATTGAACGAAGCACCAGCGCACCCCGGCTGTTGACGCGGCACCGGACGAGCTGGACCCCCTCCCCCAGAAGCGCTCTGACTGCCTCGGCAGCCGCTCGCCGCTTGAACAGCGTCGCGTAGCGCGGATCGTTGTGCCCGTAACAGTCGTCCGAAACGTTGTAGTACAGCGCGAAGCGCGGCGTCATGACGCTGACCAACAAGTATCGGGTGCGGTCCTCCGAATCCCTGATCCGCCGCTCGAGTTCCTGGAGCTGTGCTGGCGTGAGCGGCGGCATCGCTTGATCACCGCCGGCAGGAAGGTCCGGGAACTCGGCGCGACGCAGGCGACGCCGGATGGCCTTTGGGATTCTCTTCCGTGTACCCATAACGCGCAGAAGTTAGGACTCGAGATCCTCAAGCCGCACCCCCCGCCCAGCGCGCAAGTCGGCGCGGGCCTCGGCCACGCGACGCAGGAACTCGGGATGGTTCTCCAGCCGATACTCGAACCACGCGTCCTCGGACTCGAACCCGATCACCACGCCGGCCGGCCGGCCGTGCCGCGTGATCACGATCTCCTCCTCCGCGGCCAGCCGCAGGTAGCGCGACAGGTCATCCTTCACCTTCGCCAGGGCGACTCGCTTCATCGGGGGTGCCTTGCTCGAAGAGCCAGTCCCGCGCTTGCTCTTTCGGGACGATGGCGAGGACTTCGACTTGCCCTTCGGTGACGTCATAGCATACCCGCAGGTCATCAATGCGCAGTCGATACTGAGGCCGGATCAGACCGCGCAATCGCTTGATCCGACTCTTGCTCACCTTGGTGGGCGCATGGCGTAGGTGACGCTCAAGAGCATCCCTCACCTCGGCACGGCGATTGGCGGCGAGTGGGACGTCTACTTCGGTCCACTCCGCCTGGGCCGGTTCCATGAACGGACCTATCTGATCGAGGACATTCACGGCCGTCATCGACGGCGCCCACACTAACGAGTGTTACGCATGTCCTAGACCGTTCTGTTACCCATGTCATTGACTGCTCACCGTGTGGCCGAGAGCCCGTCAGCGTTCAAGACTTTTCTTCATGTCGGCAAGCAACGCGACATAGATACCATGACAGAACTCCGACGTTCCTTTGTCGTCGCGTTCCCATGAGGAAGACCACTCCACGAACGTGCCGCCGCCTTCAGTCACCGGGTGCACGGATACACGCCCCACGTAGTTGCGTACCTCTGCCTTGGACACGGGAGGCGGGCCGTCATCGATGCTGTACGCGAAGGTTCGACCATCATCATTGAGTTCACGAAGCGTTTCGTGAAATGCATCATTCAGGACGCGCCCGGCACCGACGTCGCCCCCTTTCTTGCCGCCGACGACCTGAACTCCCGTGATGACGTTGGGCGCCCAGCTCATATCATGAAAGTTCCGGATTGTAGTCCAGACTTTGGCCGCGGGCGCGTTGATTACGATTGACTGATACGTCTGCCCCATGCCATGCCTCCTGTGAAGGTGCCACGCTTTCAGCCCTGGCGGTGGATGAATTCGCTGCCCGACTCGTAATTGTGTTGCACGCCATTCTACGTCCCACCGAACCCGGCAATAAACGCGCTCAATCCGGCTCAGCCCCCCGGTTGCGTGGAAACGAATGAACGAGATGCGACATGAAAACCGTCCGCAACCTCCTCGCCTATCCAGGCACCGGTCCGGCCATAATACGGAATCCCGCCTCACTCGGCCAGCCCCAGTCGAGCGAAACCATCAGTACCGGGCGCTCGTATGGGTGTGCCATATCCCCTGAGGCCTGGAGCAGCCGGCATGGATCGCGTCACGTTCGCAACGTCGTCGGGTATCGTGTGGCTGGCCCTCGCGGTGCACTTTGCCGCCGGCTTGGTGAGCATTATCGCGGGAACCATCGCGCTCGCGGTCACCAAGGGCGGGCGGCTCCATAAGCGGAGCGGTCTGGTCTTTACCTGGGCGATGGTCGTCCTCGGCCTCACGGCGGCGGGGATCGGCACGTACGAACACGTACCGAGCCAGGTCTTCGCCGGGCTCCTCGTCGTCTACATGGTGCTCACGGCGATGACGACGGTCAAACCCTTGCCGGGCATCGGTCAGCGCGTCAACCTCGGGCTGATGGTCCTGGCATTCGCGTACGCCGCAGCGAACCTGTACGGGGGCGTGACCGAATGGCTGGATCCCACGGTGACCGTGGTGGGCCGTCCGCGTGTGGTGCCGCCCTTGTTCATAGGCACGGTCATGCTGCTCGCCGCGGTGGGCGACCTGCGCGCGATTCGCGCGGGCGGACTGCGTGGACCGCGACGACTGGCGCGGCATCTGTGGCGGATGTGCTTCGCGCTCTTCATCGCGACGGGCTCGTTCTTTCTGGGGCAGATGAAGTTCATCCCCGAGCCGGTGCGCATCGTGCCCCTGCTCCTCGTGCTCGCCTTCGCGCCGCTCCTGTTCCTCTTCTACTGGATGTGGCGCGTCCGCGTGCGCGGCCGCTTGAGCGGCATCGTCCTCGGCGGCACGCCATCGCGTTGACCACGTGCTGCGCGGCGGACTCGGTTCGGCAGCGCTATCGGTCGTGCGCACGATTGGGAAGCTCCTCGGCGAGCTTCGAGGCGAAGAGCCATCCTGTCAATCACGGGTGCACGACTTCGACGCTTCGGAGGTGTTGCCGTACGCTCCGAGGTTCCGCCGGCCCCCGTTCGGAGAAGGCTCTGCGCCAAACGCATCGGACGCGGGGGCCTTGTCGATCGCGACGCTGCACCGGGTGTCAATGATCCATGCCCCTGTGCCGTTCCGCCGTGAGCCGGCGGTGGACTGGACGTGGAGATCCGGTGGCGTCGCGCCGGGGTTCACGAAGTGCGGGTCGTCGGTGTACACCTCACGTAATGTCCACCCGCCGGATCCACACGTCGATTCGACATCGTTCGTGTTCCCGTGCATCACGGAGTGGTACGCGACTCCCGACGACGACCCGCCGACGCCGCTGCAGCCAATGGCGAACCGATGACCGGTGATATTCGCGAAGATGTTGTTGCGGACCGTCACGGCTGAGGTGTTCGTATTGAGCAGACCGTAGCACGCGCCGCCGTTGTCGTAGATCGTGTTGTTCTCGACGACCGAGTTGTCCCCCGCCAAGGTGCCGCGGCTGCCGCCGAAATTGATCGCCGCGCAGATCCGTTGCGGGTTGTTCCCGAAGCGCGAGAGGGCGTTGTTCCGTATGACCTGCCTGCCCGGCGATCCGCCTCCGCAGGACGCGCTGACGTGGATGAGCGATTTGCCGCCGGAGAAATCGAAGCGGTTTCCGGCGATCACGTTCTCGGCGGCGCCATTGCAGATGAGAAGGAACATGTCCGTCGTCGTCGGCTGGCGGCTATTGCCGTCGAAGTGATTGCCCTGAATGACGACGTGCGATCCGTCGAGTCGCACCATCACTTCACTGCCAAGAATCGATGTATCGGGGCTGGTGTTGGTAAACCGCAACCCTTCGACCACGACATGGCTCGCCAGGATCCGGAGCGCAGGATTGTTGACCGCCCTTCCCGGACTGCCGTCGGCGGTCGAGTAGGCGTCCATGACGGGCGTCGCTCCGTCGGCGGCGCGAAGAATGACCCGGTGTGCCGGGTCTGTGACCTTCGGCGTTATGGTGAGTTGGCCATACACCGTACTGTCCGTGAACTGGATGACGTGGTCACCGGCGCCAAGCGTGAGGTCCGACGGGATGTCCAGGAAGGCCCCGCGGGGACTGCGATACGGCCTAGCCGGATCGTCCGGCGTCCCCGTGGCATCATTTCCGGCGGCGGAAACGTAGTACGTAATGGCGGCATGGACGCCGGCGCGTTCGCCCGCCGGCGACGCGCCTGTGGGCAAGAACGCAACGAGGATCGCGAGAACGGCCAAGCGAGCATTCCTCATGCTTCGCTCATCCGTTCGTCCGCTCCGCAATCGTCATTGAGCGTTGCCTGCAGCGCTCTGCGCAAACCGGACTTGCAACAACGCGGCCAATGGGCCACGAGCATCCCACGTCACCTCACCGTCGGCGCGACGAATGTCCTGGCTGAGGCTCTCGAACGCCGCTCTACTCATGTGTGAGCCGTATATCCACGCGACCGGCGCTCCG
Organism: Gemmatimonadales bacterium; assembly: GCA_040877595.1. Lineage (GTDB taxonomy): Bacteria > Gemmatimonadota > Gemmatimonadetes > Gemmatimonadales > GWC2-71-9 > JBBDNM01. Next base: position 691 of record JBBDNM010000047.1, on the reverse strand, counting down.
ACAGCCTCAAGGCGCCGCATCTCTTCGTAACCCCAGTCAGGGTTGCGCTCGCCTTGGAACCCCCTGATGATGACCCAATGCTGACCTGTAGGACCCGCCTGGAGTTCAAGGCCGTCGCGACCACGCCAGGTCAAGGTGGAAGGGTCCTCTGCCATGCTGCCGGAGCGGACAGCGTCCCGGCGAGTCTGCCAGAATCGCGCATACCACGCCAGGCGCTGCGACTCCGGGGCGTTCCAATCCGTGGTATAGAAAAGCCACGTTGGGAGGCCGCCCGAAAGGACGTATACCGGCTCGCTCGCGCGACGGCGCGAGAGGTCGGCGATCAGTTCCCGACTCCCTTCGGGCGGTGGGCCCCATGGGTGCCCCATGATGGGCCATGCGACAATGGCAACCAACGCCGTGATCGCCAGGGTGCTCTCCCTCCGGTGCGGCGCTTCGAAGTAGACGAGGTCGGCAACGGCGCCGACCCACAACAACCCGATCGGCGTGAGAAAAAGGGCCAAACGCTGGTAGACGGGCCATAACGACAGGGCCCCTGCGGTCAGCGCGACCGCGAGTGGAAGGACAAGTATGAGGGCCGCAACCCGCCCCCGGCGCCTCCAGATCGCGATCGTACCGATCACGGCCGCCGCGGGCGCGGTACCGCTCCCGTTGCGGCGGCGCCACGCGGACGCCAACAGCACCACGCCGA
>JBBDNM010000046.1:0-28296 GCA_040877595.1 Gemmatimonadales bacterium | reverse complement strand
GGAGCAGGGGGCAGGGGGCAAGGGGGCGGCTCCGGGTTACAGAATGGGATCGAGGTCGATATAGACAGGTTGCTCGACGATATCCATCAAGTCAACCTTGCGGCTGCTCAGGAAACAGAACTCGGGTGTGGGGCCCAGGACCATGAAGCGTTGCCAGAGCATGGCGGGGGTGATCTCGCACAGCGGGCCGAGGCGGTCGTACAGGCTATCGTAGCTCGTATCGCGCGGCTTGGCGAACCAGACCGCGTGGCGTGCGGTCTTCAGTTTTTCGACGCCGAGTCGGAGGTGATAGAGGCCGGCGGCACCCCATGCGGTGTGGGCGGCGACCGCGTTGTGGGGATCGCGGCGCATGCCCGAGACGGCGGCATCATTGAGTGGGTCGAGCTCGGCGGAATTCTTGATCAGGTACCAGTCTTCGTAGCAGGCGCCGTCGGGCGCCCAAGGGGCGGTGGACAGTCGAAACGCGTGCGCCCGTTGGCCGAGGGCCTTGTGGAAGGCCTTGAGTTTGGCCTCGTAGTCGGTACGAGCGGTGTCGGGGTGCGGCTGGTGCCAGAACACGTAGGCGAGCATGGGCATAAGTTACGCGCGTGACCCGCATGTTGTTGCTGCTCGCCGCGGCGGAGCTCCTGGGGATGTCCCTCTGGTTCGCTGCCTCAGCGGTGGGGCCGGAACTGGCCATGCGGTGGTCCCTCACCGCAAGCCAGACCGGCCTGCTCGCCACCATGGTCCAGATCGGGTTCGTGGCTGGCACTGCGGTGGCCGCCCTGTTCAACCTGGCCGACACGATTACCTCGCGCACCTACTTCGCGACCGCCGCCGTGCTCGGCGCGCTCGCCAACGCGTTGCTCCTCATCGCTCCGTCATTCGAGGTCGCGCTGGTCGGTCGCTTCTTGACCGGTGCGTGCCTTGCCGGAGTGTACCCGCCGGCCATGAAGATGATCGCGACGTGGTACGACAAGGGACGCGGGCTGGCGATCGGGACCATCGTGGGGGCGCTGACGGTGGGAAAGGCCGGGCCGTACTTGATTCAGGTGATGCCGTTCGCGACGCCGGACGGTGTCGTGCTCTCGGCCAGCCTGGCCGCGGTGGCGGCGGCCGGGCTCGTGCTTGCGGGCTATCACGACGGTCCGTTCGCATTTCGCCGCGCGCCGTTCAGCTGGGCCCTCACGGGCGAAGTGTTCCGCATCCGCGAGTATCGGCTGGCCCTGGGCGGATACCTCGGCCATATGTGGGAGTTGTATTCGTACTGGGTGTGGGTGCCCGCCTTCATTGCGGCGGCGACGTTGTGGGAACCGGCGAGGGTCAACGCGCTCACGTTTGCCACTTTTGCCGCTGGTGGCATGGGCTGCGTGATCGGCGGGCTGTGGGCCGACCGGGTGGGCTACGCACGCTTCACGATCATCGCCATGGCGACAAGCGGTGCCTGTTGCCTGTTGATGCCGGTCTTCTTCTCCCTTTCTCCCTTTCTTCTTGGGGGGGTGTTATTGGTGTGGGGTGGCTCCGTGGTCGCCGACAGCGCGCAGTTCTCGACCATCGTAACCAAGTCCGTGCCCGAGCATGCGGTGGGGACGGCGCTCACGCTCCAGGTCTCGTTGGGGTTCCTGCTGACGACCGTGAGCATCCAGGCGGTGCCGCCGGCGGTGGAACTGGTGGGATGGCGGTTTGCTTTCCCGATGCTCGCCTTGGGACCGTTGTTGGGGATTGTCTCCATGCGGCGCTTGTAACCTCACCCCCTTCCCCCCTCCCCCTTCCGGGAGTGGGGGGACCCTCGGCAGGATAGCGTGCAGGTTGTTCCCCACCCACTCGCTCGCTGTCCCCTCCCGATACGTGGCCCACGTAAACAGCGATCCCGTGACGACGGTCTCGACCAGCCGCGTGAGTTGATCCACGTCTGTCCCCGCGGACAATTCACCCGCCGCCACCGCCTCCCGTAGCGCATCGCGAATGAACTCCCGCGCGGCCTCGGCCTGACGGCGAAAATAGACGTGCATCTCCGGATCAGTGAGGTCGAGTCGCAGGTAATCGAGATGATGCGCCAGGCCTTCGGGTGATTCCGCGAGACAGGCGACCTGCTCGGCGTACGCGCGAATGGCGCCAAGGGGCGACTCGTGCTGCTTCCGCAGTTCGGCGTACATCTGGGGTACGCCCTCAGCAAACAGCTTGATCAGTTCGACCTGCAACTGGCGCTTGGAACCGAACCGCTGGACCAGGGCACCGGCCGTGAGTCCCACTTGGGCGGCCACGTCGGCCAAGGTCCACTGGGCGGGACCGTGCGTGCCCATGATACGAAACGCGGCTTCGAAGATCTCGTTGTCGGTCGCCTTGCGGGGTCGGGCCATGGTCCCTCTTGACAGTTTCTAAATGATGGTTTAGCTATTACTGCATGCTCGTTTAGTATGACCATTCGGCAACGATTTTACAAGACGGAGGCAGTATGGCGACACTGTCAGGACAGGTGGCTCTGGTGGCTGGGGCCACGCGGGGGGCCGGCCGCGGAATCGCACGGGCGCTGGGCGAGTCCGGGGCTATCGTGTATTGCACCGGCCGGTCGAGTCGAGGCAAACCGCGCGACCACGCGCACCACTACGCGGAGCGCCCCGAGACCATCGAGGAGACCGCCGACCTGGTGACGGCCGCGGGTGGGCAAGGCATCCCGGTGGTGGTGGATCACAAGGACCACGCGGCGGTCAAGCAACTGTTCGCCAAGGTCAAACGCGCACAGAAAAGGTTGGACATCCTGGTCAACGTGCTCACTCACACGCCGGTCGAAGCGTGGAATCCGTTCTGGAAACTCGATATGGCCGAGGGGCGGAACCAGGTGGATGGGTGGATCTGGCCGCACGTCATGACGGCGCGCTACGCGTTGCCCATGATGATCGAGCGGAAGTCCGGCATGATGGTCGAGATCATCGAGCAGGAAGGACTGGGGTACCACGGGCAGATGTGGTTCGACCTGTTCGAGACCACGCTCAAGCGGCTGGCGTACGCGGTCGCCGTTGAGGGAGCCGACCATGGCATCACGGCGTTCGCGATGACGCCAGGGTTCATGCGGACCGAGGCCATCAAGGAGATGTTCGGCGCCACCGACGACAACTGGAAGGATGTGGCGGTGACGCATCCGCAGGCCAAGGCGTTCGGGTTCATCGCGTCGGAGACACCGGTCTACGCCGGCCGAGCCATTGCGGCGGTGGCGGCGGATCCCAAGCGGCAGCAGTGGTCAGGCGGGGTGTGGAGCTCGAGCACGTTTGCCGAGCAGTATGACTTCACGGATCTGGATGGGTCGCGGCCCAACATGAAGGCGTACATGGCCGAGCATCATGCGGAGTTGTTCAAGGCGAAGGAGGGGGTGGTGCACTGGGATATGGCGCGCGCGCGGTTGGCGTGACACCTTTGGCGTCCTCCACTCCTCGCTCCGAGGTCGCCGTATGCGTTCGCTCGCGTTGCTCGCGCTTGTTTCGGTTTCGCTCACCGCCCAGGACCCTGTGCGCGGCGCCCGGCATCCCGCCCTCTCACCCGATGGGCAGACACTCGCCTTCAGTTGGCGGGGTGATCTCTGGAAGGTGCCCGCAGGAGGCGGGGCGGCGACGCGCCTCACCGTGCATCCAGGCGACGATCGCGCGCCGCAGTGGTCGCCCGATGGACGCTGGATCGCGTTCTCGGGCAACCGTGATGGCAACTACGATGTCTTTGTCATTGCCGCCGACGGCGGCGGTACCCGCCAGCTGACCTTCCACTCGGCAGCCGATCTGGTGACCAGTTGGACGCCCGATGGCCGCCACGTGCTGTTCACGTCGGCGCGCGACTTTGATCGCGGCGTGTTGTGGTCCGTGCCGGTGGCCGGTGGCACCGAGCGGAAGCTCACGCGCGGGCAGGTTTCGAGTGCGAGCCTCACGCCGGACGGCACCACGTTGCTGGTGGCGACCGGTGCCGCGGGTGGCTGGTGGCGGAAGGGGTACCGCGGGTCCAACAACTGGGCCATCTGGTCTCGACCCGTCGCCCGGCAGGGTGGGGCGACCCAGCTTACCACGTTCACGGGCCGCAACGGCTGGCCACAGTACTCGGCCGACGGGCGGACCATCTACTTCCTGTCTGACTCAACGGGTACCACCCAGCTGTGGCGCATGGCGGCCGACGGCTCCGGCAAGCAGGCCATGACCCGGTTGCCCGAGGACGGAGCGGGCTTCCTTGCCGTTGCGCGGAACGCTCCTCTCGCCGCCTTCGAGTTCCTGGCGGACCTGTGGACGGTATCGCTGACGGCGGGCGAGCCCCGCCGCGTGGCGGTGACCGCTTCGACGGACGAACAGTTCAATCGCGTGAGCCGTCAGGTGATGAGTGACAACGCGAGCGCGCTTGAGGTCTCGGTTGACGGGCGGGACGTGGCGTTCGTGGTGCGTGGCGAATTGTTCGCGATGCCGGCCCGGAACGGCGCGGGTCCCGCCGAGAACCTGACGCAGACCGCGGGCCGCGAGCAGATGGTGTCGTGGAGTCCCGACGGACGCGCGCTGATGTACGTGTCCGACAGGTCAGGTAACGAAGACCTCTGGCTGGTACGGTCGGCCGACAGTGCGGAGCCGCGCCTCAGCCGTACGCTGCGCACGACGCACACCCAGCTCACCCGGGAACCCACCCGCGAGCTGAACCCGATGTGGTCGCCTGACGGCAGGCAGATCGCGTTCATTCGGCAGGGCGATCCGCCGGCGCTTTGGCTGATGGATGCGGACGGTCGCAACCAGCGCAAGCTGCTGGACGGTTACATCGGCGGCGTGCAGTGGAGCCCGGACGGCCGGTACCTGGCCTTCACCATGCAGCTGCGTGGAACGGTCGGCCGGGTCACCACCGACATCTTCATCATGCCATCGGCGGGTGGGACGCCGGTCAACGTGACCCGGTACCCGACCACCAATCGTGGACCGCGCTGGAGTCCCGACGGGCGGCGTCTCGCGTTCATTTCGAATCGCGGAGCGGATCCCGGGGCCTCGGGTGGGGCGCCCATCTCGGAGTTGTACCATATCTGGTTGCGTCAGGCGGATGCCGAGAAGACGCGCGAGGACTGGCAGATGGAAGACGACGCGGGGCCGGGGCGCGCGGCCGCTGGTACGCGGCGCGACACAGCGCGTGTCCAGGTCCAGATTGACTTCGCGGGTATTGAGGACCGTGCGGTGCAGGTGACCGACGGGTACCGTGTGGGCGACTACGCGATCAGTCCCGATGGTCGCACGTACGCGTTCAGCGCCACCATGACCGGACAGACTGACGTGTGGGCCATTGGCCGCGACGGCGACAACCCGGTCCGCCTCACCCGCGGCACTGGTGGCGCCGATATGGCCTTCGACGGTGACGGCCGGCGCGTGTTCTACCGCACACAGCGCGGCACGATTGCGTCCGTGGACCTGGCCGGGCAAGCCGCGGCGAGTCACGGGTTCCAGGCACAACTGACGATCGATGTGGCCGCCGAGAACCTGCAGATGTTCGAGGAATCCTGGCGTCTGCTGGGGAATGCGTTCTATGACCCGCGGATGCACGGGCGCGACTGGAACGCCTTGCGCGAGCGCTACCGTCCGTGGGTCGAGGCCGCGTACACCAAGGAAGGCTTGGCGGACGTGGTCCTCATGCTGATCGGCGAACTCAACGCCTCCCATCTGAACTTTGCGCTCGCGGCCGCACCGGACGCGGTGCGGGCGGGTGAACTCGGCGTGGTGTTCGACGACGCCTATCGCGGTCGCGGACTGCGCGTGGCGCATGTGACACCTGGTGGCCCGGCCGATCGCGTGGCGTCGCGGGTTGCGGTGGGCGAATACATCCTGGCGATCGGGAACGACGAGATCACCGAGACGACGAACGTGCACGCATTGCTGGTTAACACACCCAACGAGCGCATCCTGCTGCGTGTAGCCGCGACGGCGGACGGCCGCAATGCTCGGCTGGTGGCCATACGACCGGTGGCTACCAATGTTCTCGGCGACCTGCTGTACGAGGAATGGGTCGCGCGGAATCACCGTTGGGTGGACTCGGCTTCCGGCGGTCGCATCGGTTACCTCCACATTCGCGCCATGAACCAGCCCTCGCTTGAACGGTTCAAGCGGGACCTGTGGGGCCGCGAGTATGACAACCCCGCCGTCATCATTGACCAACGCTACAACGGTGGCGGCAACATCCACGAACAATTGTGGACCGAGCTGCTCCGGCGCGCACCGGGGTATACGACGAACCGGGCGGGCGAACGCCGCTTCTCGCCGCCGCAATGGCAGCGCCCGACTATCGTGATGCAGAACCAGAACTCGTTCAGCGACGCCGAGATCTTTCCGTTCGGTGTGCGCGCCCTGGGCGTCGGCACCACGCTCGGAATCCCGACCGGCGGCGGGGTCATCGGGACGCAGAACATTCAGCTGATTGACGGGACCACCTTCCGCCTGCCGGGGTCCGGCTGGTATGCCGTGGCGGACGAGCGCAACCTCGAGAACTGGGGTGTCGAGCCGGAGATTCACGTGGAGAATCCGTTCGAGGAGGAACAGCTCGGACGGGATGCGCAGCTGATCAGGGCGGTGCAGGAGTTACTGAGGAGGATCTAGCCTCACCCCCTGTCCCCCTCTCCCTTACGGGAGAGGGGGAACCCAAGGCTGGGTCAGGTAGGCGCATGCCGAAGCGTGTATTGCGCGGCGCCGTTCGTGGTGCGCGTACGCCGAGCGAGCCCTTCAGGGCTCGACTATTCACGAGTCACCGATGAGCGCTCACACCAACCCCAACGTCCTCCCCACCTTCGTAAACGCCTCCAACACCGTATCCAACTGATGCCGCGTATGCGCCGCCGAGAGCTGGCACCGCACGCGCGCCTCCCCTTTGGGTACCACCGGGAATCCGAACCCGGTGACAAAGATCCCCTCGGCCAGCAGCATCTCGCTCATCTGGATGGCCTTCGCCGTCTCGCCCAGGATCACTGGCACGATCGGCGTATCACCTTCGATCGGCTTGAACCCGCGTTCGACCAAGCCAGCCCGGAAGTATTTGGCATTCGCATGCAGCTGCGTCACTCGACCGGGCTCGCGCCGCAGCACCCGCACCGCCTCCATGGCTGAAGCCGCCACGGTGGCGGGCAACGCATTCGAAAACAACTGCGGCCGCGCGCGCTGCGTGAGGTAGTCGCACAACACCGACGATGAGGCGGCGAAGCCGCCCGCCGCGCCGCCCAGCGCTTTGCCCAAGGTCGAGGTGATGACATCCACCTGACCGACCATGTCAAAATGCTCGGCGGTACCTCGGCCGGTCTTGCCCAGGACGCCGGTGGCGTGGCTGTCGTCCACAACGACCACGGCGTCGTGTTGCTTGGCCAGTGCCACGATATCGGCGAGCTTCGCGATATCCCCCTCCATCGAGAACACACCGTCCGTCACCACATACCGCGTGCGTTTGCCTTTGAACGCCTGAAGCCTGGCCTCGAGGTCCGCCATGTCCGAATGCTTATAAACTGCGGTGTCGCACTTGGTGATCGTCTTGGCCAGCCGCATCGCGTCAATGATCGAGGCGTGGTTCAGCTGATCCGAAATGATGACATCGTCCTGGCCGGTGAGCGTTGCGAACAGGCCTTCATTGGCATTCCAGCACGAGACGTATGAGAGAGAGGCCTCCGTGCCGACCAGGCTCGCCAGCTCCTGCTCCAGCTCGCGATGCACCGTGAACGTGCCACAGATGAACCGCACGCTGGCCGTGCCCGCGCCGTACGTGTCGAGCCCGTCCTTGCCAGCCCGCACGACGTCCGGATGGTTCGCGAGACCAAGATAGTTGTTCGAAGACAGGACGATGATGTCGCCTTTGCCCTCCATCTGCACCACGGTATCCTGCGGCGACGAGAGATAGTTGAACTTCTTGTAGACGCCCTCGGCCTTGAAATGCGTGAGCTCGTCCTTGAGCCGGCGTTCCAGGCCCTGATTCATGCGATCTCCAGGATGACCTTGCCCGCTTGCCCGGAGCGAATCGCTTCGAGCGCGTCGTTGATCTTCTCCAAGGGGAACGTGTGCGTGATCACGGGGCGGGGATCGAACATGGCCGTTCTAGCCGCCTGGCCGTCTGGCCGACTCGCCGACAGAAACGTCCGCATCTGGTGCCACGTCTCGTACATCCGGCGACCAATCACGCCATAGACGGTGAGTCCACGAAAGATCACGTCGTTCGACAGGTTCAGCTTGACCTCGCCCTTGGGCAACCCCAGCAGGTTGACCCGCCCGCCCAGCCGGCACGCCTTGAACGCCTGCGCAAGCGCCACCGGGTGGCCCGACATCTCGCACACCAGGTCGGCGCCCTCGTTGCCGGTGGCCTGCATGACCTCCGCCACGACGTCCTGCGTGTCGGCCCGCACCAGCACATCCGCCCCCATCGCCTTGGCAAGGGCGAGCCGCCTGGGGTTCACATCACTCGCGATCACCGCGCTCGCGCCCGCCGCCTTGGCAATGCCGACCGCGAAACACCCAATCGGCCCGCATCCCACCACCAACACCATACTGCCGGGTACCTCGGTGCCGTGCAGCACCGTGTGAAACGCGTTCCCCATCGGGTCCATGATCGCGCCGATCTCGGTCGGGATGCCGTCCAGCGTCATCACGTTGGAGGCCGGCATGCTGATCCAGTCGGCAAAGGCGCCCGCGCGGTCCACGCCAATGATGGACGTATTCGCGCAGATGTGGCCGTTGCCGGTCCGGCACTGGCGGCAATGCCCGCAGATGATATGCCCCTCGGCCGTCACCACGTCGCCCACCGTGAACGCCGAGACGTCTTCGCCTACTTCTTCAATGACGCCGGCAAACTCATGGCCGAGCACGAGCGGCGGTTTGATCCGGCTCTGCGCCCACTCGTCCCATTCGGCGATGTGCAGGTCGGTGCCGCACACGCCAGCATGCTTGACGCGGATCAGGACGTCGGCGGAGCCAATCGTGGGCTTGGGAACGTCGACGACCTCAAGGCCGGCACCGGGTTTGGTCTTCTGAATTGCGCGCATTGAAGAGGCTCAGGGCGGGAGGGCGGGAGGGCGGGAAAGGCGGGATGCATATCCTCCCGCCTTCCCGTCTTCCCGCCCTGCCGCCTCTAGTGAAGGCTCCGGACGAATCCGCCGTCCACGCGGACCACGGTGCCGGTAATGTATCGTGCGGGCTCCGACACGAGAAAGGCGACCGCAGCCGCCAGTTCCGCCGGCTCGCCGATGCGCCGCATCGGGATCTGCCCCGCCAGGCTGGCCCGCTTCTCATCGCTGAACAGTTCCTTCAGGCGGTCGGTCGCGATGAATCCCGGCGCCACGCAGTTGACCGTGACGCCCTCGGCCGCGACCTCATCGCTCAACGCCTTGGCAAATCCATGGACGCCCGCGCGGGCCGTGGTGGACAGAATGAGATGCGGCTCGGCCTGAAGCGCCGCGATGCTGGTGAGACAGACAATGCGGCCCCACTTCCGTTGCCGCATGCCCGGCAGGGCCGCATGCACCAGCCGCATGGTGGAGAGCAGATTGAGTTCGATGGCCTTGTACCACACCGACGGATCATGCTGGTCAAACCGTCCGGCCGGTGGCCCGCCCGCGTTCGCTATGAGGATGTCCACGTCGCCCGCCTCGCGCACGATCCGCTCCGCGTCGGTCGTCACGTCCCCCACAATCGCGTCCACGCGTCCACGCGTCCACGCACCATCGAGTCGTTTCCGGTCCCGTCCATTGGCGGCCACCGAGGCACCTTCCGCCAGCAACGCCTCGGCAATCGCGAGTCCCAACCCACTCGACGCCCCGCACACGAGGGCCCGCCGACCCGTGAGTCCAAGGTCCATCAGGTGGTGGCGAGCACGGCCACGGGTTCAATCCGCACGGCGCAGATCTTGAGGGCCGGCATCTTGGCGTGCGGCTCGAGCACCGGGCTGGTCAGCAGGTTGGCCGCCGCCTCACGGAAATGGAACGGCACGAACACCTGCTTTCGCGCCACCCGATCCGAGATGCGTACGGAGATGGTGATTGCGTTCCGTCGGCTGGTGAGCTTCACCTGGTCACCGTCAGTGACGCCGAGTTCGATGGCATCGTCCGGATGAATCTCGACCGTGGCGATCGGCTCGCGTGCATCGAGCCCCTGAGACCGGCGCGTCATCGTGCCCGTATGCCAGTGATACAACTGGCGGCCGGTGTTCATCACGTAGGGATACTCGTCGCTGGGCAGCTCGGACGGCGGCGCATACTCGACCGGATGGAACGTGGCCTTGCCGTCCGCGGTGGGAAACTCGTCGGGGAAGAGGAAATCGGTGCCCGGGTGGTCGTCGGCCGGAACCGGATACTGGAGCCCACCGGTGCCATCCAGACGTTCGTACCTGACGCCCGCCCAGGATGGCGCCACGCGTCGGATCTCTTCCATGATCTGGCCCGGATGCGTGAACGGCGTCGGCAGGCCGCACCGCTCCGACAGGTCCACCAGGATCTCCCAGTCGGCCCGCGCATCGCCCGGCGGGTCAATCGCCTTGTGCGCCAGCTGGATCCGCCGCTCCGTGTTGACGAACGTGCCGTCCTTCTCCGCGAACGAGCCACCCGGCAACACCACGTCCGCATAGCGCGCGGTCTCGGTCAAGAACAGGTCCTGCACCGCGAGGAACTCGACGCCGCGGAACCACGCCTCAGCGTGCGCGATGTCAGGATCGGAGATGATCGGGTTCTCGCCCATGATGAACAGCCCGCGCGTCGGCGATCCCTCGCGCGCCATCTCGGTCACCTTGAGACCGGGGATGGTCGAAAGCCGCTCGGGATCTACCCCCCACGTCGTGGCGAATTTGGCCCGTACTTCAAGGTCCTGCACGGGCTGGTAGTCGGGATACACGAACGGGATGCCGCCCATGTCGGACGATCCCTGCACGTTGTTCTGCCCGCGCACCGGCATCATCGCGGCACCCCAGCGCCCAATCATGCCGGTCGCCAGGATCAGGTTGAGTATCGAGGTCACCATGTCGTGCCCGGTGAGATGCTGGGTGAGTCCCATCGCCCACAGGGTGCTGGTGTTCGGCCCCCTGGCATAGTGCTCGGCCGCCGCGCGAATCAGATGCGCCGGTACGCCGGTGATGGCCTGCGCCTTTTCCGGCGTGTAGGCCTGCACCGCCTGGCGCACCGCGTCAACGTTGTGCGTGCGCGCCGCGATGAACGCCTTGTCTTCCAGCCCCTCGGCCAGGATGTGCTGCACCATCGCGCCGTACAGCGCGACGTCGGTGCCCGGCTGCATCTGGAGATGAATGTCGGCGCGGCGGGCCAGCTCGTGCTGCCGCGGGTCGGCCACGATCAGGAACGCGCCCCGCTCGTGCGCGCGCTTCAAGGCGGCGCCAAACACCGGATGCGTCTCCGTGGTGTTGGCGCCCGCAATGAAGATCACATCCGCCGCGGTCTCCACTTCGCGCATCGAGCCCGACGCGGCCGCGGTGTTGAGCGCTGCCTGCATGGCCGACACGCTGGTCGAGTGACACAACCGCGTGCAGTGGTCAATGTTGTTGGTGCCGAACCGGGCGCGGAACAGGCGCTGCAACAGATAGTTCTCTTCGTTGGTGCACTTGGCGCTCTGGAACACCGCCATGGCGTCGCCGCCGTGCGCCGCGTGAATGCGTCCCAGCTCGTGTGCCGCCAGATCCAGGGCTTCGTCCCACGTGGCTTCGCGGAACGGCTGGTACCAGTCGGCGGGGGTCGTAGCCCGGTCGCGCACGTCCATCGTGATGCGATCGAGCAGGGGCAGGTCGCGAATCCGCTTGCCCTGCGCGCGCGGCGGGGCGGACGGTTTGTCCTGTGCGCCCTCGTCGGCCATCGTGCGCCATGGTCCGTCGCGCCGAGCGGTGCCGCCCGGACCCTTCCACACCCAGCGCGTGCCTTCACGCTCCCATCCCTTGCGGATGAGTGGCTTGGTCAGACGGTCGCGATGCTGGGTGAAGTCGTACCCGAACCGGCCTTTGACGCAGGTGCTGCCGTAGTTGGGCGTGTCTTCTTCAAAACTGGGTGACGTGACCCGGACGACCGTGTTGTCCTTGACGTGCAGGTCTATCTGGCAGCCGACGCCGCAGTACGGGCACACGGAGCGGGCCACATGATCCGCCTCGACACGGGCCTTGCCGTAGGTCTTCCACGGCATCACCTCGAAGATGGCGCCGGTCGGGCAGACGCGAACGCACTCACCGCACCACGTGCAGGCGGCCCGGTCGGCGTCGCCATCGTTGCCGACCACGATCTGCGCGTGCTCGCCCCGGTAGGCCACGTCGAGCACGCCCACCACCTGGATGTCTTCACAGGCGCGCACACAGCGCGTGCAGAGAATGCACAGCGACATGTCGTGCCGGATCATCGGGTCGCCCGGGCGCTCGTCGCCTCCGCGCAGGTCCAGCGTGCGCGGCTTCGGGATGACGCCATACCGCACGACGTATTCTTCGAACTCGTTGGCCGGCTTTTCGCGGCCGCCGTTGGACAGATGCTCGCCGGGGTAGCGTTCCAGCAGGAACTCGAGCACGCCGCGCCGCGCGTCAATGGCGCGATCGGACTCGGTGGTGACCTCCATGCCGTCGGCCACCTTGGTGGCACATGCGGGCAAGAGCTTGTCGCTGCCTTTGACGTCCACCACGCAGATGCGGCAGTTCCCGACGACCGCCAGTTTCGGATACCAGCACAGGGTGGGGATCTCGATGCCGGATGACCGAGCGGCTTCGAGGATGGTCTGATTGGACTCGGCCGCGATCGACGTGCCGTTGATCTTCAGGGTTGGCATGTTCCTCTAAGAAATACTGGTAGATCGTGCAAGGTGCAACGTACAACGATCCCCCCTCGGTCAGTCCGTTGCACGCGCACGATGCACGGAGCGGGGAACCCGGCCAGATCAGGGACGCACAGCCACAAACCACCCCTTGCGATCCCGCTCCATGCTCCAATCGTGATACCCCTTCTGGAGTACGGAATCCGACAGGGATCGCATGTCACCGCTGGCGGGCAGGAGGCAGTGCACGCCGCCGTGGGTCGTCCGGTCCTTGAGGTCTTGCAGGAACCGATCCCTTGTCTCCGCGGGCAAACGGCCCAGCGTGGCGGCATCCAGCACCGCCAGCACGGGGGACAGGTCGGGGAACCAGCCGCCGCCGAACTGGAGGAACATGCCCTGCACACGCGTGGCCAGTGCTTCCGTGGCGGCGCGCGTTTCGAGGGCCTCAATGGCCGTCAGGTCGTCATCCATGAGCAGCACGTCGGCCTCGTACGCGGCCAGGAAGAGGGCGGCGTGCTGGCCGCCGGCACCGGTGACCACACAGAGGTCGCCCGGTTCCAGACGTCGCGCCAGGTCGGTGAGTGGTCCCTTGGGCGGCAGGCCCCAGTGCACCGGTTCCCGCTGCGCCCGGCGGAGGCGCACGCTCTTTTCCCGCCAGCGGCTGTAGATGGGAATGCGCAACCGCTTGGCGAGCAGGCGGTCCACATGCTCCCATACCATGATCTCGGTGAGCAGGAACTGACCTTGGGGCTGGGCTTCGAGCTCACGTACCGCGTCATCGGCGATCTCGAGCAGCTCGTTGCGGGCCAGCTGGTTCTTGAACCCCTCGATCCGCTCCATGACGTACTCGTCGTACTCCTGGCGGAGGGAGCGCTGTGGCCGCTGGCGACCGATGTCCGACCGGGGAGCGCTCAGCACGGTTCGACGTGGACCGTGATTTCGGTGAAGGCAAGTTCGGCGCGGAGCCGGTCCTCCACCTGGTCGGCAATGGCGTGCGCGGCTTCGACGCTGGCGCCGCCGTCCACCGCAATCGTGAGCTCCACGAACGTGGCCTCGGACGTGGCGCGCGAGCGGATGTGATAGGCCTTGGTGACGCCGGTGACCGCTTCCGCGGTGCCGCGAATCTGGCGGGCGGGCAGGGCGTGCTGGTCCACGAGCACCGGCACGGAGCGACGGATGATGCCGTAGGCGAGCCAGACGATGACGCCGGCCACAATCAAGGCGACCACGGGGTCCGCTTGACTGACGCCTGCCCGGGTCAGCAGGACGGAGGCGATCACCCCGATCGTGATGAACACGTCGGCCCGTGTGTGGGTCGCGTCGGCGAGGAGGATATCACTGTTCAGGCGTTTACCGGCGCGGGTCTCGTACCAGGCCACGAACGTGTTCACGCCGAGCGTCCCGATCAGGAGGCCGAGCTGGAGATTGGACATCACGATGGGCTCGCTGCCCATCACCAGGCGCGTGATGGCGCCTTTGATCAGCTCGAAGCCACTGATGGACAAAAACACGACAATGGCGAGCGCGCCCAGGGTCTCGAACTTGCCGTGGCCGTAGGGGTGGTCTTCATCGGCGGCCTTGGCGGCGATGGCCATGACCGCCAGGGCCAGGATGTTGTTGGAGGCGTCCACGGTCGAATGGACCGCATCGCCGAGCACCGCGAGCGAGTCGCTGGCGATGCCGATGAAGAATTTGGCCCCCACGACGACCAGATTGGCGACGAGGAGGCCGAGCAGGACGCGCCGGATTTGCGTCGAGCGGTCGCGCATCCTCAAAGGTTGGCGGTACGGGTCATGGTGTCAACGGTGCGCCCGGAGAATCGCGGCCTTGAGGTACCCGGATTCGGGGATAGTGAGCAGGGTCGGGTGGTCCGCGGCCTGCCCGCGCAGCTGCACCAGCTCAAGCGCCCGGCCCGCGTCAGCGGCGGCCTCGGCCAGCATTTCCATGAACATGGGCAGGGTGACGTGATACGAGCAGGAGGCCGTAAACAGCAGGCCTCCCGGGGCCAGCAGCCGCATGGCCCGAAGGTTGATCTCCTTGTAGCCCGCGAAGGCGCGGTCCACGGACCGGCGGTCCTTGGCGAAGGCGGGTGGGTCCAGCACGATGGTGTCGAACTGGTCGCCGGCGCGCTCGAGCTCACGGAGCAGGTCAAACGCATTGCCTTCCTGCCATATGATGTTGCCGATCGCGTTCCGCGCGGCGTTGCGCTCCGCCGCCGCCAGCGCCTCGGCGCTCGAATCAATGGCCAGCACGCTGGCGGCCGACCGGGCCATTTGCAGCGCAAACAGGCCATGATACGTGAAGACATCGAGCGCCCGGCCGCTCGCCAGCGCGCCCATCAGGACGTGATTCTCGCGCTGGTCAAGGAACGCGCCGGTCTTCTGGCCGTGGTGGGGCCGCGCCTCAAAGATGATGTCGCCCTCGGTAACTTCGAGCGGATCGGGGACGGTCCCCTTGATCGCTTCAATGACGAGTGGCAGACCTTCGTGCCGCCGCACGCTCGCGTCGTTCCGGAGCAGAATGCCCTTGGGCCGCAGCACCTCCTCGATGGCGGCCAGCACGTCGGCACGCACCGATTCCAACCCGGCCGAGAGCAACTGCGCCACCACATAGTCGCCATAGCGATCAACGATCAGCGATGGCAGGCCATCGCCTTCACCGTGGACGACCCGGTACGCGGTGGCGGGCACGGCGAGGTTCGCTCGCCGACTCGCCGCCTCGCCGACTTGCCGCCTCCACCACGCGGCATCAATCGGTTCCGGGTCCCGGCTCAGCAGCCGCAACCGGATCTCCGATGTCGGGCTCCAGAGCGCCTGTCCGAGATACTTCCCTCGGCGATCCGTCACCCGCACGATGCCCGCGGGTCCATCGCCCTGGGCGACATCCGACCGATAGATCCACGGGTGGCCCGCGTCCCAGCGCTGGGCGCCCTTCTGCGTGACGGCGACGGTGAGGGTCACCGGTCGGGCCGCAACCGGGCGGCGAGGCCGAGGTAGATATGTTTGAGATCGTGAGGCGACTTCGTGGTATTCCAGTGCAGCAGCACCCGAATGCAGCGGGGGAGACCGCCGGGCACCGCGAGTTCGGTGGCGCCGAGGAGTGCCACGTCATGCCAGCCCAGGTCACGGGCCGCGCGCGCGGGGTAATCGGCGTCCAGGTCAGGGGTGACAGTGAAAATCACGCTGGCGACGTCGTCCGGAACGATGCCGTTGGCGTCCACGAGGGCGACGAGCAGTTCGCGTGTCGCCGCCCGGATCGCTGCCGCATCGTTGGCTGGCACCGTAATGGCGCCGCGCAGTCCTCGTACCGTCATGGAGAGTTCCGTGCCCGTTGATGTACGACTGATCGCCATCCTCGATCCCCGCCTGCTGGGCGACCGTGATCCGGTGGCTGCGGCCTTGGCCGCCGCGCAAGGTGGCGCCACCATGTTGCAGGTCCGGGCGAAAGATGGCGGGTCGGGCCCGTTACTGGCACTGGTGACGCGACTGGTGGCTGAGCTGCCGATTCCGGTGTGGGTGAACGATCGCGCGGATATCGCGTGGGTGGCGGGGGCGGCGGGCGTACATCTCGGTCAGGACGATCTGCCGGCCGACCGCGTCCGCGCACTGTCGCCACCGGGATTCGGGATCGGGATTTCGGTTGGGAACGAGGCCGAGGCGCAAGCGGCGCGCGGGATGCCGGTGGACTATTGGAGCATCGGCTCGATCTATCAGACCAGCAACAAGCCGGACGCCGGCGCGCCGATTGGGGTTGCGGGGTTCCGGCGGCTACAGGCGCTCGCCCCGGCTGGAATGCCTGTCGTGGCGATCGGCGGAATCAACGCGGACAACGCGAAAGAGATTCGCAACGCGGGCGCGGATGGTATTGCGGTAATCGGCGCGGTGTTTGGCGCGCCGGACATTGCCGCCGCGACCAGGAACCTCGTCTCCCGTCTCTCGTCTCCCGTCTCCCATCTCCCGTCTCCCGTCTCCCGTCCTACCGCCCCCTGACCTCCCGAATCGCCGCGAGATGTTCCCGTAGCGTCCGGGTGAACACATGCCACCCGTCATTCCGCGCGACGAAAAACATGAAGTCGGTGCGGGCGGGGTAGAGCGCCGCCTGCAGGCTCGGTGCCGACGGCTGCCCGATGGGTCCGGGTGGCAGTCCGTCAATCAGGTACGTGTTGTACGGAGACCGCGTCTGGTAATCGCGCTCGAACAGCCGGCGCCGTCGGCCCAGCGCGTAGATGACCGTGGGGTCGGCCTGCAGCCGCCAGCTTTCGCGCAGACGATTGTGATACACCGAGGCGACGTACGGCCGGTCCCGGTCGTGGCGCACTTCGCCTTCAATGATGGACGCCAGCACCACGACCTGATCGCGCGTCATGCCGATCGTGGCGGCGCGTTCGGTCCAGTGCGGCAGCCAGTGGCGCTCGAACTCTTCCACCATCTGGGTGACGACCTCGAGCGCCGTGGCCCCGATGCGCACCTGGTAGGTGGTGGGGTAGAGGTAGCCTTCCAGCGTCTCGTGCGGCGTACCGACGCGTTGGCGCAATTCGTAGGAGCGGGTCGCGGCCTCGAAGTCGGCGGTCGGAATGCCCAGGTTCCGCTCGGCGCCTTCCACCACTTCCGCGAGCATCCAGCCTTCCAACAGCGTGAAGGGCTGGGTGGCCGGTTGGCCGGTGGCCAGACGCTCGGCCAACGCCGGGACCGACAACCCCCGAGGCACGTCGTACACACCGGCCTTGAGTGACCGGTCCATGCCGCGGAGCGCGACGTAGGTCCGGAACCAGCGCGCGGACGTCACCAGTCCCCGCGCGTCGAGCGTGTCGGCGATGGTGCGCAGGCCAGCGCCCTGCGGAATGGTGACGCGTTCGGCCGGACCCGGGGGCGCCGCACAGGCCGCCAGCAGCAGGACCATCGCGAGGCGGGTCATCGTTGCGTGTCGAGGTATTGCTGCAGGAGTACGGTGGCCGCGAGCTGGTCCACATCGTCCTTCCGGCCCTTGAGGCCCCCGCCCATTTCGGTGATGGCACGGTGCGCGCGGGCGGAGGTCATGCGTTCGTCCATGTAGGTGACCGGCAGGCCTGATTTGCGGGCGATCGCGTCGCCCATGGCGCGGGCGGCCAGGGCGGCCCCGCCTTCGTGGCCCTCGCCGGTGAGGGGCAACCCCACCACGATGCCTACCGGATGGTGGAGGTCAAGAATCGCCTTGAGCTGTTGCATCGGGAAGCGCTTGCCGATACGTCGGGTGAGCGTGGTGAGGGGCTGGGCCAGGGTCTGGGATTCGTCGCTCATCGCGACGCCGATGCGTTTCTCCCCCCAGTCGAGCGCCAGCAACCGACCGGTCATCCCTGTTGCATCGAGGCGTAGAACTCCTTGTTGGACTTCGTCCGCTTCATACGCTCCAGCAGGAACTCGATGGCCTCGACGGTCGGCATGTCGGCCAGGAAGTTTCGCAGCAGGTAAATCTTCTGGAGTTCGTCCTTGGTGAGCAGGAGTTCTTCCTTGCGGGTGGATGTCTTCTGCACGTCGATGGCGGGGTAGATGCGCCGGTCCGCGATGCCACGATTGAGCACCAGTTCCGAGTTGCCGGTGCCCTTGAACTCTTCAAAAATGACCTCGTCCATGCGACTGCCGGTTTCGATCAGCGCCGTTGCGATGATGGTGAGTGAACCGCCACCGTCAATGTTGCGGGCGGCACCGAAGAAGCGCTTGGGCTTCTGGAGGGCGTTGGCGTCCACGCCACCCGAGAGAATCTTGCCCGAGTGCGGGACGACGACGTTGTGGGCGCGGGCGAGCCGGGTAATGGAATCGAGCAGGATGATGACGTCGCGCCCGTGCTCGACAAGGCGACGCGCCTTTTCAATCACCATGTCCGCCACCTGCACGTGCCGATCCGGCGGTTCATCGAACGTCGAGGAGATGACCTCCGCCTTGACGTTCTCCTCCATGTCCGTGACTTCCTCGGGCCGCTCGTCAATGAGCAGCACGATCAGCACGGCTTCGGGGTGATTCTCGGTAATGGAGTTGGCGAGCTTCTGGAGGAGCATGGTCTTGCCGGCCTTGGGCGGGGCAACGATCAACCCGCGCTGGCCAAACCCGATGGGCGAGAGAATGTCCACGACCCGCATCGCCAGGTCGCCGTCGGCACGTTCGAGATGAATGCGCCGGTCCGGATACCGCGGGCGCAGGTTGTCGAACGCGATGCGGTGTTTCGCCTTTTCCGGCTCCTCGAAATTGACCTGCTCCACCTTGAGCAGGGCCAGATAGCGCTCGCCTTCCTTGGGTGGCCGCACCTGGCCGTGAATCGTGTCGCCCGTCCGGAGATCGAACCGCTTGATCTGGCTTGGGGAGACGTAGATGTCGTCGGGGCCGTACAGGTAGCTCCAATCCTGACTCCGGAGAAATCCGTAGCCTTCGGGCAGGATCTCGAGCACGCCTTCACCGCGCAGGACCGTATCGGTATCGAGCAAGGATTGCTCGATCCGAAAGATCAGATCCTGCTTGCGCATGCCCGAGTAGTTCGAGATGTTCAACTCTTCGGCCATCGTGTGCAGTTCGCTGGGCGATTTCTTCTTCAGTTCCGCGATATCCACGGCGGGGACTCCAGTGCGATCAAGTTTTCGGGGGTGTGTGCGCCGAGTTGCTCCGGCGGGGGTACGGCTCCCCTCAGGGGCAGCCGGGGTATGTTTTGTGGGGGATGCAGGTGTAAGTGTGTAAAGACGATAGGTCACCTCAGGGAAAACGTCAAGGGGTCCCGTGAAAACTCTCGGCCGGTTTCTGGAGTACTGGCGGACCACCCATGCCCGGGACCGGGAGTTGGTGGAGGCCATAGTGCGCCCTGAATACCGGAGTCCCGGGACCGACCTGGACCAGGCGCTCGAAGACTGGCCGGGGGTCCATTATTGGGCCACGGGCAAGGATGACGGCCGGTTGGTCTTGATTCGCACCATCGGAGAGCAGGGCAGGGAACGGTGGTGGCTTCATGTCGGGCTGTTCCTGCTCACGTTCGTCACGATCTGGATGGGTGGGGCCCTGTTGGCCGGCGTACAGACGTCGGCGATTCCCCATGGCGACCTGGGTCTGCGTGGCACGGGAGCCGCGATGCTCACGTGGGCCGAACGGAGTGCGGGGGCGTTGCCGTTTGCCATGGCCCTGATGACCATCCTGCTGGCTCACGAACTGGGGCACTACTTCGCGGCGCGGCGCTATGGGATTGATGCGTCCCCACCGTATTTCCTCCCGGCGCCCATTGATATCAACTTCGTCGGCACGTTCGGTGCCTTTATTCGTCTGCGCACGCCCGTGATTGATCGGCGGCAGCTGCTGGATGTGGGGGCGGCCGGCCCGTGGGCCGGGTTTGTCGTGGCCGCAGCCCTCCTCATGATTGGTCTGGCGCAGTCCCGCGTCCTGCCGCCGGGCGCGCATCCCGAAGGCATGCTTGTCTTTATCGGCAATACGCCGCTCGCCCTCGGCGATTCGATGTTTACCTGGTTCGCCCGCGCCTGGGTGGTGGGCGATGCCGGCACCATCCTGCTGGATCCGCTGGCCTACGCGGGGTGGCTCGGGTTGTTCGTGACGACCCTCAACCTGCTCCCCCTGGGGCAGCTGGACGGTGGACACATCTTCTATGCGATGGCCGGCCGGTGGCAGACGGTGGTCGCGTGGCTGACGTTGGGCGGCATGGTGGTCCTCGGGGCATTACAAGGGCCATCCATTTGGCAGCGGTGGTGGTGGTTGTTCGCGGCCTTGGTGTTGGTGCTGGGCGCCGGCCGATTGGGACACCCGCGGTTGCTTGAAGGCCGCCGGCCCCTTCCGACGAGTCGCGTGCTCTACGCGTGGAGTTCCGTGCTTCTGTTTGTTGTCACCTTTTCGCCATTTCCGATCACGATCCTGCTTGGCAGCTGAGCCCCGGACTGGGGTGTGTGAGTCCCCGCTCACTATTGCGTAGGTTGCTGGAGATACTATCTTTCCACAAACCAAGCGGAGTCAGTCCAGCATGCCGGCCCAACCGGTCCGCTACGGTCGTCCTGACCCAGCCGATCCTGTCATCCACGAAATTCCGCCGCTCCAATGGAGCGGGGAGACTGTTCCTGTCCGCGCCGAAATTCGGCGGGACGTGGACGGGATGTGGCGCGGGCGCCTGTTATTCGGCCCTGACGAACGGGTCTGTGTCACCGCCGAAATCCTCTGTGCCGTCTCCGAACAGGAACTCTGGCTGGCCGTGTCGCGGCTTTCGACGTACCATCTGCGGGACCTTTATCGGTCGATGGTCGAATGACCGCAACGCCCGACCCGATGTCCAAGCTTCGTCATGACATCGCCAATCCGTTGGGCGCCATCATGGCGGAAGCCCAGCTCCAACTCCTGGGTGAATCACGCCTCGACCCCGAAGTGGCCCAGGCCTTTCGCGAAATTGAGCGGCTTTGTCGGGTCATCCGCGACAAGCTCCGACCCCCAGGTGGCCTCGGGTGATGTGACCTGTGGCACCGCGCCCGCCTCGACGGGCGCCTTTCTTTAATGGGACTGTCGTGCGGGAGCTTGACGTCCCCCGTGCACGCGCGCACCTTCGAGCCGACCCAGTAGGGAGCCCGCATGTCGTTCCGTCTTCTCCTGGCTGTCGTAGTGACGCTCGCCGCCTGCGCCGGCCGGACCGCCGAAGTCTCACCCGCCGAAATCGCGGAGCTGCAGGAACGCGTCGCCCGGGAACCCGGCAACGGCGACGCCGTGCTGCGGTTGTCCGCTGCGCTCTTCTCCGCCAACCGTTGCGATGAGGCGATCACGACCGCGCGCACCGGCATGGTGCTTCGCCCGGCCAGCGCTTTGGGTCCGCTCGTGGTTGGGCAGTGCCTGGAGCGCGCGGAACGGTTTCAGGACGCTTTGTCCACCTATGACGCATTCTTGGCCGCGCACCCCGACGCGCGCGGTTCTGACGGGGTGCGGGGGCGACGGTTGCTGACGGAGCGCGCCCGCGCCACCCAGTCTGCCCGCGCGGCGCTGGCACGCGAGGCCGAGCTGGCGCGAACGACGCTCGACCCGACCGTCGTGGCCGTACTCCCCTTGGTGATTGTGGGCGATTCCATCTACCGGCCGCTCTCCCGCGGGCTCGCGCAGATGCTCACGTCCGACCTGGCCCTGCTCCAGCGCTTCCGCATGGTCGAACGCTTGCAGCTATCCGCCTTGCTCGATGAGATGCAGTTGGGACAGGCGGAGCGCTTCGACGCCTCGACCACCGCCCGGGTCGGGCAGTTGGTGCAGGCCGGGCGCATGGTGCAGGGGCTCACGCAGATCCCGGATGAGAACAACGTACGGCTTGAGGCGTCCGTGGTGCTGTCGACCGGGGTGGTGACGGCGCCGGAAGCCGTCACGGGCCGGCTGCGCGATCTGCTCCAGATGGAGAAGGACATCGTGGTCGCACTGGCGGGCCGGCTGGGCTACCAGCTGTCGCAAGCCGAGCGGACGGCGATCCTCGAGAATGGGACCCAGAACCTGGCCGCGTTCCTCGCCTATTCGCGGGGCCTCGAAGCGGAAGACCTCGGGGATTTCAGCGCCGCCGCGATGCACTTCGGTCAGGCGTCGCGGCAGGACCCGGGCTTCCAGGCGGCCCGCACCAGCCATCAGGCGGCGCAGGCGGCGCCGGCCGCGCAACAGGCGTCCGCCGGGCAGGTCGTCCAGATGGCGCAGCAGGCGCCGGAACCGCCGCCCGCAGCCGATGAAGGCGGCGCCTTGGGATCGGGCGTGACCGACCTGGCGCCGACGCAGTCGGAACAGACGGCGGCCGTAACGTCAAACGTCACGACGCAGGCGTCGAGCACGTCGGCCTCGCAGCCGCCCCCCCCCGGGACGCCGACGACCACGGTCACGGGCACCATTCGCATCATTTTCCGCCTGCCATGAAGCGCATCGCGGTTGGACTCGCGCTCGGCGCGATCGTAACGGCGTCCCCCGCAGCGGCGCAATTGTTCGGGCCCGCCCGGACGGCCGTGCTGTACGAGAGCTATGCGTTCGATCCCGGACTGATCTTTGATCAGATCACGCAGTTGACGGTCCCGATCGGCATGGACCTGCGGTTGGGTCGGTTGGGGACGCTTGCCACGTCCACGGGATTCACGCGCATCACGCTGCGCTCGACGGACGTGGGCCAGCTCGCCAACCAGGACCTGTCCGGCATGCTCGATACCGAGCTGCGGCTCTCGGTACCATTGTCCCCCGGGCGGCTGATCGCGATCGCGACGGGCGTATTGCCGACCGGGGTGTCGACCGTCGAACAAAGCCAACTGTCCATTCTTGGGGCGATTTCCAGTGACATCATCGGGTTTGCGGCGCCCTCAGTGGGGAGTGGGGGCTCGGTGGGTGGCGGTCTGATCGGTGTCGTGCCGCTCGGACGATTCGCGCTGGGCTTCGGTGCGACGTACCGGTTGCCGCTCGCGTACCAACCCGTGCTCGGCAACGTGGACGACTTGCAACCCGGAGCGGAGATTCGGTTGCGCGCCGCACTCGAAGGGGGGCTCAGCCGCCAGACGTTTACGCGCCTCGCCCTTATCTACGCCGTGCGCTCCAAGGACCAGGTGGCGTCACAAACCCAGAATGGCGTGGGCAACCGGTTGATCGCGTACCTCTCCGTCAACCAGCAACTCGGCCGCATGGCGCTCACGCTCTATGGCTTCGATGTCTTCCGCGGTGAGCCACAAATCGAAGGGTCGACCGTGGGCGCCGCCATCCTGCCACGCGGCAACCTGCTCGCCGGTGGCATGCGCCTCGCGATTCCGCTGGGCCAGGCGACCGAGTTCACCCCGCGCTTCGAACTGCGCGTCTCGACCGCAGCAGCCGATACCGCCGCCGCCCCGATGGAACGCCTGGGCCAGTCCATGCGTTTCGGGTTCGACCTGCGGCGACGTCTCTCGCCCGGCGCTTCCCTCGTCGCTCAGGGCGGTATGGTGTCCGGCAGCGTGCGTCAGGCCAACGCCGACATCGGCATGAGCGGCTGGCGTACCGCGCTGCATCTCGAGTTGCATCGCTAGCGTGACTAACCGGGCAGTTCGACTCCTGTCGGTGGCCCTGGTAGCCGCCGCATGCGCCGACTTGCTCGGCGTACCGGTCTTCCGCGCGTCGCTGATCCTGGTCCCCGACTTCGGCGCCGTGGCGGCGTTCGCCGACAACGCCGATCGGCTCCGCATCCGCGTGCAGCGCGACTCCTCCGGCACGTTCCAGACCATCAAGGACACCACGGTCACCGTCGACGAGGACGGAGCGGCGGCGGCCGATCTGGTCGTCGTGCTGCTGACGAACCCGCAACTGTTCCGCGTCCTGCTCGACGCGGTCCGCTCCAGCGACGGCGCGGTGCTGTTCAGCGGATCGCAGGACATCACGGTCTCAGGTGGGTCGTCTGGCGGCGCGCCGCCGTCCTTCACGATCCCGGTCACCTACAGCGGCCCCACCGGTGCGACGATCGAAGTGACGCCGAGCGATACATCCGTGGCCCCGGGCGTGGCGTTCCCCCTGGTCGCCGTGGTGCGCAACACGTCCGGCACCCCCGTCGCCGTGCCCGTGACCTTCTATCCCGCCCGTGCCGCCGACTCGGCGCTCGTGACCGTCGGCCGATTGACCGGCGTGGTCACCACCAACCTCGGTGCCACCGGCGAAGCTCGCGTCGTGGCGCGCAGCGCCGACGGCCTGACGGACACCGCCCTGGTCCGCATCGGGGCCACGCCAGCCCGTGTGCGCGTCACACCGGGGTTCACGGGAGTGGCGACCGCCGGCACCGTACAACTTGTGGGCGACGTCCTCGATGGCGGCGGCAATGTCCTGCAGGGATTGGCGGTGACGTGGATCTCCCGGACCCCGGCGGCGGCGACGGTGAGCGGCGTGGGGCTGGTGACCGGCGTTGGTGTTGGTGCCTCCACCGTCGTGGCTACGTTCGGGACGTTCAGCGACTCCACACGGGTGGTGGTTCCGGCCACCGAACACGTGCTGGCCGCCGCGCTGGCCGACGGCCGATATTTCCGTACGGCGCGCGTCGGTGACACGGTGGTCGTCGAGCTGGTCGCCGACATGCGGTTCGCGACCGACGAGTTGTTGGGGAGTTACAACGCGACCGTGCTCTTCAACCCGGCCGCGCTGACCTACGTCTCGACGCAGGCCGGGACGTTCGGGGCGCCCACGGTCAACGCGACGGGTGCGACCGTGGGCGAGGTGCGCCTGGGGCACGCGAACGCCGCCGGGGCCGACGGCCTGGTCGTGCTCGCGCGCCTCCGCTTTGTCGGCGCGGGCGCCGGCGCCGCCAACCTGTCCCTGCAGTTCAGCGAAATGTCCGCGGCGGTCACGTTCACGAATCTCATCGCTCGACACACCGTGGCCAGCGGCTTGGCCACCATCGTTCCATAAGGGGAGAACCGACTATGAAGCGCTTCAGCACAGCAGTCTTGGCGGGATTGGTGCTCGCCGTGTCAGCGTGCGACGACGATCCGCTCGCATCCGGCACGCCCGACGCGCCCACGCCGCCCACCACCGGTATTCAGGCCTTCATCCAGGTGGACAACGAGGATGCGCGCCCGGGTGATGCCGTCCGCGTGTATGTGCGCGTGCAATTCGGCACGGAAACCAACGCCAAGCTCGGCAGCTACACCGGCCGGCTGCGGTTCAGCGCCGACCAGCTCGGCTGGCGCGAGGATGTGCCGATTGATGATGGCTTGCGTGTGACCAATCCGAACGGCGCGCCGCAAGGCGAGATCCGGTTTGCCGGCGCCTCGGCGGGCGGTTTTGGCGAGCTGACTCTGTATCAGGGCGTCTTCGAAGTGCGGAAGACTGGTTGGCTTGAGGGTCTGGCCATCGTGATGGAAGAACTGTCGGCGGCCGAGACGCTCGGCAACCTCCAGCCCGACCTGCAGGTGGCCCCGCGCGTGTTCCTCCGGAGCTCGGCGCGGTAACCGACGGATGCCACGGATCGTTGCTCTTGCTCTCGGCCTGATGGTCGCGGCCCCTCTGGCCGCGCAATCGGTCGTGGCCGGCCCGGTCACCCCCCAGGTAACCGCGGCGCTAGGTGAGCGCGTGACGGTCGGCATCGCGGTCAGCATGGTGAACGCTCCCGGTATGAACCTCGGGTCCTATCGGGCGCGGTTCCGGTGGAACCCGGCGTTGGCCGGGTACGTGTCTCTGGGGTCGGGAACGTTCGCCGGTCCAGCCGTGAACGCCGATTCGGCGGCCCTGGGCATCGTCTGGTTTGCCGCGGCCGATGGCGCTGGTGCTGGCGGTGTGCCGATCCTGGCGAACATCACGCTTGAGGTGCTGAGTCTCGCGTCGGCCGACACGTTCCGTGTCGCGTTCCACGAAATGAACGCCGCCATCACGTTCCAGGATCTCCTCCCCATCCTGACCGTGACGACGGGCACGTTCTGTGCCGGAGCGCTCTACGGCGATCTCAACAACGACGGGTTGATCCAGGCGCTTGATGCCCAGATCGCGTTGATGCACGCGGTGGGAATGGCGGTGGCCGATACCGCCAATGGCGATGTGGACAATGACGGCGTGGTGGGCACGCGCGATGCCCTCGTCATTCTCAGTGACGTGGTCGGCCTCGACGTCTCAGCGTTCCGGGTGGGCACGTTCGTGAGCAACGTGTGCGCAGGCGGGTCCCCGGCCTCGGTGACGGTCGTGCCGGCCACCCTGACGCTCGCCATCGGCGATTCCTTCCGAGTGAGCGCCCAGGTGCGCGATTCCGTCGGTAACCTGCAGGGCGCGCTGCAGTTGGGTTGGGCCAGCAACGACGCGACGCTCGCCACCGTGGA
The DNA here is from genome assembly GCA_040877595.1 of Gemmatimonadales bacterium. Lineage (GTDB taxonomy): Bacteria > Gemmatimonadota > Gemmatimonadetes > Gemmatimonadales > GWC2-71-9 > JBBDNM01. The sequence continues at coordinate 1,806 of JBBDNM010000046.1, read as the reverse complement.
TTCGACCGGCGTCGTCCGCGCGGTGGCCAACGGCACCGTCACGCTCTCCGCGTCGGTCTCGCCCACGCTGTCGGGCGGCGCTGGCGTCACCGTTGCGCCGCGCCGTCGGTGGCGCGTGGATCCCGCCAATGCGAAAGGACCGCTCACGGAGGTCGGCAGCGACGCCTACCCGTTCTCGACCCTGGGCGCGGCGCTTGCGCGGGCGGCGCCCAACGACACGGTCAGCGTCGGTGTGGCGCGTTATGCGGAGCCGCTGGTCGCGGCCAAGCCGCTGACCATCCTGGGCGATTCAGGCGCCGCCGGCATGCCGGTGCTCCACACACCGAGCCAGCCGGTCGGCGCCCTCACCGGGGGTGGCCGCATGGTCGTACGGCGACTCCGCCTGGAAGAATCCCATGCGGGCCTGTACATCCAGGCGGACACCATCGTGTTGTCGGCCGTGTGGGTGACGGCCGTGCGTGGACGAGGCCTGCGGTTGCTTGGTGGAACGGGTGGTGTGGAGGCGCGGGACGTGCGGGTGGACGGCGCCCGTAACGTCGGCATCGGCATCGAGGGCGCGCGCACCGCGCGGTTGGCCCGCGTGCGGGTCACGGGCATCGACCCCGACACGGTGGCTCACGGCGTCGCGATTCGCGGCGCCGACACCGTGACGCTCGACACCGTGACCACCACCGGCACGCCGGGCCGCGGCATCTCCGTCGTGGACGCGGACCGCGTACTGATGCGGGGAGGTGGCATGGACGCGGCCCAGGTCGGCCTGTACGTGGATTCCAGCACCACCCTCGACGTATCGCACGGCACGCGCATTCGTACGATCGCTGGATCCGGCATCCTGGCGTTGGTGGATACGCTGCGGGTGAGCGATGCATCGCTGGCGCAAGTGGGATTCACCGCCATCGCCCTGGTCCGTGCGGCGTACCACGACTATCAGGTGACCCGCGTGCGCGTCGACACGGCGCAGTTCGGCGTGGGCGGGGCGACCGCGTTCGGCGGGCTGGTGACGCATGGCCGACGGTTCGTGATGCGGAACTCGCTCCTTGTCGGCGTGCCGTCGTACACCGTCTGGCCGGGCGCCGACACGGTGGTGGTGGATTCCACGACCATCGGCCAGTCCGGGTTCGCGTGCGGCCTGGTGCTCGACAACGGAACGGTGCTGACCACCGTCACGGCCTCCCGGTTTGCGCACGACGGCTTCGGCATCGGCGTGTGCTCGCCGGATCCCTACACCACGGGGGCGGGCTCATGGCACGCGGTCGGGTTCGTTTCGATCACGGGTTCGACGTTTGACCGCCCCTACACGGCGATCCATGTGCATCCCGACAGTCTGGCGATGACGAACGATACGATTCGGGCCACCGGCTGGGGCATCTGGCAGCAGCAGGAGTCGGCCGGCACGATTGCGCAGCGCGTGCGGATCCGCGGCGGGCGCATCACCGGCACCTTGTATCAGGCCGTCGCGATCGGTGACGCGCTCGATGCCGAGCTTGTGGGCGTGGCCGTGGACAGCGTGGCGACGGATTGCGGTGGGGTGTGCGACTGGACGGTGGCGGCGGTCGAAGTGCTCGGGGTACAGACGGCGCGGCTCGACTCGAATGTGTTGAAGTACAATCTGGCGACACCGGTGCTCGTGTCGGCTACGCAATCGGTACACATGACGGGCGATTCACTGGTCGGCAATGATCCCGGTATCGTGCCGGGCGGGACTGGTCCCCCGCAGGCGGCCGTCCAGTTGTGGGCGCCTGTCATGCATGTCCATAGCCTGGTGGCACTGGACTCCGCGGCCCGCGCGCAAGGGTTGCAGGTGTT
>JBBDNM010000045.1:0-5297 GCA_040877595.1 Gemmatimonadales bacterium | reverse complement strand
GAAAGCTACTCGCCGGCCGCCCGGGGGGCGACCGCGCGCGCCTGGCGCGGCGGGACCGGCCGACGAAACAGGTCCCGGATGCGGCCGCGGCGCCGCAGCACGACGATCAAGTCACCGGCCGGCGGAATCGGCAGCCGGTTCACACAAAGGAACAGCGGCAACGGGCCGTCGGGGACATCCACTTCCCAGGTGCGCCCGCGCCACGGGAACCGCATCACGGCGGGCGCTACCCGGACGACGCGGTCTACGAACACGTCATCCTCCACTCGGAACACGTCGGGACTCACCGGCTCGCCGGCGCGAAAGAACAGCGGGTCAAACGGGTCGCCTTCCTGGCGGGCAAAGTTCTCTTCGGCCGCCCAGTCGTAGCGCTCCAGGTGGTCCGCATGGGCCCGCCACTCAAGGTGGTGTCGCAACTCGTGAGTGAGCGTCTCCCATGCCTCGAACCGCCAATCGAACGCCGGATCCTGCGCCGCCACGGCGCGGAACGACCCGTGGTAGAGCACCACGCGCGAGCGGAGGTCTTCCCCCTCGCCATCCACCGGGACGCACTCGCCGAGCGTAAAGACCTCAGCCCGCGACGCGTGGGGCACCGTGCGCGGGCTGACGTCCAACGCGAGCACTCCATCCAGATAGGACTCGGGAATCTCCTCCGCCATCTGGCGGACCAGCGCCTCGAAATCCTCCCGGGTCAGTGCTCCTCCATCCGGCGGACCATCCAGCGATTGGCCGCCAGCAGGATGACGAGCAGCAGCGCCCACTGGGCCAGCACGGTGCCCACCGAGAACGTGTCGAGCGGGTTCAACCAGCCGGTGGGATCCCAGCCGCGGGCTTGCCAGAGCCACCAGACCATGAGGATGACCGCCTGCAACGGCACCAGCACGCGGATCACAATGTCCCACCATACGCCAACCCGGATGTTCGAGTCGGGATGGTTCAGCTGTTCCTCCCGGAAACGGCGGACGCCGACGGTCATCACGGCGATCGCGAAGAACAGGCCGGACACCATGAGGGCGACGCCCCACACCCAGTCCTGGTTGTCCAGCACCGCCAGCGACATTGCCGACGGGATACCGGCCAGGAAGCCGAACGCCCCGGTGATCTGCACGGCGCGCCGCCGCGTGACGCCGAAATCGGTGAGTACGCGTGTGGCCAGCTCGATCATCGCGACGAGGGACGTAAACGCCGCAACCGCCAGCGCGAGGAAGAACAGGACCATGAAGACGTTGCCGAACGGCACACGGGCAAACAGCTGGGGCATCCAGATGAACGTGAGGCCGGTGTTGCCCGAGTCAAAGATCGTGCTCTGGACGAGGTCGGCGGTGATGGGTTCGCCGGCGGCGACCGCGGCGCCGAACTGCGGATACGCGGCAAACGCGTCAGGGTTGGCCGCCACGGTGCCGGCCAGTTCCTGCACCACCGAGAACACGGTGCAGATCACCATCACCCCGGCAAAGAGCGAGACCACGTTGTTTGCGGTTGGCAGAATCACCGCGTTGAGGGCGGTATCCTCGCCCTGCCGCAGGTAGGCCGCGTACACCAAGACGAGTCCCCACCCAGCACCCGTGTCCCATGCATTCTGTGTCAGGGCGTTCAGCCAGATCGTCGCATCGCCCAGACGATGCCAATCAATTCCAAAGAGGTACGCCAATCCGTCGCTCGCGCCCGGCAGGGTCACGGCCCGAACCGTCAAGATCACGACCAGGAGGAGGAGTGCCGGCATCAGGATGCGAGCGACCGACTCGATGGCCCGCACCCCGCGCGCCACGACAAACACGCCGAGCCCGATGGCCAGGGCGTGAGTGACTGACGGCCACCACGACGTGGTGTAGTTACTCCACAGGGCACCGGGCTCCGCGCCCGGCACCTCGCCCGTCACGGCGGCCAGGACGTACCGCAGCGTCCAGCCGGCCACGACCGAGTAGTAGCACATGATCGCGATCGCCACGAACGCGACGAACGCGCCCATCCACGCGAACTTGGGGCCCATGAGTTGCGCGAACGCCTTCACGGGCCCGGAGCGCGTCCACCGCCCCATGCCGAACTCCACCATGATCAGCGGGATGGACCAGAGGAACAGGAACGCGACCCACGCGACGAGAAACTCCCCGCCGCCATTCTGCGCCGCAATGCGCGGAAACCGCCAGATGTTCCCCGTCCCGACCGCCATGCCGAGCATGGCAAGCATCATGAGCCAACGGGAGGAGAATCCTTCTCGGGCTTGGGTCACCACTGCCTCCTTGGGGTGAAACGCTCAGTCCAGCACATGCACCAGGCGGCGCACCGCCGGGGCAAACGACAAGGCGCGGCCCATCGCGGCGGCCATGGCATCGGCAGGGTCCGCTTGCCCGCGCGCCATCAGCTCCTGCACGGCGGTACCGGCGGCCGGGTTGCGCCACCAGTCTTCGTCATATCGCTCCGTGAAGACCTCCGCCCACGTGGCCTCCAACTGCCACGCCCGCAGGTAACGCGCGGCGTAGAACGCCGGGTCTACATCGAGCAGGGCGTCTTGTTCCGGATACCGCACACCGGTAGCCGCGGTCAGCCGTTGCGCATACTCAGGACCCGGCTGGGCCAAATCACTCCGATGCAGCCAGACCTCGTAGCCCAGCTTGGCGGCATACCGGCGGAGCATGTGGAGCTCGTTGACCGCCAGTTCGAACACCAGGTCATCCAGGCCCGCACACGAAGTGTATCGTGCGAGCCACGAGCGCTCGATCGTCAGGTGGTCCCACAGCATGGCGAACCCCTCGGTGACCGAGTTGTCCCCCAACCAACGCGCATGAAACGGGGCGTCCGCGGGGATCGACGCGAAATGCATCGCGTGGCCCAGCTCATGCCAGAATGTGCGATAGTCCGTATGCCCGCCGCGGAGCCGCACGACGAGATACACCTCGTCCGGCACGCGCACGGGAACGCAGAAAGCCCGCGGATGCTTGGCGGGCCGCTCGTCCGTGTCAAACACCACCCGACCGCCCTGCCGCGCGTCCAGCCCGAGGTCGCGCATATGGCGTTCAGCCGTTGTGACCAGGGCGTCAGGCGTAAACGCCTCGTCCCACGACTCGCCGCGGAACAGCCAGCCCACGTCCGCGCGCGTGAGGTCGGTCACGTGCGTACCCAGCCGGCGGCGCGCCAAGCGGGCCAATGCATCGCGATAGAGATCGTCCGTCTCCTCGAGCAACGCCTCGCACGCCTGCGCCAGGGACTCAAGGGGCATGCCGGACAGGCGGCTCACCGCCGTGACGTAGTCGTCGTCGCCGGTCAATTGCGCCGTGATGGCGTGTTCATACCCGATACGATCACGCCGCAGGCCCGCCAGGCCCACCGCGCCGGTCTTGGCGCGCACGCGGTCCAGCGCCTGTCGAAACGTGCGGTCGGGATTGTTCTGGAGTTCAATCGGCGCGCGCAGGTAGGGGATCTCGCGCCCGTCCACCGTCAGGACGGTCTCGGCTTCCCATCCTATCTGCCGTTCATCCAACGCAGCGGTTGCGCGTCCCACGCGCAAGTCCACCGCCCACTCCCACAGGGAGGCGATGCCCGCCGCACGGACGGTCTCCAGAGCGGATTCGTGCTGGAGGTCGGCGAATTGGTCGTAGATGGCCTGAAACTGCGGATCGGTCTTGAGGCCTGCCCCGGCGAGGTAGTACTCCCGACCCAACGCCTGATGAAAGGCGTCGCCCCGCTCGCTCAGGCGCTCGGGCGTCACCCGCCGACGCGCTCCGCAATCCAGGCACGTACCTGGTCGGCGGCGACACGTTCCTGCAGCAACGTGTCGCGATGCCGGATGGTGACGGTCTGGTCTTCGATCGTCTGGCCATCCACCGTGACACCGAACGGCGTCCCGGCCTCGTCCTGTCGGCGATACCGCCGGCCGATAGAGCCGCCGTCATCGTAGAACACGGGAAACTGGCGGCGCAGCTCGGTCGCCAAGCGCTCGGCGAACTCCGGCATGCCGTCCTTCTTGACCAGGGGGAACACCCCGGCCTTGATCGGCGCGATCGCCGGATGCAACGCCAGCACAACGCGCGGTTCCCCTTCGACGGCGTCCTCGCGATACGCGTCCACCAGCGTCACCAAGGCCAGTCGGTCGGCTCCGATGGACGTTTCGATGACGTAGGGGATGAACCGCTCGTTGGTGGCCGGGTCGAGGTACTCGAGCTTCTTGCCCGAGTGCTCCTGATGGCGGGAGAGGTCGAAGTCGGTGCGGTTGTGAATGCCCTCGAATTCTTTCCACCCAAACGGAAACTCGTACTCGATGTCGAAGGCGGCCTTGGCATAATGCGCGAGCTCGTCCGGGCCATGCGCATGGAACCGCAACTTCTCGGCGCGCAGCCCCAGGTCGAGCAGCCACTCCATCCGCCGCGCTTTCCAGTCCTCGAACCAGCGGTCGTCCTCGCCCGGCTTGACGAAGAACTGCATTTCCATCTGCTCGAACTCACGCGTGCGGAAAATGAAATTCCCCGGCGTGATCTCATTGCGGAACGCCTTGCCGATCTGCGCAATACCGAACGGCACCTTCTGGCGGGACGCCTGCTGCACATTGAGATAGTTGACGAAAATGCCCTGCGCCGTTTCCGGACGCAGGTACACGACCGCGGCCTGCTCTTCGACCGGGCCCATGAACGTCTTGAACATCAGGTTGAACATGCGGGACGCCGTCAGGGTGCCCTTGCTGCCGCACACCGGGCATTGCGCGTCCGGGGTACCCGGCGTGCCCTTCAATCGCTCGTCGTCGGCCCGGAATCGGTTCTTGCACTGCTTGCAGTCCACCAGCGGATCGGTGAAACCCCCGATGTGTCCGGACGCTTCCCACACCTGCGGATGCATGAGGATTGCCGCGTCCACACCCTCGATATCGTCGCGCTCGTACACCATGGAGCGCCACCAGCGCTCCTTGAGGTTGCGCTTGAGTTCCACACCCAGCGGCCCGTAATCCCATACCGACCCCAGACCGCCGTAGATCTCGGACGACTGGAAGATGAACCCGCGCCGCTTGGCGAGGGACGTGAGTTTGTCCATCAACGTCTGCTGCGCCATCGCGAAGAACCGTCTACAAGTGGGGGAAGGAACGTGTGAACGGGGAAGCTACGTCTCGGACACGCGGCGGACCAGCGCCGCCACACGCTCCGCAAGGATCGCCGCGGTCCACCTTCCGCCGCCCGTCTCCACCAGCACACCGGCCGGCGCATCCGTGACCGTTGGCGCCACGATCGCGGCCGGGCATCCGGCGGCGTGCGCGCGGGCCAGCACCGTTCCGGTGAGCTTGCCCAGGCGCGACGTGTCATCAAACGCCCCCT
>JBBDNM010000044.1:0-28705 GCA_040877595.1 Gemmatimonadales bacterium | reverse complement strand
GGGATCCTCGGCTGGCGGTTCCACCGGCGCGCGCCCGGCGTTGGCCGCCGGGTCGAGACCACGGCTTTTCTGGGGGCCAGCTATCCGACCGAGGCCGAGCGTGGGGGGCGCGCCACCGCGCCCGCGGTCACGGGCGCACTGGTCACCGGCTACGCCTCGCGCACAATCTACCTGTGGGTGGGAGGACTGCTGCGCCGGGCCTTCGCGGCTGACGGGGCACGCGGCGGGGACCTGGCGATGGCCAGCGTCGCTCTGGGCTGGCGGCCTCCGGGCTTCCGCGCGGAGTACCCCCGGGCAGACTGGCGAGTATTCCTCGAGGTGCTGGGCGAGTGGAGCGGTGCGGACCACGACGGGGGCGTGCCGGTCCCCGACAGCGGCGGGCGGCGGCTGCTGGTGGCGCCCACGGTGCTCGGGCTGTTTGGCTGGTGGGGGGTGGCGGGCGGACCTGCGTTGCCGATCGTCCAGGCCGCCAACGGAACCCAGCCGGAAGAGGAGGTCCGCTGGGTGGTGAACGTGATACTCTGGTTCTGACCAAGGAGGCGCCATGCGACACCGCGTCCTGCTGCTCGGGGTCCTGCACGCTCTGGCGGCTGCCCCCGCCGGCGCGCAGATCGAGCACATGCGACAGGTCATCTTCGGGATGGACTGAGCGGTCTGCGCCCACGCCGTGCGCGTGGCCGTCGGCCGTCTTGAGGGTGTGGACTCCGCCCGCGTGAGTCTCGACAGCGGGTTCGTGGACCTCGTGCTGACGCCGGGCAATCGGGTGACTGTGGCCACGGTCCGGGAGGCGATTCGCCATCAGGGTTTCACGCCGGAGCTCGCCACCGTGCGCGTGCGGGGTCGGCTCGTGCGGGAGGAGGGGAGGTGGTACCTCGTGGTCCCTGGCGGCGCGACCTTCCGGCTTGAGGGACCGGAGCGAGGACCGCCGGGAGCGGTCGGGCAGTGGGTGATCGTTGCGGGCACCGTTCCGGCGAACCTGGGGACCGGGGTTCCGGTCCTGCGGATTCGAGAGTTGCTTCCCTCGGATGACGGGCGCCGTTAGCAGGTGCCCCCGGTTTTCGACGCGGAGTGTGCCCATGTGGAAGCGCTCGGTGTTTGCCGCCGCCCTGGTGGCCTCCCCCCTTCACGCCCAGGCCGGCCCCGCCGACGCGGTGGCCGCGTTCCATGCAGCCCTCGCGGCCGGCGATTCCGCCGCCGCCGTCCGCTGGCTCGATCCTGACGTCGTCATCTTCGAGTCCGGCGGTGCCGAGTTGTCGGCCGCCGAGTATGCCGGGCACCACTTGCCGGGAGACATGGCCTTTGCCGTCGCGGTCACGCGGACCGTGGAGGACCAGCAGGTGCACGAGGCCGGAGACGTCGCCTGGGTCGCGACCCGCAGCCGGACGACCGGGACGTATCGTGACCGCGCGGTGGATGTCCGGGGAACGGAAACGATGATTCTCCGGCGCACGGCGACCGGGTGGCGCATCGTGCACGTCCACTGGTCGTCGCGGCGCGCTACGCCCTGAGCCTTCGTGCCGTTGACGGCCACGATGACGGTGGACGACGCCAGGCGCGTCCGACGACCCATCGGCAGGAAACCAGGTTGCTGTGGCTCGCGACCGCGGGTTACCATTCGTCCCATGTTCCGCTGCCGCCGACCCTTCGCGTTCCGGGGCCTCGCCCTGGCGGCGCGAGCGTTGGTCGCGACGGGTCTGCTGGCGGCGATCGTCGCCGGTGGACTGCCCGCGCATGGCGATCACGATGCGGGCATGCGGCATATCGAGGCCGCGCATGACGCGCACGACGGCGGGCTCCTCGCGGTCAGTGATTCCCACACGACGCGGGACCTGTCGGCCAGCGTGCTCCCCGCACAACCCGTCGCGTTCCATGCGGGCGGCGTGGAACACGCGGTCGCGGCGAACGATGCACCCGTCTCGCTGGTGCCCCACCCCCCACCCAGATCCCCTTCCGCCCGAGCGCCTCCTTCCTCCGTCTGATGGTTGCGGATACCGGTTCGATACGCGAACCGGTAGCACGTTCGCGCAAACAACGGAGTCCTTGTGCTTCCATTTTCTGTACGCGCGACCCTTGGAGGGTTGTGCTGGTGCCTGCTGTGCAGCCCTCTGATCGCACAGGATGTGCGCCGAGTTACGCTGGCCGAGGCGGTCAGCCTCTTTGCGCAGGCGAGTCCGGCTCTCACGGCAGCCCGCGCCGATGCCGTTCGTAGCACACAGGCGGCACGCCAGGCGGCTGCCTTGTCCAATCCCCTGGTGGATGTCACGCATGAGAACTTGAGCGGTGGCGGACTGACCGCCGCGGAGTCGTACGTGACGGTGCGGCAGCGGCTGCCGTTCCCTTGGGTATATGCGGCGGAGCGTCGCGCCGCCGCCGAGGTCGGCGGAGCCGCGGTCGCCCTTGTCGCCGCCGAGGAAGCCGAGCTGCGCTTCGGGGTGCGCGAGGCCTACCTCGAGGCGGCGTTTGCGGAGGCGGCGCACACTGCGGTGGCGGCGGCCCTCGTGGACGTCCGGCGTGCGGTGCGGGATGCGGAGCGGCGAGAGGCCGACGGCGACCTTTCCGGCTATGCCCTGCGGCGACTTCAGGTGGAGCGCGCCCGCTACGAACTCGATCTGGCCGAGCGCGCGGCGCAGGTGGAGCGTGCGCGACGCACGCTGGCGGTCCGGGTTACCGCCGACAGTGTGACATTACTCGCTCCCAGCGGCTTCCCGCCCTCCGCGCCGACCGCGCCGATTGCGCGGCCATCAGGGCACGAGTCGCCCCTTCTGGCCGCGGCCCGGGCGCAGGTCCGCACGGCTCGGGGAGAGGCCGGCGCCGTGTCGGCCGGGCGCTGGCCGGATCTCTCGTTGCTGGGCGGTTTCAAGACGCAGGCCGATGGCTTGCGCGGGCTGTATGTCGGTGTGGGCATGCCGCTGCCGCTGTTCGACCGCCGCGGGTCGGCGATGGCCGCGGCGACGGCGGGCGTGACCGCCGCGGAGGCACGGCTCGCGATCGCGCACCAGCAGGCGCAGGGGGACGAGGCCTCGGCCCGCGCCGCGCTCGCCGCGCAGATCGCGCTTGCCGCAACCCTGATGCGGGAGATTCCCCTCGACCCAGACCATCTGGTCGCCGCGGCCCGCGTGGGCTACGCGGAGGGGGAGCTGTCCCTGGTCGAATTCCTGGATGCCATCGAAGCCGCTCGCACCGCGCGAATGCTCTCCGCCCGCCAGCAACGTGACCTCTGGATGGCGCGATTTGACCTTGAGCGGGTGCTCGGCTTGGACGCATCCGACGGAGAACGATGATGCGAACTCACTGCGTCCTGCTCGTCCTGATCCTGGCCGTGGCGTGCCGTCCGGAACCCGTTGTTGACGCGAGCGGCGAAGGCGGCGGGGCTGTAACCCTCTGGTCGGATTCGGTCGAGCTGTTCATGGAGTATCCGGCGCTCGTGGTGGGCCACCCGGCTCGGATGGCCATTCACTTGACCGATATGACGGACTTTGCCCCGATAGCCTCGGGACTCGTGACCCTGCGGTTCGTGCCACGCGACGGCGGCGCGACCCTGGTGGTGTCCCAGGAGACGCCGCGGCTGCCGGGCATCTTCGGGGTGACCGCCGAGTTCGCGCGTGCCGGCGTGTACGACCTGACGATGGTGGTCGAGAGTCCGCAAGCGCGCGACTCCTTGGTGGTTGCCGGCCTGCGGGTGGTGGCGAGCGAGGCCGACGTCTCGGAGGGCGAAGGGGACGATGGCGGTATTCCGTTCCTCAAGGAACAGCAGTGGAAGACGCCGGGGTTCGCGACGGCGTTTGCCATGGCGGGCAATGTCGCCGAGACCTTCGATGCCCCCGGGGAGATTGCCCCGACCGCGGGGCGGGCAGCGGATGTTACCGCGCCGATCAGTGGTCTGGTCGAGGTCGGTGGAACCGACGCCTCACCCGTGCTGGGCGACCGGGTGCGGCGCGGGCAGGTGCTGATCGTCCTCACGCCCACGCTGGGGGAGGCGGGCAGCGCATTTGCCCAGGCGCGCAGGGAGTTGCTGGAGGCCGAGGAAGAGCACCACCGGGTGACCCGTCTCGCCGCCGTGGACGCCGTGTCCACGCGTCGCGTGGGTGAGGCGGAAATCCGTTTGCGGGCGGCCCGGGAATCGCTCGGTGGCCTGACCGGTGGGGAAGCCATGGACTCGACCGGCAAGCTTTCGCTCCGCGCGCCGATCGACGGCGTGGTCGTGAGTCGGGCAGTCACGATCGGCGGCCGGGTCGCCCCGGGCACGCGCCTGTTTCGCATCGTAGATCCGTCCGTCGTCGGGCTGCAAGTTCATGTGCCGGCAGTGCAGGCTGCGCGCGTGACCCCGCAGTCTCGCGCCACGTTCGTAGTGGCGGGGAACGACCGGCGTTATGAAGCCGGCCGTCCGGTATCCATCGCTATCGTGGTGGATTCCCTGACGCGCACGGTGCCCGTGCTGTACGAGGCGGCGAACCCGGACGGGAGCCTCCGGGTGGGCGCGACCGCCACGGTGTCGCTCCAGACCGGTACACGCGTCGAGGGTGTGGTGGTCCCGAGCGCCGCCATACTGGATGAGGACGGCCGCTCTATCTGCTACGTCCAACTCTCGGGAGAGCGGTTCGAGAAACGAGAGATCACGGTCGGCGCCGATGACGGCGTGCGGGCCGTGGTCGTCGCCGGCCTCCGCGCGGGCGATCGCGTCGTGACCGGCGCCGCCTACCAGGTGCGGCTCGCGTCCCTTTCCACCAGCGTGCCGGCCGAAGGCCACGCGCACTAACCCAGGGGTCAATCACATGTTCGACCGAATGATTGCCTGGGCGCTTCGTAACCGCGTTCTCGTGCTTGCCGCCGCCGTCCTGCTGCTCATTGGGGGTGCGTGGACGGCCGTCCGCATGCCCGTGGACGTCTTCCCCGACCTCACGGCTCCGACCGTGACTGTGCTCACGGAGGCGCACGGCATGGCCCCGGAGGAGGTCGAGGCGCTGGTGACCTTCCCGATCGAAACCGCGGTCAATGGTGCGACCGGAGTGCGTCGCGTGCGGTCCTCCACCGCCCAGGGGATTTCCGTGGTATGGGTGGAGTTCGAGTGGGGCACCGACATCTTTCGGGACCGCCAGATCGTCTCGGAGAAACTGCAGACCGTGGCGGCGGCGCTCCCCGCGGGCGTCTCGGCGCCCGTGATGGCCCCGGTCTCGTCGGTGATGGGCGAGATCATGATGATCGGCCTCACAGGTCCGCAGCCGCCGATGGATTTGCGCACGGTGGCCGACTGGACCATTCGCCGCCGGCTCCTGGCGGTTCCCGGGGTGGCGCAGGTCATTCCGATTGGCGGAGACGTTCGCCAGTATCAGGTGCTGGCCGATCCGCCCCGCATGCTGGCCACCGGCGTCACGCTCGCCGAAGTGCTGGCGGCGGCCGCGGGCTCGAACGCCAACGCCGCCGGCGGTGTCTACATGGATCGCGGGCAGGAGTACGTTGTGCGGGGGATCGGACGGATCAGCGGCGTCAACGACATCGAGCAGACGGTGGTGGCCGTGCGGGGCGGAGTGCCCATTCTCCTCGGGCAAGTGGCGGATGTCGTGGTGGGGCCGGCGCCCAAGTATGGCGACGGGTCGATCAGTGCGGAATCCGGCGTGGTACTGGCGGTCCAGAAGCAGCCGGGCGCGAACACGCTCGAACTGACGCGCCGGATCGAGGCGGAGCTGGCGGACATCGCCCTGAGCCTGCCCGAGGGCATGGTGGTCCATACCGAGCTGTTCCAACAGGCGGACTTCATCCGGGTGGCCGTGGCGAACGTCGTGGAGGCCCTGCGTGATGGGGCCATCCTCGTCGTCATCATCATCTTCCTCTTTCTGTGGAACGCGCGGGCCACGGCTATCTCGGTGCTCGCCATTCCCCTTTCGCTGGTGGTGGCGGTGCTGGCGATGCGCCTGCTCGGCATCACGATCAATACCATGACCCTGGGCGGCATGGCGATTGCCATCGGCGCCCTGGTGGACGACGCGATCATTGACGTCGAGAACGTGTTTCGCCGGCTGAAAGAGAACCACCACCGGGCCACGGCGGACCGGTTGCCCACGCTGCGCGTGGTGTACGAGGCATCACGGGAAGTGCGGAAGCCCATCGTCAATGCTACGCTGATCATCGTCGTCGTGTTCGTGCCGCTGTTCTTTCTTGGTGGGGTGGAGGGGCGCTTGCTGCGGCCGCTGGGGTTCGCCTACGTCGTTTCCATTCTCGCGTCGCTGGTGGTGGCGCTGACCGTCACGCCGGCCCTCTGCTCGTGGTGGTTACCGCGGTCGCGGGCGGTGCTCCAGGAACATGAGAGCGCGGTGGTCCGGTGGCTCAAGGGCCACTATACGCGGATACTGGAGGTCGTACTCGCCCGGCCCCGCCAGGTGCTCCTGGGGGCGGCGCTGGCACTGGCCATGACGGGCGCGGTCGTGCCGTTCCTCGGCACGGCGTTTCTGCCCGAGTTCAACGAAGGCGCGCTGACCGTGTCCGTGGTGACCGTCCCGGGCACGTCGCTTGAGGAGGCCAGCCGGATCGGTCGGCGCGTTGAGCAGATACTGCTTGCCCAACCTGCCGTCCGGAACACGGACCGACGCCAAGGCCGGGCCGAACTGGACGAGCACGCGCAGGGCGTGAACGCCGCCGAGATTGACGTCACCCTCCACGAGGACGGGGACCGGGAGGAGATGCTGGACGAGCTGCGCCGGGCGTTCGCGGCCATTCCCGGCACGAACGTGACGATCGGCCAGCCGATCGGGCACCGGATTGATCACATGCTGTCCGGGACCCGGGCGAACATCGCGGTCAAGCTCTTCGGTCCCGACCTGTACCGCCTGCGGCAGCTTGGTGGCGAGATCCGGGATGCGATCGCCACGGTGCCTGGTGTTGTCGATCTGCAGCTCGAGCAGCAGACCGACGTGCCGCAGCTCCGGATTCGCGCTGACCGTGGCGCCATGGCGCGCTACGGACTCACGGTGGGCGGGCTGGCGGAGGCCATTGATGTGGCCTTCAACGGCGAGGTGGTTTCGCAGGTGCTGGAGGAAGGGAAGTCTTTCGACCTGGTGGTTCGGCTGCAGCCCGCGTACCGGACAGGCGCCGAGGCGATCGCGGCTGTGTCGTTCAGTACGCCGACCGGGGCTCGCGTGCCGCTGGGAGAACTGGCACGCGTGTCGGTCGAACGGGGCCCGAACACGGTGTCGCGTGAGAACGTCCAGCGGAAAATCGTGGTGCAGGCGAACGTCGCCGGGCGCGACTTGGGCGGCACCGTGGCGGATATCCGGAGCCGCGTCGCCGCGTCCATCATCTTGCCGGCCGGGTACCATGTCGAGTACGGCGGGCAGTTCGAGAGCCAGGAAGAGGCCACCCGGACCATGGCCATGCTGTCCCTGCTCTCGGTGGCGGCCATCTTCCTCATCCTGTTTGCCGACTTCCGTTCGGTGCGGATCAGTACGCTGATCATGGCGAACCTGCCGTTGGCCCTGATTGGGGGCGTGTTGGCGGTCGCCATGACCTCGCGCATCGTGAGCGTCGCGTCCCTCGTCGGGTTCGTCACGCTGTTCGGTATCGCGGTGCGCAACGGCATCCTGCTGATCGCGCACTACCGTCACCTGCAGGCCGAAGGCCTGCCATTCCGCGAGACGATCGTGCGTGGCTCGCTGGAGCGCCTCTCGCCGATCTTCATGACGGCGTTGTGCGCCGGATTGGCCCTCATCCCGCTCGCACTGGGCGGTGGTGAGCCCGGCAAGGAACTGCAGACGCCGATGGCCATCGTGATCCTCGGCGGCCTCCTGTCGTCCCTGGTGTTGAACATGGTCGTATTACCGGCGCTGTACTGGCTGTTCGGGGACCGCGTTCGCGCGGCCGCAGCGTCCGTCGCGTGAAGAGCCGGGCGCCGGTGCGCACGACTCGGGTCACTCCTGCTGGCCGGTCCCCCAGACGAACGTCGCCCAATGCACATCCCAGTCAGCCCCCGACCCCCGTCGGGCCGGCACGATGTGCAGGGCGCGCACGTTCCACACGCCGGGCCCCACGAGTGCGACGCCGAACTCGCCGAGGGTGTCAGCCACAAAGGGGACGTCGTGATAGGCCGCCGCCGAGTCGGCGGACGCGGCCACGCTGACGTGACCTCGGCCGCCCGGGAGTGGCGCGCCGAGGAAGACCATTCGGAACCGGATGGTATCCCCGGCCCGCGCCGTGGCGGGATCCGACAGCGGTATGAACTCGAGCGGATGCCCAGCCACACGGTCAAAGACGCGCGGCCCCGACTCGCCAACCTCGACGATGGTCTTGGCGTACTTGGCGTAACGGCGCACGATGCTGTCCGTCGGCAGGAGGCCTTCGCGCTCGTATCGGGCCAGGGCCTCGGGCGCGCCTTCGAGTGTCAGGTACGTCCGGAAGCTCTCGGGCGACTCCGGAATGCTCCGGGGATGCAGCGTGACCGCCACGAGAATCTGGCCCGGGGATGTCGGGCGGTGCCGGAGTCTGAGGGAGTTCCCAGCGACACCCAGGTCGATGATGCCCTCATTGGAACGTGCGGAGAGGACGCGGGCGGTCGCCACCCGGTCAACCGTCACGGCACTAATGCTTGAGGGGAAACTGCTGCCCGTCTGTCCGTGGATCACGAGCTCGGCATCAGTCGCGATACGGAAGGCGTTCGGCACGAGCCAGAAATCGTGCGCCGCGAGGGAAACCGCGCACGCCAGCAGGGCCACTAGGACCTTTTTCATTGTGAGAACCTTCCTGCCAGTCCACAGTCGACGTAGTATGTACACGACGGGGGGACGCCGGGCCTGAACTTGCGGGTCCAGCCGTCCAGGACGCAATACCGTCCCGCTACACACACGGGCAGCGCAACGCAATACCGGTAATCGATGCTTCCGTCGGCTACCGGGCGTGCATGTGCACTGGTCTTCCCTAGGGAGTGGTTGTCAGCGTCTCCAGGTAGGCGATCACGGCATCGATCTCCTCCGCCGTGAGGCCAAAGCGCGGCATCATGGTTGCCGCGTTGCCAAGGGCCGGATTCGCGATCTTCTGCCGGACGAACGCCAGCCCTCGGCGCTGTACTACGCCTGCGAGAGCCGGGCCGACGGCGCCGCCGACACCGCCGATTACGTGGCAACCGATGCAGGCACGGGCCGTGACCAGCGCGCGGCCTGCGTCAATGCGCTCGGACGTCCGCTCCAGCGGGCGTTGCGCGGTCGTGGAGTCGTCGGCGAGATCCGGTGCCTGTTCACGGGCGTCGCCGTTGGTTGCTTGGAGAAACGCGAGAACCGCCTGGACCTGCCGGCCCGTGAGGTTGGCGCGGGATCGCATATGCAGCGCTATCGTGACCCACTCGTTGTCGCTCCGCTCCAGCGGCGACCGCGCCTGATGGCAGCGGCCGCACGTCACACCGTAGACGGTGGCGCCGTGGGACACGTCCCCCTCCTGCTGTGCCACGACGGGGAGAGTGGTGAGCGCGAGGAGGATCAGAAAGGTCGTACGCATGAGATTTTTCCTCAGAAGCCGAAGGCGACGTGGGTCACGAGTCGATCGTTCTGCGACTCGGTACCGTTCTCGCGATTGCGTTCATAACCGGCCATCAGGACGATGGACGGGCCGAACCAGTAGTTGAGGCCGAGGCCGAGTTGCCGGGCCCCGGTGGCCGCCTGCGCGACGCCT
Organism: Gemmatimonadales bacterium; assembly: GCA_040877595.1. GTDB lineage: Bacteria > Gemmatimonadota > Gemmatimonadetes > Gemmatimonadales > GWC2-71-9 > JBBDNM01. The sequence goes on along the minus strand of JBBDNM010000044.1, from coordinate 19,057 downwards.
GCTACGCGGTTGTCGAAGATCTGCGTCCACCGCAGTACGGGCTCTACCGGACCGAGCGGGCGGCTGACCTGGCCGTAGAACCCGGTCCGTGTCAGGGTCTCGATCGCGGTCAGTGTCTCGTACTCTTGGCTGGTGCGAATGAACTCGCCGCGCCATTCGGCGCCACCAAGACGGAACTCTGCCGCGAGGTTCCAGGCCGTCAGGTCGAGTACACCATTGCCGTCCCAGTCACCATTGAGATATGACCCGCTGATCTCGGCCTGCGGGGGCAGGGCAACGTCGAGGCGAGCCCCCAGCATCTTGTCCTGATTGTTGTCCTGCGAACTGCCCAGGAAATCCAGCTCCGGGACGTCCGGAAGCTGGCCTGCGTCGCCTGTTGGCCCCTGCGTTGCGTAGGCACTCAGCCCGAGTTGCCAGGGACCGGGTGCCATGGCCGCTCGCGCCATGATCCCGACGTCGGCGAGAATCGGGAAGATGGGGTCTGCCCCGAACTTCGAAAGATGGTGTCCGTAGATCGGCGGCGAGGTCGCAAACCGGTTGATCCACGTCGGATGGAGCCGTTCGCCGAATATGCCAAACGGTACCAGGAACTTGCCGCCGACCAGGGTCAGGTTGTCGTTGAGAAAAAAGTCGAGTTGTCCGTATTCGAGTCCCGTTTCGGTGACTCCTTCCGTCAGTGAAAATTCAAGCTCCACTTCGAACAGAAAGCGGTCGAGAAACTGATAAAGAAAGACCGGAGACACGCTGACGGTAAACGCGTTCGCGCGCGGCCCCTCGGTGGCCGTGAAGTACCCGACGGTCCCATATCCCGTCAATACGGCCTGATTCGTTGGAATGATTCGCGCGGCGTTCTGGGCTTCCAGAGGTGTGGTAATGCCCATCAGCAGCGTCACCATGGACGCTCGGAGGATTCGGTCAGTGTCCATGGCCGCCACCCGGCGGATCGCCAGCTTCCCCGGACGCATCGGGCGCCGGGATGCGAAGATGTAGCTGGCCGGTCACTCCGTTGATATCCAGGTGAAGCTCATAGTCACCCCAGGCCAGGAGCCTGAGTTCGGCCTCGTAACGACCATCACCGAGATCCTCGAAAGTGATTTCCGCGTCCGTGCCATCTGGCTGGTGCCACTCTCCCGCCAAGCTGAGTCCCGGAACCGGTGTGCCCGCGGCGTCTTCGACCGTCAAGATCAGGTGGCGCTCACTCGGGACGGTGGTGGGTGCCTCCAGGCTGACCTGTACCGTCCAGCTTCCCACCGCGCCATGCAGTGGATGGACCTCCATCTCGAACTCGCCCATCTCGGCGCGCAAGGCGTGCCCCATGGGTGTGCCCATGATGCGCGCGTGATACGTTCCCGGTTCAAGGAACACCATGATACCGCCGTAGTGCTCGCCGTCTCGCGCCATGGCCATGGTACGGACGCCACCAACGGGATCCGTCAGTTCCAACATCGCGTCGTCCATCATCACGCGGTCGCCCGAGAGCGCCTGGACCGCGACCTCAAGGTCGATGGCAGTGAAGGTCCCGAGATCGCTCGGGCTCAGGGTGTATTCGACGGTTGGTTGGATGTCGCTGAGCGCGGCGGGATTGTCCCAGGTGGCGCAGCCGATTGTGCCCAGTCCGGCAGTCGCCAGGAGTGCCAGGCAGGCTCTCTTCGGAACGGGCGTTCGCATAGTCAGTGTCCTGTGTGTCTGGTGTTTCGGTCCGTGTTCCGGTTACCGCACGAGTCCGGTCGGCACGCAGCGACTCTCGCGCACCTTCATGTTTGAGCGTAACCCTCCGGCGTGAAGCGCATGCGAACGGCTGGTGAAGGGGCCTTCATACTTGCAGCCCGTCGCGTTGTTACCGTGCCGGCTGGCGGAGCGTCCAGACGTACGCCGCGACCGCTCGGATCTGATCATCCGTCAGCGGGGTTCCGCCCCGCGGTGCCATGACGCCACCCGTCTTGGATATGTCTGCCGGGACGCCCAGCGTAATCCGCTCAATGATATCGGCGAAGCTTCCGTTACCGTTGAGCATCGGAGTCCTCCCGCGTGTGGTCATGGGCGTGTCGGGGATGGCCGGCGCGGTCGCCGTCGTCCAGATGCTTCGCGTGCCCATGGCGATGGTGCCCGGCGTGCATCCGCGCGTGTACCCACACGAACAGGATGCCAATGCCGAGCCAGAACCAGTTGTCGCGTAGCCAGTTCATATCTCCTCCCTGCGCGTTCCATCCTTGCAAACGGTTGAGTCGCGGTGGCGTTACACGGCCGGCGTCCGCCAGGTCACGTGCTCGTACACGCCCGACCAGTACATGCCGAACCCCAGCGCGAACAGCAGTTCCTCGACCGGCATGAACCCCAGCCGCCAACCCGTCAGCGACTCGAAGTTCCACACGCGCTCGATGTAGCCGGGGACGGTGAGCTCGATGCCCAGCAGGAATGCCGCGTAGTAGGCCACGAACAGCGCGCCGCCGATCCACGTCTTGCCGGCGAGGTCGGGCCGGCACCACCAGGTCGCCACCGCGCCGGCCAGCATCGCCACGATGCCGGGATAGATGGGGTTCCAGGGCAGCCACACCAGCGCAGCGAAGACGACGAACGGGGTGGCGAGAACCTGACGATGGTAGCGATGCCGGTGGTGGCGACGTTCGTGCGTCGGGACCGCCGTCGTGCCGCGCCGGGTCAGCACGTTGTACAGGACACTCCCGACGCCGCCGATCCCGAAGCAGAAAATGAGGCTCTCGATGTCGAAGCCGGTCCGCTGCGCCAAGTCGAAGAGGGTCGGTGGGTTCCAGTACTCCGGGACGAAGAGCGGCTCGGTCAGGCCGAACGGTGCGGTGAACACGCTCGACCACCACATGGCGCGGCGGTGCGCCGGGAAGCGCCAGTACAGCAACGCCCACGGTATGAGAAGCGCGCTGACCCAGGTCAGCCAGACGTATTGGTCACTCATCGCGGCGTCTCCATCTGGGGTGCATGTTCAATGACGCTCGACGGTGCCGTCCGCGTGGGTATGCGGCGTCCCGAGCAGGGTGTCGGCCACCGATCCCGAGTCGGCGACCGCGGGGGCCACGCCGCGTTCGACGAGCACCCCTTGCAGAATGTCGGACGGGATGCCTGTTGCGTGGCGATACACCAGCGTTGCGCCCCGGTCCGCCGCGAGCACGAGGAGCGCCGCGGCGATGGCCCCGGTCAGGACCGCGCCCCAGGCCGCGGGCCGGAGGGTCCGCCAGATCACGGCCACCACGAACAGCCCCAGCGCCAGCAGCGCGCCGTTGCGATGCGACGTCATCAGGGCGTGGGACGCGCCGGAGTGATCGACCCGCCCGAAGGCCCACAAGCCGGTGCCGACCGCCAGGGCGGCGCCCAGTAGCCCGCCGATCCACAGTACGCTCGCCATGCGACGCCACGGGCCGCCGGGTTGAAGACGCTGGGTGCCGTCCAGAACGACTGCACCGATGAGCGCGATCAGCGGCAAGTGCACCATCATCGGGTGGTAGCCGTGCATCGGAAGATCCATGTTTCACTCCGTCGTCACGGAAAAGGCGCCGGCGTCACATCCGCATCATCATTTCGTGCTGTCCCATCAACCGGCCCAGGCGTCCGGTGTGGGCCCTGACGCGGAGCATCAGCGTCTCACCCTCGAGGGCCGGCAGGGCCATGAGGTCTGCCCGTACCGAGTCTTCCAGCGCCCGCCAGGCCGGGTCGGCGTCCATGTTCATGGCGCGCATGTCGGCAGCCATTGTCCCGAGGAGGCTGTCCACGGCCGGTCGGTGATTCGCGAGCAGATCGGCGAGGGTCTCGGGTGTGGCCGTGCGGAGCGCCGCCAGGCGCAGGCGCATCGGCTCCATCATGTCCAGGCTCGGCATCGTCATCGACATGGTCATGGGGGCATCGGACCCGACGTCCGAGGCCGGCCGGTCCGCCGGCGCGTCGCCGCACGCTGCCGCGGCGATCAGGAACGGGATGCAGAGCGGTTTCATGGGGCCTCCGGGACGGGTGTGACGTGGCGTTGCCGCCACAGGTAGTAGAGCACGGGAATCACCACCAGCGTGAGCACGGTCGACGTGACCATCCCGCCGATCATCGGGGCCGCAATCCGCTGCATGACCGACGCGCCGGTGCCGTGCGACCACATGATCGGCAGCAGGCCGGCCATGATGGCGACGACGGTCATGAGCTTGGGGCGCACGCGGTTGACGGCGCCGTGCTCGACGGCGGCCGTGAGGCTGGCCAGTGTCACCGGGCCCGACCGGGCGGCATCCTTCCAGGCGAGGTCGAGATAGACGAGCATGACTACCGCCGTTTCCGCCGCCACCCCCGCGAGGCCGATGAACCCGACCGCGACGGCCACGGACAGGTCGTAGCCCAGCACCCACATGAACCACACGCCGCCGACCACGGCAAAGGGCAGAGACGCGAGGACCATGACGGTCTCGGCCATCGTGCGAAAGTACAGATAGAGCAGCAGGCCAATGATCAGCACGGTCACGGGCACCAAGACCGCGAGACGCGAGCGGACGCGCTCCATCGCCTCGTACTGACCGCTCCACTGGAGCCGGTACCCGGGCGGCAGCGTCACCGCGCTGTCCACCAGCGCGCGCGCGTCCGCCACGTAGCCGCCGACATCGCGGCCGCGCACGTCAATGAACACGGTCCCCGTGAGCTGACCGTCCTCGCTCTTGATCATCGGGGCGCCGGCCGTGAACCGCGTGGTCACCAGTTGGGCCAATGGCACTTGCGCGCCGTGGGCCGTGCGTACGAGCAGGCCCTCCAGCGTGCGAGGGTCGCTCCGGAAGTCCCGCGCATAGCGGACGTGCACCGGATAACGCTCACGTCCCTCCACCGTGCTCGTAATGTTCATACCGCCCAGCGCCGTGCCGATCACGTCCTGCACGTCGCCGATGGTCAGCCCGTACCGGGCGATCGCCGCGCGGTCTGGTACCAGGTCCAGGTACCGGCCGCCAAAGGATCGCTCGGCGTAGATGCTTGCCGTTCCCGGAACCGGCGCGAGTAGCGTCTCGATTGCCCCGCCGATCCCCTCGATAACCTGGAGATCCGGGCCGAAGATCTTGATGCCGAGCGTCGTGCGAATGCCGGTCGAGAGCATCTCGGTGCGGTTCTTGATCGGCATGGTCCAGCTGTTGACGTAGCCGGTGAACCGCAGGGCCCGGTCCATGCGGGCGATGAGTTGATCCTGGCTGATCCGCTCGGGCCACTGGTCAGGCGGTTTCAGGTTCACGATGGTCTCGATCATGGACATCGGCGCCGGGTCGGTCGCGGTGCGCGCGCGGCCGGCCTTGCCCCAGACCGATTCGACTTCCGGGAACGTCATCAGGATCGAGTCCTGGATCCGGAGCATGCGCCGCTGTTCGGTCACGGAGATCCCGGGAATGGTGTTGGGCATGTAGAGCAGGGCGCCCTCGTCCAGCGGCGGCATGAACTCGCTGCCCAGACGGGCGAGCGGCATCAGGGTCACGACCAGCGTCGCCAGGGCGCCTCCCAGCACCAGCGGGCGATGCGCGAGCGCCCAGCGCAGGACCGGGCGATACAGCCGGATGGCCCACCGGTTGATCGGGTTCTCCGCTTCGGGGCGAATGCGGCCCGTGATGAACAGCCCCATGAGCACGGGCACAACCGTGACCGACAGCAGCGCGGCAGCCGCCATCGCGAACGTCTTGGTGAGCGCCAGCGGCCGGAACAGGCGACCCTCCTGGGCCTCCAGCGCGAACACGGGCAGGAACGACAGCGTAATAATGAGTAGGGACACGAACAGCGCCGGCCCCACCTCCCGCGCGCTCGCGGCGACCAGTTCCCAGCGGGGCCGGTCGGGCTCGTGCTCGATGTGCTTGTGGAGGTTCTCGATCATGACGATCGCCGCGTCAATCATCGCGCCAATGGCGATCGCGATTCCGCCGAGCGACATGATGTTGGCGTTGACGTCCATCCAGCGCGTGGCCATGAGCGCCATCAGGATCCCGAGCGGCAGCGTCGCGATCGCCACCAGGGCGCTCCGGGCGTGCAGCAGGAACAGCACGCACACGAGCGCCACGATCAGCGACTCTTCCAGCAGGGTCTGCTTGAGCGTCGTGATGGCGCGGTGGATCAGGGACGACCGGTCGTACGTCGTGACGATGCGCACGCCCTCGGGCAGGCCTGCCTCGATCTCACGCATGCGCGCACGCACGCCCTCGATCACGTCGAGCGCGTTTTCTCCGTACCGCATGACCACGACGCCGCCGACCGCGTCGCCCTCCCCGTTCCACTCGGCCATCCCGAGGCGGATGTCCGGCCCGATGGTCACCGTGGCCACGTCCCGCACGCGGACCGGCACGCCGGCGTCGGCGGCCACGGCCAACTCGGCGATATCGCCCACGCCGCGCAGATAGCCATGGCCGCGGACCATGTAGTCGCCGCCGCCCACCTCGATGGTCCGGGCGCCCACGTCCGCATTGGAGGTCCGAATGGCGTCGATCACTTGCTTCGCGGCGACCCCGAATCCGAGCAGCTTGGCGGGGTCGAGCAGGACCTGGTACTGGCGCACGTAGCCGCCGATGCTGGCGACCTCGGCCACTCCCGGTACCTGTTGCAGGGCGTAGCGCACGTACCAGTCCTGGAGTGATCGCAGCTCGTCGAGCGAGTGCTCCGCACTCGCGAGCGCGTACTGGAACACCCAGCCCACGCCGGTGGCGTCGGGCCCGAGCTGCGGCCGCACCTCGTCAGGCAGGGCGCCCGATGCGGCGTTCAGGTACTCGAGCACGCGGCTCCGGGCCCAATAGAGATCGGTGCCGTCCTCGAAGATCACGTACACGAACGACATGCCGAACATGGACTGGCCCCGCACCACCTTGGTATGCGGCACCGCGAGGAGCGCCGTAACCAGGGGGTAGGTCACCTGGTCCTCGATCACCTGCGGCGCCTGGCCGGGGTATTCGGTGGCCACGATGACCTGCACGTCCGACAGGTCGGGGATGGCGTCTACTGGCATGGTGCGCACCAGCGCGATTCCGGCCACCAGCAGCGCGACGGCGCCGGTTACCACCAGCCCACGCCACTGGATGCAGAGCTCGATGAGGCGCGCAATCATGGTTGCCGCCCCTGCCGCTGCCCGGTATCCCTCCCCTCCACTCCCATTCCGCCCATGTCCAGCCCCATGCCCATGTTCAGCATGATGCCCGCCATGGCGGCGGCGAGTTGGGACTCCGAGTCGAACAGGAACGTGGCGGAGGCCACGACGGTGTCCCCGGGCGCGATCCCGTCAGCCACGAGGATCGTGGAGTCGCCGCGGAGGCCGACGACCACTTCGACCGGCACCAGCGCGCCGTTGCGCAGCACGAACACCAGGTCGCGCGTGCCGGTCGGGAGCACCGCCGTGAGCGGCACGATGACGCCGCGCGGACCGTCCGCAGCGATCCGCACGGTGCCGTACATCATGGGCCGGATGGCGAGGTCCTGGTTGGCAACCTCGACGCGGACCCGGAGGGTGCGGGTCTGCCGGTCCAGCTGTGGAGCGGTGAACGTGACCCGGCCCGCGAAGCGCCGGCCGGGCAAGGCATCGAACGTGACGTCGGCCCGCTGCCCCACCCGCACCAGTGCGATATCCGACTCGAACAGGGCCGGTTCGATCCAGAGGCGGCTCAGGTCGGCCGTCCGGAACAGGGGTTCCCCGGCGCGGACCATCTGCCCCTCGACCACGTGCTTCTCGAGGACGTATCCGGTGAAGGGCGACCGAATGGGAAGTGCGCGCCACGCGGTATCGCCCGCTTCGATCGCGGCAACGTCCTCGTCGGCGACGCCCCAGAGGGCAAGGCGGCGCCGCGCGGCCGCGCGCAGGTCCTCCGCGCCCCGCACATCCCCCAGCCGGTGGGCAAGCAACAGGTCTTCCTGGGCGGCCACCAGCTCGGGCGCGTAGAGGGCGAAGAGCGTCTGGCCGACCCGGACGAACTGGCCCGTTTCGTTCACGTCCAGGCGTTCCACCCACCCGGAAACGCGGGCGTTTACCACCCCAAGGCCGCGCTCGTTCGGGACGGCCATCGCGACGGCGCGCACGGTACGCCCGAGCGGCGCCTCCCGCGCCACGGCGTACGTGACGCCGGCAAGTGCGGCCTGTCGAGCGGTGACGCGGATTGGGCCCGTCCCACTCATGTTCATGCCCACCATGTCGGCCGTGGCGTTGCCGTCGGAATCCTGGTCGGGCGCGGCACCGCCGCACCCTGCAAGAAGAGCGAGTACCAGCAGTCGGCGCATCATTGATGATCTCCATGCCACCCGGTGAGGGCCGAGAGGCCGATCAGGGCGTGGTGGTAATGCACGTCGAAGGACAGCCGGGCGATCGCGTAGCGATTCACGGCCATCTGGTGATCGAGCAGGGTCGTGAACTCGATGCGGCCGACCCGGTAGGCCGCGAGCGCGGACTGGACGGTGGCCCGGGCCTGCGGGAGGATCTCGTCGTCGTACAGGCGTCGGAGCGCGTCGGCCCGCACGGCCTGCGCGTGCAGCGTCGTGATCTCGGCGTACGTCTCGTTGGCGAGCGCCCGGCGCTCCGCGTCCGCCTCGTCGCGCATCACGGCCATCTCCCGTCGCATGGGGAGCTGGCGCGCGCCGGCCCACAGCGGCAGGGACACCCCAACCATGATCGAGAGCATGTCGTCGAAGGCCGGGCGCTGGCCGTAGGTGATGCCGACGGTCAGGTCCGGCCACAGGTCGGCCCGGGCGGCCCTGACGCCGGCGTCCGCCGCGGCGATGCGCTCGTCCGCCGCCAGCAGGCCCGGCCGAGCCTCGCGGGCGAGCGCCATCAGTGAATCCACCAATGGCAGGTGGGCCGTTGCCGTGGCGAAGGAGAGTGGACCGATCGGCACGGTGGCGTCCCGGCCGAGCAGGGCGTTGAGCCGCGCGGCGATCGCGCGCCGCTCGGCCTCCATCACGGCGATTTCCTGCGTGACCTCCGCCACGCCCACCTGCGCCCGGAGCACGTCCTGCTGCAGCGCTTCCCCGATGGCGTAGCGGGCGCGTGCCACTTCCTCGAACTGCCGCAGCAGGCCGCGCGTGTCCTCGAGGACGGCGAGCGCGCGGTCCACGAACGCCAGGTCATGGTGGGCGGCCTGTACCTGACGCACGAGCGCGGCCTCGGTCTCGCTGGCGTCGAACGCCGTGGCGGTGGACAGGCGTCGCGCCTCCTCGCGGCGGGCGCCGAGTCGTCCGGGCCACGGGATCATCTGCATCAGCCCGATGCTGTTCATCGTCATGCGCTCGTCAACGCCGAACCCGGTGAGAGGACGGTTCATCAGCCCGAACGTGAGGGCCGGGTCGGGTAGGGCGCCGGCGGGCCCGACGCGATGGGTGGCCGCGTCCGCGCGCAGGCGCGCCGCGGCGAGCGCGGGGTTGGTCGCGCGCGCGATGCGGACCGCCTCTGCGGCGGTCAACGTGTCATTTGGCGCCTGCCCCAAGGCAAGCGCGGCAATCACATGCAGGATCATGGACCTCTCCGAACGTGGATTACGGATCGACCTCCCGGGCATTAGACGCCCGGGCACACGTCACCTACGGAGGGTCAGGACTTTGGTGGGGGAGGGGTCGCTGCGTGCGCCGCGGACAGGGCGCGGCTGGGAACGCGGGCTGGCGGGCCCAGCTGCGGTCCAGTGGGGACGTCGGGTGTACCCACCGAGGGCGGCGCGATCTGCGCGGTCAAGCACGCTGGCGCGCACGGGAGGTGCATCCCATCAGCCTCCAGGCGCGGGGCGCCGCTGTCCAAGGGGTGCCCAGCGTGCTCGGGATGCTGGCCGTCCATGGCATGGTCCATCTGTGCCTCGCACAGGATGGGCTGCGCATAGGGCACAAACAGGGCGCCGATCACGACCAGCGTGCTGCACGCACGGGCAACCATTTGCATGCGGGGATCATAACCTGGGGCGGGCGGGAGCGCGAGTGAGGGTCGCATGAAGGGTTCTTGTCGCGCCGCCTTTACGGTACGCTGACGCCGTGGTCCCGCCCTGACATGTGGGTCAACTGGACCAATTCGGTCAAGGCAAGTAACCTCTGCCATGGCCAACAAGAACGTTTGGGTGTTGTGGATCTGAGCGCAATCTTACGATTCGCGCCCGCCTGACTCCCGGGCTTCCGGAGCGCGTCGATCGTTGCATCGATCTCCGCCCGCCGTGCCGGAACTTATGGGCGGGCCGCCGACTTGGGGTAGGTGAATGAGCGAGCATGCGCTGTGGTCTCAGGTCCGCAAGGCGTGGGCGATGCTCGCGGGTCCGCGCCATGTGGTTGATGCCGGGCGCCCGCGAGAACCGCCCGGGCCGGCGCCCCTGCCGGTACCGCCGCTCCGCGCCGAGGGCTTTGCGGACGAGGCACTTCCCTGGCTTGACGCGGTCTACCGGTTCAGCCTTCGCCTCACGCGTGGCGACGAAGCGGCCGCGGACGATGTGACGCAGGAGACTTTTCTCCGGGCGCATCGTTTTTGGCACACGTTCGAACGTGGTAGCAATGCCAAGGCGTGGTTGTTCACCATCTGCCGCCACGCCTACCTGCAGGAACGTCGTCGGGCCGTACGGGCTGGGGACGAGGCGGCCGTGCCGTTCGATGAGGAGCACGTGACGGCGAGGAATGCGCCAGTGAGCGCCGCCGCGGATGCCAACCTCTTCCACGAACGCCTCGACGAGGAAGTCGTCGCGGCCATCGACAGCCTGCCCGAACCGTTCCGCAGGGTGCTGGTGCTGAGTGACCTCGGGGACTTGCAATACCACGAGATCGCGCGCGTGATCGAGATCCCGATCGGGACGGTGCGGTCCCGACTGTTTCGCGCCCGCCGGCTCCTGCAGGACCGCCTGCGCGCCTACGCCACCGAGGCGGGGATCGTGTCCCCGCGTACCAGCGAGCGTGACCCATGATGGGGTGCCACGATGTGCTCGACCGGCTATGGGACTTTCTGGATGCGGAGGTCGGCCCCGCCGAGGAGGCGGCTATCCGGCGCCACCTCGAGCTTTGCTCCCGCTGCTACCCGCAGTACGTCTTTCGGCGCGCCCAGCTCGACCTTATGCGCCGCGTGCGTGACCGCGTGACGATGCCCCCGGCCAGCCGCCGGGCCCTGCTCTTGCGGATCCTCGAGCAGGACCGTGCGGGAACTCCGAAGGGGCAGGTATGATTCGGGGAGGCAACGACGCTACCGCGCCCGGAGGCGCAAGGAGGATCACATGAACGCAGGGGCAGCTGTCCTGGCCGGTCTGGTTGGCACCGCCGTCATGACCATGCTGATGTTGATGGGCCCGTTGATGGGCATGCCCGAAATGCCGATCGGCGATATGCTCGGTGCCTTTCTCGGCATTGGGAGCACCTTGGGATGGGTCATGCACGGGGTGATTGGGGTGGTGCTGGCCGGGATATATGCGCTCGCGGCCGCGCGCTTTCTGCCGGGTACGCCCGTGGTGCGGGGCGCGGTGTACGGCTTCCTGGTGTTCCTGATGGCACAGTTGGCGGTAACGCCGATGATGGGTGGCGGCGTGTTCTCCGGAGGAAACATCCCGATGATCATGGGGAGTCTGATGGGTCATCTGGTATACGGTGGCCTCGTGGGTGTTGTGTACCACGCGAAAGTGCCGGTCGCGGCGCGCGCGTAGGTTTCGGTCCGGAGCAGTCCCGTCCTGAAGGACGGGCTCGGCCCTGTGATGCGTCGTGAACGACGCGGGCAACCGTACCGGGGGGCCCAGGTTACGTGTCGTGCGCGACGCCTGATTTGAACGGGCCGTCGAACGCGAGGCGGAGCCGAGCGTTCATGCGCCAGGCCTGATGCAAGGCAAAGCCGATGATCAGGGCGGAGATGATCGTGTCAGGGAATCCGCCGATGACCACGATGATGGGTAGAGCGGCGGCGAACAGGGCCAGGCCCACCACGACACCGAGCGCACTGATGGGCTCCGGCGTGGGTTCGTCGATCACCTCGGTCTCGGCGGTGGTCGCCTGGCTCTCTTCCCAGCTCTGGATGGCGAACGGGATGTACGTGGCGCCGATGGCCAGGTAGGTCAGGGTCATCGCCAGGATCTGGTAGCGTCGACCGCCCAGCCCGTACGCGCCTTTGCGTACCATGTACCCCACCATGAACCCGACCAGAATGGCGATCAGCCCGACTTCGTATCCCGTGCCGAGGAGCACGGCGTAGTAGACCGCGGCCCCTCCGGCGGCGCCGACCAGGCCGAAGAGCCCGGCGCGAACAAACTCGTGCGCAGCCACACCGCGCACATTGGCCGCCGTCAGTGTGTCACGGCATGTTGGGCAGAACGCCGTGCCCGCCACGCGGTAGTACTCATCCGCGATGGGCTGGTGGCAAACGGCACAGGAGGGGGGCTCCGTCGGCGCATCCGGGGTGGGAGTCGAGTCAGTCATGCGGGCCTCCGTAGTCGGTTCCGGATCCGGGATGCTACTGTCGGGGGAGAGGGTACATTGTCCCTCGTCCCCCGGATAGTCTCCCTGCCTCGGAGGCGGCGATGCCTGTGATCAGTTCCTGGCGGGCGCTTGGTGCGCTCGCCGTGGTGGCCTTCACGGTCACCATCCATCCCACCCCTACCCAGGTCGGGCCGGAGGACTACACCCGCGCTCGCGAACTCGGGGACCAGTACCGTCGCGTGGCCACCGGGGCGGCCGAGACCCCAGTATGGGCAGGGAACTCCCGCCTGTGGTATCGCAAGTCGGTTGAAGGCGGGCACGCGTTCATGTTGGTAGATGTCACGAACCCCGATGCGCCGGTGAAGCGCGAGGCCTTTGACCATGTTCGCCTGGCCGCGGCGCTCAACGCCGCCGACAGCACCGCCGAGCCCCGTGCGAGCGCCTTGGCCCTCCCGTTCACCGCGATCGCGTTCACGGCGGAAGGCACGGCGCTCACGTTCCGCGCCTGGGACACCGACTGGCGCTGTCCGCTGGACAGCTATACGTGCGCCCGCGCCACGGTACGCGCGGGGTCGGGGCAGGGTATGCCGCCGCGCGAGGTGACCTCGCCCAACGGTCGCCATGTGGCCTGGATTGCCAACTTCAACGTGTTCGTGCGCGAGGCGGGAGCCCATCCGTCCGCCGGTGTCGCGCTGAGCACCGACGGTTCCGAAGGCAACCCCTTTACCATGCAGTCGCTGGCGTGGTCCCCTGACTCGCGTCGCATTGCCGCCTACCGGGTGCGACCGGGCTACCGCCGCATGGTGCGCTACGTCGAGTCGTCGCCCGCCGATCAGGTCCAGCCGAGGACGTTCGAACGCTTTTACCAGAAACCGGGTGATGAGCTTGACCTGCCCCAGCCCGCGCTGTTTGACGTTGACGCCCGCACGCAGGTGAACATCGACGCCACGTTGTTCCCGAATCCGTTCGCCCTCTCGCGCCCGGTGTGGCGTCGCGACGGGCGGGCCTTCACGTTCGAGTACAACGCTCGCGGCCATCAGCGCTTCCGCGTCATCGAGGTGGATGCGGCGACCGGTGCCGCGCGCGCCGTCATCGACGAAGCCTCCGAGACCTTCATCGACTACCGGCGCGCCTCGGGCACGCTCACGAATGGCGGACGAATCCATCGCCACGACCTGGGCGATGGCGCGGAGATCATCTGGCTGTCCGAACGTGACGGATGGGCGCACCTCTACCTGTACGACGGCCGCACCGGCCGCGTGAAGCACCGGATTACGCGAGGAGACTTTGTCGTGCGCGCGGTACACCACGTGGACGAAGCAGCGCGCCGACTGATCTTCAGCGCCGGTGGCATGCACGAAGGCCAGGACCCGTACTTCGCGCACTACTACGCCGTGAACTTTGACGGAAGCGGCCTGACGCCCCTCACCGAGGCGCCCGCCGACCATGAGGTCGTCCTCTCGCCGGACGGCTCGCTGTACGTGGATCACTGGTCGCGCGTGGATCTGGCGCCGGTCACCCAGCTCCGGCGTGTGCGTGATGGCCGTGTGCTGCTGGAACTCGAGCGCGGCGACTTGACGGCGCTGAGCGCAGCCGGATGGCGCCCACCGGAGGTCTTCACCGCCGTGGGGCGTGACGGCTCGACCGACATCTGGGGGGTCGCGGTTCGGCCGTCCACGTTTGACGCCAGCAGGCGGTACCCTGTCATCGAGTATATCTACGCCGGGCCGCACGGCTCGTTTGTGCCGAAGCGGTTCGCCGCCTGGCATAACATGCAGGCGCTCGCGGAACTCGGGTTTGTGGTGGTGCAGATTGACGGCATGGGCACCGCCAACCGCAGTCGCTCATTTCACGATGTGGCGTGGAAGAACCTGGGCGACGCCGGATTTCCTGACCGCATCCTCTGGCATCGCGCCTATGCGGCACGGAACCCGTGGTACGACCTGACGCGTGTCGGCATCTACGGCGGGTCGGCCGGTGGGCAGAATGCGCTGGGCGGCCTGCTGTTTCATCCGGAGTTCTATCACGTGGCTGTGTCGTTCGCGGGATGTCACGACAACCGCATGGACAAGATCTGGTGGAACGAACAATGGATGGGCTGGCCCATCGGGCCCGAGTACGCGGCGAGTTCCAACGTGGTGCACGCGCATCGGCTCCGCGGCGAGCTGCTGCTCATCGTGCCCGAACTCGACACCAACGTGGATCCCTCGTCCACCTTGCAGGTGGTGAACGCGCTGATTCAGGCCGACCGGACCTTCGACCTCCTGGTGATGCCCGGCGAGGATCACGGAGGTGGGCGCCGTGGCCCAAGCGCCGCCTACGGCGACCGCAAGATGTGGGACTTTTTCGTACGGCACCTGCACGGCGTGGAACCACCCGCGTGGAACAGCCTGGCGACCGGTTCAGCGCGCCGAGCCACGGATGGTGCGGCGCTGTTCGGGCCGCGATGGGACGATGTCATGGCGAGTGGGTTTTAGGGGAGACGGGAGACGAGAGACGGGAGACGGGAGACGAGAGACGGGAGAGGGTTACCGCAAGACAAACTCGCACCTCGGCCCCGGCGCCTTGGCCAGTCGCTCATCAAGGGTCGCGAGCGGTACGTCCAGCGTTTCCGCCAGGGCCACATACCACGCATCATACGATGTGACCGTGGTGCGCAGGTCCCACACGCGCGGCGCGAAGGGTTCGTAGGGAAACAGTTCGAGCGGGAGCGCCAGCAAGTCGGCGTGCGCTAGCGAGGCCGTGTCGGCCGAGAGGTGGCCGGCCAGTGCCGCCCGCCGGAGCATGTTCGCCACCTCGACCGGCAACAGATGCGGGGCGGCGAGGTGATCACGCAGCAGCACCTCCTCGGCCCACGCTCCGTCCGGCCCGCCGTCCACCAGCGCCGCCACCACCACCGACGCATCCACCACGAGCGTCACCGGCGATCCGCATCCCGATGCGTGAGGATCCGGTCCCGCGCGAGCACACTCCCGGTGCCCGCCTTCCGCTCCCGTACCCGGGCGACCAACGCCGCCGCATCCGGCCGCCGGGCCAGCTCAATCAGCTGCGTCCGCAAATACTCCTGGAGCGACCGGCCGGTGAGCGCCGCGCGTGCCGCCAACTCGTCCCGCGCCGAACGCGGGACATCGCGAATAGTGATGGATCCACTCATACATGCAATATGGTGGGAGCACATGCAGAACGCAATGCGCGAATGTTTGCAAGGATTCGGTTCGGACGGGGCTTTACCGTGCGGGTTTGCCTTACGGCGGTCTCGCACGGTGGATACCTTTCCGGCCGTTTTTCTACTCATCGGTATGGAGGTCCCGTGCGCCTGTCCGTCCTTGCCCTCGCTACGATCGTTGCCGTCTCCGCGCCCCCGCGTCTCCGCGCGATCCGGCAAGACTCCGCCGCCGCCGACACGGCCGGTGTCAAGCACGGCGACCTGCCGCTCCGCACCACCCGCACGCTCGAGTTCACCACCTCCGAAGGCACCTGGATCTCGGTGGATGTCTCCCCCAACGGTCAAACCATTGTGTTCGACCTGGCGGGCGACCTCTACACCATGCCCATCGCCGGTGGCCAGGCCACGCGCATCACGTCGGGTGCCGCGTTTGACGGCCAGCCGCGCTACAGCCCCGACGGCCGGCTCATTGCGTTCACGTCCGACCGCGACGGCACCGAACAGGTGTGGCTCGTCGAAGCCGACGGCTCGCACCCGCGCAAGCTTTCCGGTGGCACGGCCCTGTATGCCTCGCCCGAGTGGACGCCCGATGGTCAATACGTCGTGGTCTCGCGCGGCGTCGGGGCGATCGCGTCGCGCTTCGAACTCCAGATGTACCACAAGGACGGGGGCGGCGGGCTGGAACTCACGCGCGGCAACGACGAGATGAACGCCATGGGTGCGGCGTTCGGTCCCGACGGCCGATACCTCTACTTTGCCCGCCGCACCGGCGGGTTCAGCTATAACCAGGTGCTGCCCACGTGGCAGATCGCCACCTACGACCGCGAAACCGGCGAGTACTTCGGCCAGACCGGCGAGTGGGGCAGCGCCATGCGGCCCACCCTCTCGCCCGACGGGCACTGGATGGTGTACGCCAGCCGGCATCAGGTGGAAACCGGCCTCCGCGTGCGCGACCTGCGCACGGGCGATGAGCGCTGGCTGGTCATGGTGGTCCAGCGTGATGACCAGGAATCGCGATTCACGCGCGACCTGATGCCCGGCATGAGCTTCACGCGCGACAATCAATCCGTCATCGCGTCGTGGGGCGGCAAGATCTGGCGGGTCGCCATCACCAACGGCCAGGCCACGGAGATCCCGTTCACGGCCGACATCGCGCTCGACGTAGGCCCGTCGGTGGCCGTCACCAACCGCATCAGTGACTCGGCATTCACCCTCCGCCAGGTGCGGGACCTGACGGTCAGTCCCGATGGCCGCCGCGCCGTGTTCAGCGCGCTCGACGCGCTGTACGCCGTGGACCTGACCGCGCCCGATACCAGCATGCGCCGTCTCGAAGGCGCCATCCGCGTGACGCGGGACACCGTGCTCGAGCAGATGCCCTCGTTCTCGCCGGACGGCCGCTGGGTGGTGTACGTCACGTGGACCGACCTGGAAGGCGCGCACGTCTACCGCGTGCGCCCCGACGGCCGGAGCCGGCCTGAACGGCTCACGCAGCAGCCGGGCTTCTACGCGTTCCCGGTCTTCACGCCGGACGGCACCCGCATCCTCGTGGTGAGCGGTCCGCGCCACCAGCGCATGAACGAAGTCGGCGGCGTTGGCCTCGAGCTGGCCCAGATGGCCGCCGCGGGTGGCGCGCTCACGACCGTCGGCCGCGTGAACGCGGTGTCCCTGCCGCACTTCGTGACCGGCCAGGACGACCGCATCTACTATCATGACGGCGGGCAGGGCATCGTCTCGTTCCGCTACGACGGCACCGACCGGCGCCAGCACATTCAAGTGACCGGGTATCAGCAGCCGGGCACCCCACAGCCGGGGAACGCCAGCGAGATGCTGATCGCGCCGGACGGCCGACACGTGCTCGCGCAGGTGGACAACCAAGTCTATCTCGTGACGGTGCCCTTTCTGGGCGGTGCCGTGCCACGGGTCTCCATCAACAACCCCGCCACCGCGCCCGTCCCGGTCCGTAAGGTGACCGCGGTGGCCGGCGATTTCCTCCGCTGGTCGGCGGATGGTGGGACGGCGTACTGGACGCTCGGTCGCTACCTCTTCCGTTACCACATGGCCATCGGCGATTCCGTCGCGCAGGCCGGCCGCATCTTCGACCGTGAGGCGGTGGCACGTCGCGCGGCCAGCCGCGGTCGCCCGGCCGACTCGACCGCCGCGCGGGACAGCGCGGCGGCGGACAGCGCCGCCGCGCCCCAGCGTCCGCCCTATAACGCGCACGAGCTGGAAGTCGCGATCACCATCGCGCGCGACATTCCGCGCGGTACCGTGGTCCTGCGCGGTGCGCGCATCATCACGATGAACGGCGACGAGGTGATCGAACAAGGCGACCTGGTGGTCACCAACAACCGCATCGAACGCATCTGCTCCGGCACGTGCGCCAACCTGCCGGCCGCCGCCCGCGTGGTCCCGCTGCCGGGCGCCACCATCATGCCCGGCATCATTGACGTCCACGCCCATCCGTGGGCCCCGTGGGCGCTGCACAAGCAGGAAGTATGGAACTACCAGGCGAACCTGGCCTACGGTGTCACGATGACGCACGACGTGCAGACGGCCACGACGGACGTGCTCACCTATGGCGACCGCGTGGCGGCCGGCCGGATGCTGGGGCCGCGGCAGTCGTTCACCGGTCCCGGCGTGTTCTGGTCGGATGATATTGACTCGCTTCCCGAGGCGCGCGACGTGCTGCGCCGCTACAGTCGGTACTACGGCATCGCGCATATCAAGCAGTACATGGCGGGTACCCGCAAACAGCGGCAATGGGTCATCATGGCGGCCCGTGAACTCGGCCTGATGCCGACCACCGAGGGCGGGCTCGATTTCAAGATGAACCTGACGCTCATGCAGGATGGCTACGCGGGCTTGGAACACAGCCTGCCGATCACGCCGTTGTTCTCCGACGTCGTGCGACTGGCGGCGTTCTCCGGCATCGCCTACACGCCGACGCTGCTGGTGGCCTATGGCGGGCCGTGGACCGAGAACATGTACTACGAGGACCCGGCCACCGACCTGCTGGGTGATCCGAAGCTCACGCGCTTTACGCCGCGCAACCAGTTGCTTCGCCGCGCGTTGCGCCGGCCGCAGTGGTTCCATCGCAGCCAGTACGTGCACGACCGCATCGCGGCGGGCGCCGCGGCGATTCAGCGGGCCGGTGGCATCACCGGCATTGGCGGTCACGGTCAGCTGGAAGGCCTGGGCGTCCACTGGGAACTGTGGGCCATGGCCGAAGGCGGCCTGACCCCGATGGAAGCCCTGCGTGTCGCCACGATCAATGGCGCCCGGGCGCTGGGCTATCAGGAAGATCTGGGCACGCTGGAGCCGGGCAAGCTGGCCGACCTCGTGATCCTGAGTGCGAATCCGCTCGACAACATCCGGAACACGGTCAACATCCGGTCGGTGATGATGAATGGCCGGTTGTATGACGGCAACACGCTGAACCAGATCTGGCCGACGGAGAGGGTGATGCCGCGGATGTGGTGGCAGGACCAGAACTGACGGTACACGGTACACGGTGCACGGTGCACGGTGCACGGGGTG
>JBBDNM010000043.1:0-28837 GCA_040877595.1 Gemmatimonadales bacterium | reverse complement strand
GAGCGCGCCGTACAGCGGCGTGACCGCGAACAGGGCCCACCCCGGCAAACCCAGGATCCCGCCCATCACTTCGGCCACCCTGCCGGCCCCACCACGCACGGCCGCCACGATGACCAGCGCCATCCATCCAAGGAACCCAGCCACCAACGGCGTCAGGACCGGAGCGGGCCGGCCACGTCGGGCGGCAACCAGCCCGAACACGCCCCCAATGATCGGCGTGGTCCACCACGCCACCGCCATCGTCGCCGCCGCCACGACAGCGGACAGAACCACCAAGCGAAGCACGGGACGGTTCATGGCCGGGCCCGCTGCTCAGGTGGAAGTTCTTCGGGGCGTCGCGGCAGCCGCACTTCTTCCAACTGGCCATCCGCCCAGGCCGGGATGCGGTCAGCATAGCGGGCGCTGAGCGGATTCCCCGATTGCCCGCCCGGATAAATAGACCACGCCCGCCGCGACGCGCTCATCTCGACCACCATGCGCCAACTCGGTCCGTGGGTGCCGCTGCCGCTCACCGGATTCACCAAGCCCGGTCCACCCTGTACCGGCACGCCGCGTGTTGACAGCGCGGGCAGGCGCAACAGATGCCAGATATTGGCCCGGTTGATGTGCTCCCAGCGCCACGCCCCGGCTCCCGGTTGCCCGTAGCGCGCGACCGCCGTGTCGAGTGCGGTGGCCAGGCTGGCGGCAAGGACGTTGTCGCGGGTTTCGACTCTCTGCGTCTCGCGCACATCCCACCACGGGTGCGCCGAATCCGCGAGCAACGCGGCCAGATACGGATCGCCCGGTGCCCAGGCGCGCCGACCCTCCCCCACATCGAGTTCATCCCACACCGCGCGCCGGAGCGCACCCATGGCCAACTCGAAGAGGACGGCGTACTCGTTGTCGCGCGTGTAGCGACGATCCCATCGCGCCAACAGGTCAGCCGCCCCGCCCGCCGTCCCGCCCGCGCGCTGTCCCGCCGCAATAAAGGCGGGCACAAACCAATCCGCGCGCGCACTGCCCGGATCATTCTGATATCGGCTCATGGCCTCCGACGTGACCGCCGTGTCCGCGCCGAGCAGGGCGTTGATGCGCATCGCACGCCAGGGGGAAGGCCAGTTGCTGCCGAAGTAGGTGGGATCGGCATTGGGATCGAGGGGCTCCTGGTTGGCCGAGGCCAGAAAGCCCTGCGAGGGGTTCCGCGCGTAGGGCCAACTCGCGACCGGCAGGAAGCCGAGCCAGTCGGTGGACCTGGTGGTGCCATCCCGGATCACACGCCCGTCGCCGGTCCCCGCGCGGATGGGATACGCGCCGGCGGAAATGATCGCGATGTCTCCATGACGGTCGGCGACCACACCGTTCTGCGCCGGCGCCCGGATCACCGCCGCCGCCTGGAGCCATTCGACCACCGCCTTTGCCGACAACATGGAGACCAACGCCTCAAAAAATCCTTGCGGCTCAAGCACCGTCCACCGCATCGAGCGGTCGCGCCCGTCCTCCCGCACGAGCGGGCCGCGGTGCGTGTAGTACAGCGTGTCCTGGGCAAGCTCCACGCCGTCCGGACCCCAATACGTTTCGATCCGGCGCTCAAGGCGGTTCCACTCGCCGTCCAGCCGGTAGGCCGTGGGCGCGGCGGGATCATCCAGCACCTCGTTCCAGAAGTCCACCGCGTCGGCGCCGGTATTGGTGAAGGCCCACGCGACGTCTGTCGTAAACCCGATCAACACACCCGGCGAGCCCGGGAACGACACCCCGTACACGTCCAGGGAGTCAGGCACCACGACGTGGACCTCATACCACACCGACGGGAGGCTCATGTCCAGATGCGGGTCGCCGGCCAGCAACGGATGACCCGAAACCGTCCGTGATCCATGCACTACCCAGTTGTTCGAGGCCTGCCGACGGACATCGTCCTCCTCTGGCCGACTCGCCGCCTCGCCGCCTCGCCGACTGACGTCCGGCAACCGCCACTCAGGGCGCACCCGCGGCTGAGGCCACGCGGTTGGCACCATCGGCGACTGGATCGGCGCATGCACCGGCGAAAGCGCGTCGGCCACCTCGGCCCCGAACCCCTCGGCAAACCGCTCGTACGCGAGATCCGAGTCCTCGTACGACAATGTCTCGCCCATGCGTTTGGCAAACAGGAACGTGTTGAGCGAGTGCCATGGTTCCGGGTCAGCCCCCAATAACCGGTACTCGAGCGGCACGTCCTCTGGACGCAGAGCATCTATCCGGGCGTTCACGCCTTCCGCGTACGCCAGGATCCAGCGGCCCTCGCGGGACGTGGTGTCGAGCGCCGCCCAATCTCGCTCGGCGGCCCACGGCAAGCCGATGGCACGGGCGGAACGATCAAGGTCGAGCAGGTCCGCGTTCCATTCACTAAGCCGGCCCGCCGCGGCCCGCGTCTGCATTTCCATCTGGAACAAGCGATGGTACGCGTGGAGGTAGCCGACCGCGCGCCAGGCATCCTGCGTGTTACGGGCGAAGACATGCGGCACCATGCGGTCGTCGAACACGACGCGCACGGAGTCCGTGAGCTGCGGCACGGCGATTCCATCTGGGACGTCCGGCTGGTGGCCCAACGCCCACACGCCACGCACCGGGTCGAGCAGGCGTCCGAGCGGCGGGAGCGGGCCCAATGGTCGCGCCCCCGCCCAGAGCAGGACCGCGAGACCAACGGCACCCACACCCGCCCGGAGCCAGTGGGTCACGCGGCGGGCTTTCGCTTCGCCAGCAACGAGTCCACGCTGTACGTGCCGCTCCCGATGGTGGCCAGGAAGAGGAACGCGAAGGAGAACAGCATCACTATCTCGCCACGGTTGGCCCAGTGGAACACCTCGAACGACTCACCACGCATCGCGTGTTTCCAGAAGTAGGCGACTGCCATTTCACCGGACGCGATGAAGGCGGCCCAGTTCGTCTGGAATCCGATCATGATCAGGAGGCCGCAGCCAACCTCGATGACACCGGCCGCGCCGAACTCCGACATGAGGTTCTCCACGCGCGTGCCACCGAACCATCCGAACAACTTCTGTCCGCCATGCGTCAGGTACGCAAAGCCAAAGATGATGCGGAACAGGTTGTGCGCCAACGCTTGTTGACCAGTCAGAAAGTTCATCGGTCCCTCCAACTAATGGTTGATGCGCAGGAGTCGCGCATGCACGGCCCCGTCGTCCCCGGGACCACGCCACGCGGCGAGGACTCCCTCCGGCACCACCACCAAGCGCGGAAACCCCGCTCGGCGCGTCGCCTCGGTTTCAGCGAACGTGACCGACGTCCCTAGGCGACCCGTCGTGCTCACGCGGCGTATCCGCATCGCGCCCGCGTCGCCGTCGGTCTCTTCCAGCCAGGCAACGGCAGCATCACCGTCAGCAAGCCAGAGCACGTCAACGCGACCGAGGGGGCGGCGGTAATGCACCGTGATGGGCGGCGCAAACGTAGCGCCGGCATTTGTCGAGAATGCCACAAGAACGCGCGCCGTGTCATTCGCGTTGGTAAACCACGCGACCGCCACCGTGTCGCCGCGCGCGGCGGCGTGGGGCCCATTCACTGGACAGCCCGGATAATGCCAGCCGTCATCGTGGACCTTGGCGGGCTCGGTCCAACCGCCGGCCGTACGCCGCGCCACCACCACATCACGAATCTCCGAAGGCGACCGATCCCGGTACACCGCCACCAGCCCGTCGGTGGTGGCGGCGAGACCGGTCTGACAACAGTCGCACACCATCCCGTCAATCTCCTCGTCGGGCGTGGCCGATCCATCCGAGCGGATGCTCGTGAATCGCAGGGTCATCGCGGGCTGTGAATCCGTGGCGGCTTTGCGACCGTCGAGCCAGATCGCGCCGAGTCCGTCGGGCATCGGGGCCATGGCCACGAATCCATGTTCGGTGTTCGACCGGTCGCCATGTGGACGGAACGGTGGCGACCACGTGCGCCCGCTGTCGGTCGAGACGGCCATCATGACGTGGTACGCATAGGTGTCGGGCGCGGTCTTCTCGAGCCAGTGCGCCAGCCAGCGTCCGTCGGGGAAAACGCCGACCATGGGGAAATCGGCCCAGTTCACGAACAGGGAGTCGTGGGCCACCACCGTCTGAGGTTCGCCCCACCCGGCCGCGTGGCGGACCGCTACCCGGACCCGGTGCCCGCCTTCGAAGGGCTCGGTCCAGGAGAGGATCGCGCCTTCACCATGGGCGACAAGGGACGGCGCTAGGCTACCGGCCGGTCCGGTGAAGTCGACTTCCTCCAGCGTGAAGTCGGGCCGGCTACAGCCGGCCAGGAGCAGCAGTAATACAATTGGACGCATACCACCTAAATTACCCCTCCGCCCCCTCCGCGCGAGTCACCGACTTATGGAATGGTTGCCGGCCCTCATCACGTTGACGGTCCTCGAGATCGTCCTCGGCATTGACAACATCATCTTCATTTCGATCCTGGCGGGGAAGTTGCCGGCCCACCAGCAACGGCGGGCCCGTCGGGTTGGACTGACGCTGGCGATGGTCACGCGGATCCTGCTGCTCCTGAGCTTGGCCTGGATGATTCGCTTGACGGCGCCGTGGTTCGAAGTCGTTGGACAGGAGATCTCAGGACGTGACCTGATACTCGGCGTGGGCGGTCTGTTCCTGCTGGGCAAGGCGACGCTCGAGATTCACAGCAAGCTTGAGGACGAACAGCATCCCGCCACGCGGTCGGCCGCGACGTTTGGCGCGGTGATCACGCAAATCCTGCTGCTGGACATCGTGTTCTCGCTGGATTCCGTCATCACGGCAGTAGGCATGGCCAACCAGTTGTGGGTCATGGTGGTAGCCGTGATCGCGGCGGTGGGCGTGATGCTGGTCGCCGCCGAGTCCATCAGTGGGTTCGTGGACCAGCACCCCACGGTCAAGATGCTGGCGCTGTCGTTCCTGCTCCTGATCGGCGTATCACTGGTAGCCGAGTCGCTCGATCAGCATATCCCGAAGGGCTACATCTACTTTGCGATGGCGTTCTCGGTGTTTGTGGAGATGCTCAATCTCCGGGTAAGAAAGAAGGTGGCGATCTAGGACGTGCAACGTGCAGCGTGCGACGAACACAACGTCCAACGTGCACGGTCGCTATGGTGCGCGGAGGCGATCAATAAACTCGCGCGGTGTCATGATCGGTACGGCAGGCTTGCGACGCCCCTGACGAAAGTGCCTCGTGTTGCCCGTCACGATGGCGTCAACGCCAGCGGCGATCGCGACTTCCAGAAACGGTTGATCGTCCGGGTCGGTGGTTAGCAATGGAAGGGGATCAGGCACGACCCATTCGGACGCCTCAACCACGCGCAGTACCCGATCCACCGCGGCGGCCGGAAGTCGGAACACGGGTCGTGCAAGGACCGCCCGATACTCCGCCCGAATGCGACTGTCCACCACCAGCTCCACCCGACCCGCAATCACCAGGCTGAGTACCAAGTCCGGCGGGCTTCCCTGCTTGAGCATGGCCGACACCAGTACGTTGGTATCGAGCACGATCCGCACGGTCAGTCTGCCTCGGCCGCGCGCCGCTCCTGCCGAACATCGTTGATCGCCTTGTTGATATCGGCCAGTGACATCCGATCCCCACCGCGTCGCCGCGCATCGTCCTGAATGCTGCGCAACGCCATCAGCGCGCGACCCCGCTCATACGCTTCGTACGCCGCCGCCACATCGCCGCCGGCGACCGGAATGAGAATCGCCTTGGCTTCCCCCTCGGCCATCAGGGTGAGCGGCTGGTCCGCCGCCAAGCGCTCCCACACCCGGCCCGGCGTGTTTCGCAACTCGCGGTAGGTGACGCGCTCATTCTCCTTCTTGCGGGCCATACAAGCTCCATGTAGCCAGATACGCTACAATATGGCTACATCCCACCGCCCCCGCAACCCGGTGCACGGTGCACGGTGCACGGTGCACGGGTGACTACGGCGCCGTCGGCCCCAGCACCATCCCATTCAACAGAAGCCGATTAGTTCCCCGCCCATACGCCCGGAAACTCACTTCCTCGGCAAACACGATCACCCGGCCCTGCCCCACCCGCTGTTCATACGCATATACCTTGCCCGGCAACCGCTCGAGCGACTCGTTCCACGCGTGGCCGGACAGTCTGGGGCTCGCGGCATAGGTCGCGATCACGCGGCGGCCGCTGTTCGGCGGGCCCTCGGGCGGCAACCAGAGACGGGACGAGTTGACGTGTACGGGCAGCGTGGCTCCCTGATATCCGGCCGTGATCCAGTGGAGCGTGTCCAGTTGGGCCTGCATGGTGGCGCCGGGCACCGTGAACGCCTGCTGATCCTTGCCCTCGTCGGTGTCATACCAGTTACGGAGCGCCAGTTCAAACGTGGTGCGTGCCCATTCGCCGGCGGCGCCGATGGCAATCAGGGTACCGCCATCCTGCACCCAGCGACGTAGTCGAGCGAGACCCGCCTCGCCCAACGCCTCACGGAACGCACCCGCCTGTACCTCGGGTATCACGAGCGTCGTGAACCGCTCGAGCCGCGTGTTGGCAAGCGACCGCGGCCGCAACACCACATGCGACAACTCGTATTGCCGGTCAATCGTGTACCAGTTCCAGCCAAACGAGTAGCCCTGGATGCCATCCTGCGCGAACAGCCCGATCACCGGCCGCCGCAAATTGAACGTCCAATCGCCTGAGCCGAGCGAGGGGAAGCCGGAATCCGGCAGCCCGCCCTGCATCGAGGTCACCTGAATGCCGTACCGCTCGGCCGCCGCCCGCACCGCCTCATGCACCGACTCGTCGTTCTGCCCAACGCGCACAATGCCCGCTCCTCCCGGCATGATCTGGCCGTCGAAACGCGACGGCTGTTGCAGCGTGGCCACCCGGTGCCCGGCGGCAAGCAACTGCATCATGGCCGCCGGGGTCCGCGTGTTGCGCCCGTCCAGGACATACGCGTAGCTCGCCTGCCGCACATCCCCTGCCCCTTCTGCCCCTTCTCGATCCTCTGTCGTCGCCAACGCCCGCGCGTCGGTACTCCCATACACACCCAAGTTGAACAGGAGTCCCAACGACCAGCTCGTGATATCGTAGAACCGGGGATTCTCGGCCCGCTCGACCGCGGCGCGCGCCTGACGCAGGAAGGCCTCGGGGATGGGCGTGTCCGGAGCCAGGAGTGTGCCGACCATACGGCCGGCCGGCTGCGCCAGTTCGACCACGTAGTCGCCCGCGCGGAACGCGCGCTGGCCCACCGGGGCGCCGGCCCGGTCCCGCACGCCGGCAAGTCGCACGTCTTGCGCCAGGCGGCCAACCGTTGCGCCGTTCCGTCGCAACAGGGTCACCAAGTCCCGCACCAGACCGGGATCGCCCTCGTTCGCCGCGATCACGTAGCGTTGCACGCCCCCGTGACCGCCCGCCACGGCTTCCCGCTGGGACGCGAGGTACTCCCGCAGCAGGTCGGCCCGCCGAGTGGCCGACAGTCGGGCGGTCGTGACGGCCGCCACGTACTGCTGTTCCAGCGCCTGGGCCAGGGTCCGGATCGAGCCGTCGCCGCGATCCATGGCCAGGCCCCGTGTCGAGCCCTGCTCGAACAGCATGGCGACCGCGCCCTGGTACCCTCGGTTTGACGTGTAGCCCGCGTAGAAATAGTTGTACCGCTCACGCGCCATGTACTCGAACCCGGCCGAGTCAAACGCCTGCGCATACGCCCGCCCGAACAAGCCCAACCAGCGATACATGAACGGGGGAGCATACGGATTGATCGGATCGGCCGGCGGATCGAAGAAGAACTCGGCGTTGACGCCCATTTCGTGCATGTCCACCGCAACCTGCGGCGCCCACGTGAAGAGGAACGCCTGCCGGTGCCGGGTCTCGGGCTGGGTCTGGGCAAACCAATCCCGGTTATTGTCGAAGTAGTAGTGACCGGTACGGTAGGTCACCCCATCCCACCCGTCGTAGTTGTTGCTCCAGTCATCGGGATCGGCGCTCGGCACCCGACCAATGCTCATGTGGTTCCGGTTGGCAAAGGCGTCACGGCCATCCGGGTTCAGCATCGGATCAATCAGGATGACCGTGTTCCGCAGGACCTCCATCGTGGCCCCGTCGTTCCGGGTGGTCAGGTGCTCCAGCAGCTTGAGCGCCCCCTCCGATCCCGAGAGCTCGAACCCATGGATGGACCCGCCAAACCAGACCACGGCGGGCTGGGTCGCCAGCAGGCGATCGGCCTCGGCGACAGTCAGGCCGCGCGGGTCGGCCAGGCGGAGGCTGGTCTGCCGGATGGCATCCAGCCGCGCGTGATTGTCCGGGTGCGTGATGATGGCGACCAAGAGGTCGCGCTCCTCCCACGACCGGCCTTGGTGGACCACCGTGACCCGGTCTGACCGCTCGGCCAGGGCCCACAGATAGGCGGCCATCTCCTGGTGGACCGTGATCCGGGCGCCAAACGCGTGGCCCGTAACCTCGGCGAAGGTGGGCACCTGGGCGGCCGTCGGTGCGGCGGCCAGCGTGAGCGCGATCACCATGGCGAATCGTGCGACCTTCATTGCGGCAACCCCCTGAGTATCTTTCCGACGTTCGCGAAGACCTGACCTTCACCCGCAATGATAGCGCGCGGGAGACCCACGTGGCAAAGAAGCAGACCCTCACCGTCACGGACAATCGCACCGGGAAGCAGTACGAGATCCCTATCGAGCACGGGGCCATCAACGCGATGGACCTGCGCCAGATCAAGGCCGGTGAGGACGATTTCGGCCTGATGACCTACGATCCGGGCTTCTCGAATACCGCCAATACGAAGAGCACCATCACGTTCATTGACGGCGACAAGGGCATTCTGCGCTACCGGGGCTATCCCATCGAGCAGCTGGCGGAACAGGCCAATTTTCTCGAGGTGGCGTGGCTCCTCCTCAACGGCGAGTTGCCCAGTCAGGCCCAGCTCGACCAGTGGATCCACGACATCACGCACCACACGTTCGTGCATGAAAATGTGAAAAAGTTCATGGACGGCTATCGCTACGACGCCCACCCGATGGGCGTGTTCGTGAGCACAGTGGCCGCCTTGTCCACATTCTACGTCGAAGCGAATCAGGTCCGGGATGCCGCGGTCCGCGAGCGCCAGATTCACCGCCTGGTCGCCAAGACACCGACCATCGCCGCGTTCGCCTACCGGCATATGGTGGGTCTGCCCTACGCCTATCCGGACAACGATCTCTCATACGCCGGCAACTTTCTGGCCATGATGTTCAAGACCACGGAAGCCCGCTACAAGCCCGACCCCGTGCTCGAGAAGGCGCTCGACATCCTGTTCATCCTGCATGCCGACCACGAGCAGAACTGCTCGACATCCGCCATGCGCGGCATTGGGTCGAGCCTGGTGGACCCCTACTCGGCCATGGCCGGTGCGGCCGCGGCCCTGTACGGCCCCCTGCACGGGGGCGCCAACGAGCAGGTGCTCCGCATGCTCCGCGAGATCGGCGGCGTCAAGGACATTCCAGACTACATCAAGCGGGTGAAGAGCAAGGAAGTCCGGCTGATGGGCTTCGGTCACCGCGTGTACAAGAACTACGACCCGCGGGCCAAGATCATCAAGCAAGTAGCCGACGAAGTGTTCGAGGTGACGGGCAAGAATCCGTTGATTGACATTGCGCGCGAGCTGGAGCGCATCGCCCTGGAAGACGACTACTTCGTCTCCCACAAGCTGTATCCCAACGTGGATTTCTATTCGGGGATCATCTACGAAGCCATGCGGTTCCCGGTGGCCATGTTCCCGGTGCTGTTCGCCATCGGGCGCACGCCGGGATGGCTGGCCCAGTGGCAGGAGATGCTGACCGACAATGAGCAGCGGATCGCGCGGCCCCTCCAGGTCTATCTGGGCCAGGGCGCGCGCGACTACGTGCCGATCGAACGCCGTTAGCCTTACCCTATCCCCGGAATCCGCACCAGGTCACGAAGCCGCGCCTCCAGCGCGGCCTTCGTTTGTTCGAGCCGGGCGCGTTCAGCCGACACGCGCTCGAGCACCTCGCCGCGCATCCGGTCCCCTTCCGCACGGGCCTGCGCCACGTGTGCTTCCACCAACGCGTCCACCCGGGCACGCACCTGGGCCTCGGCCCGCCGGATCTCTTCCCCGAGCTGGGCCTGAAGCGCATCGGCAATCGCGCTCGCGATATTCGTGCTGATGGACAGACGGGGACTGGTCACGGAACCCGCAAACCGCGCTTCGATCTCCACGGTGCTGAGGCGGGCGACCGCGCGCCAGATGGCGTCTTCGATGAAACGGACTGCCGTCGTCCTGGTCGTCGTCACCACGGTGTCACGTATCCAGGTGACGGCACTGGAGCGCCATGCAAGGCGGCCCGAGACGCTGTCCCCCACGCGCGTCAGGCCAAGTTCGGTCACCCCCGATCCGAGCGCGACGGTCGCACCAAGGCCCGGCAACGACAGCGTGGGGAGTGTAACGCCCACCAGCCGGGCGCCGAGCGTATCGTGCGGTGTGGCGCCCACGCGATCGAGCAATGCAGCCACTCTGGCATCCGATGGGCCCGTGCGACCGCCGGCCCGCTCCAGCAGGAACGTGGTCGGCGCGCCATGCACGGCGGGCTGCGTCGTGAGCCCCGTGATCCGCCCCAAGTACTCACCCTGCGCCAGGCCCTCGCCGCCCAGGGTCAGCGACAACTCGCCGATGGCGAGCAAGAAGCGCGGCCACGTGGTCTCGCGTGGGAACACGACTGTGGTGCCGGAGGCGCGCCTGCGATCTGGCCCTTGCTGAAACCGGCGCTCGAGCCCAGGCGGGATATACTTCTCGGCCACATGCACCCAATGCAACATCCTCCCGACGCGCTCGGCGATCGGGGCGCTGAACAGCTGTGGCCCCAACGCTGGCGCATTGAGGGACGGCAGCTGCAACAGACTACGAGCGTAGTCGTAGTCCGCGAAGCGTGCGGCGGGAATGGCTTCCAGGCGCTCCCCCAGGCCCGCCGCGTTCCCGCGCACATCCGCTTCGAGCATGCGGAGTCGGTCGTCCAGTTGGGTCAGCGCCGTGACGTTGCGTCGAATGTCGGTCACGGCTTGGCGCGCACCAGCAAGTCCGAGCGTCCGCAGGTCGGCACCCTGCAACCGGTCCGCCAGTGCGGCCGCCGAGTCGATGGTGGGCCGCGGATCGGCGGCCTGGAGGCTCTGCGCGAGTGCGGCACGCGCCGTGTCCACGTAGGAACGCGCGGCCTGCGCCGCGCGAATCGTGGCCAGGCTCTCCGGAGCGATCGCCTGCACGTTGACTGCTTGCGTGAGCGTGCTCAGGGCCATGGGCGGGACCTCCACCTGCCGGACCCAATCCTGAACGGCCCTGATGAGCGCCGACTCCTCTTGCTCACCCTGGGGCAAGGCACCCGACGTGGCGCGGGGCGTACCGAATCGCACGCCCCGCACTGCGGCGGTATCGATCACCACCTTGCGCTCGAGTAACGGGGCAACGCGCACGTTCAGGACAACGTCGTCCACTTCAAACAGGTTGGTCATGGGAGCAGACGGATCAGTCACCTGCAGCCCGTGCAGCGCCACGACGCCGTCAGTCAGACGGACGTCCGCCTCGCGAAGATCCACCCGGGCCCCAACCAGCCGCGTGCCGATGCCTTCCACGCCCCACTTGACCGCGGGGTCCAGCAGGAACCACCACGCGATACCGCCGAGGATCACGGCTACGCTCAGCGGCCACACGGCCTTCCACCGGATCCATTTCATGGCCGGAACAGCTCGTAGATGGTGTACAGCTTGGACGCCTTAAACGCCTGGAACACCTTCGTCTGCTGCAAACGGGCGAACACGTGTTCGCGGTACCGCGCCACGAGCATACGGAACAGCAGCGCGAGGGGCAGCAAGGCCACCAGCCACACCACCACACTGCCGAGCACGATCGTGTTATTGAAGCGCAGCAACGCGAGTACTGGTGTGTTGGTCATCCATGTCCACAGCGGCGTGAGCGCGGGTGCGCTGAGCAGAGCCATGCCTGTCGCGTGGAACACCGGGTCGAGCGCAAATCCCAGCGGAACGGCGAGCGCCCAACCCAGCATGACGCCGGGGAACGACACGGTCGTGAGCATGGCGACCGCGAGGATCACGAGATTGTGCAGGCTCACGAGCGGCGTGAGGCCGAACGCCATCCCCAAGGCCATCCCCATGCCCACCTGTCCCGGCGTACCACCAGAATTCAGCGCCTTGAAGAGGGATTGCGCAAACTTGACGAAGAGCATGGCAGATAACCTATCATTAGTTTTCCCTGCATGCCCGCCTCCCTCGACCCCATCCTCCACCCCAGCTCCATCGCCGTGGTCGGCGCCTCCCGCCAGCCCAACACGATTGGCTGGCAGATTCTCGACAATCTGCTCAAGTACGGATTTCAGGGTCCGGTGTACCCGGTGAACCCCAAAGCCGATGCCATTCATTCCATTGCCGCCTATCCCACGGTCCAGGCCATCGGCCGGCCGGTGGATCTCGCGGTCATCACGGTGCCCAAGGAACACGTCCTCTCCGTCGCCAAAGACTGCGTCGCCGCCGGCGTGAAGGGTCTGGTCGTCATTTCGGCGGGCTTCAGGGAAGTGGGTGGCGACGGCGTGGAACGGGAACGCGCGCTGCTCGCTGTGGTGCGCGATGCTGGTCTCCGGATGGTCGGCCCCAACTGCATGGGTGTATTGAACACCGCGACCGACATTGCAATGAACGCGACCTTTGCGCCCACCATGCCGCCGCCGGGGCCGGTGGCGTTCATGAGCCAGTCCGGCGCGATGGGATTGAGCATCCTCGACCACGCGCACTCCTTGGGCATCGGCTTCTCGAGCTTTGTCTCCGCCGGCAACAAGGCGGACGTGTCGGGCAACGACCTCCTCGAGTATTGGGAAGACGACCCTGCCACGCGCATGGTGCTCATGTACCTCGAGAACTTCGGCAACCCCAGCCGGTTCGTGAACCTGGGCCGCCGCATCTCGCGCACCAAACCCATTTGCGTGGTGAAATCTGGCCGCACGGGTGCCGGCGCCCGCGCCGCCGCATCGCACACCGGGGCGCTGGCCGGAACGGAGCTCGCCACCGAAGCTATCATCGCGCAGGCCGGCGCCATCCGGGCCCAGACGGTCGAAGAACTGTTCGACCTGGCCATGGCGTTCTCCAACCAACCGCTGCCCAAGGGCAACCGCGTCGCCATCGTGACCAACGCGGGCGGGCCCGGCATCATCATTGCCGATTCGTGCGAACAGCATGGGCTCACGGTCACCGCGCTGACACCATCCACCGAAACCACGCTCCGCACGCGCCTGCCCGACGAAGCGAGCGTGCGCAATCCGGTGGATATGATCGCGAGCGCACGGCCCGCGAGTTATGCCTTCGCGCTCGAGACGGTACTCCAGGATCCCAACGTGGACGCCGCCATTGCCGCCTTTGTCCCGCCGCTCGGCATCCAGGCCAAGGACGTAGCGGAAGCGATCGTCCAAGCCAACGCCAAGCACCCGGACAAACCGGTGCTTGCCGTGCTGATGGGTCGAGAAGGCCTGCCGGCGGGACTCGCCGAGCTGCATGAGGCCCGCGTCCCGGCGTTCATCTTCCCGGAGTCGGCCGCGCGCGCACTCGGCGCCATGTGGCGCTACCGCGACCAGATCCAGTCCCGTCCCGAAGGCACCGTGCGCAGCTTCATCACGGATGACGACACGGTCTCCGGGATCATTGATGCCACCGTGGCGCGCGGCGCCTGCAAACTCAGTGAACCCGACGCCCTGCGCGTACTCGAGGCGTACGACATCCCGGTGACACCGTGGGCGTACGTCGAGAGCGGAAAGTCCATGGCTGGACTCGCGCGCGAGACCGCCACCGCCGCCGCGACCCTGGGCTATCCCGTGGCGCTCAAGGTCGTGAGCCCGACGATTGTCCATAAGACCGATGTCGGCGGCGTGGTGCTTGACCTCGATGACGACGCTGCGGTCGAGCGGGCCGTGCGGAAGATGCTCAAGGCGATCGCCGACCCGGTGGACGGCATGCTGGTCCAGCGCATGGCGGCCAAGGGTCGCGAAACCATCGTCGGGATCACACGGATGGCGGGCGTCGGGCCCATGGTCATGTTCGGCCTGGGGGGCGTGTACGTCGAGGTGCTCAAGGATGTCGTGCTGCGCCTCGCCCCGCTGCGTGATACCGACGCTGAGCAGATGATCCGCGAAGTCAAGATGATCAAGCTGCTTGAGGGTGTGCGCGGCGAGCCCGCCCGCGACCTAGCCGCCATTGCCGATGTCCTGCTGCGCGCTTCGCAGCTGGCCGAGCGGCATCCGCGCATCAGTGAGATGGACATCAACCCGTTGCTGGCATTGGAAGACGGCGTCGTCGCCGTCGATGCGCGGTTCGCCGTGGTGGCCGCATGAAGGTCTTCCTCACTGGGGGCACTGGCTTCCTGGGCCGCCCGCTGGTGGAAGCGTTGCTTGCGCGCGGCGACGCCTGCGCGGTGGTCTCCCGCCAGGAGGCCAAACCGTGGGGCGACCGCGTGACGATGGTGCGCGGCGACACGTTGAAACCGGGGACATGGCAACGTGCGGTGGATGGGCACGACGTCGTGGTCAACTTGGCCGGCATCCCGCTCGTCGAGCCGCCGATTCGCTGGACGGCCGCGCGGAAGGACCTCCTGCGGCGTTCCCGTGTGGACACCACAACGCACGTGGCCGAGGCCATTCGCAGCGCGGCGCGGCGACCGAAACAGCTCCTGAGCGCCTCAGCCGTCGGCTACTACGGCGATCGCGGTGATCGCACGATTGACGATCACGCCACCGCAGGAGATGACTTCCTCGCGCAGCTGTGTCTGCAATGGGAACGCGCGGCCGAGGCTGTAGGCGATGTCACCGGGGTCGCCCGGCTGCGCATCGCGCCGGTCGTCGGCAGGGGTGGGGGCATACTCGCCCCGCTGTTGACCCCGTTCAAGCTCGGGCTGGGTGGACCGTGGGGACCGGGCACCCAGTGGCTCCCGTGGATCGCGCTGGAGGACTGGGTGCGCGCGGCGCTGTTCGTCATGGACAAGGCGTTTGACGGCCCGATCAACATCACCGCGCCCGAACCCGTGACCGTCGCCACCTTCGCGCGCACGCTCGGAGCGGCATTGCACCGACCCGCCGTCGTTTCCTTGCCTACGATGGCGTTGAAGCTGGCTCTGGGTGAGCAGGCAATGGTGCTGCTCGTGTCGCAGCGGCTGGTCCCTCGCCGGCTGCGTGAGGCCGGATTCACGTGGAAACACGGAACGCTCCAGGGGGCCTTGGAGCGTTCCATCTAGCAGGATCCGACTACGCAACCTACTGCCGGCACACCCCGAACGGATCAGGACGCGAACCGTCCACCACGGGATGATTCGGCGTGCCGGCCACCTGCGTCGCAACTGCGGCAATGAACCGCGTGACGGTCAACAGCTTATCGTAGTCGATGTACTGCGGTTCATCCGTGAGCATGTGATAGTCCACATGGCTGCCTGTGGAAAAGAACACCACCGGGATACTGAACCGCGCGTACATGTAGTGATCGGACCGGCAGTAGAAGTTCTGCGGATGACCATCCGCGTCATACTGATAGTCGAACCGGAAACCGAAGCCGCCATCCGTGTTCACGGTCTCGACGAGCGCGCCCAGCTCGCTCGACAGCCGGCGTGCGCCAATCAACTGCATGTACGATGGCCCGCCCCCATCGGTATCCCACCGCCCGCCACGTCCGATCATATCAATGTTCAATTGGGCGACGATGCTGTCGCGCGGAATGGTCGGGTGTTCGGTAAAGTATTGCGCCCCGAACAGTCCTTTCTCTTCGGCGGTGTGCCAGATGAAGAGCAAGGACCGCGCGGGCCGCGACGAGTGAGTGACGAAGTACTCGGCCATCTCGAGCAACGCGACCGAACCGGACCCATCGTCATCGGCACCGTTGAACACGGAGTCGGCGCGCGGTGGCCGCCGCAGCCGCAGGCTGTCGAGCGTCTGGCGGATGCGCGCCTGCTCCTGCGCATTGGCCGGCCGCTCGGCGCCTTCCGCACCGCCGGGCCGGATCACACGGTTGAACGCGCGCAACGAGTCGTGCTCTATCGGTCGTGCCACCGTTCCGATGTGATCGCTGTGCGCGCCGATGGCGACATACGTGTTGCGACGCGCCGGATCGCTGCCCGGCAGGATGGCCACCACGTTGCGGGCGGGATGCGCGACCGGCAACTCGCTGTACGCGGGTCCGCCCTGCACCGTTCGGCCCGTATGCCCCGGGCGGGCCGTGCCGGGACTCACACCCAAGAGCTGCTCAGCGGCCGCTGACGTCACCACCATGCCCAGCGGACCCGACGACCCGTGGACACTGCCGGTGGCCATGTCTTCTTGCGTGTCGGTGAAGATATCGGCGAGCGGCGGCGGACTGATATCCAGCGAGGCGATCGCCACGCCGCGTGCCGCACTGTATTGGGCCAAGATCTCGTTGCCGTCGCCCAGCCAGAATTGGAAGATCGGCTGGCCATTGGGAGCCGGTGGCAGGAAGATCACCAGCTTGCCCGCTGCCAGACCGGGCTCGATCAGGGCGGCGCCGAGTCGTCCACCGAAGATCACCTCGGCCCCATCCAGCGAACCCGTAACGCCGAACGGGAAGAACCCGAGGCTGGGCACCGGAATCCAGTCACGTCGAAACGCCAGCGTCACATCGCCCGCGCGCAGCACACGCGTGGTATCGGCACTCCGCACCACCAGCGGGATGGTCTGGAAATAGGTGCCGTTCTCTCCGGCCGGCTCGAGTCCCAGTCGCCGCAGCTCGGCCGCCAGGTACTCCGTGGCGCGCACCCCACCGAGCGTGCCGGCCTCACGGCCCAGCATCGAATCGTGGGCGAACGCCTCCATGCGCAGGCGCAGGTCGTCCGTGGAGATGGCAGCACTGCTGCTCATGGGCCGCGCGGGCCGCGGTGTCGGTGCGGCAGATGGTGCCGGGCTACCGGAAGAACACGCGGCGAGATTGATCAAGGAGGCGAATATCACGAATCGCACAGGACAAGCTCCGTTCATGAGGAAAGGCCGCCCAATAGCGGCCCACCAAGCTACATGAATAGATTCCCCTTGCGCACACCATGACTGGTTTCTTACACGCGGGTCTCGTCCTGGAATACGAGCCGGGCCGATTTCTCGTCGGCTCCGGGGTCGTGGACGTGGCGCCACAGCGTGACCCCACCCGGGTGGCGTTCTATCTGCCCGATTTCTACCTCAACGATCCGGCGCCCTGGCACCATCCGGAGGTCGTGGACGATCTGGACGCCGCGACCTTGGCCGCTCGGCTGGGCGACGGTCTCCCGCCGGTGGTTGGCTGGATCGACCCTGCTCGCGACCGTTACGCCCGCGCCTTTGCGACTATCCAGACCGCGATCGCCCGCGGGGGCGTCACCAAAGCCGTGCCCGCCGTCTTCACGCACGGCACTACCGAGGCGTCCTCGACGGATATCGCGCGGGGCGTGCTGCGACACCTCCTCGAAGGCACAGGATCTCGCTCGCGCTACGGGTTCTGGCAGAACGGTGCCGGAATGCTCGGCGCGTCGCCGGAGTTGTTGTTTCGCATCCTGCCGGGCCGGGTGGAAACGCAGGCCATCGCCGGCACCGCGCCGCTCGCCGAGGCCGAACGGCTCTTGAACGACCCGAAGGAAGTGGTCGAACACCAGAGCGTTGTGCAGGACATCCGATCGGTGCTCGCCCCGTTTGGCCGCGTAGATATTGGACCGCGCGAGCTGCTCGCCCTGCCCGACCTGGCCCATCTCCGCACCGACATCACGTTGCGACCCACGACGGCCGTTCCGTTCGAAGGACTGGTCGCGGCTCTGCACCCCACCGCCGCGTTGGGCGTGGCGCCGCGCACTGTGGGGCTCGATTTGCTGCGGGCGCTTGACGGCGACGCGCCCCGCGGCCGATTCGGTGCGCCCTTCGGCGTCGCACTGCCGGACGGCAACGGCGTGTGCGTGGTGGCCATTCGCAACGTGCAATGGAACGGTCCCGACCTTGTGCTTGGCACAGGCGGCGGCGTCATCGCCGAGAGCCGGCTGGACCGCGAGTGGGACGAGATCACGCTGAAACGCACGGCCGTGCGCCGGATGCTCGGTCTGTGAGCAACGTCGGGCGTGCCGCGCGGATCCTCGAAGCGCTCGCCGCCGCCGGTGTCGCCACCGTCTGCTGCTGCCCGGGCGGCCGGAATGCGCCGCTGGTGGCCACCCTCGACCAGACCACAGGATTCGAGCGTCTCGATTTTTTCGACGAACGTGGGGCGGCGTTCTTCGCGCTCGGGCGGGCGCAGATCTCTGGTCGGCCGGTCGCCGTGCTCACGACGTCCGGCACCGCCGTGGCCGAGTTGCTCCCCGCGGCCGTCGAAGGCCGCCCCGCCGGGATCCCCCTGATCCTGATTACCGCCGACCGCCCACCCGCATTGCGGGGCACGGGCGCACCGCAGGCCATCGTGCAGCCGGGGCTGTTCGGCGACTACGCGCCGACCATCTTCGACGGCGCCACCGACGCTGACGTGCTGGACCTTGCGACCTGGGACCAACTCGGCCCCGTCCATGTGAATGTGTGTTTTGATGAACCGCTACTCGACGCCGAGCTACCGACACTCGCCTTGTCCCACCGTGCACCGTGTACCGTGCACCGTGCACCGGATACGTCTCCGATCCTGTCGCTCCTCTCGGCATCCCAACATCCCCTCGTAATGCTCGGCCCCCTCCGGCCCGACGATCACGACGGCGTTCGTCAGTTCCTGCTGCGTCTCGGAGCCCCCATCGTGGCGGAGCCCCCCTCGGGCCTGCGGGAGGATCCGGCCCTGGCGCATCTCGTGCTGGCCGGTGGCGACCGCAGCGCGCGGCATCCTTCGTTCGATGCCGTGTTGCGGATCGGTGGCGTGCCCACCCTGCGTCGGTGGCGCGACCTGGACCGCGACACGGTCCCCGTGTGCTCCGTGAACCGAGTGCCCCTGGCGGGTTTGGCACGTGGTGCGGTCGTCGTCGGATCGCCGGGGACGATCCTCGGCGAGCTGAGGCCCCCGTCGCGGCCCAACGACGCCGCACTCGCGGGTGCGACGGCACGTGACGTCCAGATCGGCGCCCTGCTCCACGGCGAGCCCACGTCAGAGCCCGGTATGCTGCGCGCGCTGTCACGCATCATCCCGGATGACGCGCACCTGTTCCTCGGCAACAGCCTGCCGATTCGCGAATGGGACCTGGCGGCCGCGCGCGTGCCGCGCGGATGGACCGTGGGCGCCAGCCGCGGCGCCAACGGCATTGAGGGCCAAGTCTCCACCTTCCTTGGCATGTGCGCCGGCGAGCGCGACCACTGGGCGTTGATCGGGGACCTGACGGCGCTGTATGACCTGAGCGCCCCGTGGATTCTGCCGCGCCTGGCGGGCGTCGGCTCCATCCGCATTGTCGTGGTGAATAACGGGGGCGGCCAGATCTTTTCGCGCCTGTTCAAGAACCCATCGTTCGTGAACGCCCACGACCGCACGTTCACGTACTGGGCCCGGATGTGGGGGCTTTACTACACGGCCTGGACCGCGATTCCACAGATCCTTCCTTCATTGAGTGCCCTGCGCTCACCGGCGGTGATCGAACTGCAACCCGACCCGAACGCCACGGCCCGGTTCTGGACCGCGTTCGACGCGCTGCCATGATCTGGTGCCTGCCTGGCTTCCTGGGTCGAGCTGCCGACTGGAGCGCGTTCGCGAAGTCTTGCACCCATCGCGGATTGCCACCGGTGGAGCCGTACGAGCTCTTCAACGGCTCGCTCAGCGGCAGTTTGGTCGCCTGGGCACACGACTTCAATCGACACGTCGCCGCGCGCGATCCGGCGCCGCTGCTGGTGGGTTACTCGCTGGGAGGGCGGCTGGCCCTCCACGCCCTGCTGGACGCGCCCGCGCTGTGGCAAGGGGCCGTGATCGTGGCGGCACATTGTGGGCTCGACGATGCGGAGCAACGCGCGGCGCGAGTGCGCGAAGACGACGCATGGGCACAACGGTTTGCGCATGAGCATTGGGGCGGATTGATGCGGGCCTGGAACGCACGCCCGGTGTTCAGCGGGCGACCGCAGACGCTCGAACGACCGGCGGCGGCCTTTGAGCGAGCCGCCCTGGCGCACGGCCTGCGCGCATTCGGGCTGGGTCAGCAGGAGCCACTGGCCGCGCGGCTCACCGAGATCACCTGCCCCGTGCTCTGGGTCGTCGGTGCAGGAGATCGCCCCTTCCTCGCGGAAGCCGAGCGCGCGATGCAGTATCTTCCCCACGGTGCGCTGGCTGTCGCACCGGGCGCCGCGCACCGCGTCCCGTGGGAAGCGCCGGAGTGGTTTCACACGAGCGCAGGCGCCTTTCTGCAGTCGCTTACGTAAACCGAGGCAACGATGGCTGAGACCTGGACCCCCATCAAGACCTTTACCGATATCCGCTTTGAGCGCACCGCCGACGGCATCGCCAAGGTGACCATCAACCGGCCCGACGTGCGTAATGCCTTTCGCCCGCTCACCGTGCGCGAAATGCTGGAGGCCTTCGCCATGGCGCGCGAAGACCAGGAGATCGGTGTCATCATCCTGACCGGCGAGGGCCCCGAGGCCTTCTGCGCGGGCGGCGACCAGAAGGTTCGCGGCGACGCCGGCTACAAGGACGAGCAGATGGGCGGCATCATGCGGCTCAACGTGCTCGATCTCCAGAAGTTGATCCGCCAGATCCCGAAGCCCGTGGTCGCCATGGTGGCGGGCTATGCCATGGGAGGAGGGCACGTGCTCCATGTCGTGTGCGACCTGACCATTGCGGCCGACAACGCGAAGTTTGGCCAGACGGGGCCCAAGGTCGGATCGTTCGACGGCGGCCTGGGTTCGAGTTACCTGTCCCGCATCGTGGGCCAGAAGAAATCACGCGAAATCTGGTACCTGTGCCGTCAGTACGATGCCAAGCAGGCGCTCGACATGGGGCTTGTCAACACGGTCGTACCGTTGGTCGATCTCGAGGCGGAAACGCTCCGGTGGTGCCGAGAGATGTTGCAACATTCGCCGCTCGCGCTGCGCATGCTCAAGGCGGCGCATAACGCCGACTGCGACGGCCAGATCGGCCTGCTCGACTTCGCCGGCCACGCCACGATGCTGTACTACATGACCGAAGAGGCGCAGGAAGGCCGCAACGCGTTCAACGAGCGGCGTCCACCCGACTTCACCAAATTCACGCGCCACCCATGACCATCTCGCGCGGCCGGGCACTCTGGCTGGCCGCGCGCCCGCGCACCCTCGCCGCAGGCCTGGCGCCTGTCGCCGTTGGCACGGCGATTGCCCACGCCGAGGGCCATGTGCTCCAATGGGATCTTGCCGGCCTCGCCCTGTGCGGTGCCATCGCCATTCAGGTCGGGACCAACTACTTCAACGACGCATTCGATTTCGAGAAGGGCGCGGACACCGGCGAGCGGCTGGGGCCACCGCGTGCTGCCGCCAGTGGTCTCCTCACGCCAGCGACGCTCAAAGCCGCCGCCCTCGCGAGCTTCGCGGTCGCCATCGCCTGCGGCGTCCCGTTGGTCATGGCCGGTGGCCTGCCCATTCTCGCACTCGGCCTCCTGTCGCTCCTGTTTGGCTGGGCCTACACGGGCGGACCGTGGCCACTCGCGTATCACGGCCTGGGGGAGCTGTTCGTCCTGGTGTTCTTTGGCCTGGGCGCCGTGGGTGGTACGTACTGGCTGCATGCGGAGACCGTGACCGTCGCCGTGGGCATTGGCGGTCTGCAGAACGGACTCCTGGCGTGTGCCCTGCTCATGGTCAACAACCTGCGTGACGCCGAGCGGGACGCGACGGTCGGCAAGCACACGTTGGCGGCGCGTTTTGGTCCGGAGGTTGGCCGCACGCTCCTGCTGCTGTGCGCCCTCGCACCGTTTGCCCTG
The DNA here is from genome assembly GCA_040877595.1 of Gemmatimonadales bacterium. Classification (GTDB taxonomy): domain Bacteria; phylum Gemmatimonadota; class Gemmatimonadetes; order Gemmatimonadales; family GWC2-71-9; genus JBBDNM01. The sequence goes on along the minus strand of JBBDNM010000043.1, from coordinate 7,011 downwards.
CACGCGTACTGGGCGGGTCGTGGGGCGTGGGCGGCAGCGGGATTGACCCTGGTCGCCCTGCTGCCGGTGGCCAGCGCGCTGCGCATCGTGCTGTACGAACCGCCGAGTGGGCGCTACAACATCGCGCTGGCCCGTGTCGCGGGCGGGCACCTGGTGTTCGCGCTACTGCTGGCGTTGGGGCTGCTCCTCGCATGATCCGCTGGGATGACGATCACACGGACGTCGTGCTCAACCCACGGCTTGGCGCCACCGATCTCGCAGATGTGCGCAGACTGATCGCGGCGTGTCCCAACCTCCCCGCGCACATCTGGCTCACGACATCGGGTGCCACCGGGCGCCTCAAGCCGGTGGCGCTCGCGAAGCAGGCCCTGCTGGCAGCCGCCGATGCGGTGAACCAGCACCTCGAGACCCAAGCCGATGACGTCTGGTGCCGACCGCTCCCGCTGTTTCACGCAGGCGGACTCAGCATTCATGCCCGCGCGTTTCGTTCCGGGAGCCAGGTATTCGCGCTCGAGAAGTGGGACGTGTTCACGTTCCACAACATGTTGGCTGACGAAGCGGTGACGCTCACGTCGCTCGTCCCAACCCAATTGCGCGACCTTATTCACCACCGCCTCACGCCACCGCCCTTTCTCCGCGCCGCGCTCTTGGGCGGCGGCGCCACCCCACCAGACCTCTGGTCTGATGCGCGTGCCTTGGCTTGGCCGATTCTTCCCACCTATGGCACCACGGAAACGGCGGCCGCGGTGGCCATCGCGGCAGTGGACGACCTGTCGTCCTCCGCACCTCCGCGCCTTCGCGTGCTGCCCCATGTGGAAGCCCGCGCCACCGATGACGGTCGGTTGGCGTTTCGCACGGCGGCCCTGCTCACCGGATACGCGACGGAGTCCGGTCTCCACGACCCGAAACAGTACGGATGGTGGACATCTGACGACCTCGGGGCCGTGGCTGACGGTGGTCTCACTGTACACGGGCGCGCCGATGACGTGGTCAAGATTGGCGGCGAGTCGGTCGCGGTGGCCGCGCTTCAGGAGCGGCTCGATTCCCTCGCCCGCACCACCGGCGTTGCCGATGCCGTTCTGGTCGCGGTGCCTGACGAGCGCCTGGGTGCCGTGTTGCTGCTGGCGGTGGTGGGGTCACGCGGAGACGCGGAGACGCTGAGGGCGCGTTACGATGAGGCGGTTCTCCCGTTTGAGCGGGTGCGGGAGCTGGTGGTGGTGAAGGAGATTGCCCGGACCGCGTTGGGGAAGGTGCGACGGGAAGAGTTGCTCAGAGCCACCGGTCGGATTTGAACCGACGACCGCTCGATTACGAATCGAGAGCTCTACCACTGAGCTACGGTGGCGATCAGAAATGCCCTGGTCCGGATTCGAACCGGAACGCCTTGCGGCACTGCCCCCTCAAGACAGCGTGTCTACCAGTTTCACCACCAGGGCGAGGCGGGGATACTAATCAGAAATAGGGGTTTGTTCCAGCCGTATGATCGGTGATATCCGTGAGCCCCTGAAAGCCCGGAATCGCCCGTTCCAGCTGCTTCTGGATGCCCTGCCGCAACGTCACGTTCGCCATGCCGCATCCCTGGCAGCCGCCCATCATCCGGACCACCACCACACCCTGCTGCACATCCACGAGCTCGACTTTCCCGCCGTGACCAGACACCGCGGGATTGATGTCATGGTCCAGCACGCGGGCCACAAAGGCGAACATGGCATTGTCGTCGAGCGGGGCACCGGTCGGCCTGGCCGCAGGATCGCCCTCGAGGGCGAGTTCGACGGCGTAGCGGACTGGTTCTTCCAGCTCGTCCCACGCCACGTCCTCGCGGCGCAGCGCAAGGACCTCGTTGCCTTCGACAATCACCTCGGCGATGCCCGGAACGCCGAGCACCGCTTCGGCGACGGGGACGCCGCGCGCTTCCTCGAGCGAAGCGAACCGATGGCTTCCGGCGGGCACCAGCTGGTGCTGGCCACCCACCACGAAGCGGCGAATCCGGTCGTGCGTGGCAATCCCTGTCATGCCCTTAAGCTAGCACCTCGCGAATCTGCGTGAGGGCCCACACCAGGTCTTCCCTGGCCACCACGAGTGGTGGCGCGAACCGGATCACCTGGTCGTGCGTCTCCTTGGCGAGAATGCCGCGGGCCTTGAGCGCCTCGCAGAAGGGGCGTGCCTTGCCGCTCGGCGCCTTGATCTCGACGCCAATCATGAGGCCGCGCCCGCGCACCTCCGCCACATGCGGCGAGGAAATCTTGCGGAGCTGGGCCATAAACCACTCGCCCAGTTCCTGGGCCCGGTCGGCCAGTTGCTCGTCCACCAGCACCTGCAACGCTGCCCGACCAATCGCGGCCGCAAGCGGGTTGCCCCCGAACGTGGACCCGTGGTCGCCCGGCGCAAACACGCCCATGACCTCATCGTCGGCCAGCATCGCCGACACGGGGTACACGCCCCCGGACAGCGCCTTGCCGACCACCAGCACGTCGGGCTTCACGTTATCCCACTCGCTACAGAACATCTTGCCGGTCCGGCCGAGGCCCGTCTGGATCTCGTCGGCCACGAGCAGGACACGGTGCTGGCGGCAGAGCTCGGCCGCGCCGGCCAGGTAGCCCTCGGGCGGCACGATGACGCCACCTTCCCCCTGGATCGGCTCCACCATGAAGGCCGCCGTATGCGGGGTGATGGCCTCTTCCAGCGCGTCGAGATCGCCGTACGGCACGACGACGAACCCGGGCGTGAACGGCCCGAAGTCCGCCTTGTAGCTGGGTTCAGTCGAGAACGAGACGATCGTGGTCGTGCGCCCGTGAAAGTTGTTCTCACAGACAATGATCCGCGCCTTGTCGGCGGGAATCCCCTTCACCCGGTAACCCCAACGGCGTACCGCCTTGATGGCGGTCTCCACGGCCTCGGCCCCGGAGTTCATCGGCAGGGCGCGCTGGTAGCCGGTGAGCTCGCAGAGTTCGCGCAGGAACGGGCCCATCTGATCGTTGTGGAACGCGCGCGACGTGAGCGTGAGCCGGTCCAGCTGCTCCTTCGCCGCGGCAATGATGGCGGGATGCCGATGTCCCTGGTTGACGGCCGAATACGCGGCTAGGCAGTCGAGGTACTTCTTGCCGTCCACGTCCCACACCCAGGGGCCCTCGCCGCGGTTGAGCACGATGGGCAGCGGATGGTAGTTGTGCGCGGAGTACTGATCCACCTCGGCGAGGAAGTCGGTCGTGGCGGACATCGTAGCGGGCATCGAAGGAAGCTCCGGGTTCATGAGTATGCGTTCGGGTGCATAATCATACATCACCCTCTCAGGGTGTCAACGGTTGCGGCAACCGTCAGGTAATGCGAAATACCCGCGTCTGGCCCGCGTCGATCGTGACATCGAAAAACTGGCGCGCAACCCCGGTGCTGGTCTCGGTCCGGAGATCCCAGCACCCGGCATCGACGGTCCAGGACCGCGTTGCGGCCACGGCGATCAGCTCGCCGGGTTCCAGACGATTGACGCCCCAGTCAGCTATGTCACACGCCGAAAAGTAGACACGGTCAATGGCCGTACCCGCGCCATTGTCCACGGTAATGGTGGCGGCAACCGGGTCATCCACGTCATCCACAGGTGGGCCGGAACCGTCGGAACACGCGCTCAACATCACCGCGATCATCAATATGGGGCGCCAGCGCATTGCAGCCTCCTCTCCAGTCAAGTGGGTAGTCACCGTGGCAGGGGATGTTCAAGCTCGGCGACGATATACGCCATCACGGCCATCGCCGCAACGCACTGTGCCATCTCCTCCGGGTCAAGCTTGTCCATCGTATCGGAGTCCGTGTGGTGATACCAGAAGTACCGCGTGCCATCCACGGTGAGCCCCATGCCGGGGACACCGGTCGCCATCAGTGGCGCGATATCGGCCCCGCCGCCGCCGCGACGAATGGTGCCGGCGCCAATCCCCTCGAGCAGCGTGCCGATGGCCTGGACGGTGGCGAACGCGTCATCGCTGCCCGTAAACCCAAAACCGAGCGGGGCAAACACCCCGCCGTCGGATTCCATCGCGAGCACGTGCGTCTCGTGGGCATGGTTGTCCCGATAGACCGCGCCGCCGGGCCCCGCGTTTTCTTCGCTGGTCCAGCCCACCGCGCGAATGGTGCGACGCGGCCGGAGCCCCAGACGCTGCAACACACGCAATGCTTCCCACGACACGAACACGCCGCCGCCATCATCCATGGCCCCCTGCCCCACGTCCCATGAATCAATGTGACCGCCAAGCACCACGACCTCGTTCGGTCGTTCACGGCCCGTGATCTCGCCCATCACGTTGCGCGAGCGCGCATCCGGCAACGTCTGCGCACTCATCACGAGCCGTACGACGAGGCGCTGGCCGCGGTCCTGCGCGCGCTGCATCCACTCGGCGTCCTCCACCGTGATGGCCGCATGCGGAATGCGCGGCACGCTGTCGACGTAGCGGCTGGTCCCGGTGTGCGGTGTCTGCTGCGAGTACGGGGTCACGGAGCGAATCAGGCTCGCCACCGCCCCCACGCGCGCCGCGGCCACCGCGCCCCCGGTCCGGTAGCGCACCGTTTGCCCATAGGTCGTGAAGGGCACATTGAACAGCACGATCTTGCCGCGTGCCTCGGCCGCCCGGGCGGTGAGGTCATCGAAACTTCCTACCACGAGCACCTGGGCCGTGATGCCGTCCGGGGGCGTGGCCACGCTGAACCCCAGGCCCAGCATCGGCAGGTTCCGCGCCACCGGCTCCAGCATTGCGGCTGACTCTGCGCCGCGCACCCAGTGCGGGACCATGACGTCTTCCGTGCGAACCCGGTCCAAACCGTCCGCACGCATCCGCGCGACGATCCAGTCAATGGACTGCTCCAGTGCGGCCGATCCGGTGATCCGGTGCCCGTATTGGTCCACCATTTCGGCCAGCCGATTCCACGCCGAGCTGTCGGACAGCGCGGCGGTGATAATGGAATCGGCGACCGCGCGATACTGGGTCGGGATGTCCTGTTGGGCGGACAAGGGGAGCGATACGACAAACAGAAGAAAGACAAGGTGGCGCATCACGACCGGCACTCCGGATTGAAGGGGTCCGGACAAGATAGCCCTGCGATGCGCCGCCTAGGAATCGAACCTAGAACCTACTGATTAAGAGTCAGTTGCTCTGCCAGTTGAGCTAGCGGCGCTTGAAGGGGCGAAAGCTCGCCGGTTTGGGTCCATTTTTCAACAAGTGCGTCGACGGCCATCCCTAGGACGCAAAACCAGACTCTCGCGCCCAGACGCGGGCACCCGCCGTCGGACATCAAGGTAGCGACCCCAGCCAGCGGCCGCCCCATCCCCGGTGGCGCATTTGAGGCGACTCCGGACTAGGGACTGGGCAGTTCGACCTCCATTCAACCGCACTGTCGGTAGTGGTCCAGGCCACCGCCAGCACCCCTCTCGCGTCTTGCCCATCAACCGACGAGCCGTTACCTTGGCAAGCCCGATCTTCCGCATCAGGACTCGGATTTCAGAGGAGGGTGCTTGCCCGCATTTCGAAGGCTCCTGGCCACAGTAATAGCCACGTCAGGGCTGGTGACGTCCAGCATCGCCATGGCAGCGGGTGGCTGGTGTGAACAGACCCAAGACGGGCATGTCTGGCACGATGACTCCGGCTACACTAGCACACTCCGTGGCGATGGCACTGCTGAGGTCTATGACCCTGGGTGGGGCTTCTACACGGAGTATTTGGAGTTTGGGTTCCCACCACGACACATATTCATATGTTCTGGACAGTGCGAGGGCGAATACAGTGATTCCAACGCGACGGATAGTCATCATGCCGACCAGGCCAATAGTTACGTGACCAACGGCAACTTCGCGAACAATTGCCCCTAAGGAGTCCTGGATGACTGGGCCACGTTCTTCCGTTGTCGTAGTGTACCTGCTGATGCTCGGTGCCTGCGAAGGTACTAGACCTGAGCCGAACGACTCGGCAATGGCGCGCGTGCAGAGGGAACGTGAATACGCACAAAGCCAAATCATTGGCGGCCTCAGCAACGAGCCCGCGCTACGAGCTGTTGGGGAGGCCCTTGCGGGCGTAGACGAGCTGTGCGCTTCAACGGAGCGGCCACTTGGTAACGGCACTGTGGTCAACACTCGCGACTATCGGGCGAGTTTGGCCAACGATCGCCTCGTTAAGGTGCGGATCGTCGCGCACGATTCTGTCGAATTGTTGCGAAACATCACTGTGTCCACTCCTTCCGGTAACTACGTAGGGAACGTCAACGGCGAGGCCGATGCGAGTCTGATGGCCTTGCTTGAGCGAGTTCGTAAGTTGCCTTGCCGGATCGCACCGACCTGAACGGACGCGCCGGCGATGGCGCGGGTTGGCGGTGATCTACTATGCCCGGACGAATGCCGAGTGACTTGCTGAGCCCCCGGAACACAATCTCGGCCGCCATTGCCGCCCCCCGAGTGCTCAGCTCCCTCCGTACCCTTGCACGCGCCACCAACCGCGGGGCCTTACCACTCGATGGCCTGGTGACCGCCGGTCAGCCCACAGCCGAGCAACTCACCGCCTACGCCGAGGCCGGCGTCCGCACCGTCATTGACCTGCGGCCCGCCGACGAGGATCACGGTTTCGATGAACCCGCGTTGGTGGCCCAGTTGGGCATGACCTACGTCCACATCCCCACCACACCCGACACGCTCGGCCCGGACCAGTTCAACCGGACGCGCACCGTGCTCACCGACCGGTCGCGCTATCCGATCCTGTTGCATTGCCGCGGCGCCAATCGGGCGGGCGCCGTGATGTATCCGTGGCTGGTACTGGACGAGGGTCGAAAGCCTGACGACGCGTTTGATCTGGTCTGCGCCGTGGGATTGCGAAGCGCAGGATACGCGGAAACCGCGTTTGCCTACGTGGAAGCCTGCCGCCCTACCCCCTGACCACCTTGCACCTTGCACCTTGCACCTTGCACCTTGCACCCTGCACCCTGCACCCTGCACCTTGCACCTTGCACCTTGCACCCTGCACCCTGCACCCTGCACCTTGCACC
>JBBDNM010000042.1:16602-29024 GCA_040877595.1 Gemmatimonadales bacterium | reverse complement strand
TAGTATACGGCGCGACCGGTCATTACGCAAGAGACTTGTGACTCACTACACTAGCTGGAGCGTGGGCGCCTGGAGCGCGATTATCACTGGCGATCTGAACGCGCGGATGCAGGTTGATCTTTTCACAGGAGGCTCGCCATGAACGTGACCAAGAATCTCGGCATGCTGGTGTTGGGCATCTGGCCATCGCAGCGGGTGCGTTGATCATCGTCGGCCGGTAAAGCCGACAGAGGGCCGGGAGCATTCTCGTCACGCGAAAGGACATACGGCTGCGCCCATGGCGGACCATGACAGCTATCGGGTCCATGATCGAGAAGTGTGGCAGGGCATCTTTCGGGCGATCCCGAAGGACTGGTATGCAGCGCCAGCGTCGAATGCCATGGAGGAGGCCCGGCGGTATCTTGGCGACTGTGCGGGTCCGATCCTGGATCTGGGGTGTGGATTCGGGCGGTGGGCCACGTACCTGGCGTCTTCCAACGGCGCACCATTGGTAGGGATGGACTATGCGGCGGAAGGTGTACGGGCGGCCAAGGCCTGGTCGACGCGACGGGGCCAAGCCCTCACGTGGGTGACTGGTGACGTTCTGCGACTTCCGTTTGCACGCGCCACGTTCACCGGCGTCCTGGCCGCCCTCATCCTGGACAACTTGAGCCGGGACGACATGCCGGAAGCCGTAGCGGAGGCGACACGGGTGGTAGGTGCAGGCGGGTACGGGTTCTTTGTTTTTAATCCGTCGTCGTACGCACCGGCGGCCGCTGCGGATAATCCGACGCGAGGCTGCATGCACGTGGTGTATAGCGACGCCGAGTTGTTGCTGGCGCTGCCCGGGTGGTCCCTCAGTGCGATCCGTACCAGTGCGGAGGGGTTCCGCCTGATCGAGGGTCGCCGCAACTAGGCCGTAGGTTACGATGACATCAGCCCTCACCTTGCTTCTGCTGTCCACACTGTGCCTCGCAGGCACGACACCGGCCGCTTTGCAGGCCATCTGGCTGCCGATAGTCGCGAGCGGGAACACCGCCCAGGAGTTCAACCGGAAGATGGGGTGGTACATCGAGAACGCGGGGCAGGAGCTGTTGCGCGAATGGGTCGAGATGCTCGAACGGGCGTCCAGCGGCGATCAGGAACCGTAGGGAGCGGCGAGGTGACGGTGTACGACGGACGTGTAAGGTGTAAGGTGTAAAGGGTAGACGACTCGGCCCTGACTGGGAGGCCCGCGGTGCAGAATCCCACCAACATCTGACGAGTTGACCGAGCAAATAGGACATATTATGTTCCATATATGGAGGCGTATATGGAGCTATCCAAGAAGACTACCATCCTTTTCTCGCCGGAATTGCATCAGCGGCTCATGCGGGTTGCCGAGGCCCGAGGCGTGAGCCTCGGCGAACTGGTGCGGGCGGCGTGTGTCGAGCAGTACGGCCTGCGTTCGACCACCGACCGCTTGGCCGCGGTCGCTGTGCTGGCCCAACTGGGCCTGCCGGTCGGAACGGTCGCGGACATGAAGCGTGAATCGGTGCCGGACGCGGAGGACGTTTCGTGATCCTGGTGGATGCCAACGTGTTGATGTACGCAGCGGGGGCGGCGCATCCGCACAAGGCCGCGAGCGTGCACCTGCTTCGGCGGGTGGCGTCGGGGGACCTCGAGGCGGCGCTCGACGCGGAGGTGTTACAGGAGGTGCTGCACCGCTATCGCGCGCTGGGCCGCTGGGCGGAGGGACGGCGCGTGTTCGACCAGGCGCGCGTCATCTTTCCGGTCGTCTTTCCGATCACCGTCACGGAACTGGACCGTGCGCGCGCGTTGCTCGACCGGTACGCCGCCGTCATGGCGCGGGACGCGCTGCACGCCGCGGTCGTGATGGAACAGGGACTCGAAGCGATCTGCAGTTTCGATCGCGACTTTGACCAGCTGGCAGGAATCACCAGGCGCGAACCGTAGTGCCCGACGTCAGGACTGCGGCCCCAACCGCAGGGTGATCCCGCCCACGTTCACCAGCACGCTCACGGCGTTCAATATCGAGCCGTCCAGCTTGATCGCGTCGCAACCGGAAGATGGGGTGGTACATCGAGAACGCGGGGCAGGAGCTGTTGCGCGAATGGGTCGAGATGCTCGAACGGGCGTCCAGCGGCGATCAGGAACCGTAGGGAGCGGCGAGGTGACGGTGTACGACGGACGTGTAAGGTGTAAGGTGTAAAGGGTAGACGACTCGGCCCTGACTGGAGGCCCGTGGTGCGTTCGGTGCTTGCCCAACTCGCGGCTGTGACGATGGCCTGCGGCCTTGCTGGTTGCGGCGATGCGCCGGGTGAGGGCTTCTCGGTGCAGGACAGCGCCGGGGTCACGATCACACGCAACAGCGAGCCCGTTTGGGTGCCAACAACTGGATGGCGCGTCGCTGAGCCACCGGTGACGGAAATCGGAGGCGCCGAGGGCGACGCGGCCTACCAGTTATTCCGCGTGCGCGGTGCGGTGCGTCGCGCGGATGGCGTGATCGTGGTGGCCAACGCCGGCACACATCAATTGAAATTCTACGATGAGAACGGTCGCCACATGCGGGATGCCGGCCGGCAGGGTGGGGGACCGGGGGAGTTCCAATCGATCGCATGGATCGGGCGCTACGGCCCGGACTCGCTCGTGGTGTGGGATACGGGGAACCGTCGTGTGGCGGTCTTCGATGAGGAAGGGACTTTCGTCCGATCGGCGCCGCTCAACGTGCGCGGCGCGGTCACCGGCGTCTTCGACGATGGTTCGTTGCTGATCGAGGAGTCGGTGTTTGGCGGAGCCGACGGTCTGCGCCGGACACCGTCTGTGCTATGGCGCGTGCCGACCGACGGCACCTCTCGCGACTCGCTCGGCGTCTTCCCCGGCTACGAGCAGATCGTCAGCACCCAGCAGGTGGGGTCCGGCTTGCGGGTGTACGAGCGCTCTCGCCCCTTCGGACGACGGGCCGTGTTCGCGACCGGCACCGGGTGGTTCGTCGCGGGTACGCAGGATCGCTTCGAACTGCGCCGGTACAGCCTGAGCGGCAACCTCGTCGCCATCATCCAAGTCATGCGCGCCAACACGCCCGTCACGCCAAGCGACATAGCCGCCTTCAAGCAGGGCGTGCTGGAGGGTTTCGTGCAGGGGGATCCGCAGCGGATCCGGCGCGAGCTCGACGGTCTGCCGTATCCGCAGGAGATGCCGGCCTTTGGCCGGATCCTCATGGACGACGTGGGGCATCTGTGGGTCCAGGAGCAGGGATCCGGTGACGAGCAGCCGCGCTGGGTGGTGTTCGACGTGAGCGACCGCATGCTCGGGACGGTCGAGACGCCGAAGGGGCTCGCGATTCGCCAGATCGGAGGCGACTTTGTGCTCGGCGTAGCATCGAACGATCTCGATGTCGAGCACATACGCATGTACCGACTGGTCCGAAACTAGCATCGCCCTCCCCCGGAAGCGGAGACATGAAGGCATCCGATCTGGACGCTTCGACAGCGACCGTCGTGGACTTCCCGCTGCGTGGGGAGTGGACAGCCCTGAACACGCCCGCCGAGCGGATCCCGAGCCATGGCACGGATTTCTTCGCCCAGCGGTTCGCGCTGGATTTCATACGGCTCGATTGGACCACGCAGCGACCCGGCAGGGGGGCTACCTGGCGGCATCTGCTGTTGGGGGTGCCGGCCAGTTCGTTCTACTGCTGGAATCAACCTGTCCGGTCAGCGTTCGCGGGCCGAGTGATCGCGGTGGGCGATGGCTGGCCGGACCGGAAACGTGTCCATGGCCTTTGGGAACTCCTGCGCGTGAATGTGGCGGTGTTCGGCTCCTATTCAGCGGGCGACGACTTTTGGCCTCTGACCGGCAACTTCGTGGTATTGGAAGGCGAACCGGGCGTCGCACTGTACGCCCATCTTCGCCAAGGCAGCATCGGCGTCGATCCCGGAGATGAGGTGCCCTCCGGCACCAGGCTCGGGGCCGTGGGCAATTCCGGCAATTCCACCATGCCGCACCTTTACTTTCAACTCATGGATGGTCCTGATCCCCGGACCGCCGCCGGCCGGCTCTGTGCGTTCCGCGGGTATGAGCGGTATGCCCAAGGCGCATGGCAGCCCGTCGCGGTCGGGGTTCCCGGGCGGCTTGAGCGCGTGCGACCTGCGTATTCGTTTGCGGAGTGAGCCCTATCTAACATGTTGCAACCATTGAGCTTACGTTTATCGTCCCCCGTGTAGGTGACGGCCGCCACGGCCCGCCGGACCCCTCTTTGGCTAACGAATGGGCCATGGAATGGCCCCGGTCGCGCCACCTGCTGCTGCTGGCCGGCCTTGCCGCGGTCTTACATCGTCGCCGGCAAGCTCGGCTTGCGCCTTGCCTTTGCGCACCCCAGCGCCACCCCGGTTTGGGCCCCGACCGGGATCGCGCTGTGCCGCCTGGCGGAGGTGCTGCGCGGCTCCTGCCGCGTGGTGGATGTTGTGGCGCGGTTTGGCGGGGACGAGTTTGCGGTGGTCCTGCCGGAGTCTGAGGAAGCGTCGGCGCGTCACCTCGCCCGGCGAGTCGCCGAGCGGTTCCGTCGGGAGGAGGAGCAACCGCCGATCAGCGCAAGCATGGGGGTCGCGGTCTACCCCCGCGATGGCGAGACGGTGGAGGCGTTGATCGGGCGGGCGGACGGTGTGCTCTATGAAGCCAAACGGCGGCGCCAGGAAGCGTAGCGGGCGGCATCCCCTTGGGGCGCCGACCGTCAGCGTGGCGGCGCCGACCCCAATCGCACGAGGATATCACCCACGTGGACGCTCACGCGCAGCGCGTTCGTTTCAGGACCATCCAACTTGATCGCGTCGCCCGCCCCCAGCGCCCGCTGGTGCGTGCGTTCGTTACCATTCACGAACAACCCGATGGATCCCGTGCGCGTCTCGGCAGTGACCCCGCCAAACGTCCCCCCGTCATAAATGAGTTCGATGCGGCCCGTGCCGGTCTCGGCCGTCACCGGTCCGTCCGTCACGCGCACCGTGATGTCGCCCGTGCTCACCAGCACGCGGACCCCACCCGCGAGGCCCGTCACGGTGACGTGGCCGGCCGTGACCCCGGCCTGTGCCGCGACCGCCGCCGGCTGCACAATGACCCACTCGGCCACGCACGCCATCGGGAGGATCAGGTCCGTCGCAATCCGCAGACGGCGTCCAGACGCCTCGAGCGCAACCAGCGGTGGGTAGGGGCCGAGGTCACAGGTGTGCGTGGTGCCCAGCGGGTCGAGCGCCGGGCCCACGCGGAGCTCGACGCGGATCGAGTCGTCGGCACCCGCCTCCAGCCGGATCGGCCCCTGTCGAGAGGAGAGCCGCAGCTCCTCGATACCGTCCGCGGCGATGGCTGCGCGGTCGCTATGGGTCCACTCGGCCGCCGAGCCGTAGAAATTCTGGGCGCAGGCGGAGAGGGTAACGGCGAGCAATGGGAGGAGGGGGCGTGCGCGCATGGTGTTCAATCATACGCAGGGAGCCCTCGGACTGTTGGAGCTAGCGCGCCAGCGCCCACGCCTCGCGTCGCCGGTCGGCACCGGCCCGCAGGCCTTCGGGTGTCACGAGAATCGCCTGGGCCCCGCCAAACTCCGCCGTCCACCCTGCGCGCGCCCGCACGTTGTATCCGCGCGCCCTCAGCGCATCGAGCACCGTTGCGGGTACGCGATCTTCAATGGACAGCCCGCCGCTCGGCAACCGCCGCAGGCGCGGAGCGTCAATCGCCTCCTGTGGTGTCATGCCGAACACCAGCATGTTGTTGAGCACCTGCGCGAGCGTGTGGACCTGACCGTCACCACCCGGCGTGCCGAACACCAGCCAGGGGCGGCCATCGCGCAGCGCCATGGCCGGCGTCAGAGTGTGATAGGGCAACCGTCCGGGTGCCAGCGCGTTCGGGTGCGCGGGATCGAGTGCGTACAGCGACCCGCGGTTGTGCAGGATCACGCCGGTGCCGGGCACGATCAATCCAGAGCCGAACGCATGAAACAGGCTCTGGATGAGCGAGACCGCATTGCCCGCCGAGTCCACCACGCTCACATAGACGGTATTGGGGTGATCGGCGGCAGCGGTCACGTCGGCGCCTGGCGCGCGTCCGGTGGGATCAATTGTGGCGGACAGCGAGGCGATACGCTCCAGGGCCAGCAGCTGTCCGACCGTGACGCGCATGGCGGCCGGGTCGGCAATGCTGGAGTCGCGGTCGGTCACCGCGATGCGCAGGGCCTCCGCGAGCACATGGAAATAGTCGGACGTGTTATGACCGAGTGCGGCGACATCGAAGCGCTCGATCAGGGCCAGCGCTTCCAGCAGCATGACGCCCTGCGTGTTGGGCGGCATGGCGGCGACCGTGAGGCCGCGATACCCGAGCGTGATCGGCTCCACCCACTCGGCGCGATGGTGGGCCAGGTCGTCTTGCGTGAGGAATCCGCCGCGCTCGGTCAAGTAGGTGACGAGTCGCCTACCGGTTTCCCCACGATACAACTCGTCGGGTCCGTTGGCGCGCAGACGGTCGAGCGTGGCGGCCAGGTCGTCCTGCCGGAGCACGGTGCCCTCGGCGAGGTAGATCCCGGCCGCTTCGGGCTCCGCCGCGAGTTTTTCGCGTTCCTCGGCGATATCGAGCGCCAGTCGTTCGGAGATGGGCAGGCCGGCCCGCGCGAGACGTGCGGCGGGCTCCAGCGCATCGGCAAACGAGATGCTGCCGAAGCGCGCCAACGCGGCGGCCCATCCGGAGACAGCGCCGGGCACCGAAACACTCAGCGGGCCAGTCTCCGGGAACGATTCGGTGTCACCCACCACTTGGCGCACAGCGGCAATTGTCGCGCGCGCGCCCGCGCGTCCTGACGCGTTGAGGCCGTACGTACGTTGTGTCGCGGCGTCGTAGTACAGCAGGAAGAGGTCGCCACCCACGCCGTTCATGTGCGGGCGCGCGACCGCGAGCACGCCCGCCGCGGTGATGGCGGCATCCATCGCGTTGCCGCCGTGCTCGAGCACGGCCATGGCGGCTTCCGAAGCGAGGCGGTGGTCAGACGTTACGGCGGTCGTGGTGCCTTGGGCGTCGCGGCCGGGGTCGGCGGTCGCGCAGGCCAGGGCGCCCAGCAGGGCGGTCAGCGTCAGGATTCGCATCAGGGTATGTTACCCCATGGCCTCGGTGATGTACAAAGGATTCTCGATCACGCCACGCACGTTCCAGATTCGTGGATCGGGGCGGTGGACCAGCGATCTCCTGATCAGTCACCACCGCCGCACGCGGGCGTACAGTAGCTCCGAGACGTATGCCACGGAGAGCGCCGCCATTGCCGGCTGCTGCGAGTACGGCAAGCGGATCATTGACGGCCGCGTGGCGTCCTGCCCCGTCGAAGAACTGCCGCGCGGCTAGCGGCGATCAGTTCCCGCTCACCCGCCGCACGATCCGCAACGTAAACGCGCCCGTCGCGTCATTCTGCAGGGCCGACGCCACCAATCGGTAGGTTCCATTCGCCGTCGCCGTGAACACAATCCGTGAATTGAGTCCGTCCCCGCCATCATCGTCGCCGTAGGCGCCTGCAATTCCGGGTCCCGTGACATACAGGTAGGCATCGAACTCCGCGCTCATCAGATCTACGGTCACTTCATCGCCCGCCTGCAGCTGGAGGCCCCAGACTTGGGCCCGACGGCCCGAGCCGATGCGCTCGTCGGTCGTGGCAAGGGCGCTGTTGATCTCCATGCCGGCCAATTGGGCGATACCGGCGCCAGGGCGGCCTGCGGGTTGTGGGCGGGGCAACAGTCGGTCACGCGCCATCAGCAGATTGGCGACCTCGCTGCCGTCCACGGTGGAGGTGGTGCCTTCTTCAGTCTCACACGGCCGCGCCGGTCCGGGGGTTGTGGTGGCGATCAGGCGATAGGCCCCGGCGGCACCTGTGCTGAAAGCGGTCGCGAGTACGCGATACGTGCCGCGCTCGGGGAACGTGACCGCCACGCGCGCATTGCGACACCCGCCGCCGTCGTCGTTCGACAACACCTCAAGCCCGGGCCCCGACACGAACAAGTACGCGTCGAAGGCGGTGGACATCATGTCCACGGTCAGCGTCTGGCCGGCCTGCGCGTCAATGGTCCACAGCTGGACCGGTGTGCCGCGGTCCGGATGGGCAGGCTCGCTGCCCGTCAGCGTGCCCTGCGCCTCCACTTCCGGCCGCAACCGTCCGGTCGTTGTCAACGCCGTGAGCTGCTCGGTGCGTTGTGCCGTCGATAACGTCAGGGGTTCGCATGCCTCGGCCACAGCCGACACCGTGTACGTACCTTGGCCCGACGACCCGAACGCGGCCGTCAAGACGCGGTACGTGCCGGGGGCAGGGAGCACGAGACAGAGACGGGAGTTGAGGCCGTCGCCGCCGTCGTCGTTGGTCAGGATCGTCTCGTAGCCCGGACCCATGAGGCCCAGATAGGCATCGAACTCATCCGACTGCAGGTCAATCCGGATACGGTCGCCCGCGCGTCCACTTAGCGTCCATGCGTGCACGGGCCGGCTCGACCATTGGGGCTCGCTTCCACTCAACCGCCCGGAGGTGGCCCGCCCGAGCGTCAACGCTCCCGTGGGTGTCATGTCGGCGGGATTGCCTTCGTTGCCGCTGCTCGGTGGAACACACGGCGCATGAGTCGCCGCCGGCGCCTGCCGGTGGGCGGCGAGCGTGTACGACCCTTCCGGTGATCCCAGTCCTGAAGCAACCACGCGATACAGCCCATCACTCGGCGCCTCGAACACAATGCGGGAGTTGCAGCCGCCCGCACCGTCGTCATCCGAGAGCGGTTCGGTGAGTCCCGGCCCGACGATCACGAGGAACGCATCGAACGCCTCGGAATGCAGGTCGAACGTCACCGTCTGGCCGCGGCGCGCTTCGAATCCGTAGGCCTGGACCGGTCGGTTGAAGAACGTGGTGCCGTGCGGCGTCAACGAGCCACGCTGCGTGGATCCCACAGTCAGTACGCGGCCTTCGGTGCTCAGTTGGCTGACGTCCGTGATATCGCCCGTGTTGGCCGCGTCATCCTCGCAGCCGCCACTGGCCGCGTCCGCGTCCGGTGCGATCGTGATGCTGTAGCGTCCCGACTGACCTCCCAAGGACGCCGCCACGATGCGGTACGTGCCATTGGACGGCAGGACCGCGCACAGGCGGCTGTTCAACCCCTCGCCCCCATCGTCATCGGTCAGGTCGTTGTCCATGCCCGGTCCCGACAGAAACAGAAATGCGTCGAAGTCGTTGGACCGCAGGTCAATCCGTACCGCTTCACCCGAGCGTCCCTGATACGTCCACGCCTGAACGCGATGGCCCCATGGCATCGTGGCATCCGTGTCCTGTAGTTGGCCGAGCAGCTCCGTGCCGGCCCGTGCCTCACGCCCCGTGACCGGCAGGAAGTTCAGGATCGAGCCCTGGGCCGGGAGGGCCGCGGGGAAAAGCAGGGCGAGCGAGAGCAGGCGCAGGACGGTCATGGGGCTCCGGACGCGACGTCGTCGGTGGGGCACGCGTTCTTGCTGCAGAAGCGTTGCCGCAGGGAGAGGTTGGCCTGGAGGTCGGCCACCTCCATGGGGATGGGTCGTTGCTCGGTGAAGTACGTGTGCAAGCGTTCGAGCGCGGCAAGCGCGTTGCCGTCCTTGCCCTGCGCATCGGCGGTCAGGAACCGCAGGTACGCTTCCTGGGGCCCCTCTTCGGCCAATCCGAGCGCGGTGTCCACGGCCGCCATGAACTGCACGCGCACGGAGGCGCTGTCCGGTCCGAACCGGGCGGCGCTGCGATAGATGGTGATCGCGTTCTCGAACGCGTTCTCGAACGGATCGTGGTCGAGCAACAGGACAAACTCGCCGGCCTGATCGAACTTGAACGTGCCGAAGTCGGGAATCTGGGACGCGCTGGGGAAGATCTCGACCTGGCCCCGTACATACGCGTACATCTCGGCGGTGGTGATGATCTCGTCGCGATTGATATCCATGCCGCCCGCCGTCACATCAGCTGAGAGCCCGCGGCGCAGGCCTTCCACCAGCCAGCCCGTGAACAGGGAGTGCCCGGGGAAGGGGCCCTGATCCAGCGCCTTCTCGTTCGCGCGGGCGGAGGTGACCACACGGCGACTCACCTGCGCGACCAGATCGGCCATGGCGCCGGTGACGACGCCGCCGGCGCGGGTCTTGGTGCCGGAGAGGGCCATGCCCGAGTGACACGAATCGAGAATGACGAGAATGTGCCGCGCGGGCAGGCGTGCCACGTCGTTGAGCAGGGTCTCGATGGCAATCCAGGAGTGGCGGTCGTCCTGACCGCCGTCATGCGGGATGATGTACCCGGTGGTTTCAAGCACCTCGCCACCGGCGGTCACCTGGTGCGTGTGCCCGTGGCCGGCAAAGAACAGTACGACGTTGTCGGTCTGCTCAAGGAAGCGGTCGAGCGCCGGCAGCAGGGAATCCAGCAAGGCCGCACGGGTGGCCCGGGTATTGGTGAACTGCAGCTCCGGCGGCGCGATGAACGAATACTCGGTGAGGACTTCCCGAATGCCGGTGACGTCGTTCACCGCGTTCTGGAGTCGGGGCCAGGCAATCGGGTGGCGGTAGTCATCAATCCCGATGCCGACGAATACATACCGGCCCACGGCCGTCGAGCGCGCCGCCGCCGCGCCCCGACGGCCCGAACGGGTGCGTTCCTCATCCTGGGCAGCCGCCAGGAACGGGCTCAGCAGGCTGAGCAGGAGGAGGAAACGCGCCGGTCGGGTCATAGGTTATCGCGTCCTGAAGAACGCGCCGAGGCTCGTGTTGCTGTTGGGCCCCATGATCTGGGCTGTCTGCGTTTCGATGTTCGCGTTCCGGCTCACGAACGCGTTGACCGAGTCCGACACGACGCGGTGCAACTGGTTGAACGTCGTGGTGAGCGGCACGGCGCGCGCCATCTTGGCCCAGTAGTAGGTGTACAGACTGGCGGGACCACTGCGGTCCGGCCAGCGGCCGATGGCCCACGAGAGCTGGTCTTCTGACGACGCCGCCATCAGCAGATGCCGGTCCGGACGAGTCAGCGCTTGTTCCAGCGCGCGGACACCCCCGCCAAAGCCGAGGCCCGCACCCAGTTCGTTGGTGATGAAGTTCGTGGGTTTACGAATATTGTCGACCTCGGAGGCCGCGATGAACTTGGGCATGGCGTCGCCGCCGCGCGTCGCGGTGCCGGAGAAGCAGGCATCAATCACGACCAGCTGGTTGCGTGCCTGAATGTACTGGAGCAACAGGGCCATCTCTTCATCGAGGATCATGCCGTCCCACACCGCCAGGGCCTCGTCCACGTTGTTCCCGGTTTCGGGGTCCAGACGGCCCGTGACGCCGATGTTCTCACGCAGGCGCATACCGTGACCCGAATAGAAGAACACCGCCGTGCCGTCAGGGCCCGCTTGACCCAGGTGTCGGACGATCGCGTTGGCAATCGCGGCGCGGTTGCCTTCACCGTCCCGCAGGAACACCACGTTCTCGGCGGGGAACCCGAACCGTTCGATAAGCACATCGCGCACCAGCGTCGCATCGTCAATCGGGCCACGCAGGTCGTTCGGCGTGCCAGGATAGTCGTCAATGCCTACGACCACCGCGTACTTGCCGTTCGGGTCTCCGCCCCCGGGGAAGCGCGCGGCCCAGTCGTTGTTCACCTGCTGCAGGTTCAGGGTGTACGCGCCGGTAGCGCCCGCGGCATAGGAGTTGGCCACGATGGTGTACGTGCCGGCTTCGGGGAGCGCAATGGCGATCTGCGAGTTGGTCCCGCCCGCGCCGTCGTCATCGGTGGCGATCGTCTCTCCGGCCAGGCCGGCGCCCTGGAGCAGATGCAGAAACGTGTCGAATCGGCCCGACTCCATACGGATGATGACCTGATCACCCGCGTTCCCACGGAACGACCAGAGCTGGTAATGGCTGTCATCACCGAGCACGGGATCGGACCCGCTGAGCTGACTTGACACCGTCTGGCCGGCCTGAATCTGGCCACCGGCGCCGGCCGCCGCACCGCTCCCCGTGACCGACAACGCGTACGCCCCGGTCGTGGCCGCGCGGTACGACGTCGCGAAGATCACATAGTTGCCTGCCGCCAGATGACCCTGAAGCCGCGAGTTGGTGCTGCCGTCGGCGTCGTCGTTCGTGCCCATTATCTCGCCTGGCTCGCCCATGGTGCCCGCGACCAGCCCGAGGTAGGTATCGAACGTCGTCGACCGCATCTGGATATCCACCGTCTGGCCCGTGGGGACGGACAGGGTCCAGAAGTCTACGTACTCGCCGTCATCGAGCACCTCGTCCGACGCGGCCAGGGTGCCGTTGGCGGTCTCGCCGAGCGCAATGTGGGCGATGGACTTCTGCGCCGGTGATTCGGCACTGCGGCTGAAGAAGCCTGCGGTACGCGCCGACGGGCCGGCGGCTTCCTTGGTCGCGGCGCCCATGCTCACGGCGGTCGCGGCGCCCATGCTCACGGC
>JBBDNM010000042.1:0-16502 GCA_040877595.1 Gemmatimonadales bacterium | reverse complement strand
GGTCGCGGCGCCCATGCTCACGGCGGTCGCGGCGCCCATGCTCACGGCATCCATCGCTTTGGGGTTCGCCGCCTTGTCTACGCTGCCACAGGCGGTCACGAGTACGATACCGGTCAGCACCATCAGGGTTCGACGCATGGTCTCTCTCAATTCCGTGGGGGTGTGGTAACCCGGAGCTGCAATTCGCGGGTGGCGGTCATGGGCACATCGGAGCGGCGCGCCGAAGAGCGCGTGCGCATGCCGATGAGCTGTTCGACGGGAATCGGGTCGGTTGACACGATCAATTTCAACGTCTCCGAGCCATCGGTCGGCTCGGTGAAGAAGCACGTTTCGGGAATCTGCAGGGATTGGCCGGGAGGGAGCACTGCCGCATCGGCCGAATGCTCCAGCTCGGGATAGAGCGCCTTGACCAATGTCACCGTATCACCCGGTGGCATGAGGTCGAGCACGGCGAAGTACAGGGGTACGTCACTCTGGTTGTGGACGCGAAGAACATAGTCCGTTTCGGGGGGCAGTGTCCAGAGCCCGCCGCCGTTGTGTCCGGCATGGCTTGCGGCCGTTGCCCAATGGGGACTGGTGCAGCGGTCGCCACCCAGATGCCGGACCACGGCCAGTTCGAAGTTCACCCGGATTTCCGGGCGTTCCAGGCTGAGGCGCCGCAGGTACTGATTCCGTGCCCAGTCCTCGACGCGCCGTGCCGTCAGTGCCGCCGACGCCCCCGGCGGGGCGAGCGCGCGCTCGTCGGCCACGGCCATTGGCTGTGACCCGATCAACACGTCCGGCGCCTGGTTGGCGCGCACCATGGTCACCATCCCGGTGTTGGCGAGGCGCTGGCGAATGGAGTCGGCCACGGCCGACGGCACGGTCGGGGCGATGGCGACCCGTACCACTTGCTCGCCATACGCCAGCCGTTCCGCCAGCACGCGCGCTTCCAGCAAGTTCACGCCCGCGGCCGCCGCCGTTTCCAGCTCCACCACCGCCCGCGTCGGCGAGGCCTGGACAACGGTGCCGCGTACCCACGCGGGCGTGCTATCCAGGTGACCGCTGGGCGGGAAGAACGCAACCACGCTCGCCCGGTTGAGGCCGACCAGTCCGCCGTGATCCAGTTCGACGCGCCGCGCATCCAGTATCTGGGCCACGCGCACACTGGGCGCCTGATCACGCACGAACGTCGAGCCGAACACGACAGCTCGGCGGTCACCTTCCAGCTGGGGAGTCTGGCGGGCGCGACCGTTCAGTGCGGACGTGACGTAGGTGAACAGCGTGGCATACGTATCACCAGGACGCAGGCGGGGCAGGGCCTGTGCCAGCGCGTACGTGAGCGACCCCATGACCGTCGTGCCATCCGGCGCGTAGACCTCGCGCGCCACCTCGTCATGTCGGGCGGCACTCAAGACCGCGAATGGCGCGAGGCGGGACGAGTCACCTGTCGCCGTGACCTGGAACCCGATTCCCTGGGCGGCGCCCCCGCCGCTTCGCGTGCGCGCGCGTGCCTGCGCGTGCGGTGCGCCAATCGGCGGCAGGCCGCCACGCACGGGGAGTTGATCGTCCGCGCCGCGCGTGGCCGTGCCCGAGTAACACGCGTCGAGGAACAGCGTCACGTTGCCGGTGGGTCCCACCTTCTCGCGCAGGCGCCGCACGTAATGGCCGACCGTGTCGTCACGGATGTGATACTCGCCGAGGTAGCCGGGCACCAGCTCGGCGGGCGCGCCATACGGCACGAGCACTTCGTCGTACCCGTCCAGCTCGTCCGCAGGGCCGTCGTCGTCCGTCACCTGGTGCCCGTGACCGGAATAATGAATGACGACGATGTCTCCCTCGCCCGCGGCCTCGACCAGCGCGTCCAACGCGCCAAGGATGCCGTCGCGCGTGGCGGCGGCATCGCGCAGCTCCCGGATGTTCTCCGTCGGAAATCCGTGCTGTTCGAGCGCGCCGCGAATGTAGGGCACGTCGTTGGCGGCATTCAGCGCGCGGTAGCCGAGCACGTCCTGGCCGCGGTCATTCTTCATGTCGGCGGGCGGCGCCCCGTAGTCGGAGATGGCAATGATCAGCGCCAGCGCCGTGGGCCCCTGCCGAACGGGAAAGGCCGGGACAGCGGTCTCCTTCGCCTCATCACCGGCGGTGGATGCGGCTTGGTCGTCCGGGCTGCCGCAGGCAGCGAGCAGGCCAATGATCGGGAGGAGCAGGGAGGGCGTACGCACTGCACGCACGTTAGAGGGGTGGCAGAAGCCGCGCAAGCGAATGATGTTCTTGCGGTCATGGATCCCGCCCAACTCGAGACGCTCCGCGCCGGTGTGCGCCTGATGGCGCTGCGTGGCCTGCGGGATGCCGACGCGGCGGACGAGGCGGCGCAGGAGACGATGGCGCGCGCCGTGGCGGCCATCGCGGCGGGCCGCCCCGACGATCCCGAGCGACTCGGCGCGTTCGTCGCGGGCATTGCGCGGCATGTCATCGCCGATGTGCACCGGCGGAGCGCCCGCGTCCTGCCGCTCGACGCCGTGCCGGAGCCCATGGACGCAGGGCCCAACGCGCTTGCGGTCATTATCCGGGGCGATGAACGCGCTCGGGTCCGGCGGGCACTTGACGGACTGGCTGCTCCCGACCGCGAGCTCCTGCGGCTGTGTTTCTTCGAGGGTCTGGAGCCCACGGAGATCGCCCGCCGGCGCGGTGAACCCCCCGAGCGCATACGCAAGCGCAAGGAGCGCGCGCTGGCTCGGTTGCGCGCGGCCCTGACCGAACGTCACGATACGCATGTGACCTCGACTACACCTGCGGGGGATACGACCACACCATGAACGCCACCTGCACCTCGTTCCGTGACCACGACACCGCCGCTCGCTGGGTGGCAGGCACCCTGCCTGCCGCCGACCGCACCGCGTTCGAGGATCACATGGTGGCGTGCGCGGACTGCCAGGCTGATGTGCGGCTGGCCGTGGCGGTGCGCGGGTCGTGGCGCCAGCGGCGCGGACCACGCTGGGTGGCGATGGGGGGCCTGCTCGCTGCGGCGGCTTTGCTGGTGGTGTTCGTCACGGGCGACGAGACCGGCCAGCCCAAAGGCCAGGACTCCCACCTGGTGACGCAGGCCAAGGCGGCGCTTGGCATTGGCGATACCGCGCGCGCGGTGGACCTGCTGCGCCAGGTTCCGGCCACCGACAGCCTTGGCGCGTGGGCGCGTGCCTTGCTGGACTCGCTGAACCTGCAACGATAGCTCCCGACAGGGTTCTGACTTCTGTCGGGGGAGCCCGTCCAGCGTGACAGGGGGCCCTTGGGCCGCTCTCTCAGCCGCCTGGCATGGTCCGGGGCGTTTCGGTAATCGACGACCGCGCGTCCGTCCCGAAGCCCGTCAGGTCCATGGAGCCACCGTTCCCGCGCATCTGCACGATGCCGAACGGCACATCGAGCGAGCACAAATGCGAGCTTGACGCATCAATAAACGTTGATATATTGAGCTTGTGTTAACTACGCAATCCACGGCGCTGCCGTTCAAGGCCCTGGGCGACGCAACGCGCCTCCGCATCCTCGATATTGTGGCTGGCGGCGAGAAGTGCGTCTGTGACCTGGTGGCCCAGATTGATGTGCCGCAACCGCTCCTGTCCCATCATCTCCGCATCCTCCGCGAGGCCGGCCTCGTCACACACCGGAAGCAGGGACGCTGGTCGTACTACGCCCTGGATCGCGAAGGCCTGGAAGCATGTCGCTGTGTGATTGAGGAAGCGCTGGCCACCTACGACCATGCGGCGGAGCAAGGTGTTCCAGGATGTGCGTGCTGACACCATACACCGTGCACCGTGCACCGACAACCTATCAGAGGCAAACCATGACCATCTCAATTACGCGGGATCCGAATGTGCGCGATATCGTGCGCCAGAAGTATGGAGAGATTGCGCAGGGTGGGGGGGAGGGATGCGGGTGTGGGTCGGGATGTGGTACGCAGGATCCGATTTCCAGGGATCTCTACGACCAGGTGCAGGCGTCGCAGATCCCGAGCGAAGCCCTGCTGGCCTCATTGGGCTGCGGGAATCCGACCGCGCTCGCCGAGCTACACCCTGGGGAGGTGGTGCTCGACCTGGGTTCGGGCGGTGGCATTGACGTCCTGTTGTCGGCCAAGCGGGTCGGTCCCACGGGGAAGGCCTACGGTTTGGACATGACCGACGAGATGCTGGCGCTGGCCCGCAGCAACGCGGAAAAGGCGGGGGCGACGAACGTCGAGTTCCTTAAGGGCGAGATCGAGCAGATCCCTCTGCCGGACGCGTCGGTGGACGTCATCATCTCGAACTGCGTGATCAACCTCTCGGCCGACAAGGACCGCGTGCTCCGCGAAGCGTTCCGCGTCCTCAAGCCCGGTGGCCGGTTCGCGGTCTCCGACGTGGTGGTGCAGGGGGATATGCCGCCCGCTGTGCGCGCGAGCATGGAAGCGTGGGTGGGCTGTGTCGCGGGCGCGCTGGAGGAGAGTGTGTTCGCCGACAAGCTGCGCGCCACAGGTTTCGTGGATGTGGGGCTCGAGCCGACGCGCGTCTACAGGCTGGAAGACGCCCGGGCGTTCCTGGCCGATGCCGGCCTGGACGCCGATGCTCTGGCGCCGGAAGTGGACGGCAGGATCTACTCCGCGTTCATCCGGGCCACCAAGCCCGCGTGAGCGACGACCGTCGGCTGTCCACGCTCGACCGGTTCCTGCCGGTCTGGATCTTTCTCGCCATGGCGACCGGCCTGCTGTTGGGGCGCGTCGCGCCCAATCTCGGTGCCGCCCTCGACGCGGTCCAGCTGTCCGGCGTCTCGGTGCCCATCGCCATCGGGCTGCTGTGGATGATGTACCCGGTGCTCGCGCGTGTGCGGTACGACCTGATCCCGCGCCACGCCGGCAATCCGCGGCTGCTCGGCACGTCACTCGCGCTCAACTGGATTCTTGGACCGATCGTGATGTTCACGGTGGCGTGGCTGCTGCTGCCCGACCTGCCGGCCTACCGCAACGGACTCATTATTGTCGGCCTGGCGCGCTGTATTGCCATGGTGCTCATCTGGAATCATCTCGCGCGCGGCTCGAACGAACTGGCCGCCGCACTGGTGGCCCTGAACTCGGTGTTCCAGATCCTCACGTATTCGCTGCTCGGATACTTCTTCCTCGCCGTACTGCCCGGCTGGCTGGGTCAGGCCACCACGACGCTGGATATTTCCGTGATGGAGATCGCGCGCAGCGTGGCCATCTTCCTGGGTATCCCGCTGGCGGCAGGCTACCTCACCCGCCGTATCCTGGTGGCCCGGCGTGGCAACGACTGGTACGAAGGCGTCTTCCTCAGGCGCATCGGACCCACGGCCCTGCTCGGACTGCTCTATACCATTGTCCTGATGTTCGCCATGCAGGGTGACCGGATCCTGGCCTCACCGGTAGACGTGAT
This sequence comes from Gemmatimonadales bacterium, assembly GCA_040877595.1. Lineage (GTDB taxonomy): Bacteria > Gemmatimonadota > Gemmatimonadetes > Gemmatimonadales > GWC2-71-9 > JBBDNM01. Next base: position 11,109 of record JBBDNM010000042.1, on the reverse strand, counting down.
CCGCATTGCCATCCCGCTGGTGGTGTACTTCGCCGTGATGTTCGGACTCGCGTTCCTGATTTCGTACAAGCTCGGTTTCACCTACGAGGAGACCGCGTCCCTGTCCTTCACGGCGGCGGGCAACAACTTCGAGCTGGCCATCGCCGTGGCGGTGGCGACCTTTGGGCTGAGCTCCGGTGAGGCCCTTGCGGCGGTGGTCGGGCCGCTGGTGGAAGTCCCGGTGCTGGTCGGGCTGGTGTACGTATCGCTTTGGGCGCGCCAGCGCTTCTATCCAGCGTCGGCCTGATGCGGATTGCCCTGATCTCTGACGTGCATGCCAACCTGCCGGCGCTGGAGGCGGTGCTTGCCGACATCGACGGCCGACAGGTGGACGCGACGTATCACCTGGGGGACCTTGTCGGCTACGCCCCGTGGCCCGACGAAGTGGTCGCGCGGCTGGCCGGCATGCAGGGGGTGGCAGGGAACTACGATTCCACGGTCGGCCACCGCTACAAGCATTGCGGCTGCAAGTACGAAGACCCGAAGCAGGAAGCGCTCTCGCACGAGAGTTTTGCCTGGACGCTCGAACACACGAGCGAGGCGACCAAGGCCGCATTGCGGGCGCTCCCGTTCCGTCTGGACATCCGCCTGAGTGGTGGGCATGAACGCGGGCGCACGCTGTGCCTCGTGCACGGCACGCCAACCCTGAACACCCTGTACTGGACGGCGGACCGCGACGACGCGTTTGCGCGCAAGATGATCGCGCAGGCGGGGCTTTCGGCCGGTGACGTCCTGGCGTTTGGCCACACGCACCTGCCATGGACCCGCGTGGTGGATGGCGTCACGCTGATCAACACCGGCAGTGTGGGTCGGCCCAAGGACGGGGACCCGCGTGCCGGGTATGTGGTGATGGACGGCGCCACGGTCGAGTACGTGCGGGTGGCCTATGATGTCGCCAAGGCGGCGAACGCCGTGCGAGCGAGTACGCTGCCGGCCTTCTTTGCGGACTACCTTGAGCGGGGCGGCACGCCTTAGCGTTCCGGTGGCGCCGAGTCCACCAGCAGGGCGGTCACCAGCAACACCAGCATCGCGATCGCGAGTTCCCAACGTGCCCCGCGCACCAGCCTGGCGTGGTCAGCCCCCGCCCGCACCGCTGGTGTCGCGCGCTTCCAGTTCCACGCTCCCCCCGCCACCACCGCCCCGACGAGCACGAGCTTCGCCATCAGCAAACGGCCCCACGCAGCATCCAGCAACCGAGGCGGCCCGGCAATGACCACCCAGATCATGGCCGCGCCCCCCGCGGCCAGCACGCCTGCCGACACCAGCGCGACCGGGGAGAACCGGGCCACAATGGCGAGCAGATCGGACGCTGCGCGCGTGCGCGGGAGCACGGCCAGCACGAGTACGGCCAGCGTACCGATCCACGCGCCGGCGGCCAGGGCGTGGACGGCATGCACCGTCACACCGATCACCGGCGACCACGTACCGCTCGTCGCATGGCCCGTCATGGCGGATCCAGCGGCCAGGCCTGCGGCGGCAAGGGTGAGCGGAAGGCCTGAGCCGCCGCGTCGCCACCAGGCGGCACCGATCAGCGCCAGAAACGCCGCCAGGAGCTGAACCGTCCAACCGAGACCCCACGTGGTCTCGCGCAGCACCACCCGGAGCATCGGGCCGACGGGCTCGCCCACATCAACGAAGGCCGAGGCCTGCCGGAACAGCCGGAGCGGCAGGGCCACCACGGACCATACGCTCGCGACAACCGCGAGCGTGGTGATGCGGGCGCGGGAATGGTGGGGGAGGAGGAGGGCGCAGGTGGCGGCGCCAGTCACCAGCAGTCCAGCGAGCAACAGCGACCCACGCAGGGCCGCGTCCAGCATCACCGGGTTCCCACCGCAAAGTCGAAGGTGCCGGTGATGGGATGACCATCGCTGCTGGCGGTGCGCCAGCGAACGCGGTACGTGCCTTCGGGCAGGGGCCGCACCATTGTCGTTTGGAGGGCGCTGTCGGGAAGCGCGCGGAGTGGACCCAGCATGATGGCCGTGTCAGCGTGCGTCAGCCGAACGGAGGAGACGGCGAGCGTGGGCCGGCCCGAGAACCACAACGTGATCTCGGCAGGCGCCGCCACGGTGGAGTCTTTGGGCGGGTCACTGCGGAGCAGGCGCAGGTGTTGGGGTGATGCCGAGGCGGCTACGGTCAGGACGACTGCGGATATCATGAACCATCGCGTCATGGCTGGAAGGTAGCGCGTCATGTGCCTCGGTGGACCCGATAGACGACCACACGCTGGACGTCCAGGTCGTCCGCCACGACGGCGAGCACATCGCCATTGGCCTGGAACGCTGCGGGGAAGGGGCTGCCGTCCGGCAGTGTGCCGAGATACACGCCCTCGGCGTCGAACACGTCAACGGACGCCGTCTCGCCGCGGACCACACGGCGTTGCACCCACAAAATGCCATCGGGCCCCACGGCGACGGCGGCGATCGGCGGGATGACCGGCGCAACGCCGCGTGCCTCGACCACCCGGGCGGCCGGCGCTGCACATCCTCCGCCACCGCCAAACTGAACCCGAAAGTTCTCGCCGATATCCTGCACGGCCAGGTCGTGTGTCGCCGACCGGACTGGGACCGCACGCCGAATACTGCGAACCAGGCCGGTCGAGTCATGCAGGTCAATGCGGTAGTCGTCGCCGCCGGCGACAGCGACCCATCCCTGGCCTGTGGCCCAGATGAACCGTGGCGCAAACAACTGCGGCATGCCGGAGAGCTGAACGCAGCCGAGGTCTACAGGCCGCGTCGGGGGCGAGCGCCAGGACACCAGGGGGCGCAACGTGTCGCCTTCGAAACGCACCACTTGCTCGAAGAGCGTGTCGTTGATCGTGGTCTGTCGGCCGAGGATCAGTGAATGGCCGTCGTGCGTGACGCGGCCGCCATACCACCCCGGCAGCGTCAGGATGTCCAAGGGGCGTCCCGCGCGGTCAAACTGCATCAACCCGTTGCGTCCAACGTCGGCGACCGTGACCCCGCCATCAGCGTTGGGCAGCACATAGAACGGGAACTGGAACTCGCCGGGCCCGCCACCGCGTCGGCCCAGTGTGCGAAGGTGCCGGCCTGTGTCATCGAACACGACCACGCGGAAGTTGTCTTGATCGAGCACGAGGATGTTGCCTTCGGCATCCGTGGCCACGGCGCCCCGGCCCACGCGGTAGAACGCCGTCGGTCCCTCGTCGTCCCCGCCGAGCGTCAGCACGGGTTCAAAGGCCCACGGCAGCGGGCGGTCGTCTCCCTGGTTGGCGATCAGTGCGACGCCCGCGGAGTCGGTCACCTGCGCGCGCATCCCCCCGCCGCCCTCACAGCCCATCGCGCATGCCAGCATTCCGAGGACGATACCACCGAGCTTGTGCATGCTAGATCTCCCGTCGTTGCAGGGCACCCCGATCCACCTTGCCCAGATGCGTCCGGGGGAGTCGCTCCAGGAAGTACACTGCTCTTGGATGCTTGTAGGGGTCCAAATGGTCGCGCGCCCACTGCTTGAGCGCATCGGCCAGGGCCTCGGTGGCGTCTGTGGCAACAACAAACGCGGTCGGCGCGATCAGGCCGGCCGCGTCAGGCAAACCGACCACGGCGACCTCCTTCACCTGCGGGTGCTTGAGCAGGCAGCTCTCCACCTCCTGCGGCGAGAGCCACTTGCCGCGCACCTTGAGCAGGTCATCGGCTCGGCCCTGGTAGGTGAAGAAGCCCTCCGCATCGCGGCAGACGAGGTCGCCCGACACATACCACTCGCCGCGGAACGCGCGTTCGGTCTGTTCCTGCAGCTGCCAGTACCCGATGGCGCGCGCGCCGCCCTTCACCCACAGCCAGCCGGTCTCGCCATCGGGGAGATCCCTTCCTTCTTCATCGCAGACGCGGACCTCGAACCCGGGCACCACCTGCCCGATCGTGCCGGGCCGTGCCTGTCCGGGGCGATTCGTCAGGAAGATGTGCCACTGTTCGGCTGTGCCGAGTCCGTCCAGCAGGTCTACGCCGAACAGGTCGCGCCAGCGTCGATCCAGCTCGACGGGGAGCGCCTCACCGGCGCTCGTAGCGAACCGTATTGACGACAGATCCTGTCGAGCGGCGTCCGGGTGACTCACCATCTGATTGACCATCGAGGGGACGTTGACAAGAATCGTCGGTTGGTGCCGCGCGATCTGGGTGAACATCCCGTCGGCGGTGCAGCGCTCCGGAAACAGCACGCAGGACGCGCCTGCCGAAAACGGGAAGAGCAGGTTGGAGCCGGTGGCATAGCCAAAGAACAGCTTGGGGACCGCAATGGTGATGTCGTCTTCGCGATACCCCAGCACGCCGTGCGCATAGCAGGCGGTGGTATAAGCAAAGGCCCGGTGGGTCTGGACCACCGCTTTCGGCCGGCCGGTGGTGCCGCCGGAAAACAGCCAGATGGCGGGATCGTCGCGATGCGTCGGAAACGTGTCCAGCGTGTCGCTCGCCCCCGCCAGCGCGCGATCCCACTCCGGCGTGCCGGTCACCAGAACCTGTCGGCAGGCCGGCGCCGCGGCGGCCCCCGCCCGGAAGACGGCGGCGTGTGTCGCATCCGTGATCGCGACGCTCGGACGCGTATACGCAAAGAGCTGGGCGAGGGCGTCCGGCTTGAGGTCTGGATTGACCATGACCACCACGGCACCCATCTTGAGGGCGCCGAACAGGGCGGCGACATAGTCCGGTCCGTCCGGCAGGGCGAGCATGACACGCTGCTCCGGTTGTACTTCGGCGTCCAGCAACACATGACCCAGCCGCGCGGCGTGTGCCGCCACGTCGGCGAACGTCAGGAGCCCGTTTTGGGTGCGGATGGCAACGCGCGACCCGCGACCCTCGGCCAGGCGGGCGCCGAGGATGTGGTCGGCCAGGTTGAACGATTCGGGAGGCGTGAACATTGGTAGCTGAACGTGCTGAGCCCGCCGCGGACCGTCAATGGCCGTCGTGAATCTGGCCGACGTGGCATGGACGGCGGTCCGTGACCTGCCGAAGGATGCCCCCGTCGTGGCCATCCTGCCGCTCGGTGTGCTTGAGGCCCACGGTCCGCACCTCCCGCTCACCACTGATACCATCATTGCGGAAGCCATGGCCGAGGCCGCTGGCGACCAACTGGACGCCGCGGGCTGGCACGTGCTCATCCTGCCGGCCACGTCCTATGCGGCTGCGCCCTTTGCGGCCGCGTTCCCCGGAACGATCTCCGTCAGTGCCGAGATCGTCACACGGCTGGTGCAGGATGTGGCCGCGGCCGTGGTGCAGCAGGGGGCGACGTGTCTGGCGGTGGCCAACGCGCATCTGGATCCGGCGCATCGCTCGTCGCTGGCCGACGCGCTGTCCGAGTCGGACTTGCCCATCATTATCCCGGACATTGCGCGTCGTCGCCACGCCAGTCGGCTCGGCGAGGAGTTTGCCAGTGGTGCGTGTCACGCCGGCCGCTTTGAGACCTCCATTGTGCTTGCGGTGCGTCCTGATTTGGTGGATGACACCATCCAGGAGTCGCTGGTCGCCAACCCGGCGTCCTTGAGTGCTGCCATCAGCGCCGGACAAACGACGTTCGAGGAAGCCGGTGGACCTGATGCGTATTTTGGATGGCCGGCCGATGCCACACCGGAGGAAGGCGAACACCTGATCATGACCTTGGGCGAGATCCTCACCGAAGCCGTACTCGAGGCGTATCCATGAGTCGTGTGGCCGTGGTGACGGGCGGCGGACGCGGGATTGGCGCGGCGGTGACGCGTGCGTTGATTGCCGAGGGCGTGACGGTCTGGGTGGCGGCACGGTCCAAGGCGGAACTGGCGGCGGTGGCCAAGAGTACCGGGGCGCGCGCGCACCCGACTGACGTCACCGATCCAACCAGTGTGCAAGCGCTGGCAGACGCCGTCGGTGAGGCCGACATCCTGATCAACAACGCCGGCGTCGCCCACTCGGCGCCGCTCGCCAAGATTACGCTGGAGGACTGGAACCGCCTGTTCGCCGTGAACGCGACCGGCACGTTGCTCTGTACGCAGGCGTTCTTGCCGGGCATGGTGGCGCGCAAACGGGGCCGAGTGGTGAACGTGGCCTCGGTGGCCGGGCTGGCCGGTGGCCGGTACATCGCGGCCTACGCGGCGGCGAAACACGCTGTGGTCGGGTTCACGCGGTCGGTGGCCGAGGAGGTTGGCGCGAGCGGTGTCACGATCAACGCCGTGTGCCCCGGCTACGTGGACACTGATATGACAAAGGAAAGCGTCGCCCGCATTCGGGCGAACACTGGTAAGTCCGACGCCGAAGCGCTCGCGGCCATCCTGTCGCATACGCCGCAGGGTCGGCTCATCACCCCGGAGGAAGTGGCCGACACGGTGGTGTGGCTGTGCGGCGAGGGCGCGCGCGGGGTGAACGGGCAGGCGATTGTCCTTGATGGAGGCAACTTGCGGTCATGAGTCTCACACCGATCAACCCCCCGTCACTTCCCACGCCGCGTGGGTGGACGCACGGCATGCTGGCCGCCCCCGGCAGCCGCATGCTGTTTGTGGCGGGCTTGACCGCGCAGGACAGCACGGGCAAGGTGCCCGCCGTCGGTTTTGTGGAGCAATGGGACCGTGCCCTCGCCAATGTGCTGGCGGTCTTGAGCGCGGCAGGCGCCGAACCGACATCCGTGGCTCGCATGACGGTGTTCGTGACGGATATCGACCAATATCGCGGTGCACAGAAGGCGATTGGCGAAGTGTGGCGCGCGCGGATGGGGAAGCACTTTCCGGCGATGGCCCTGGTGCAGGTGACCGGCCTGGTGGATCCGAACGCCATGGTCGAGATCGAAACGACCGCCGTGGTGCCTGCGTGACCATCGCGCCTCGGCACTTCCTGTACACCGCGGATGCCGAGACCGGGGTCGCGACCATCACGCTCAACCGGCCCGACCGCCTGAACGCGCTGACCTTCGATGTCTACGCCGAGTTGCGGGACACGTTCGCCGCACTCGACACCGAGCCCGGGGTGCGGGCCATCGTGCTGACCGGTGCGGGTCGCGCGTTCTGTTCTGGTGGGGACGTCGAGGACATCATCGGCGCGCTGTTCGCCATGGACCGCAAGGGCCTGCACGACTTCACGCGCATGACGTGCGACCTCGTCCTCAATATCCGGCGGTGCCGGCGGCCGGTGATCGCGGCACTGAATGGGACGGTGGCTGGGGCGGGCGCGGTCATCGCCTCGGCCTGCGACCTGCGCGTGGCGGCCGAATCGGCCAAGATCGCGTTCCTCTTCGTGCGCGTGGGTCTGTCGGGCGCTGACATGGGCGCGTCGTGGCTGCTGCCTCGTATCGTCGGGCACGGGCGCGCCAGCGAGATCCTGCTGAGTGGTGATTTCCTGTCGGCACAACGCGCGTACGAGATCGGTCTGTACAATCGTGTGGTCGCGGACGGGACGGCCCTGGAGCATGCCACCGATTTGGCGCGCAAGCTCGCCGTGGGGCCCTCGCCTGCGCACGCGGTGACCAAGCATGCCCTTGATCATGAGTGGACGATGGGTCTTGAGGCGGCGCTGGCGCACGAAGCCGAGGTGCAGGGCGACCTGATGCTGCATCCCAACTTTCGTGAAGCGTACGAGGCGTTCATTGCCAAACGGGACGCGCGGTTCACGTGACTCCAGACCGGAACACCGTGCGTGCGTTCCTGGAGCCCCGCCATGAAGTGGCGGCTCTGCACGGGCTGGCGCAGGGATTACGCACCCGGCCAGCAAGCGCCGACGATCAGGCGGCGCGCACGGAGGCGCGCAAGTTGCTCGCCATGCTCGGCAGTGCGGGCGCCTTTCAACCGATTGCCGACCGCGACCTGCGGGCCTGCTGTCTCACGCGCGAGGCCCTGGCGGCGGCGTCGCCGCTCGCGGACGCGGTGTTCGCCCTGCAGGCCTTGAGTGCTGTTGCCCTGACGTTGAGCAAGCGGGGTGACGTCGCTGCCAGCCTCATTTCCGGCGAGCAGATGGGCGCCTTTGCGATTACCGAGCATGACGCTGGGTCTGATGTCGCGGGCATGACTACCACCGCGACGCGTCGGGGTGAACGTTGGGCCCTGAACGGTCACAAGGCATTCATTTCGAACGCGGGGATCGCCGACATCTACGTCGTCTTCGCGCAGACAGAACCCGGTGCGGGCAAGAAGGGCATCGGGGCGTTTCTGGTGCAGGGTGGCGCGAACGGACTGTCGCATACGCCGCAGGTGCTGGCGGAACCTCACCCGCTGGGTGAGATGCATCTCGTGGATTGCCCGGCGGAGTTGCTGGCGTCGCCGGGCGAGGGGCTCAAAGTGGCCCTGGCGACGCTCGACTTCGTGCGCCCCTCTGTCGGTGCCGCGGCGTGCGGCATGGCGGCGCGCGCGCTGGAGGAGGCGGTCGCCCACGTCAAGGCGCGGAAGCAGTTCGGGCAGGCGCTGGCGGAGTTCCAGTTGGTGCAGGACCGCCTCGCGCGGATGGCGCTCGACCTCGACGCCGCGCGACTGATGGTGTACCGGGCGGCGTGGGTGAAGGACCAGGGCGCCGATCGCATCACGATGGAAGCCGCCCAGGCCAAGGCCTTCGCGACCGAAGCGGCCCAGCGCGTGGTGGATGGCGCCGTCCAGCTGCTCGGCGGGCGCGGCGTGTTGGCCAACCATCCTGTGGACCGGCTGTATCGCGCCGTGCGGGCGCTCAGGATCTACGAAGGCACCACGGAGATTCAGCACCTCCTGATTGCAAGTCAGCTGCTCAAATGAAGATCATGATTGTCGGGGCCGGGCCGGCGGGCCTCACGTTCGCCGCCCTCATGAAATCTGCCGACCCGTCACACCAGATCACCGTACTCGAGCGCAATCGCCTGGACGATACGTTCGGGTTTGGCGTGGTCCTGTCGGACGCCACGCAGTACGGCATTGCGGATGCCGCTCCCGGTATTCATCAGGATATCCTCGAGCGTTCCGTCCATTGGGACGACATTGATATCCACTATCGCGGAGAGCGGTTGCGCTCGACCGGTCATGGATTCAGCGGGCTGGCCCGCGCCACGTTGCTGGAGATCCTGACCGAGCATTGCCAGGCGCTTGGTGTCGAGGTCCGGTTCCAGCAGGAGGTTGATGACCCGGCCAAGCTCGCCACGGCGTGCGACCTGCTGGTTGGCGCCGATGGATTGACCAGCGTCGTTCGTGAACGCTGGAAGGACGCGTTTGCGCCGACCATCGACCTCCGCCCGAATCGCTTCGTCTGGCTGGGCACCACAAGGCCGTTCGAGGCGTTCACGTTCGATTTCCGTCGCGACGCGCACGGCGGCCTGTGGCGGCTCCATGCCTACCAGTATGCGCCGGGGCATTCCACGTTCATCCTCGAGGCCACCGAGGCCACCTGGCAGGCGGCCGGCCTGGCCATTGACGACGAAGACGCCACCATCGCGTTTGCCGAGGGCCTGTTCGCCGACCTGCTTGGCGGGCACCGCCTGCTCAAGAACCGCTCCCTCTGGCGCCAGTTCCCGACGGTACGTTGCGCGCGGTGGCACCATGAGAACGTGGTCCTGATGGGTGACGCGGTGCATACGGCGCATTTCTCGGTGGGGTCGGGCACCAAGCTGGCGATGGAAGATGCGATCGCGCTGGCGGCCGTGCTGGGCCGGGGCGGGTCTCTCGCCGAGTACGAGGCAGAACGACGGCCGACGGTCGAGAGCCTGCAACGGGCCGCGCAGGCGAGTCTTGAATGGTTCGAGGGGGTGGAGCGCTATTACGACCGACTGGACCCGATCCAGTTCGCGTTCACGCTGTTGACGCGGAGCCTCCGGATCAGCCATGAGAACCTGCGCGTGCGTGACCCGGAGTTTGTCGACCGGGTGAACGCCTTTATCGCGTCCGCGCGCCCACGCACCAACGCGTCCACGTCAGTGCCACCACCGATGTTCACGCCATTTCGTCTGCGGGACTTGGAGTTGCCAAACCGCGTGGTGGTCTCCGCCATGTGCCAGTACTCGGCGACGGACGGGCTCATCAACGATTGGCATCTGGTTCATCTCGGGAGCCGCGCGATGGGCGGGGCGGGGCTGGTGATGACCGAGATGACGGACGTGAGTGCAGACGGGCGCATCTCGACGGGCTGTGCGGGCATTTACACACGTGGACACGTGGACGCGTGGACGCGAGTTGCCCACTTTGTACATCAGTACAGTGACGCGAAGATCGGCATGCAGCTGGGTCACGCCGGGCGGAAAGGGGCCACCGAGGTCCTGTGGGAGGGCGGGGAACGGGCGCCGATCCCGGATCCCTGGCCGTTGGTGGCGCCGTCGCCCGTGCCGTACACGCCGCGCAACCCGGAGCCGCGGGAGATGACGCGGGCGGACATGGACCAAGTGCGGGACGATTTCGTGCAGGCCACGCGGTGGGCCGACGAGGCGGGGTTCGACCTGATCGAGATTCACTTCGCGCACGGCTACCTGCTGGGCACGTTCATCTCGCCGCTGACGAACCGGCGCACGGACGCGTACGGGGGCGACCTCGCCGGCCGGATGCGGTACCCGCTCGAAGTGTTCGATGCCTGCCGGGCGGTGTGGCCGGCCGGGAAGCCCATGACCGTGCGCATCTCGGCGGAGGATTGGTATCCCGGCGGGACGACGCCCGACGATGCGGTCGCGATCGCGGCGCTGCTCAAGGCGCACGGGTGTGACGCCGTGGATGTGTCGTCCGGACAGACGGTGGCGGACCAGCGGCCGCGGTACGGTCGCCAGTACCAGACCCCGTTTGCCGACCGCATACGCCATGAAGTGGGCATCCCGACCATGGCGGTGGGCGCGATTTCGTCGTGGGAAGACGTGAACACGATCATTGCGGCCGGCCGAGCGGACCTGTGCCTGCTGGCCCGGGCCCACCTGTGGGATCCGTACTGGACGCGCCATGCGGCGCAGGCGCAGGGATGGCCCATGGCGTGGCCGCCGCAGTATGAGAGCCTGAAGGGGTTTACGCCTCGGTAGCTCGCCACGCGCGTCCTTCAGGACGCATCACATGGCCGAGCCCGGCCTTCAGGCCGGGACATGGAGCCATCTCGCCCTCGATCCGAAGCGTGAAGGCTTCCCTAGGTGTAATTGATGAGGAGGTTGTTCACTGAGCCGTAGCGGTGCAAGCTGGGT
>JBBDNM010000041.1:0-29661 GCA_040877595.1 Gemmatimonadales bacterium | reverse complement strand
GCTAGGAAGCCTGGTCCAGCCACCGTGGGTGTCGGCAGGCGGCTTGCCGCGCGCGGGCCAAAGGCGCAGAATGCCAGCATGCGCGCCGAGGTTCGCGACACCCTGGTGGCGGCCGCTGAGGCCGCCGGCCTCACGTACGTTACCGACGCCGAACCGGGCATTACCCGGAAACGGGCCGGGACGGGGTTTGCGTACTACGCGTCGGACGGCACGCGCATCCAGGCGCGCGGCGACCGCAAGCGGCTTGCCGCGCTTGCCATTCCACCGGCCTGGACCGATGTCTGGATTTGTCCGAACCCTATCGGGCACATCCAGGCCACGGCCCGCGATGCCAAGGGCCGCAAGCAGTACCGCTATCACCCGCAGTTTCGTGCCCTCCGTGATGAGTCGAAGTTTGGCCGCATGCTGCAGTTCAGCGAGGCGCTGCCTCGGCTGCGGGAGTTGATCACCGCGGATCTGGCCTTGCCCGGGCTCCCACGCAGGAAACTGCTCGCGACCCTCGTGCGCTTGTTGGACCGGACCCTGATTCGCATCGGGAATGATGAGTATGCGAAGGCGAATCAGTCCTACGGCCTGAGCACGATGCGTCGCAAGCACGTTGCCGTGCGTGGGCACACGATCACGTTTGCGTTCCGGGGCAAGAGCGGCGTGCAGCACGAGGTGGCGGTGACGGACCGTCGCCTCGCGCGGATCGTGAAGCAGCTGTATGATCAGCCCGGCCATGAAATTTTCCAGTATCTGGATGCGGACGGTCAGCGGCAGACGGTGGACGCCGGGGACGTGAACGAGTACCTGCGGGAGCTCACGGGCCAGGATGTGACCGCGAAGGACTTCCGCACGTGGAGCGGATCCATGCTGGCGGCACAGGCCCTGCGAGACATGGGGCCGCCGGCTGCTGAACGCGAAGCGCGCCAGAACGTGAACCGCGCGCTCGATCAGGTGGCTCGGCGCCTGGGGAACACACGCGCGGTGTGCCGGAAGTACTACGTGCATCCGGCGATCGTGGCCGCGTACCACCGAGGGGTTGCGGTGCCGGCTCCATCGAGGACGCGTCGCACCGAGCGTCCGTCAGGGGCCCTGCGCCGGGACGAGATCGGGGTGCTGCAATTCTTGCAGCATGAGATAGCGGTCGAAGAGCGCGAGCGGCGTGGCGGTCAGGGCCGGCGGCAGCTGCAATCCACGCAGCGGTGATCGCCGCAAGTACCGCAGGTCGCGATCACGCGTTCGCGCAGGGCCTGTCGCGCGCGATGCAATCGAACCCCGGCGTTGGTGGCCGAGATCCCCGCATGGGCCGCATAGTCCTTGACGGGTTGGTCGCCGAGATCCACCGCACGGATGACGTCGGCGTACACAGGCTTGAGCGTTCCGGCAAGTTCGAGTGCGCACGCGCAGACGGCGTCGAATAGGGCCGGGTCCCGCGGGTCTTCCACGAGGTCTTCACGAGCGGCATAGTTGATGCGCGCGCGGTCTTCCGCGCCGCGCCGCCGGTACCAGTCCGTGAGGGCGTTGCGCAGGAGGCGGTAGAACCATGCCACCGCCGATCCGGGATCCTCAAGTTGGTCACCCTTCTCCATGCCCTTGATGTAGGCGTCCTGGAGCAGGTCTTCCGCGTCGGCGCGGGAGCCCATGCGGGTGCTGAGGAACGTGAGGAAGCGTTCGTGATTGGCCACGAGCACGTCCATCACAACGGAATCGGCGGTGGTCATGGCCATAACTTAGTCGCCGCAGCAAGCAACGCCGCAGCCACACGCGCCGCTGCAGCCACAGCCGCAGTCGTCCATGTAGTCGGTCATCGGGTTCTCCCGGTGGAGGTGCACAAGAGCAGACGGAAAGCGGCGTCCGCTATTACACTTGGGGTATCACTTCACGAAAATCTGCGAGGTTCCCATGCTCCGCCTGATGCTTCTTGCTGCCCTGGCTACGCCGCTCGCGGCCCAGACCGAATTGACCTGCCCGTTCCGCGGCACGGCCGAGGCCGTGCGCGAGCGGCCGAGCGCGCTCGACTCACTCGCGTTTCAGGTGGGCTCGGCGCAGGTGAAGGTCTGTTTTGGTCGGCCCAATGCCCGCGGCCGGACGATGATAGGCGGCGACGCGGTTCCCTTTGGGCGCATCTGGCGGACCGGCGCGAACGAGACCACCAAGATTCGTTCGACGGGACCGCTGGTGATTGCGGGCATCGCAGTGCCCGCCGGGACCTACGCGATCTACACGGTGCCGGGCGAAACCGAGTGGCAGGTGGTAGTGAACCGGGCGTGGGAGCAGTGGGGCCACGAGCGCATGTACACGGCCGAGGTCGAGGCGCAGGAAGTGGCGCGGGCCACAGTGCCGGTGGAACGCCTGGCGGACCATGTCGAGACATTCACGATTCGGACAGAACGCACGAGCGGTGGTGTCACACTGATCTTGGAATGGGAGCACACCCGGATCCGGATTCCGCTGGCGGCCGGGTCGTCGTCAGAGTGATGCGAGGGGAAGCTGAAGGGCTTGCGCGCCCTCCGCGAGGCGTTGATCGTAGGTAGCGAACGCGAGCCGCATCCCTTCACCGCGAAGAAAGACGGCAGTCGCCAGGTGGAGCCCGTCGAGTGTTCGCACGGGAACCGGAAACGGTTCGCGGGCGCGGGCCAGGACGTGGTCATCCAGCGGCACCAGATTGACCTGGCTCAGTAGAGCCACGGCAATCGGACGCGCGGCGTCGGCGACCCCGAGCCGATGGAGGCGATTCCAGACCTCGAACTCGAGCAGCAGGCTCGAGAAGAGCTTGTTCGTCAACCAAAGCGTGTCTGGGGGGCGGCGGCCTTCAGCCAGGATGTGTGCCAAGGCGACCGAGGCGTCGAGGTAGATCACACGCGATCGGCTCGGTCTTCGTCGAGGCCCTTGAGCAGTTCCTCGAGCGACATGATCCCGAGGCCGGTTGGGGGTGGCGTCCCCGTCTTGGTGGCGGGGATCAGCAAGCCGCGCCGGACCAGGTTATCGAGTACGGGGTCACCAGTAACGGATTGGCGGGTTCCCGGAGGATTCAGCTCGGCCACGACGCGATCCCGATCAGTCACGAGCACGGTCTCCCCGGTGGTTGCTACCAACCGGATGTATTCCGACAGCTTGTTCTTGAGGACCTTGATGCCCACTGTGCGCATTCCATAAGGTAGCTACCGGTAGCTACTTCTGCCAGTCTTCCGGTTCGTCCCAATCGAACATGTCGAGGTCGTCAAGTGGCGACCGGAGGTCGTCCGGCAGGGCATAGCTGTCGTGCAGCAGCTTGGTCACATAAAAGGAAGCGCGGCCGCGGAGTCCGTCGAGTTCCTGCCAGGTGGGGTCGGGTACGGTGCCCATGACCCGCAGGAGGTCGAGGACATAGCCCGCCTCGGCGATGTAGCCATCGGCGCGGATCACGGCGGTCATGAACATGGGGCTGCCGCCCACGGCCGAGGCAAAGGCGAGCCGGCCGGCGGCTCGGAGCGTGACATAGCGGAGTCGGTGTGCCAGTTCGCGTTCGGTATCGAGAATGGGCTTGGTGGCCTTCCACGTTGCGAGCACCAGGGCGTGGCACACCTTCCACGCGTCGAGTTTTTCGAAGGACTTCATGAGGATTGCTCCCGCAGGGGTTGGGAGGGGATGGTAGGGATCGTCCGGAGGAGGACCTAACCAGATTCTTGCGAAATGGATCGTTTTGTTGCCTCTTGGGGAATCCCGGAGGTTTCATGATCCAGATTCAGGTGGTGCCCCGCACCGGCCACGATGTGTACAAGCTGCTGCGGACCCGCGTCATTCATCAGGCCACGACGTGGGAGTTTGCCAACAAGAAGAAAACGCGCCTCAAGCACATTCAGTCGGCCGGCCACATTGATTTGGGCCATGCGGACGGGGTGTTGATGGCGCGCGTGGTGCCCAAGGAAGCGAAGGATCTGTTCTATCTAGCCGAGAAGTTCATGGGCCGGCTGGTGGCGTGGTTCGGGGAAGAGTTGGCGGCCATCAATCTTCAGTTTGTGGAGGATCCGCCGAAAAGAAGGAAAAGACGTTGACGGCAACTGACGAGGACGGGAACTGACGCAATGAAACACATGCATTCCGCGTCATAGTGATGCGCGCCGTTCGCTGAACTGTCCTATCGTGGCCCATGCCTCGGCCACACGAGCGTCTGGACGCGTGGCGGCTCAGTCACGAGCTCTCCACGTCTCTTCATGCACGCACGGACAACTTCCCTGCGGATGAACGCTACCGAATGGTGCCGCAGATGCGTCGGGCGGCATCGTCGGTTCCCGCGAATATCGCCGAGGGGGCTGGGGCGCCCAGTCGGAGGGAGTTTGGCCGGTATCTCAGCATCGCGAACGCCTCCCTCAACGAGCTTGCGCACTGGCTCCGAGAGGCGCGCGAGTTGGGATACATCACTACCGGGGAGTACTGGGGCTTCGACAACCGGGTGAGCCGAATTGGCCGGACCCTCTGGAAGCTTCGGCAATGGCTCGACCGGCCCTAGGCGCCCTTGGTCACGTCCCTTGCCGTCCACGTCCCTTGCCGTCCACGTCCCCTACCGTCCACGTCTTCTGCCGTCCACGTCAGTTGGCCCTAAAACGCCTCGCCCGCACTGATGTACAGGCCGCTCGAGCTGCCATCGGTCGCGCTGGCCCAGTCGACGCGCAGTGCCAGGCCCGCCGCAGCGTCAATCATGACCCGCAATCCGCCCCCGATCGCGGCATGGAAGCGATTCCATCCCATCTGCCCGAGCCCGGGCGCGACCTGTCCGATGCCGCCGCCAAAGGCGAACCCCACCGGGCCCACGAAGTATCCGCGATACTCGGCCTGGGCGGCGAGCAGGGTGCGATCGCGAAACCGTCCCTCATAGTAGCCGCGCAGCAAGGCGTCCCCGCCGAGCTGAGGAAGCTGGTCGAATGGCGCGCCGCCGGCTGATCGCATCGTCAACTGCGTCGCCAGGGTATGGTCGGGTCCGAACGGGAGGAGTGGCAGGTACGCGCGCCAGTCGAGAGTGGTGGTTCCCCACCTTCCGCCCGTCGTCAACCAGTCGTAGTAATGCTCCCTGCGGAACTGCAGAAACGTGCCGCGGGTGGGACCACTCACCTTGTTGCGCGTGTCCCAGGCCCACAGGTAGCCGAGACCAATGCCGCGGAACGTGCCGACGCCCGGTGTCGCGGAATCCGCGAGCAGGCCCTCGGGACTCGCCTCGCGCAGGGCACGCCAACGCCCACGGATGACGACCCCTGTGTACAGCGACCGCCAGGATCGCCACGAGTACTCGAAGACGCCACTCGTGAACTGCGGGGTGTAGTCCTCCTCGGCGGAGTCCGGCGTGTCGTTGCCGATGCCCCAGTACTTGCTGGGGAACCGCTGGACATCCATGCTGGCCAGGATGCGGCGCCGACCGTTCTCCGGCCACAGCTCGGCCTTGAATGAGACGAGGAGCTGCGACTTCGTAGTGAAGACGGCGACGCCGAATCCGGATGACGTGGGTGGGGTGGTTCCGTCGGTGCGCCGAGGTGGGGTGCTGAACAGGCCGATGGCTGCGCCCAGGGCCAGTCCGGTTTCCGGTGTGTAGTAGATCGCGGGCAGCGGCACCACGGTGCGGGAGGGAAGCGAATCCTGCGCGGACAACACGGTGGGGAGCGTCGCGACCGCCAAGGCGAATGTGCGCATGCCGAATATTGGAGGCTGGTCGGCCCGCTGGACAGTCCCGGTCCCGCATGGCATTCTCCCTGTCATGCCGCAGTCCAAGCCGCGCGACGACCAGCTCGATGTCTATGGGCTGACCCATACCGGCAAACTCCGCAAGGAGAATCAGGACCATTTCCTGATCTGCTCGCTTGGCCAGCAAGTCACGGTGCATCTCACCAGCCTGCCGGATGTAGGGTCGCTGACGCGGCAACGCCTGACCATGACGGCGCCCGAGGAGCGGCTCGCGTTTCTGGCCATGGTGGCCGACGGCGTGGGAGGTGGCCAGCGAGGGGCGGATGCCAGCCGCATAGCGGTCGAGGCCGTCACGCAGTATGTCGCGGAAGCCGTCCGCGCGTTCTATGCCTCGGGTGACACGAGCGGGGAAGCCTTCGGGGCAGCGCTCCAGGAGGCCGCCCTCCGCAGCCACGCGGACATCGTGCGCGCAGGCGAGGCCGACCCGACGCGAGCCGGCATGGCCACCACGCTCACGTTATGGCTCGGGGTCTGGCCCGACGCCTATTTGCTCCAGCTGGGCGACAGTCGGTGCTACGTGTTGCGTGAGGGCGCGTTGATGCAGGTCTCGCGCGACCAGACCATGGCCCAGGAGTTGCTCGATTCGGGCGCACTGAGCCGTACGGAGGCCGGGCAGTCCCGGTTCGCACACATCCTGTCGAGCTCCCTGGGCGGCAGCCAGACGGCTCCCGTGGTGACTCGCATGGAACAGCGCTGGGGACAAGTCGGCCTGCTGTGCAGTGACGGCCTGACCAAGCACGTCAGCGATGAACGTATCCGGGACGTATTACAACAAATGATCTCCGCTCGGCAGGCCTGCGAGCTGTTACTGGAGGAAGCGTTGGCGGGCGGAGGCAGTGACAACATTACGATTGTGATTGGTCGCGCGGTTCAACTGAAAACCAACTGAGGAGTACCCCACATGCGCCGTTCCCTGGTGCTTTCCCTCCTGTTCGCCCTGGGCCTGCCGGCGGCCGCCCAGGCCCCAGACTCCGCGCGCGCCGACACCAGCCGCGCCAACCCGCGGCAGGAAGGCCTGCCGCTCAGGCCCACGCGGTCCCTGCAGTACACGGCCACCGAGGGCTCGTGGATGTCGCTGGACGTGAGCCCCGACGGCCGCTGGATCGTGTTCGACCTGCTGGGCGACCTGTACCTCATGCCCTTCGCGGGCGGTGAGGCCCGTGCGCTCACCCGCGGCATGGCCTTTGACATGCAGCCGCGGTTCAGCCCCGACGGTCGGCGCCTGGTATTTGTCTCCGACCGTCTGGGGGGTCCGGGGGTCTGGCATATGGCGGTGGATGGTTCCGACACGGTCCAGATCACGACCGGCAAGACCAACGGGTATCAGGGCCCCGAATGGGCGCCAGATGGCGACTACATCGTGGTGTCGCGCACCGGCCCCGGGCTCGAGAAACTCTGGATGTATCACCGCACCGGCGGCTCGGGCCTGGGTCTGGTCACGGAGCCCGCCAATCTCCGGTTGCTCGGCGCCGCGTTTGGTGCCGACCCGCGCTACATCTGGGTGGGCCGCCGCACCGGATCATGGACGTACAACTCCCCGATGGGCGAATACGACCTCGCCGTCTACGATCGCGAGACAGGCTCATTGAGCACCCGTTCCAGTCGATGGGGCGGGGCGATGCGCCCGACGCTCTCGCCGGACGGCCGCTGGTTGGTGTACGGCTCGCGCCATGTGAATGAAACGGGCCTCCGGATTCGCGACCTGAATACGGGTGACGAGCGCTGGCTGGCGTATCCCGTGCAGCGTGATGAGCAGGAATCCCGGTCGTCGCGCGATGCATTGCCGGGCATGTCGTTCACACCGGACTCGCGTGAGCTGGTGGCATCGTATGGCGGCAAGATCTGGCGCATTCCCGTGGCCGGTGGTGCGGCCATCGAGATTCCGTTCCGCGCGCCGGTGGATGTGGACCTGGGGCCCGCCGTGGATTTCGCCTACGACATCCCCGACTCGGCCACGTTCGTTGCGCGGCAGATTCGTGATGCGCAGCCTTCGCCGGACGGACGGCGTCTCGCGTTCACGGTGCTGGATCAGCTCCATGTGATGGATTGGCCGGATGGTACGCCGCGTGCGATCACGGAGACCTCTGTGGTGGCGCATCAGCCCACGTGGTCGCCCGATGGACGCTGGATAGCGTATGTCACGTCGGATCCGGTGAACGGTGGTCACGTGATGCGGCGCCGGTCGGACGGCAGCGGCCGGCCCGAACAGTTGACGCGCCGTCCGGCGCACTACCAGCAGCCGGCGTGGTCGCCGGCAGGCGACCGCATCGTGATGCTGCGTGGCCCGGCCCGCGCGTTCACCGAAGCGCTCACGCAGGGCGTACCGGGCGGTGCCGAGGATCTCGTGTGGATTCCGGCGGCCGGTGGCGAGGCAACGGTCATTCGCCCGGCCAACGTGCAGGCCCCGCATTTCGGTGCCAACGGCGATCGCATCTACGCATCGGCGTTTGGGCAGGGGCTCGTGTCGTTCCGCTGGGACGGCACGGATCAGCGGGCGCACGTCAGCGTGACGGGTCCAACCCCGCCCGGCGGCACCAACCCGACCAACGCGTCGTTGTACTTCGTGAGCCCCGATGGCCAGCGCGCCATCGCACAGGTAGGCAACGAGATCTATACCGTCACCATTCCTTGGACTGGTGGCGCCACGCCGCGCATCTCCGTGTCCGGCACGACCTCGGCCACGCCGTCGCGCCGCCTGACCACGATCGGCGGGCAGTTCCCGACGTGGGGACGGGACGGCACGCCGCGGTTCTCGATCGGCAATGCGCATGTGGTCTACGACCTCGACGCCGCCCAGCGGTTTGATGACTCGGTGCGCGCGGCGCGCCGCGTCCCGGCGGATACGTCGGGCGACAGTACGGCGGCCCGACGTCCCGCGCGGGGGCGGACCCCGAGCTATGAGCCCATGGAGCGGCGGGTCCGGGTGGCCGTCCCGCGCGACATGCCTGAGGGCACGGTCGTCTTCCGCAACGCCCGTATCGTCACGATGCGCGGCAACGAAGTGATCGAGAACGGCGACCTGCTCGTGCGCAACAACCGCATTGTCGCAGTGGGCGCGCGGGGGAGCGTTGAGATCCCGGCCGGCACGCGGGAGATTGACGCGAGCGGTCAGACCATAGTCCCGGGCTTCGTGGATACCCACGCCCATATTCGGGCGTCGTTCAGCATCCACCGGCACGAGGTGTGGTCTTACCTGTCCAACCTCGCCTTTGGCGTCACGACGACCCGGGATCCGCAGACCGGGGCAACCGATGTGCTTACGTACGAAGACCTGGCGCGCGCCGGCCGGATCGTGGGTCCGCGCATGTACTCGACCGGACCCGGCGTGTTTTCCGGCGAGAACATCCGGAACCTCGAGGATGCGCGGAGCGTCTTGCGGCGCTACTCCGAGTACTACGACACCAAGACCATCAAGATGTACGGGGCGGGCAATCGCGAAGTGCGGCAGTGGATCATTCAGGCCGCGCGCGAACTGCGCATCATGCCGACGACGGAAGGGTCGCTCGACTATGTGCAGGACCTGACCATGGCGTTGGACGGCTACTCCGGTCAGGAGCACAACACCCCGGGCTTCCCGTTCTACGACGACGTCGTACGGCTATATGTCGCGTCGGGTACGGCGTACACGCCCACCGTGCTTGTCACGTACGGCGGACCGTGGGCCGAGAACTACTGGTACACGCAGCACAACCCGTTCGAGAATGAGAAGGTGCGGCGGTTCATGCCGTTCGAGCAGCTGCAACGGAGTACGCTCCGCCGCTTGCCGGGCTGGTTCCACCCGACGCAGCACACGATGGATCGCGTGGCGCAGCTGGTGACCGATATTGTCCGCGCCGGCGGCGTGGCCGGTGTCGGCAGCCACGGCCAGTTCCAGGGCCTGGGCTATCACTGGGAACTGTGGAGCATTGCGATGGGTGGGTTGACGCCGCACGAGATGCTGCGTGTTGCCACGCTGCTCGGCGCCCGGGCCATCGGGCTGGATGAACAGCTCGGCTCCATCGAACCCGGCAAGCTGGCGGATCTCGTGATCCTGTCGGCCAACCCGCTCGAGAACATCCGGAATACGACGGCCATTCGGTACGTGGTGTTGAACGGCCGGGTGTATGAAGGGGACATGCTGAACGAAGTCTGGCCGCGACAGCGGACCATGGGTCCGTTCTACTGGGCCGATGAGATCACGCCGACCCCGGCGGCGGGGATGCGGTAATGACAGCAACACTACCGCTGAGGCACGGAGGCACGGCGATGCGCAGAGAGACCAGAATCGTGAGGCTGTTCACGAAGGCCTTCGCTGCGCCTCTGCGCCTCTGCGGTGGTGTTGCTGTAGTTGTTGTACTTCTTGCGTGTGAGAGTGAGGAACGCTTCGAAGCGATTTCGCTTCTGGGTGACACGCTTGTGGCGCCCACACCCGCGCCGGCGGTGCAGGCGCGGTACGACTCGTTGCTGGGCCTCGCGCGGGCGGCGTACAACCGCACGCCGGACGATCTCGACTCCATCGTCTGGTTCGGGCGGCGCACGGCGTACCTGGGCCGGTACCAGGAAGCCATCGCGATCTTCTCGCGCGGGCTTGAGGTGCATCCTGACAACCCGTTGCTGCTCAGGCATCGCGGGCATCGGTGGATCTCCGTGCGCCAGCTGGGGCATGCCGTGGACGACCTGTCGCGCGCGGCGCAGCTCGTGGAGGGACAGCCCGATCAGGTGGAGCCGGACGGACTCCCAAACGCGGCCGGCATTCCCACGAGCACCTTGCACACCAACATTTATTATCACCTGGGGCTTGCGCAGT
Source organism: Gemmatimonadales bacterium (assembly GCA_040877595.1). Classification (GTDB taxonomy): domain Bacteria; phylum Gemmatimonadota; class Gemmatimonadetes; order Gemmatimonadales; family GWC2-71-9; genus JBBDNM01. Next base: position 19,178 of record JBBDNM010000041.1, on the reverse strand, counting down.
ACCTGCGTAGTGCGTACGCCGAGGCGCGCGCGGCGTATGAACGCGGACTGGCCGCGTCCACCAACCCGGACATGACGGTCGCCTTTCAGTACTGGATGGTGCTGACCGCCAGGCGGCTGGACGACACGGTCGCCGTGCGCACGCTGCTGACTGGCGTGGATCCGAACCTTCAGGTGATCGAGAACACGACGTACCATCGGTTGCTGTTGCACTTCCGCGGGCTGCTGCCGGCGGACTCGCTCATGCCCAATGATTCCCTCGGTTCGCTCGACAATGTCACCGCCGCGTATGGCGTCGCCGCCTGGCACCTGTTGAACGGGCGCCCGAGTGCAGCGGGACGGCTGTTTGCGAGGATTGTGCAGGCGCGTGACCAATGGCCGTCGTTCGGGTATATCGCGGCGGAAGCCGAGCTGGCGCACGCGGCCATGGCGCATGCGCACTAGAACAGCACCACCACCACAGAGACACGGAGGCACGAAGATGCGCAGAGAGATACCACATGTGGGCGTGTTCAGAACGCTTTTCTGCGCGCCTTGGCGCTTCTGCGGTGGTGGTGCGGTGTTGATGGCGGCTACACTCGGAGGCCAGTCGCCCCGGCTCGGCACGATTGCGTTCCCCGCTGCGGGGTCCGGCGAAGCGCAGACGGCGTTCGTCGAGGGGGTCCTGTTCCTGCACAGCTTCGAGTATGGCTCGGCGGCGACGGCGTTCCGGCGCGCGCAGGTGGCGGATCCCGGGTTGGCGATGGCGTATTGGGGCGAAGCGATGACCTACAATCATCCCTTGTGGAGCCAGTGGGATGACGTCGCTGCCCGCGCGGTGCTCCAGCGTCTCGGCGCCAGCGCAGCCGAACGCCGGGCCCGGGCGCCCACGCACCGCGAGCAGATGTATCTCGATGCCGTTGAAGCGTTGTGGGCCGAGGGGTCGAAACCGGTCCGCGACACCGCCTACGCCGATGCGATGGCACGGTTGGTGGCGGCCCACCCCGACGACGACGAGGCCCGCACGTTCTACGCACTGGCCATCCTCGGACTGTCGGGCAGCACGCGGGTGGTGCCCAGCTACATGCGTGCCGCCGCCTTGGCTCAGGAGGTCTTCGCGCGCCAGCCCAATCATCCCGGTGCCGCGCACGTCATCATTCACGCCTTTGACGATCCCACGCACGCGCCCCTCGGCCTGCCAGCGGCGCGCGCGTATTCGCAGATCGCTCCAGACGCCGCGCACGCCCAGCACATGACCACGCACATCTTCGTCGCGATGGGCATGTGGGATGACGTGGTGTCGCAGAACGAGGTTGCGGCTGGGCTCACGCACTGGGGGCCGGGGCACTACACGTCCTGGTTGCTGTACGGCCAGCTCCAGCAGGGTCGCCTGGATGTGGCGCTGGAGCAGCTGGAACGCGCGCGCCGCGACATGCCCGCCGGGGCGCGCGGCGGCCAGCGCGGGTACCTCGCGATGATGCGGGCCCACTACGTCATCAACAGCGAACGGTGGGACTCGCCCGTGCTGGCCTGGCCTATGGACCTAGCCGACGTGGGCCTGATGACGCGGGCGATGGACGTGTTCACGTTCGGCTTTGCCGCCGAGCGCCGCGGCGATATGTCGGGCGCGCGGGAACGCCTCACCACGTTACGTGGCATGGTGGCCGACGACGGTCCCGAGCGGGTCCGTGCCTTGGCGCTGCTGCTCGAAGGCGCCATCGCGCGCCGGGCCGGCGAGATCGAAACGGCCGTTCGGCTGATGCGCGAAGCGGCGGCGATCGAGGAAGCCGTCCCGGCCGAGTATGGGCCACCCGATGTCGTGAAGCCGTCGCACGAACTGCTGGGGGAAGTCCTGCTGGACGCGGGCCGGTATGCGGAGGCGCGGGGCGCGCTGCTCGCGGGGCTGCGTCTCGCCCCGGGGCGGCGGCTGGCGGAACGGGCGCTCGCCGCGGCCACGGCGCGGCAGGCGACGCGTTGACCCATGGGGTATCGCCGATTTCGTGATCGCGACGGCACCACATGGGATGTGCGCGACGCATCGAGCAGTGAGTGGGAGTTCATTCCGACTGACCCGGGCGCGCACCCGGTTCGCGTGCCGGCGCCGGGCTACCAGAAAGACCCGTTTGAGGTGAGTGCCGAAGAACTGCAACGATTACTCGACGCGCATCATCCTTCCGGGGGCGACCCGCGTCCCGGCCGCCTTCGCAAACCCTCGCCTTTCAAGGACGGACCATGACGCGCCTGCTGCCCTTGCTCCTGTACTGCGGCCTTGCCGCCACCGCGACCGCGCAGGTGGATGCCCGTCTGCTGCGCCACCCGGACGTTTCCGCAACGCACATCGTGTTTGTCTACGCGGGCGACCTGTGGGTCGTGGCCAGGGCCGGTGGCCTTGCGCAGCGTCTCAGCTCGCCGCGCGGCGAGGAGCAGTTCCCCCGGTTCTCACCGGACGGAAGTCGCATCGCCTACAGTGCCAATTACGATGGCAACATGGACGTGTACGTGGTCCCCACGCTCGGGGGTACGCCCACGCGGGTGACGCACCATCCTATGGGCGATCGCCTGGTGGATTGGTTTCCCAACGGCAGCGACCTGCTCGTGGCATCGTCCATGGCGAGTGGGCGGCAGCGGTTCAGCCAGCTGTATCGTGTACCGGCGGTGGGTGGCTTGCCCACACAACTCCCGATGCCCTATGGCGAGTTCGGTGCACTCGCCGCCGACGGGCGGCGTATCGCCTACATGCCCAAGTCCCGTGACTTCCGCACCTGGAAACGGTACCGCGGCGGCTGGGCGCCAGACATCTGGCTGTTCGACCTGCGGGACTCGACGGCGCGCAACCTGACCGCTGACGCGGCCAACGATGCGCACCCGATGTGGCACGGCGCCACGATGTACTTCCTGTCCGACCGTGGTCCCGAGGAGCGGTACAACCTCTGGGCGATGGACGTGGGCGGTGGTGGCGCGGCGCGGCAGGTGACCCGGTTCACGGACTTTGACATCACGTTCCCGGCCATTGGGCCTGAGGACATCGTGTTCGAGGCGGGCGGCCGATTGCACTTGATGGCGCTGGCCAACGAACAGGTGCGGGCGGTGGACGTGCAGGTCGTGACGGACCTGGCCACGCTCAGGCCACGCGTTGAGAACGTCGCCAACCGGATTCAGTGGGTCACTGTCGGTCCGCGCGCCGAGCGCGTGGTGTTCGAAGCGCGCGGCGATCTCTTCTCGGTCCCAGCCGAGCATGGTCCGGTGTTGAACCTCACGCAGTCCTCCGGCGTGGCCGAGCGGTACCCGGCGTGGTCACCCGACGGGCAAACGCTGGCGTATTGGAGCGACCGGTCGGGCGAGTACGAGCTGATGGTGCGGCCGGCGATCGGCGGGCCTGAACGGTCGCTCACGCGGCTGGGTGCGGGGTTCCGCTACGCGCCGTGGTGGTCGCCTGATTCGAAGAAACTGGCGTTTGTGGATCAGGCCATGCGGATTCGTATCTACGACATGGACGCCAACCGGATCGTGGATGTCGATCAGGCGTTGTACTGGTTCCATGGCGCCCTCCAGGGGTTCCGTCCCAGCTGGTCGGCGGACAGCAGGTGGCTGGCGTGGTCGCGCGAGCTGGAGCACCGGCAGGGAGCGATCTTCCTGTTCGACACACGTGGCAACCAGCGCCATCAAGTCACGAGCGGTTACTACAGTGACGCGCTGCCCGTATTCGATCCGGCCGGCCGGTACCTGTACTTCTTCTCCAACCGGACGCTGGCGCCGTTGTACAGCGACGTGGACAATTCGTGGATCTATCCCAACACGACGAACATCGTGGCGGTGGCGCTGCGGCCCGATGTGCCGTCGCCGCTCGCCCCCCGCAACGATGTCGAGCGTCAGGATTCCACGCCGACCGACACGAGTCGCGTGATCGTGGTGGACGGATTCGAACAGCGGCTGGTGGTGCTGCCGATGGAGGCGGGGAATTACACGGACCTGTATGCGGTAGCGGGCAAGGTGGTGTACCGGCGCCTGCCGCGATCCGGCTCGGGCGGGACCATGAGCCCCATCGCCTACTGGGATCTGGCCGAGCGCAAGGAACAGACCGTGTTGCCCGATGCGGACGCCTTCGTGCTGGCGTCCGCCGGCACCAAGCTGCTGGTGCGGGACGGTGAACGCTGGGCGGTGGTGGAGCTCAAACCGGATCAGAAGTTCGAGAACCCGTTGCGCGTCGGCGAAATGGAGGCCACGGTGGATCCGCGTGCCGAGTGGCGACAGGTGTTCAGCGACGCCTGGCGCTTCCAGCGCGACTACTTCTATGACGCCAACATGCATGGGGTGGACTGGAACGCGATGCGCACCCGCTATAGCGCGCTGATCGAGCAGTCGGTCACGCGCTGGGACGTCAATTTCGTGCTCGGCGAACTGATCGCCGAGCTCAACGCATCGCATACGTACCGTGGAGGCGGCGACCTGGAACAGGCGCCGAGCCGCGGCGTGGGCCTGCTCGGCGTGGACTGGGAGGTGGCTAACGGCGCCTACCGGATCGCCCGCATCATTGACGGCGCGCCGTGGGATGCCGAGGTGCGCTCGCCGCTGGCGCGTCCGGGGGTCAACGTCCGGGCGGGCGAGTACGTGCTGGCGGTCAACGGTGTGCGGCTGGACCCGGCGCGCGATCCGTGGGCGGCGTTCGCGGGCCTGGCGGGTCGGGCGGTCGAGCTCACGGTCAACCGGCGGCCCACGATGGACGGCGCGCGGACGGTGGTGATTGAGACGTTGACCGACGAGACGCGCCTGCGACATCTGGCGTGGATCGAAGCCAACCGGCGGCGAGTGGCCGAGGCGACGAGCGGGCGGGTGGGCTACGTGTACGTACAGAGCACCGGCATTGATGGCCAGACGGAACTGGTGCGGCAGTTTGCGGCCCAGCTCCACACCGACGCATTGATCGTTGACGAACGGTTCAATTCGGGCGGCCAGATTCCCGATCGGTTCATCGAACTGCTTGACCGCGACCCGCTGGTGTTCTGGGCCGTGCGGGATGGGCGGGACTGGCAATGGCCGCCGGCCGGCCACTTCGGGCCCAAGGTGATGCTGATCAATGGCTGGAGCGGGTCGGGTGGGGACGCCTTCCCGCATTATTTCCGGCAGCGAGGGTTGGGCCCGCTCATTGGCGAGCGCACGTGGGGTGGCCTGATCGGCATCACCGGTGCGCCGGCGCTGGTGGACGGCGGCAACGTCACGGTGCCGACGTTCCGGCAGTACGATCCGGACGGCACGTGGTTCCCCGAGGGCCATGGCGTAGAGCCGGACATTCCGGTGGTCGATGATCCGGCCCAGCTCGCGCGCGGCGTGGATCCGCAGCTTGAGCGGGCGATTGCCGAAATCCTGCGCCTGCTGGAGGCCAACCCACCGGCGCGGGCGAATCGGCCCCCGTACGAGCGGAGGATTCCGTAGTTCGGGTTTCGGTCCTCCTGCCGGTCCGCAACGCCGCCTCGCCGCTTGCGGCGGCGTTGGCGTCTCTGGATGCGCCGCCGTTCACCGATTTTGAGATCATCGCGGTGGACGACGGCTCGACAGACGGCACACCAGATATTCTGGCTCGTGCTGCCTCCGCGTCCCCCCGTCTCCGCGTGATCCGCCGTGCGCCTTTGGGCGTTGTCTCGGCCGCAAACCACGCGGCGGAGCTGGCCGGCGGTAACTTGCTGGCCAGGATGGATGCGGATGACATCGCGTATCCGGAACGACTCGCCCGTCAGGTCGCACTGCTCGACAGCAATCCAGACCTCGTCGCCTGCGGTACGCAGATCCGTTACATCCCGCGTGAGACCCTCAAGGATGGCTTCCGGCGCTACGAGCACTGGATCAACAACGTGATCACGCCGGAGGACATTGCACGAGAGCTGTTTGTCGAGTGCCCCATTCCGAATCCGACACTCATGGTACGGCGCTCGACGTTCCATGCGGTGGGTGGGTATCGCGACGGCGACTTTCCCGAAGACTATGATCTGATCCTCCGTCTCTCGTCTCCCATCTCCCGTCTCTCGAAGGTCCCTGAGGTGCTGCTCGACTGGCGCGACTCGCCGACGCGCCTGACGCGCACCGACTCCCGCTACAGCGCGGGATCATTTCGCCGTCTGAAGGTGAGCTTTCTCCCTTCTCTCCGCTTCTCCAATTCTCCGGTTGTGGTGTGGGGTGCCGGGCCGCTCGGCAAGGCCTTCGCGCTTGAGCTTCAGACACAAGGCGTCACAGTGGCCGCGTTCGTGGATCTGGATCCCCGCAAGATCGGGCAGACCATCCACGGGGCCCCGGTCATCGCGCCGGACTATATAGAGGAATACCGCGGGTTGTACATCCTGGCGGCTGTGGGGCAGGCGGGGGCGCGGGAGGAGATTCGGGCGGTGCTCGAACGAGCGGGGTGTCTGGAAGTGAAGGATTGGTGCGCAGTAGCGTAGTACCTGAAATGGGTGCAACCTTTCCGGTCATGCCACCCCGCACTTCCGAGATCACTGCCGCCGCCGGCCGCACCGCGCGCACGTTTGTGCTTACATCCCCGGCGTTCGCCGACGGCGCATCGATGCCCGTCAGGTACACCTGCGACGGCGAGGACCTCTCGCCGCCGCTTGCCTGGGCAGGCGTGCCAGTCGGCACGAAATCCCTGGCCCTTATCGTGGACGACCCGGATGCGCCCGACCCCGCGGCGCCCACCATGACCTGGGTGCATTGGGTGCTCTACAACCTGCCGCCCACCGTCTCCCTCCTGCCGGAGGGGGTCGCTTCGTCTGCCCTGCCGGCGGGCACGCGCGAGGGGACCAACGACTGGAAACGCACCGGGTATGGCGGTCCGTGTCCCCCGATCGGCCGGCACCGCTACATCCACAAGCTGTACGCACTGGACCGCGTGTTGTCCGACCTTGGGGCTCCCACCGCGGCGGCCCTCGCGGAGGCGATTCGTGGGCACGAACTCGCCCGCGCGCGACTGATCGGCACCTACCAGCGTGGTTGACGCCGGCCGCGTGGTGGTGGTGAGGGCGGACGAGGTGTGGCTGGCGCTTACCGGTCATCGAGCCGCAGCGTCACGTTCCCGACAGTCGTCTCCAGTCGGATCCGCCGCCCGCCTGTGCCGGGAATCTCGATCCAGTCTCCTGATCCCGGCGCCCGTGCGTGCGGCACGTTGGTCCCGCCGACGTCGAGGCGCACGCGACCAACTTGGGCTGCGAGCCGCACGTGCGACCATGCCGCCGCCCCGGACGCATGAATGTCACCCGTGGTCACCCTCGCACTGAGGTCACCGTCCAGATTGGTGAGGCGCGCGGTCCCATGGCCCAGTGACAACGTGACCGCATCGCGCACATCGGCGATATCCACTGCCGCGTCGTCCAACCGGGCCACCATCGCGATGCCCGCAGGCAGCCAGACCGTCCACTGCTCCCGGCACAGCTCGTGGGTGGACGGCGTGACCTGCACGGTGAGGTCGCCGCGACCATGCGTCGCAAGGCGGTGGTTGGTGTCACAGCCGTCTGTGAGGTGCACGGTCACGCGGACTTCAGGGTCGCTCGTCGGGCGTACGCGCAGCGAACCATCGCGACCGCGCACCGTGAGTTGGGCGACATCCGCGGCGGGCAGCGAAACCCTGCGTCCGTCGGCGCTGGGCGCAACGGCATCCGAGGGGACCGCCTGGCAGGCAACCGCAAACAGGGCAATCGTGACGCGATACTTCATGGGGTATCTCCGCGGAGGCGGGTGGCAAGAGCGGTAAAGACCGAAGGCCAGTTGATGTCGCCGTCATCGGGTCCGAGGCGCACAATCACCAGGCCGTCGCGTGGCGCAATCCAGATGAACTGCCCAAAGCGGCCCTCGGCCCAGAATGGCGCGGGCGCAGCGCCCGACGCATCGGTCCACCAGAAGTACTGATAGTCGGTATTGGGGTCGCCCACGCTGTCCACGCCGGTCGAGCGGGCGATCCAAGCCGGTGGGATGATCTGGGCGGTGTCGCGCCTTCCACCCTGCAGCATCAAGCGCCCAAGTCGCGCATAGTCCGTCGCGCGCGCGTTGAAGCCGCTTTCCAGTTTCTCGAAACCGTGGCGCTCACTGTCCAGACTCCACGAGGCAGGGCCCGCCGCGCCGATCCGCCGCCAGATATGGGTTTCGAAGTACGCCGACACGCTCATGCCGGTCGCCCGTTCGAGCGCGAGCCCGACCAGGAGCGGATTATAGTTGTTGTACCGGAACACGGTGCCCGGTGATTCGGACCAGCGCGGCGTCACGGCGACCCGTCGCAGGTCGGGTGCGTAGTAGGTACGGGCGGGGTCACCCCATTGGGGGTCGTGATCGAAGGCGAGGCCAGACGACATGGTCAGCAGATGCTGCAACGTGATGGCGGCAAACCGCGGATCACGGTCCGCAAGTTCCGGCACCCACGCGGAAACCGGCATACTTTCGTCGGGCATCGCGCCGTTTGCGATGGCGATGCCGATCAGCAGGGATAACAGCGACTTGGCGACCGAAAACGACGTAAACACCGAGTCCGCGGTGGCGCCGTGGTAATAGCGTTCGGTCAGCAGCGTGTCGCCGAGAAGCACCAGCAAGGCGTGCGTGCCACGCTGGGCGAGGAATGTGTCAAAGGGCACCGATTGCTCGCCTTCGGAGGTCCGGAACCGAATGGGTGCCCACAGGCGATCATACGCGGCGCGGTCCTGTGGCTGGGCGAACGCCCATGTGTCCCCGGGGTTGTGCGCAATCGGCCGAGCGGGAAAACGATCGCGGTCGCCGACGTCGGCATCGCGCCACATGACGACGCGCGCCCACTGCGACCGATCCGTCAGCTGGGAAGCCGCCGCGAGGGCGCTGACCGCCATGAGCAACAGCGCGCCGAAGCTTTTCACGATCCAACTCACTGGAACGCCCGCTCAAGCATGGGGAGCACGGTGTCCTCGAACGGGCGGCCCGCCAGCTCGGCCGCGTCAGGATCTCGGTGGCGGTGCATGGTGAACCAGGCCATCGCCTCGACCACGACCCGCGCGGCCACCTCGGGGTCGCGGACAGCGGCGAACGTGCCGCCGGCCGACCGTATCGCGATGTAGCGGGACAGCAGATCGAGCGCGTCTCGGCGAAACTGCTGGAAGTAGAGGAGACCCAGTTCGGGCCAATCGTCCGCGCACGCCTCGATCAGCGACAGGGCCCGTGCGTGACGCGACATCCAGGACCACTGCAGGCGCAGCAGGCGGTTCCACTCGTCCGCTGGAGGCGTCACTTGCGGTTTCCGCTTGAGGGCCTTGCGCAGTTCGCCCAGCGGATCGCGCGCTCGGAGTTGTGCCCAGAGGTCCGTCCACCCCGTGTTCGTTACGTCGTAGGGCGTTTCGACATCCAGAGCGTTCGGCTCGTCAAAGGCGACGCGCACCGCCAAAGTGAACAGCGCCTCTTTTCCGGTGACATACAGGTACACCGTGCCGGGGGCGACGCCGGCAGCGCGCGCGACATCCGCGATGCGGGTACGGCGGTAGCCGCGCCGGATGAACGTCGCCAGACCTTCGTCGACAAGGCGCGGGAAGAGTCCCACGGTTGCGGTGCGCGCCATGCCCAATAATGAATCTAGCGTTCAGATATGTCAACTGGCCCCGGTTTCCGGCGCGCGTGGTGGCGGTTGCGACCGCGGTGTACCTTCTTTTTGAACCCCTCTCCGGACTTCGTGCATGCGTCGCCTTTGCGCTTTCGGTGTCTTCTTCATCGCCGCCACGTCCCTCTCGGCCCAAGGCTTCGGGACCGGTGTCGCCATGGCGGGTGATAACGTCTTCATTGGTCGTCCGGCGATTGTCCCGGGCTTCCCGATGCCGCCCGCCGCTGCCGGTGCGGTCCATGTGTTCCGCCTGGGGGCCAGCGGATGGGGCGAGCGCGCCATGTTTGCGCCGGCCGAGGGCAGTGTCGGTGACGGTTTTGGCAGCGCGCTGTCGGCTGACGGTATGCGCGTGCTGGTCGGTGCCCCGAACATCGGCGTGGCCTACGTCTTCGAGTGGCGGCAGAGTGCCTGGCAGGAGGTCGCCCGCCTCGCGGCACCTGCCGCACAGGAAGGCGACCGCTTCGGCGCGACGGTGCTCATCCAGGGCGATTGGGCTCTGGTCGGTGCGCCGGGCCGCGACGAAGGCCGCGGTGCGGTCTACGCCTTCACGCGTCGAGGCACGGAATGGCAGCCGATGGGTGTGCTGCTCCCTTCGGATCCGGTAGCGAGCGGTGCGTTTGGCGCGGCGCTCGCCAAGGCCGGTGACATGGTGTATGTCGGCGCCCCGGGTCCGACGCCGCTTGGCGGGATGTTCGGTGGCTCGCCGCCCGGCGCCGGCCGCGTGGTGACGTTCACGCACCAGCAACGCGGCGAATGGCGGGAAGGCGGAACGCTCCAAGTCGCCGATTCCGCCGTCCGGTCGTTCGGCATGTCCCTCCTGGTGGATGGCGCGGCGCTGTTGGTCGGTGCGCCGGCGAGTCACCGCGGGGCCGGCATGATCATTCGCTTCACGCGCGGCGCTCAGGGGTGGGCCGAAGCGGGACGCATTCGTCCGGCCCAGCAGGCGCCCGGCTTGATCGGCATGTCGCTCGCCAAGGCGGGTGATGACCTGCTGGCCGGCGCGCCAGTCGCCGGCGGACTGGGCCAGATCGTGGTGTTCCGCGGCGCCAACGCCGAGTGGACCGAAGCGGCGCGACTGGGCATTAACGCCCAGGGATTGATCGGGTTGATGGGCGTCGCCGTGGGCAGCGGTCCGGCCTTGGCCGTCACCGGCGCCCCCGGCGCCGATTTCTTCGAGGGCGTCGGCTATGCCTTTACCCGCGCGACGGACGGAACCTGGAGTGAAGCCACGCGCATCGTGAACGCCACGGGCGGTGGGCTCGCGGCCCTCACCGGCAGCGAGACGCGCTGCATTGACGGTCAGGCCGCAGCCTTCGCCTGCGAGCGGGTGAGTCTCCAGTCGTTCCTGCCCAAGGAGGCCCTCGGCGCGCAACGTGGCATCATGACCAACGACATCTGGGGTTGGGCAGATCCGGACACGCAGCGCGAGTACGCGCTGGTGGGCCTGATGGACCGCACCACGTTCGTGGATGTGACCGATCCCTCGAATCCCGTGATCTTGGGCTGGCTGCCACTGCACCACGGCGCGCAACCGAACCTGTGGCGCGACATCAAGGTGTATCGCAACCATGCGTTCATTGTGTCGGACGGCGCCGGACCCCACGGCATGCAGGTGTTTGACCTGACCCAGCTGCGCACTGTGCGCGGCGGGACCCCGGTGGTGTTCGAGGAAACCGCGCACTATGCGGGCATTGCCAGCGCGCACAACATCGTGATCAACGAAGCCACGGGCTTCGCCTACTCCGTAGGCAGTTCGTCCGGTGGCGAGACGTGCGGCGGCGCCCTGCACATGATTGATATCCGCGATCCGCGGAACCCCCAGTTCGCGGGCTGCCACGCCGACCCGGCCACGGGCCGCCAGCGCACGGGGTACACGCACGACGCCCAATGCGTGGTGTACGCGGGCCCCGACGAGACGTATCGCGGCCGCGAGGTCTGCTTCAGCTCCTCCGAGACGGCTCTGGGTATCGCCGACGTGACCGACAAGATGGCGCCCCGCCCGATTGCGAATGCCAGTTATCCCAACGTGGGCTATTCCCACCAGGGCTGGCTGTCGGACGATCACCGGCACTTCTTCCTGAACGACGAGCTGGACGAGCTCTCCGGCAACGCGCCACGCACCCGCACCATTGTGTGGGACGTGGCGGATCTCGATGACCCGGTGGTGCTGACCGAGTTCATGGGCACGACGCCGGCCTCGGACCACAACCTGTACGTGCACGGCCGCTACATGTATCAGTCGAACTATGTGGCGGGCCTGCGCATCATTGATATTGCCGATCCCGCCAATCCGGTCGAGGTCGGGTACTTCGACACGGTACCCTGGGGCGAGGACGCACCCGGGTTTGCGGGGACGTGGAGCAACTATCCGTACTTCCCGAGTGGCAACATCATCGTGAACAGCATGCGCGAGGGGCTGTTCGTGCTCAAGTTCACTCCACCGGCCATGGTGCCCTGAGGTCCCATGTTTGACGGCGTCCCGCTGCATCCACTCGTCGTGCATGCCCCGCTCGTGCTGGGGGTGCTCGCGCCGGTGATTGCCCTCATCCTCTGGGGGGCGATGGCGGGTCGTTTCCTGCACCACCGGGTCTGGTGGCTCGTGGTCTTCCTGTATGTGGTGACCTTCGCGTCGGCGTTCGTGGCCGTGCGCACGGGGCAGCAGGAAGAGGATGTCGTGGAAGAGGTGCTGGCCAACCATGATGCATTGCACGCCCACGAAGACCGGGCCAAGCGATTCCGCCTGGCCGTGGGCGGCGTGCTGATGCTCACGGTCCTGACCGGTTTCCTCTTCGGCAATCGCAAATGGGGCATGCGGTTTGCCGGCTTGAGCGTCGTGGCGGGGGCGGCTGCGGCCTGGCTGGCTCTTGGTGTCGGGCATTCCGGTGGGTTACTGGTGTACCAGGAGGGCGCGGCCAACGCGTACGTCACGCCGGCCGATCTGCCGCCCGATGGAGCGGAAGACCACGAGCACGACTGAGCTCGCCACGCTCGGTGGCGGATGTTTCTGGTGTCTCGACGCCGTCTATCGGGAGTTTCGCGGCGTCGAGGAGGTGGTGTCAGGCTATGCCGGCGGCGCCGTCGCGAAGCCCAGCTATGAACTGGTGTGCAGCGGCACGTCAGGGCATGCCGAGGTCGTGCAGATTCGTTTTGACCCGACGGTGATCGACTACCGCGACCTGCTGGACGTTTTCTTCACCATCCATGACCCCACGCAGCTGCACCGGCAGGGCGCCGACGTCGGTACGCAGTATCGATCAGTGATTTTCCATCATTCTGACGCCCAACGATTGGCCGCGGGGGAGGCGATCGCGGCGGCGGCCGAACTGTGGCCCGATCCGATCGTGACCCAGCTGGCGTCCGTTCCGGCCTTCTATCCGGCCGAGAATTACCACCAGGATTACTTCCGGAAGAATCCCACCTGGGGCTACTGCCAGGTGGTGGTTGCGCCCAAGGTGGCCAAGGCGCGGAAGGCGTTTGCGGAGCGGCTCAGGCGCTGACGCCGGTGGCTACATGTCGAAGCCGACGCACTGTGGCTCACCTTCGTTCTGGACTTCTGGAAACGGTGGCGTCGCGTCGCCGACGAAGATGCCGCACCGTGCTTCCGGTCGGAATTCATGGACGCCGACCGCCGACCACCCGGTGGCTGAGCCCGCGATGATGGTCAGCGTCACGCCCCTTGATGGGCTGAACAAGCTGCCCAGCGCAGCGAGGGAGGGCGCATACGTGTCGTGGTCGGCGAAGTACATCTCCTGGGCCGTGACGAGGTTCCGGAGGTCGCTCCGTAGCGCCGCGCGATAGGCGCGCTCCCGCGCCCGCTGCGACGGCGTCATACCGTCGAACTCGACGGCATCGAGTACTTGGGTCCAGGCCGTGCCATCCCACTCCCAGAGGTCGTCCAGCGGTACCTCTTCTTCATCGTGGTCACGGGCCCCGACGCCGCCGAGCAGCATCACCCGGCCGCGCCCCGCATCGAAGTACATGGCGTGCCAGATCCGAGGGCCGGGGCCGGGAGCCGCGATCCGGATCCACGTCGCGCCGTCCCATTCCCACGTCTCGGCGAGTTCGTCGTGGTCTGCATCGCTCATGCCACCAAACAGCACGACGCGTCGGCGGCCGGCGTCATACGCCATGACCGGACCCACACGAGCTGAGGGGGCGATCGCGGGCGTGAGGAGATACCAGCGGCGGCCGTCCCATTCCCACGTCTCGCCCAGGGGTTCCTGACCGGGAAAGGCGACGCCGCCAAACATGACGAGGCGTCCGCGGGCCACGTCGTACGCGGTGCCGGGGGCCACGCGGTGGGAGGGACGCGTATCCTGGGCGGCGACCGGGTTGATCGTCGTCAGCAAGGCGGTGAGGAGCACGAAACGCATCGGCACGGAGCACCACCAGCAAGGGATGGGCGGTTAATGTAGGAGCTGAGTGAACTCCGGTCAAACGGCCGCGTGCCCCGTTGCAACCCTTTCCCGGCGGGCGCTGTCGAACCGCCAACCTGGCCCGGGATGTTCGGAACATGCGGTTAGCCCTAGTAATTGCCCTGATGCTGCTCGCGGCGTGTGCGGAGGTTCGGCCGTAGCCCCCACGGCCTTCTTGCTCCCATTTCTCGTTCGCTCGTCAAGAACTGGTCAAGGTCCTAGCGACCTCCCCGCCGGACCCATACTTTCTCGGGTGGGGTATTCCCCGCCGTTCCGACCGTGGTTTTCCCAGCATGAGGAGCCCATGACCGACCGTCGAGATTTTCTCAAAGTGACCGGGGCCGCCACGGCTGCCCTGACCCTGGAAGGGGCCCTGCGGCGCTCGGCCGCCGCGCTACCGGCCGCCCCGCTCCAGACCATGGACGCCGCCACGCGCGACCTGCTGATGGCCGCCCTCAATGCCGCCCAGCTGGGTGGCGCGAGTTACGCCGACGCCCGGGTCCAGCGCCAGCAGCAGAACCTCATCTTCACGCGCGAACAGCAGATCACGAACGTCGTGGACACCGACACCTTGGGGTGTGGCGTCCGCGCGCTGGTGGACGGCTGCTGGGGTTTTGCCGCCACCCCGACGCTCACCACCGAAGGGGTCACCCGTGCGGCGCGCGAAGCCGTGGCCGTTGCGCGTGCCAATCGCGTGGCCCGGGATCAGTCGGTGGAGCTCGCGCCGGCGCGCGCGCATCCCAATGCGACATGGCAGAGCGATTTCCAGGTGGATCCATGGGATATCTCACTGGAAGAAAAGACGGATCTGTTGTTGCGTGCCAACGCCGCGGCCATGGGCGTGACCGGCGTCCGGTTTGTGAACAGCGGGCTGTTCCTGATTCGTGACGAGCGCAACTACGCCAACACCGAGGGCTCGGTCATCAATCAGCGGTTCATTCGCACGTCTCCCAACATGACTATCACGGCCGTCGCCCCGGACTTCAGCGACTTCCAGAACCGCGGGAACGTGCGGCCGCCCATGGGCCGCGGCTGGGAGTACATCCTCGAGTGCGACCTGGTGGGCAATGCGCCGCGCTGGGCGGAAGAAGCGGTCGCCAAGCTCTCCGCGCGCCCAGTCGACGTGGGGCGGTACGACCTCATTCTCCACCCGTCGCACCTGTGGCTCACCATCCACGAGTCTATCGGGCACCCGACGGAACTCGATCGCGCCATGGGCTACGAGGCCAATTACGCCGGGACCAGCTTCCTGGCGCCGCCGCGCGACGTACTCGGCAGCCTCAAGTACGGCCCGGAGTTCATGCAGATCCAGGGCGATCGCTCACAGTCGGGCGCCTTGTCCACCATGGGCTACGACGACGAAGGCGTCCAGCCGAGTGACTTCATGATCGTGAAGGACGGCATGTTCAACGATTACCAGACCACGCGGGAACAGGCCAACTGGCTCCGCTGGTGGTACGACCGTCAGGGCGAGCCCACGCGGTCGCACGGGTGCTCGTACGCGCAGAACTGGAGCAGTGTCCAGTTCCAGCGCATGCCCAACGTGTCGCTCATGCCCGGCGAGGCGAACATCGGGTGGGACGACATCATCGCCGACACGGAACGGGGCATCGCCATCATTGGGGACGGCTCGTTCTCGATTGACCAGCAACGCTACAACGCGCAGTTCGGCGGCCAGCTCTTCTACGAGGTGCGCAACGGCCAGATCGTGGGCCAACTCAAGGACGTGGCCTACCAGATGCGCACGACGGATTTCTGGAACAGCATGGACATGATCGGCGGGGCGGCCAGCTACGAGCTGCACGGCTCGTTCAATGACGGCAAGGGCCAGCCGGGGCAGAGCAACGCCGTAAGTCACGGATCGGTGCCCGCGCGGTTCCGCCAGATCAACGTGATCAACACCGGGAGGCGCTCGTGAGCAACAACAACCCCGCGGTGATGTCGCGCGAACAGGCGCAGGCGCTGTGCGACCGCATCCTCCGCTTGTCGCAGGCCGAACGGGCCCAGGTAAACGTGGGGTCCGGCTGGACCGGGAACACGCGCTTCGCCGCCAACCAGATGTCCACGTCCGGCTCGGTTGAGAACGTGGGCATCGGCATGCAGAGCTGGTTCGGCGCCCGCAGCGCCGTGGCCACCACGAACGACCTGTCTGATGCAGGGCTTGAGCGTACGGTGCGCAGTTCCGAGGCCTTGGCCCGAATCGCCCCAGAAGATCCCGAAGACATGCCGCTGCTGGGGGCCCAGACGTATCGGCCCGTGCCGGCCTTCTTCGATCCGACGGCCAACTGTACGGCTGACGAACGCGCCCGGGCGGCCATGACGGCGCTCGAGGTGACTCGGCGTGCCGGTGACCTGGATGCCGCCGGCTATATCGTTGCCACGGCGGGCTCGAATGCGCTCGCCAACACGGCCGGATTGTTTGCGTACCACCAGGCCACGAACGGCAGTTACACGCTCACTGTGCGCACCGCGGACGGGACGGGCTCCGGGTGGGCGTCCTCCGGTCATCAAGATTGGTCCCGCATGAATTTCGCCGGTGTGAGTGAGCGTGCCATTGCCAAGGCACGCGCTTCACGCAATCCCGTCGCCATCGAGCCGGGGCGCTACACCGTGATCCTTGAGCCGCAGGCGGTCGGCGATCTGGTGCAACTCATGGTGTTTGCGGCCAACGCCCGGAACGCCGATGAGGGCCGCAGCGCGTTTACGCGCGAAGGGGGCGGGAACAAGATCGGCGAGCAGGTGGTGGATCCACGCATCACGCTGTACTCCGACCCCCAGGATCCCGATCTCCTTGGCCAGCCGTTCGACGGCAGCGGCCTGCCGCTCGGCCGCCAGAACTGGATCGAGAACGGCGTGCTCCGCGAATTGATCTACTCGCGCTACTGGGCCCAGCGGCAGAACCGCCAGCCGACCGGCGGCCCGAGCACGATCAAGATGGTGGGTGGCACCACCACGGTGGACCAGATGATTGCCGGCACCGAGCGCGGTGTGCTCGTGACGCGGCTGTGGTATCTGCGTCAGGTGGATCCGCGCACCATCCTGTACACGGGCCTGACGCGCGACGGCACGTTCCTCGTCGAGAACGGGCGGATCAGTCGTTCGATCCGGAACTTCCGGTTCAATGAGTCGCCGTTGTTCATGCTGAACAACCTGGAAGCGCTCGGTCCGACAGAACGTCTGTCGGGCACGGAAGCCGGCGGCAACATCGTGATGCCCGCGATCAAAGTGCGGGACTTCAACTTCACGTCCTTGTCGGAGGCCGTATAGACGAGAACGCGGTCCTGGTTGACCGGGCGCGCCGCCTCCGTGAGGCGGTGGCGACCCGGATCCTTGGCCAGGACCGCGTCCTCGACGACATTCTGCTTGCCATGCTTGCCGGGGGACACGCCTTGCTGGTGGGGGTGCCCGGACTCGCCAAAACCCTCCTGATCCGGTCCATTGCCGATGGCATGGACTTGACGTTCCGGCGCATTCAGTTCACGCCGGACCTGGTGCCCAGCGACATCACAGGCACCGAGATCATGGAAGAGTCGGGCGGCCAGCGGACGTTCCGGTTCGTCGAGGGGCCCATCTTCGGCAACATCCTGTTGGCCGACGAGATCAACCGCACGCCCCCGCGGACGCAGGCAGCGTTGCTGGAGGCCATGCAGGAACACAAGGTGACCGCGGCCGGCCACACCATGCCGTTGCCCGAGCCGTTCTTTGTGCTGGCGACGCAAAACCCCATCGAGCAGGAAGGCACGTACCCGCTGCCTGAAGCGCAGCTGGACCGGTTTCTGTTTGATATCCGCATTGATTATCCGGCCGAGCAGGACGAAGTCGCCATGCTGCGGGCGACGACCGGACTCGATGAGACGCCATTGCGACCGGTGCTCGACGCGGCGCAGATCGTCGCGCTCCAGCGGCTGGTGCGGGCAATGCCGGCCGCCGAGCCGCTGCTGTCGTACGCGGCGCGGCTGGTGCGCGCCACGCGTCCCGCCAACGCCGAAACACCTGCCCTCGCACGACGCGCGGTGCGATGGGGTGCCGGACCTCGCGCCGGCCAGGCGCTGATCCTTGGTGCCAAGGCGCACGCGCTGCTGGCGGGACGCACCGTTACGACGCCCGACGACGTGCGCCGGGTCGCGATGGCCGTGTTGCGGCATCGTGTGCTGGTCAACTTTGCGGCGGAAGCGGAAGGCATCACGCCCGAGCACGTGATTGACGATGTCCTGACGCACGTCTCGCCGCCCAGCGGAGCCATCGGGCTCTGATCCCCCTGCTCGATGTCGTGCAGGGCCTCACTTGGCCTGCACGCCGGACCGCCTGCGGCGCCACGGCCGGGCTCCACCGCTCGCGCCTGCGTGGTCCTGCCCCTGAGTTCTCCGAGTATCGGCTCTACCGTCAGGGTGACGATCTGCGCCGCCTCGACTGGAAGCTGCTTGCGCGCACGGAGAAGGCCTTTCTTCGATTGGCCGATGATCGTGCCGTGCTGGGCACGATGCTCGTGGTGGACGGCTCGGCCTCCATGGCGTTTCCCGAAGGCGATCGTAGCAAATGGCAACACGCCGGGACGCTGGCGCTGGGTCTGGCGGCGTGCGCCCGCAACGGCGGGGATCCCGTGGGGCTCGTGGCGAGCGGTCGGATCCTCCCGCTGCGGACACGGCGCGGGGTCTTGAGTGAGATGGCGCGCGCGCTCGAAGCCGCGCCGTCCGGGATCTGGCGTCTGCCCGACGTGTTATGGCCACGACGGGTCGCGCTGGTGAGCGACTTTCTCGACGACGATGCCGTTCTCGCACGCCGTGCCGCGGAGCACATCGTGGCAGGCGGCGAGGTCTTTGCGATCCATGTGGTGGCACGCGAGGAGCTGGATCCGGACGGTACCATCCTGGCGGTGGATCCGGAGCACGACGACGTGCGCCGGGCCTTGGGGCCCGAGACCCGAGACGCGTATCGGCGCACGTTTGATGCGTGGCGGGCATCGGTGGCGGCGCGATGGCGGGGTATGGGGGCGGTGTACCACGAAACCGTGACCGCTGACGACCCCGGCACGGTCATTCGGCGGATCGTGCGGCGGCCATGACGTTCCAGGCGATCGGGTACCTGTGGGCCGCGCTGCTCGCGTCAGGTGTCATCGTGGCGCTGCATTTTCTGGCGCGCCGTCGGCCTCGCGCGGTGCCCCTTCCGACCGCCCGCTTCGTGCCCGACCGCGCCGTG
>JBBDNM010000040.1:0-29773 GCA_040877595.1 Gemmatimonadales bacterium | reverse complement strand
CGGACGGCGCGAACCCGAATCGCCGCGCTCGCTCCGCCTCAATGACCAACGCCTCGAACCCGCGCAACGCGCCACCGGACTGCACGCCGGCGCTGAAGCTCACGACGTCCTTGGTGCGCACGAATCCACCCCGACCACCGCCGGCACCGAGGAACGGTGGATTCTCGCCTTGGGACAGCTCGAACAGCCGCTGGCCGAGCATCCCGCCAATCAGTGCGCTCGTGAGATCAGCCCGGTAGTCAGCGACGGTGCGGGTTTCGGTGCGCGGCTGCTTGAGCAGAAATCCCACTGACGTGCTTGTGGCTTCCGGGTCGGTCGCGATCGTGATCAACGTGTCGGTATGATCAGGCACACCGGCCATCACGCGCTCCGGGCCGCCACGCGACGGCACACCGCCGAGATGACGGCGGATCAAGCGTTCCACCTCAGCCGGATCAAAATCTCCAACTGCGATGACGGCCATGAGGTCGGGCCGATACCAGTCAGCGTAGAACCGCCGCAGGACGTCGTGATTGAAGGTCGCCAGGATACGCTCGTTGCCGATGGGGAGTCGCTCAGCGTAGCGGGATCCCTGGAAGAAGATCGGGAACTGCTGGTCACGCATGCGCGCACCGGCTCCGCGCCCTCCTCGCCACTCTTCGATCACCACCCCGCGTTCCCGCTCGATCTCGGTCGAGTCAAACGCGATATGGGCTGCCCAGTTGGCCAATACCTGGAATGCGGTGTCCACTACGCCGGGTCGGTCGGTGGGGATCTGAAGCATGTACACGGTCTCGTCGAAACTCGTGTACGCGTTCAGGTCCGGCCCAAACCGCATGCCGATGCCTTCGAGGTACCGGACCAGCTCCTGTCGCTCGAAATCGCGGGTGCCATTGAACGCCATGTGCTCCGCAAAGTGCGCGAGACCGAGCTGATCATCGCGCTCCAGAATAGAGCCCGCGTTCACCACCAGGCGCAGTTCCGCCCGCTGTTCGGGGCGACTGTTGGGTCGGATGACATAGCGCATCCCGTTGTCGAGCCGGCCGATGGTGACGGCGGGATCGGTCGGAAGGGTATCGGATTGGGCGGAGAGACCGACGCTGAATGCGACGGCAAACGCAACCACGGCACGACGGATCATTGGCAAATCCCCAAAAATTGGGGCCGCCAGTCGACCCACACCTGATTCTACCACTTTCAACCAGAATTGCGACCTTCAGTTTGGCCAGCGCCGAAGCTCCGCTTCCGCCACGATGAACCCGAACGCGGGCCAACCATCAGTCCTCGTGGCCCGCGTGAACCACTCGCGAGCGCGGGTCGAGTCACCGCGGACCAGGTACCAATTGCCGAGTCCGTACCCGAGCGTGGACACATCAATGCCGCCGGTATCGGCCACCGTCACCACCTGCTCCGGCGTGATCCCGCCCAGATAGAGCTGGATTCGCCGCGCGTACGCGTTCTGCGCCGTGACGGATGCGGCGTGCTGGTCGAGCACCGCCCGCGCCTCCGCCATCCGGCCCGCCCGGGCCAGCGACATCCAGAGCCAGTCAATGGCCCCCGCATGTTCTCCCTCGTTTGGGGCCAGTGGCAGCGCACGGCGAAACAGCTCGGCCGCCCCATCGAACTCGCCGGCCGCAAATCGCACGATGGCCAGATGATAGAGGCAACCGTAGCACGTCCCATCGAGTTCGCGACCGCGCTCCAAGTCGACGCGCGCGCGGTCCATCTGGCGCAGCGACAGGTTCCGATGTCCGCGCCAGCGCAGCAGCAGCACATGATCTGGCGCGAGCTCAAGCCCGCGCGTGAACGTGGCCACCGCCTCGCGGTACTGCATGCGTGCGGCCTGGGCGAGGCCAAGCGCGAGGTACAACGCGGGATTGCGGACATCGGCGGCTAGCTGGCTCTCGGCGCGTACAATCGCACCGGTGTCGGGCAGTGACCGATACTCGATACCGGCCGGGGAGCGGTACTGGACGGACTGCGCGGCGAGCGGTGCACTAACGATGAGAAGCGAGATGATGCGGTGCATGGGTACACTCCGACGGTCAAGTTAGCTTGCCGAGAGGTCCATCACCCGGATGCCGGGTATCCCTGTGAACCCGCGGTCGAACGTGGCGATCACGTCGACTCCCCGGTTCTGCATCACGGCCACATGCATGACGTCACGTGCGCTGAGGTCGGGATGGGTCTCCAGAAGATCGCGCGCAACGTCCGTGTCCGCGAGGGTGACGTCAAACACCACCGGACAGATCTGGACGAACAAATCGTACACCTCACGTGCCAGGTCTCGCCGGCCAAGCGCCGAGTAACGATAGAGAATCTCCTGGAGCACCTCGGTACTGGTGCATCCCTCCACCTCGCCGCGCTGGACGCGCGCCAGCAGTCGGCGGGCCGGCTCCCGGTTGGGATGCGGTCGTCCCGCTACGTACATCGGGATGTTGGAATCGAGGAAGACGCTCACGCGCGGCCGCGGTCAATGTCGGCCAGCATGTCATCGATGTCAGCCGTCGGCGCTCCCAGCTCGCCGAGCCGGTCCAGTGGGTCGGCGCGTTCGGCAACACGAAGGGTCGGTCGTAGGGCGGCATCGAGCGCGCGACGGACCCATTCACCCTTCGAAACTCCTTCTCGCTGGGCAGCCTTGGTAACCTGACGGTCCAACTGATCAGGAATGAGAACCTGTAGGCGATGACTCATATGAGCATGCTAATATGCTTACTTATCAAGAGCAAGGGAGCACGTCCGCGCCATTGTGCCCTGGGTATGAGTGAGAGTATGATCCGATAAGCGCATGATATGAGGATCAAGTGCCACTGACACGCGTCACGATCACCCTCTCGCCAGATCTCGTGGCGGCCGCCGACCGAGTCGCTCGGCGCCGCAAGGCGTCACGGAGCGCCGTGCTGGCGGAGGCCCTCCGCAGACATCTGGCCGAATCGAACCAGGCCGGGCCTCCGGGCCGCGTCGCCGAATCCGTGCGAACGGCGTACACGAGCCTGAGTGACGAGGCATTGCTCGCGGAACTGGGGCTCCGCCTTCACGCGCATACGGCGGCCGACGCTGGTGGTGAGTCTCGTCCTTCCGACGGCCCGCGGCTGCGCTACGACCGCGCAGAGATCGCGGCGCTATGCCGGCGCCACCGCATCGCCAGGCTCTCGCTATTCGGGTCGGTGCTGACGGACGCGTTCGGCCCCGACAGCGACGTGGACGTGCTCGTCGCGTTCGAGCCCGGGCACACGCCGGGATTGGCCATGACGGACGTCGAGGACGAGCTGTCGGCGCTGTTCGGAGGTCGCCGAGTGGATGTGGTGACCGAGCGGTCGCTGCACCGGCTCATCCGGGACCGGGTTCTCGCGAGCGCGGTGGTCCAGTTTGCCGCGTGACGACGCCGTTTACCTCATCCACATGCTCGAGACCGCCCGCAAGGCGGCGGGCAAGGCGGAAGGTCTCGACTTCGAGCGCTTCGTGACGGACGAGAACCTCCACCTCGCGTGCGTGCACCTGGTACAGGTGATCGGCGAGGCTGCCTCGCGGGTCTCGGCCGAGACGCGCGCGCGCCACCCGAGCGTGCCGTGGCGGCAGGTGATCGGTATGCGGCACCGGGTGGTGCACGACTACCTGGAGGTCGACCTGGAGATCGTCTGGAAGGTGATCAATGCGGATATGCCTGGGCTGATCGCGGCACTGGAGAGAGTTGCGACAACGGAGTGATCTCCGGGGGCGTTACCGCGGCGTCCCGGGTAACCCCACCTGCCACTACGCCACCAGCAACCCCGTCACATACATCACCACCAGCCCCGCCAGCACCCCACCCGCTGTACTCGGTCGCCACACGCCCTGACCCGCGCAACCGAACATCCGGAACAAGGCGACCACCACCTGCACTATCGCTCCCACGCCGATGGCCAGGAACAGACTCGCCATGAGCGGTGAGAACGCCGTACCGCCCAGCCAGGCGCCGAAGATGGTCGGGATCCCGGCCAACGCGCCCATGCCGAGCAGGGTGCCGATACGCGGACGGTCCTGCGCAACCGGAGCGACGATGGCGATGCCCTCGGTCGTGTTATGCAACATGAAGCCGACAACAAGGAACGCGCCGAGCGCCGCTTCGCCCACGGCGTAGGCACTGCCTATGGCCAGGCCCTCACCGAAGTTGTGGAGCCCAATCCCCAAGGCCACGAGCCACGCCACCGAGAACCGACCGGCGGCGCCTTCGACGCGCGTCCGGGGCCCTGCTACCATCTGGAGCAGGAGCCAGGTACCCATCACGCCGAGCAGCACCAGCGGCACGCCCTGGAAGGCGGGCGCCACCTCGGCCGAGAGCTCGATGGCCTCGTGCAAGGCGTCCACGCCGAGGAAGATCAGGAGCCCGGCGGTAAGCGCCAGCATGAACTCGAACCACTCGCGCGACAGACGCCGCAGCAACGGCAGGAACAACAGACCAATCACAACCGGAAGCACGCCGACGTAGACCCCGATCATCGTGAATACGCCGAGCGAGCCCGCCGTGGTCGGCGTCGCCACCGCCAGCGGGATCTCGTGCTCGAACGTGAGCCCGGTGGAGGTGAGGAGCATGACGTTGTGCGCCTCGTACTCCACCCACGGATATGGAATCGTGATCGTGGCCCGCCCGAGCCGCGGCACGGTGTTGGACGGCTCGATCGTGAACGCCCAGAAGGCCTCGTCCACTACAACCTGTGCCACGGTCACCGGGTCCGGTCCGCCATTCACCAGATGCAGCGTTATCTGTTCGGGCGACAGCACGGTCCGCGTCACGGTCAGCTGTTCCACCGGCGGGAAATCGCCCCTGAGCCGGTCGAGCAGGCCGGTCTGGGTCACCAGCACCACCAACCCGGCGAGCAAGGCAAGGGGAAGCAATCCCCACGGCCATTGGCGCGTGGTCATGCGGTCGCCTCGCCATCCACGACGTTGAACACGCCCATCCAGCCCAGCTCCGCAAATTCCGACTGGTGCGCGTGGAACATGAACTGACCCGTGTCTTCGTAGGTGAACTCGAGGATGTGCCGCTCACCCTGGCAAAACATGACCGTGTCGGTGAACTCGCTGGGCTGCACCGAACCGGTGCGATACAGCGTGAAGAAGTTGCCGTGCATGTGCATCGAGTTGATCAGGTCGAACTCGAGGATGTTCACCATGTAGATGCGTTGCAGCTCACCCTTTTTCACCGGGATCGGCTGGTGATGGTACGCAAACGGAATGGTGTTCGCGGCGTACACCTCGTTGCTACCGTCAAAATTGGTGTCGAACCCATTCAACACCATGACCATCTCGCGCGCGGGCGGCCGCGGCACCCTCGGGTCAATGATGAACGTGCCGTACAGGCCCTTGGCGATGTGCCGTTTGAGAGGCACCGCATGACAGTGGTACACCTGCAACCCGGCCGGCTTGGCCGTGAACTCGTAGGTGAACGACTGGCCCGGATGGACGACCTCGTACACGCCATCCATGCGCGCCGCATGGATCCCGTGGAAATGCATGGTGTGCGCATGCGTCCCGGCGTTGGTGAACTCGACCCGCACGAGGTCGCCTTCGGTGGCCCGGAGCGTGGGGCCCGGCACCTGCCCGTTGTAGGTCCAGGCAGGGTACATGACGCCGGGTGCCACCTCGATCTCGCGATCCACCGCATTGATCCGATACTCCCGCAGCGTGCGCCCATCGGGCAGCCGGGAAATGGTCCCGTATTCGAAGTGCTCAAGGAACGCCATCGGGTCTATCGAGCCTCGCGTGACCCGCCCGACCGTTGCCGACAGCGACGGGTCGTGCGCGCTCACCGGGTGCACCAGATGGCGTTCCGCGGCACCGACGGCTCGACTCGCGGCGGCCAGACCGGCCACCCCGACAACGCCGCGCGTGATCAACGCGCGACGGGAAAGTGGGGTGTCGCTCATGCGATCTCCGCCGCCGTGCGGCAGCGCAACGCCTGCGCCAGCTCAAAGCCGATCACCTGGGGCTCGGCTTCTCGTTCCTGCCGCAGCACCGTGACCGGTCCATTGAACGGCTTGGCCTCGAGTACTTCGAACCGCGTGCCCACATGGAACCCAAGCGATGCGATATAGCGGAGACGTTCGGGATCATCGTCGCTCACTTGGCGAAACTCGCCCCAACGCCCCACGCCGACTGCCGTCATCGGCACCAGGTCCTGCCGCTCCACCCGGCCATCCACCGTCGGGATGGGAGCGCCGTGCGGGTCGAACTTCGGATCACCCACGGCCTCGGCCATTCGGGCGATCAACCGTTCGGACGCCGCATGCTCCAGCCGTTCGGCCTCCTCGTGTACGGAGTCCCAGTCCCAGCCGAGCACCGTGGTGAGGTAGGTTTCGAGAATGCGATGGCGACGGATGATGCGGAGTGCCGCGCGTTGCCCGCTGTCGGTGAGCATCACGCCGCGATACGGAACGTGCTCCAGCAGTTCGAGCTCGGCGAGACGGCGCACCATGCCACTCGCGGATGCCGGAGCGATGCGCAAGGCGTCGGCCAGCTCACTGGTCTGCACCGGCGCGCCAGATTCACCCAGCATATAGATGGTCTTGAGGTAGTCTTCGATGGACCGCGACAGATCTGTCACTTGAGTCAAACCTTGAGAAAAATTTAGGGTAAACTAAACCTAAACAGGCTCAGCAGGTTGGTCAAGTGATGTCTGTTAACCCCATAAACGACAGCAGAATATGCTCAGTCATTCCCCAAACCAGATGAGACCCCACCTTGAAGCCAGTGACGCGACGCTGCCACTCACGGACCTGAATGGTCTCCTCCACTCGGGCCTCTAGCAGACCCCCCAATCCGGCCCAAACCGCGGTCGCCACTTCCTGGCTCGGGCGCAGCGGCGGCCGTTCCGTCAACCCAAACACGTATGGCCTCACCAGCATGCGCGGCAGGTGCTGCATCGTCGGTGCGACATCATCCAGTTGTCCGATCACCGAGGCTCGATCGAGCTCGACCCCCACTTCCTCCCATGTCTCACGCACGGCGGTCGCCAACAAGCCCGGATCCGCCTCGTCCAACCGCCCACTGGGCAATCCCATCTGGCCCGACCACGGGTCGTTTTCGCGCTCGGCGCGCCGGATGAGCAGGAAATCAAGCCCGGCGTCGCCCGGAGCCAGCAGCAGCGCCACCGCCGCCTGGTGCCGACCGTCCGGATCGGCCGTGACGGGATCACGACGCGACAACTTGTCGCGTACTGACGCGAGCGTGACGCCCATCACCATCCACTCACGGGGATCCCCCCTTGCGCACCCGCGTATTATTGATGCGGGTCGTGTTCCGTTGTCCCATGCTAGGAGGTCCTATTCGCACGTTTGGTGTCGGACTGCTCGCGCTCGCTGCCCTGACCGTTGCCGGTGTGCTGCTCCGGCGGCGCCGCCCGGTCCTCGTCGCTACAGGAAACCGGGAACACCTGGTCGACGACTTGTACTCGGCCGGCCTGTAAGGCTGGCGCGATGACGCGATCGAAGGGCGGGGGGCAATCGGCTCCCCGCCCTTCTGCGTTGACGCCCTATTCTACCTCGCCACGCTCACGGTCTCGACGCCCGGGAACGGGTGGTGGGTCCGCCGCTGGCTGGACCGCACCTAGGGTTCCGGCCGCGCGCGGTGCGGGTAGATTGAGCCAAGCCGATGCCCTCCAGGCCCACCCACGGCGCCACGACGCTCCAGCACGCCCTGCGCGTACGCGACGTGCTCGTCACCGAACGCGCCGGTGAACGGTTTTTCGCTGCGCTCTACGCGATGCATCGCCGGATGGTTACCGCCCTCGAAGGCCGCGGCAGCCGGCACGAACGGGAGACCGGGATTCAGGTCTCGGTTCTGCTGGCCGTGGTGTGGGCGCTGTCTCGATAGCCGTCACTGCACGAGGGCCCCGGCGCCTCCCAGCACCGGGGCCCCCCTTGCCCGCCTGACCGGCCGTCCGTCAGCGCGTCGAGCCGACTCCCGGCCGATCGAGCGAGTGCATCCGCTGCGCGCGGAAGACGTAGCCCGGATTCTCGATCCGCCACACCACGTTCCCGGCCGCATCATATTCCTCGACGCGACCGGCGTTGCCGAACGAGACCAGCGTCCGGCCTCCCGGAAGCTCCTGGGTGCTACCGCCGAGCTGCGCCGAGACGGCGGGGAGCGACCCGTAGGAGGCGGCCAGCCGGGCGATCCGCGCATCGGCATCAACCACGTACCTCTTGGCACGACTCTCGGCGGGATCGCCGAGGTTGTCGAGCAGCAGGATGCGCCCGGGAGCCGTCACGCGAACGCCGTGCTGGCGGGCAAAGGCGGGAGTGGGCCCGCTCTCGAAGGCGAACTCGTTACGGAGCCCGCCCATCCGCCACACCACCTCACCCGTTTCCGTGTGAATCTTGGTGACCTCGTTCAGACTGCGGAACGAGATCAGCAGGTGACCGTCGGTGTCCATATCCAGCGCGTTTCCGTGGGTCCAGTTGACCATCGGGCCAGTGCGGTCGGCCGGATCGAGGTCGGTGATCGCAAAGTGGTCGAACGTGTTCTACTGAAACAGCAGGCTGCCGTCCCCGCTCACCAGCTGGACCACCGTTCCCATCACCTCGGCGTCCGCGAGGCCGCCGACCCCGGAAAGGTCCATCGCCCGCCGTTCATCGCACATGATCCAGTACGATCCGTCGGGCAGGGCGAGCAGATCGTGAAACCGGGGCTGGAGACCGCCGGCGCAGCCCAGGATCCGCGTCACCTCTCCGAGCGGATCCATCTCGACCCACGCGCCGGGCGCGGCCGGATCCGGCGTGGGTGGGCGCGCGACGTAGCGTCCGGTGGGCTGCGCCTGGAAGTTGAGGCCGGGCCCCAGGGGATCGGGGAACCGGCGGTACCAGACGATCCGCCCCGTGTTGTCAATGACGAGCCCGTACTTGCCGGCGGCAAAGACGACGTAGCCGGGCGAAGGGTCGGGGCCGCCCGCGGTGTATTGCGGCAGGTCGTCCGGCAGGGCGCCGGAGACGAACGTCAGGGTATCGCCCAGGGCGTCGCCGGCACCGTGCGCCACGACCAGGAACCTGTACCGGGTGCCGGGGAGGAGGCCGAGTACCGGGACGACGGCAGAGTCTCCCCGGGGAACCACGGCGGCCGTCGCGCCGTCGAGCGCGGCGCCTGCCGCGCCGTAGCGGACGGTCACGCTATCGGCGAGCCGGACCCGCACCGTCACGACCGCGCTCAGAACATTGTGCCGGTTCGCGGCGACGGCGGCCGCCAGTATCCCGGGTGGCGGAGGCGCGGCAGACTGCGTGACATCGTCCGACCGGCACGCGGCGGCGAGCAGCAATCCCGCGGCGGCGGCGCGGACCGGGAGAGCGGTGCGCAGCATGTGGCGCCGCTTCGACCTACGGCAAGGTCACCGCAACCACGCCCACCATCCCCTGCGTGAAGCTCGTGGAGTGGTTGGTGCACCGGTAGCGAATGGTCGTGGGCGTGGCGCCGAACGTCCGGACGTGCGTCCCCGTGACCTGTGTGGGTGAGCTGACGGGCTCGGTCGGATCGTCCTCGAAGACCACGTTGTGCCCGCCGTTGCCGCAGTAGTAGCCGCACACCCAGGTCCATCCCACCGTCCTGCCGCCGGGCACCACGACCACCTCGGGACTGAACCACCCGTCGTAGCCGTAGTAGTCGTACACCGAGACCAGGGCCGTCACCGCCGTGGACGTGAACGTGACCTGCGGAGCGCCGGGAAGCGACCCGGCGGTGGCGGTGGCCGCGTGCGTTCCTTCATCCGGCCCGAGCGTATGCCTCGCGGTCGCGACCCCGATCTGGGTCGGGTTCGTCACCACGGAGATCGAGCCGCCGCCGCTCGTCACCGCCCAGGCGATGGAGACGCCGCTGACGCCGTTTCCGTAGGAGTCCGTCACGCGAACGCTGTAGGGATCGAGAACCGCGTTCACGGTCCGCATCTGGTCATCATCGCCGCCCACCTTGGTGAGCGTCGTCGGATTCCCCGGACCCGCGATCGAATAGAACTCGACAGGCGACCCGATCAGACCGGGCACGGACGCCTCCACGCCGTAGGTACCCAGGTCCGAACCCAGGGTGCGTGTGACCTGTGCGATGCCGCTCGCATCCGTCGCACTGGTCGCGCCCGAGACGGACCCTCCCGGGCCCGCCGTCCACGTCACGACAACCCCTTCGACCGGCACGTCGTTGTGGTCCCGGACACGGACCTGGTACGGCAGGGCGAGCGTCGCGAACACACTGTCCGTCTGGCCGTTGCCGGACTGTGCGGGAGCTATCTCTATCTGCGTGGCGCCCTGGATCTGGGCGACGGCATTGAACCGCAGGGGCGCGCCGAGGAGCCCGCCCTGAACGGGCCTCGCGGTGGTGACCTGGGTCCCGGCATCGGGACCGAGCGCGCTGGTCACACTGGTGACACCCGCGTCGTCGGTCGCGGTCTGCGCCGCGCTCACGGAGCCGCCGTCCTCCGCCGCCCAGGCGATCCGGAAATCCCGGATCGGGTTGTCGTAGTTGTCGGTGACGCGCACGACGAGCGGCGCGGCCAGCTGGGTGCCCGCCGGTGCCACCTGGCTGTCCCCGCCGATCGCCGACATTCGTCGCGGAGCCGCCGGAGCGACCTCGAACGGGGTGCTCGTCGCGCCCGCCAGGCCCTCGGCGCCCGCGGCAAGCGTGTATCCGGCTCCCGCCTTGTCCAGTGCCAGGTCGTCGAACGTCGCGACGCCGTCCCGAGCGGCCACGGTGGTCGTGCCCATCAGTGTCGCGCCGCCCGGGTTTGCGGCCAGGCTCACGGTAATGCCGCCCGCGAATCCGGTGACCGCGTTCCGCAGCGAGTCACGCACCACGATCTGGACGGGGCGGGCAAATCGGGACCCCGCCGTGGTGACGGTGGGCTCAACCTCGAAGACCAGGTCCACGGCGGGAAGAAGCGGGGGTTCGACGACTTCCGTGCAGGCCACGAGCACCACGAGAAGTGTCGGGATGGCTGGGGCGCCACGTCGTGCCGCCTGCGTCATGGGAACCTCCGCCCGGGGGTCCGGGCGGCCGCAGGATCGGTGACGCTGATGACCGCAAAGCCGCTCACGCCCCCGCTGGTCGCGGTCACAGTTGCAACGCCGGCGCGACCCCCCTGCACGAAGGCAGTCGTGTCGGTCGCCCACAGCAGCCTCGCCACCGTCGTGTCACTGCTGGTCCACGACACCGGATGCCCGTGCAGGATGTTCCCCTGCGCATCGCGTACCGTCACTGACAGCGTGGTTGTGTCTGTGATCGTCGCCGAGGCCGGTGTGACGGTCACCGACGCCACTTCCGCCTCGGCCGTCGTGAACTCGACCGTGACCGCGGCCTCGAGTGCGTCGCCGTCCAGGTCCCGGAGACCCTGAGTCATCACGAGACGGTAGTCGGTGCCGCCCCGAAGCGGAGCCGCCGGGGCCAGCACCACCGTAACCTGATCCGGGTCACCGAACTCGAGCGATGCGACGAGCGCCTCGGTGCCGCGCAGGAGGCGGACGTTCGCCGACGTGAGCGTCACACCGTCCATGGGCTCACTGAACACGATCAGCATCGTCGAGTTGAGCGGCACATCCCGCCGCGTGGGCGGGGGATCGGTCCGCACCACAATCGGCCGGCGGTCGGCCGGAACGACCACGATGAACGGGTGGGCCGCGCCTCCTCCCGCCATGGTAACCTCTATGTCCAGCGTGTCACCGGCGGCCGCCGCCACGGCCACGGGATCAAAGCCGCCGTCCACGATCGTGCGGGACACGCCTGAACCTCCCGCGCGCCGGCGGATGACCGCACGCTCACCGTCCGGAACGCTTCCCGGCGGCAAAGAGACGAATGCCACCATGTCTGTCGCAGACCCCCGGAACGACACGCCCGCGGCACTCGCCGAACTCACCCGGACCGGATTGGACACGATCGCGGCGGTGAGCACATCGGAAGGATCGTCCGGGCCCTGCGCGTCCCGGCAGGCGCCCACCGCGAGCGTAGCCGCCAAGGTGAAATGCGCGGCCATGCGGGCGCCCGATCTGGTGAGAACCATATGTGTTTCCCCTCTCGATCCTGTCAGACGGACATGTGGTACGTGGTTACTCATGGGATCACTTCACCACCCGGGCCGTCACGGACCGGAGTGCTGTCGCACCACCGCCGCCGCGCGTCCGGGCCACCCTCCTGATCCATAAGACGGACGGGCCCCGCGTTCTTGCTCGCGGCGCTCATCGCGCGCTCCCTCCTACCACCGCCACCCCCGCCCAGTGAAACGGGTGCGCCGTCCCGCGGGCCCCGAGCAGCGCCCGCTGCGCTTTCGCCAGGGCGCGGCCTGGATCGGCATCGGTTGCGTACTCCTTGTGGAACTCTTCCATCAGCGCCGCCGTCGCCTGATCCTCGACCGCCCAGAGCGTCGCCACGACGCTTGCCGCTCCCGCGTGCAGGAACGCTCGCGTCAGCCCCACCCAGTCGTCGCCCGCCGGCACGTCGGCCAACCGGCCCGAGCCGAGTCCGGTCTGGCACGCCGAGAGTACGACGAGGTCAGCCGCGAACTCGAGTCCGAAGACCTCGTGGACCTCGAGCCGCCCATCCTGAACGCCATCCGGCGCAAACTCGACGAACGAGAACAGCGGGTTGTGCTGGTTGAGCACGCCGTACGTCGCGAGGTGCAGGATGCGCTTGCCGGGCGCCGCGCGGAGAAACGCCGCCTCCGTCGCCCCGTCGCCGCGCAACACCTGGACTCCGGGACCGGCGAGGCGGGCGACCGCCGCCATTTCGCGGCGCGAGCCCGGCAGGGCATCCGGCCGGGGTGCTACCGCGAGCACCCCGTCACCGCGCGGCCGTCCCGGCCGGTCGCCCATCGCAAGCCACACGGTGGCCGAAGGCGTCGTCGCGACCTCGTAGCGTTCGATGAGCAGCCCACGGTCACTCAGCAACGCCGCAAACGGCAGATAATGCAGCTCGGCGTGCGGCACGAGCAGCAGGCGGGTCTTGCCCGCCAGCAAACCCCGCTCCTCCACCGGCGCGATGAGGTGCCGGTGAAGCCGCCGGAACGGCCCGCGCCACAACGAATCCGTACCCGGCCGCGGCGACTCGACCGTCCCGCGCGCGAACGCCACCAGACGCGCCAGGTCGCGCCGCCCGATCCCCAGATCCACCACCGTGAGGCTGTCGCCCGCAACAACGAATGCCACCGATCCGGAATCGCCCACCAGATACTCGATGAACGCCTCGTCGCCCTTGAGCCGCCGCGCGACGTCACGCGCCGTGGCGGTCTCGCGCATGACCAGCGCCGCGTGGCGGGGCGCCCGCTCGCGCATCTCGAGCAGCAGTTCCACATACGCTTCCTGCGCGCCCAGGAGCGCCTCCCGTACGACGCCGCCCCCCGACGTCAGCGCCGAACCCCGCAACGGGCCGCCGCCCGCGGTGCCTTCCAGTTCGTCCGTCAACTCCGCGATGCGCCGGCGGAGATCCTGCTCGCGGGCCACCAGCGCAGCCGCCGGGTCCGAGGGCAGGCCTATCCGTCCCCGCCCCAGCAACTCCAGCATCTCGCGGGCGCGGAGACGCTCGCTGGCCTCGAACGCGGCGCCCGGCAACCCCCGCGTGCGTTCGACGAGCGCGAGCTGCGCATACACGTCCCATTTGTCCGCCAGAAACCCCGCGCGTCGCTCCGGCAACGCCAGCGTCCGGCCGGGACGTTCGACCTCGGTCACCGCCAGACGCAACGCCTGCGCCGCATCATGCACCGCCCCTTGCGCGCGCCGCGCGTGCGCCAGTCCCGCGTAGAGGCGCCACGCCACGTCCGGCGCGATCCGGCCTTCCAGGCGGCCGAGCGCCTCCCGGTACAGCGCTTCGGCCGAGGCAGGCCACCCGCGTTCGGCCTCGAGCGCCGCGCGCTCCCCGAGCGCCGCCGCGAGCCCCACGGGGTCGCCCACGCGCTCCAGGTCCACCGCCGCCTGGGCCAGATGCCGGCGCGCGAGCGCGGTGTCCCCCCGGGCGCGCGCGGTCTGGCCCAACGCGAGCCGCGTGAGTCCCGCGGCCCGATCGTTCCCGGCTGCCAGCTGCGTTTTCAGCGCCGCGTCGAAGAGCGCCTCCGCGGCAGGGTAGTCGTCACGCTCCAGGAGCAGCAACCCCCGTCCATGCTGCGTCTCGGCCTCCCCATCGGGATTCCCGGCCTCGCGGTACAGGCGCTGCGCGCTGAGATAGAGCCGATCCGCCTCCGCCCGCGCGTTCAGCTGGATGGCGAGGTCGGCGCGCGCGAGCACGATGCCGGCCCGTGCGCCAGGCGCCACGCCCTCGGCAATGGCCAGGTCCTCGGCGTGTCGCAGCTCGTCCAGCGCCCCCTGGAGCTCGCCCCGGGCCGCCAGCGCGCCCGCCAGTGCGCGGCGCACCGCGAGCGCGCTCGCGAGCGGACCGGTGCGCTGGTAGATCTCCAGCGCCTCGGCGAGGGCGTGCCGAGCCGCGGCGTAGTCGCCTCGCCGGAGCTCGATCTGGCCGAGTCCGTACAGCGCATCCGCCGCGTCGGCCCACTCCTCCCGTGCCTGCCACGTGGCGAGCGCGTCCCGGTAGAGTCGTTGTGCGCGTTGGAAGTCACCCGCCAGACTCGCGAGGCCGGCGAGGTTCACCAGGTTGGTGGCCGCGATCTCGTCGCGGCCGTCGCCCCGGTTGAGCGCGAGCGCCGCTTCAAACTGACGCCGTGCCTCCCCCAAGTCGCCCGTGGCCTGGGCCAGCAGGCCGAGGTTGTTGCGGCCCGCGGCGATGCCGCGCGTGTCGCCGATCCGTTCGTGCAGTGTGAGCGCGCGGGTGTAGTGCGCCCGGGCGGCGGCCAGGTCGCCCCGATCCTCGCTCACCCCGCCGAGCGCCGTGAGCGCGTTGGCCTCGACCCTGTGGTCGCCCACGCCTTGCGCGAGCCACACGGCCCGGGCGAGATACGTCTCCGCGCTGTCCAACAGGTCCTGGCGCAGGAAGCCCGCACCGATGTTGCCGGTGACCGCCGCGCTCAGCGCCGTGTCGCCGATGGACTGCGCCCGCGCGAGCGCGTGCCGCCAGATCGCGATCGCCGCATGGGCGCCGTCCCGACCGTATGCCGTTATCCCGGCGCGCCGCACACTGTCCGCCCAGAGCTTGGCAGAGCGGCGCTCTGGCGGCCACGCGGAGAATCGCGCCACCTCGCGCACCAGAAACGAATCCTGCCACGCCACGGCGTACGCCGCGGCGAGCCTTTGCGCGGGCTCCAGCTCGCCCCTGCGGAGGGCCTCGCTCACGGCGTCCCGCGCAGCCAGGGACCGCGTCCTGGTTTCCGCCACGAGAGCAGACTCCGGCAGCCGGAGCGCCAGCGCGAGCAGCGAGTCAGCCGGCGACGACTGGACGGCCAGCGCCAGCAGGAGCAGCGGCCCGGGCGTCATCGCCGCGGCTGCTGTGCGATGGTGAATTCAATCAGATCCGAGGCCGCCCAGCGGTCGAACCCCGTGCGCGCTTCCACTCGCCACCAGTACCGTTCACCCGGCACCAGCTCGACCGTGTCGGGGAGCTGCGCAACTGTGCCGGCCAGCTCGGCCTCGTACAACACCTCACCCTCAGAGCCGAACAGCGTGACGCGGTAGCGATCCGCACCGGACACGGGCTCCCACTCCAGCCTGCGCGTGGGTGCCACGGCACCCACGGGCGCCACCGCCGCAGGCGCCGGCGCGGCCGTGATGGGCGCAGCCCGGTGCACCGGCTCCACGTCGCCGGCCGGGGAAGGCAAAGCCACGAACACCAGGACGGCGGCGGCGGCCGCCACTGGAACCGCAACCCGCGCCCATCGCCGCCATCCGCGCCCCTCGACCGCGGAGACGGCCGCAGAGACCTTCCGGTCGGCCAGCGCGCACCCCACCGAGGCCACGGTCGCCCGGCAGGTCGCGCAGGCGGCAAGGTGAGGCAACACCTGGGCCCGCTGCGCCGGATCCAGTGAGCCCTCGACAAGCGCCGCGATCGTGTCGTGGTCCAGGTGGTCCACGGTCACGATGGTGCTCTCCATCTGCAATTCGGGTCCTCCCACGGGGTCACCGACATGAGACGGCTGGGCGGCGCGGGATTGCTCAAAGGTCCTCCCTGCTTGCGCCGGCCTGGCGCAGGCACTCGCGCAGGGCGGCGAGCGTCCGCTGGGCCCGGTTGTATACGGCCTTGGCGTTGGGCAGGCCCAGAATTTTCGCGACCTGAGCGGCGGGGAGATCTTCCACTACATAGAGGTCCAGCACGAGCCTGTCCTCGGGCTTGAGCGCCGCGAGCGCCCGCTCCAGTTCCGGACCGCCGGAGGAATCGGGGGGGGGGATGCAACGCCGGTTCGACTTCGGGCGGCGGTAATGGTGGGCCGAGCTCGAAGAGAAGCCGGCCCCGACGGCCGTCGGACACGGCCCGGTACGTCGCGCGAAGCTCGGTCTGAAAGTCGTGGAACGAGAGGTCGGCCGCCTCCCGCTGGCGGATCAATTCGTAGGCCTCGGCGTGGCTCCGCCCTTCCAGGAAGACGCTCTCGAAGATGCTCCGCCGGAGCGGCGGCAGTCCCTTGGCCAGCGCCGGAAGACGGCGGCGGCCGTCGCGGTGGCGGAACCAGTCAACCGTGAGGTGGCGGACGACCGTGACCAGCCAGGTGCTGAAGCGGGCCCGGTGGACCGGGGCGTCGGCGTAGCTGCGGAGGCGGCGGAAGTTGTCTTCCCGCAGGGCTTCGCAGACCCGCGTGAAGACTTCCATCACATCATCGTAGTCCTGGACGTAGTGCTGGATTGCCGCGAAAATGACGCGGCGGTACCGGGACAGGAGCAGATCCCACGCGGGTTCCGGCCTGTGCCGTTGCAGTTCGGCCAGCCATTCGTCCACGGGCCGCCTTGGAAGGACGCGATCCAATTAGCACCACCCGGGAGCGGCCCGCAAGAGAGAGGGCGACAGATCGCGCCGAGTGGCTGCTCCAGCAGCCTCCTGAAAACCAACCAGCGCGCTACTTCAGCCCGCCTCCGCAAGCTGGGGGTCGAGGTCCTGCCGGTGGCGTGAGGCTCTCAGGGTTCCGGCCGCGCGCGGTGCGGGTAGATTGAGCCAAGCCGATGCCCTCCACCATGCGACCGTCCCAACCAACGCTGATTGCCATCGGGCGCGCCCTGCGCTCTCGTCGTGACCGCATCCTGGATGACTGGGCCACATGGACCATCAACCGCACCGCCACATCGCCAACCGTTTCTGAAACGGTCCTCCGCCGCTTCCTGGCGGTACTCACCGATACCCTCGTCGAAACCGCCGGCCCCCTCCGCCGTCAGGCACTCGAGCTCTGGCACGCAGCCACGGAAGCCTACGGTCGCACGTCAGCCGACCGCGGGCTCGCGGCCGGCGAGATTGTCGAAGAACTCCAGTATCTGCGGGAGCTGCTGATTCGCTATCTGTCGGAAGTCATCACCGCCATGCCCCCTCGCGCTTCGCTCGCCGGCACGCTCCGACTGAACCGGATCCTCGATAAGGGGATCGCACACGCCGTCGTAGGATACACCGATGGGTTGGTCGAGGCGCTCATTTAGCGCCGCGGGGTGCCGGGGGGAGGGCGGGGCGACGGCGACGACGCGGCCAAGCAGCGGCTGGACCACCTCGAGTCCGAGCTCGCCCGTCTGCGCGATCACGCGTCCTAGCTGGTCACCTCTTCACCGCCGTCCACGTTGATCACGTTGCCCGTGACCCAATCTGTGCCGGGCGAACACAAGGCGACCACCGCCTTGGCCACATCCTCAGGGCGAGTGAGGCGTCCATACGGATTCCGCCTGGCCGCGTCAGCAAACAACCGGTCGGAATCGGGAATCTTGCGCGCGGCCGGTGTATCGGTGACGCCGCCGCGGAGCGCATTGACCGTGATGCCGAGCGGCGCGAGCTCGAGCGCCAGCTGCCGCGTGTGGGATTCCAGCGCGCACTTGGCTGCGGAGACGGCCCCGTAAGACCGTATCACACGCGTGGAGCCGGACGAGGTCATCGAGAACACACGCCCGCCTCGTCCCATCAGGCCGGCCGTCACCACGTCCTGCACCCAGTACACGAGTGAATGCGCCATGACGTTGAGCGTCATGTCAATGTTTTTCTCGGTCAGTACGTCATCGCCGATGTAGGGCTTGAGCGTCCCGAACGCGAGGGAATGCATGAGCACGACGACGGGGGCTTTCTCGGCCTTGAGTGTGGCAATGATCTCCGCGCGTCTCTCGGCGTCGGCGGCGTTCACGTTGAAGAACAGCGCCTTGCGGCCTTGCGCTTCGATGTCGGCCACGATCCCGGCCACATGGTCGAGTCCGGCCTTGCGGTCCAGATGGACGCCCGCTATGTCGTAGCCGGCACGGGCGAGTGCCTTGACGCAGGCTTCGCCAAATCCGCTCGACGCACCGAGCACGAGCGCCCATCGGGGCGATTGCGTTTGTGCGTGGGTCACATGGGTCTCCCGGAAACGAACTTTGTCGCGGAAGGTAGTAGATGGGGAAGAACGCCGCCATTGCCCTGGGGTTGGCCCTCGGACTGCTGTTCGGCCTCACGGCCGGGCTGTCAGGCAACGCCACGCTCCTCGCAGTCGCGGGAGGCGTGGCGCCCATCGGTCGAGCGTTTATCAACCTGATTCAGATGGTCGTCGTTCCGTTGGTGGCCACCTCCGTCTTCAGCGGCGTCGCCACGATGGGCGACCTGCGCCTGATCGGCCGGAACGGCGGCCTCGCCATCCTGTTCCTCTGGGGCACCACACTCCTCGCCATTCTCACGGGCATGGGCGTAATGGCCGCCGCTCTCCCACTGGCCGGGCCATCGGGCGGCATCATCGCGGGGGGAGCAGTCGTCGAGACAACGGCCCTCCCCGGCGCGGCGGACTTCCTGCTCTCGCTCATTCCGGCCAATGCCGTGCGGGCCGCCGCCGAAGGCGCGCTGTTGCCACTGATGGTGTTCACCGTGCTGTTCGCCGCCGCCGCCGGCACGCTGCCGGACGAGAAACGCCGCCCGCTGGTCGAGCTCTCGGATGCGGCCACCCAGGCGCTCATCAAGCTCGTGCACTGGGTGCTGTGGACCGCTCCCATCGGCGTTTTCGCGCTGGCGGCTCCTGTGGCCGCCACGACCGGCTGGGGCATGCTCCGCTCACTCGGCGTGTTCGTCGGCGCGGTAATCGTAGCGCTTATCGTCTTCGTGATCGCGGTGTACCT
This sequence comes from Gemmatimonadales bacterium, assembly GCA_040877595.1. Taxonomy (GTDB): domain Bacteria; phylum Gemmatimonadota; class Gemmatimonadetes; order Gemmatimonadales; family GWC2-71-9; genus JBBDNM01. The sequence goes on along the minus strand of JBBDNM010000040.1, from coordinate 10,655 downwards.
CCCTGCGATTCGGTTCTGGTCGCGCACGTCCGTGCGCGACTTCCTCCGTGCCAATGCCATCACGGCGCCAATCGCGTTCTCGACCACCAGCTCCGCGGCAACTATTCCGGCCATGTTCGAAGCGACAGAACAGGTGCTTCACATTCCGCGCAGCACTACGAGCCTGATCATTCCCCTCGCGGCCGCGGTTAACCGCTCGGGCAGCGCGTTGTTTCAGGGCGCTGCGCTCGTGTTCCTCGCGCACCTGTATGGCACACCGTTCGGCCTGAGCGCACTGCTGGGCGCGGTGTTCGCCACGTTCCTGGTCGCCCTCACCATTGCCCCGGTGCCGAGTGCGAGTGTCATGACCCTGCCGCCCGCGATGGTCGCACTCGGGATTCCACTCGATGGCATCGCCGTGCTCCTCGGAGTGGACCGCATTCCCGACATGTTCCGAACCGTAGTGAACGTGATGGGCGACGTGGCGGCGGTGGCGGTGGTGGACGGCCAGACGGCCAGTGGTTGGGATACATCGAACAGACGAATGACGAACAGACGAATAGCGACTAACGAAGTTCGCTAGTTCGACGGTTCGTTGTTCGTCATTCGACATTCTGTCTATTGGTAGATTGTCTCATGCGATCGCCGCTCATCCCATTAGACGTCCTCTTCGGCAACCCCACCAAGGCCACCCCGCGCTTGTCACCCGACGGTACGCGTCTGGCCTGGATCGCACCGCGCGACGGTGTGCTCAATATCTGGGTCGGCCAGGTGGACGGGAGCGACCCGAAGCCGGTCACCAACGATCGCGAGCGCGGCATCCGCTCGTATCTCTGGACGCACGACGGAACGGCGGTCCTGTATGTGCAGGATGTCGGTGGCGACGAGAACTGGCGACTGTATCGCGTGGCCCTGGACAGCCTCACGGTCACCGACCTCACGCCGTTCGAGAATGTGCAGGTCCAGATCCTCGCGTATGAGAAGACCCGCCCGCATGAGATCGTCATTGCGCTCAACAAGGACGACGTAGCGGCACATGACGCCTACCACCTTGACCTGCGTACCGGAGCGCTGACCCTGCTCGCGAAGAACCCGGGCCACATCCTCGGCTGGACGGCCGGGAAGGACCTCAACATTCGCGCGGCGGTTGCCGCCACCCCGGAAGGAGGTTCGGAGCTTCTGGTGCGCGACAGCCCGGCCTCCGGCTGGCGCCTTGTGAACTACTGGACCGGTGACGACTCGCTCACCAGCGGGCCGGTCGCCTTCGACGCGGACGGAACGTCACTGCTGCTGATTGACTCGCAGGACGCGAATGCCGGTCGGCTGGTCCGCGTCGACCTCGCCACCAACCAGCGCACCATCTTTGCTGAAGATGATCGGTTCGATGTGAGCGACGTCATGCTGCATCCTGATACCCGGGCGGTGCAGGCGGTGGCGTTCAACCGGGCGCGGACGGAATGGCAGATATTGGACGCCTCCATTGCCGCGGAGTGGAAAGCGATCACGCAGTTGGTGCACGGCGACTTCGACGTGAGCCACCGGACCCATGACGACCGGCAATGGATTGTGGGCGTCACTCAAGATACCGGCGGGGTAAGCTGGTACCGCTGGGACCGCAACGCTCGAGCGGGAACCCACGTCTTCGATGCTCGGCCCGACTTGGCCAAGTACACGCTGGCTCCGATGGAGCCCATCGGGTTCACCAGCCGCGACGGGCTCCCGGTCGAGGGCTACCTCACCGTGCCACCCGGCGTCGCGCGCTCGCGGTTACCGGTCGTGCTCAACGTACATGGCGGTCCGTGGCACCGCGACGAATGGGGTTACGACCCGGAATCCCAGTGGCTGGCCAATCGTGGCTACGCGGTCTTGCAGGTCAACTACCGCGGGTCAACCGGTTATGGCAAGGCGTTCCTGAATGCCGGCAACAGGGAGTGGGGCGGCAGAATGCACGACGATCTGGTGGACGCGGTCGAATGGGCTGTGAATCAAGGCATCGCCGACCCCGAGCGGGTCGCGATCTATGGCGGAAGCTACGGCGGCTATGCGGCGCTGGTGGGCGCGACGTTCACGCCCGATCTGTTCCGCTGCGCGGTGGCCATCGTCGGCCCGAGCAATCTGATCACGTTCATCAATACGATCCCGCCTTACTGGTCGTCGTACTTGGCCATCATGCACGAGCGCGTGGGCAATCCGAAAACCGAGGCCGCGTTTCTGCGGTCGCGGTCGCCACTCACGTACGTGGACCGGATTCGTATCCCCATGCTGGTGGCGCAGGGCGCCAATGACCCACGGGTAAAGCAGAGTGAGTCGGAGCAGATCGTCGCCGCCATGGCGGCGCGCGGGATTCCCCACGAGTACATGTTGTTTCCCGATGAGGGGCACGGATTTGCGAAACCGGAGAATCGGCTCAAGTTCTACGGCGTGGCAGAGCAGTTCCTGGCCGAACACCTTGGAGAACGCCCATGAGACAGCTGCTGCTCGGGTTCTTGTTCACGGGCCTTGCGGTGGCGGGCCTGCTCGTCCTGTTGCGCCTGGTCCGCCGCGTGTTCCCGGCCGCGGAGGTCCAGCTCGAGGAGTGGCGGTCCACCCGCATCCCGTCCCTGGGCATCCAGCGCCTGGAACTGCTGTCCGCCGATCGGCTGACCGACTTCCTGGTGAGTCTCGTCCGTGCGTTGCGGTTGATCACGGTGGTCGCCCTGTGGCTCACGTTCGTGCCACTGGTGTTCAGCTTCTTCCCGTGGACCGAGCCGTTCTCGGAACGGTTGTTCGACTACCTGCTTACGCCTCTGCGTCAGGTTGGCAACGCCTTCGTGCGGTACATCCCCAACTTGTTCTTCGTCGCCATCATCGTCCTGGTGACGCGGTATGCCTTGCGGTTCATCCGCCTGTTTTTCCGCAGTGTCGAGCGGGGCACTCTCACCTTCGATGGCTTTCATCGGGAGTGGGCCGATCCCACGTACAAGATCGTCCGGTTCCTCGTGCTCGCGTTCGCGTTTGTGGTCATCTTTCCCTACCTCCCCGGGTCGGACTCACAGGCCTTCAAGGGCGTCTCCGTATTCCTCGGTGTGCTCGTCTCCCTCGGATCGGCTGGTGCGATCGGCAACGTGGTGGCAGGTGTCGTCATCACGTACATGCGTCCCTTCAAGGTCGGCGATCGCGTCAAGATTGCCGACACGACCGGGGACGTGATCGAGAAGACGCTTCTGGTCACCCGCGTACGCACCGCCAAGAACGTGGATACCACCATCCCCAACGCGATGGTTCTGGCGAGCCACATCATCAACTACAGCTCCATCGCCAAGGACCATGGCGTCATCCTGCATACCACAGTCACCATTGGCTATGACGCGCACTGGAAGCGCGTCCACCAGCTGCTGCTGGCCGCCGCCGAGCGGACCGAACACACCTTGAAGGATCCCAAACCCTTCGTGCTCCAGACCAGTCTGGATGATTTTTACGTCAGCTACGAACTCAACGTGTACACCGACGAGCCCAACCGCATGTCCCGCACGTATTCCGATTTGCACCAACACATTCAGGACACATTCGCCGAAGCAAGTGTCGAGATCATGTCGCCACATTACCGTGCCGAGCGGGACGGCACCGCGCCCGCCATGCCCAAGCGGCCGTGAACCGCTGGATCGACTACCACTACCACCGCCCGGGCAAGGATACGACCGTCTTTCACGAAGAGGTGCTGGACGAACGGTCGGACCTCATCGTGACGCGACTGCCGGAGTATCACGGTGCACGGTACACGGTGCACGGGCGGGACATTCTCGAGCCGGGCGCCCCCATCATCTGGTATCTCTTCCCCGGCGAATGGTACGGCATCGGCCGGTTCCACCTGGCCGACGGCACGTTCACCGGCTGGTACACCAATCTCACGGAGCCCGTGAAGCTCTCCGGGGACCGTTGGGACGGCACCGACCTGTTTCTTGATCATTGGACGCCAGCCGATGGGTCGTCTCCCTGCTGGCTGGATGAGGACGAGTACGTCGACGCGCTGGCGCGCGGACTGGTAGACGCGGTGCAGGCCGAGGCGGTGGAAGCCGTGCGGCGGCGGGTGGACCTGGGGTCGTGGCCGCCCGGAGTGGTTTTGCACCATTTCGCGAACATTTGACGCAGTACTTCCGGCCGAATCGCACACCATGGTGTCATGGATGCGGCCGCCATTACTCACCTCACCAATGTCCCGGAGCTCCGGGCCCTCTTTCTTGGCCTGGGTTACGAATCCCCTCGCGACTCGACCCGGCCTGATGTCATAGCCCAGTGGCGCGCGTTCCGGGTCCTCGGTGTCACCGCCGAGGACCCGCGATCGGCTGCGCGCGCACTTGCCCGCCAGTCGGCCGCGGCCGCCGAGCCGGCCCTGGTGACCGCGCTGAGCAGCGACCTGCTCGTGCTCGCCGCCCCCGCGCTCGGTCAAGCCACGCCGCGGTGTCTGACCATTCGTCTGCGCGATCCCGACCGGCTCGCGCTCGATATCCTGGCGGACCTGCGACCAGCGCCGGGCGCAACCACACTCCAGCACGCGCTCCGTATTCGCGATCTGCTCGCCACGGAGCGCGCGGGCGAGCGGTTCTTCTCCGCACTTTATGCCATGCACCGGCGCATGATAAGCAGCCTCGCATCACAAGGATCCGCGGACGACCGCGAGACTGCGTCCCTGTTGACGCTTACACGCGTCCTGTTCCTGTACTTCGTGCAAGCCAAAGGCTGGCTGGACGGCCGCCCGCACTTCCTGCGCGAGCAACTTGATGGCGCCCTGGCCAGGCGCCGACACTACCACCGCCGCGTGTTGCATCCGCTGTTCTTCGGCGCCCTGAATCGCCCGGTGGACCGCCGCGCCGCAGCTACGCGCGAGTTCGGTGCCATTCCCTATCTCAACGGCGGATTGTTCGAGCCACACCCGGTCGAGCGGCGTATCGGGCCCATCGTATTCGACAACGTGCTTTGGCGCGATGTGTTCGACACGTGCTTCGAGCGGTTCCGCTTCACCGTGCGCGAAGCCGACGACGTGAACGCGATTGCACCCGATATGCTGGGCCGCGTGTTCGAGAACTTGATGGCCACGGACCAGCGCGCCGACTCAGGCACGTTCTACACGCCGCAGTCGCTGGTGCGCGCCATCGTGACCGCCGGACTCCGGGTGATCGCGCACCGCCCGCTTAACGAGATCACCATCCTCGATCCGGCCGCCGGCAGCGGCGCCTTTCTCCTGGGCGCGCTCGACGTCCTCACCGACCTCTATCGTGCCGTGGGCGACCGCCGGCCGGTCCATCGTCTGCGACGTGATATACTGCGGCGGCAACTGTTCGGCGTAGACCTGAACCCGCTCGCCGTGCGACTTGCCGAACTGCGGCTGTGGTTGGCCGTGATCGCGGACGATCCCGCCACCGATCCCGCGCAGGTCGAGCCGCTCCCCAACCTGGACGGCATCGTGCGGCAGGGCGACGCCCTGCTCGACCCCTTGAGCGCGGCGCGCGCCTTGGGGCTCAACACACTTGCCGCTGCGCCTGCCGCGCAACGGATGGCCGAAGCGCGTCGCGAATTGTTCGAGGCGCGCGGGCCCGCGCGTTCCGGTGCCGTTCGTGCGCTGGTCACCGAGGAGTCGCGTTTGGCCGGCGACCTGCTGGCGGCCGGCACCGAGCGTTGCCGAGCCGCCTTGGTTGATTTGTCGGCTGCCGCTCGTGGTCGCGATCTGTTCGGCGCGCGTTCCGGACTCACCGAGCCACAGGAACGGCGGCGGCGACAGCTCAAGGGCCACCTCGAGTATCTGCGCGCGGCGCGCAGGCACCTGGAACAAGGCCAGTCCCCGTTTTTCGCCTTCGAGGTGCATTGCGCCGACGTGACGACGCGCGGGTTCGACCTCGTGGTAGGCAACCCGCCGTGGGTACGCGCCGAGCGTATTCCGCTTACCGTGCGCCACACGCTCAAGGAGCGGTTTGTGACGTGGCGCTCGAAAGGCGGCCTGGGGTTCGGGCACGATCCCGATCTGGCGGTCGCCTTTGTGGAACGCGCGCTCGAGTTGACCGCACCAGACGGCGCGATTGGTCTGCTAGTGCCAAGCAAGCTGGCGACGGCAGGGTACGGAACCGCGCTTCGCGCCCTGCTTGCGCGGGACACCACCCTCGAGGTGGTGCATCGGGTACCCGAGGGCGACCGCGCCTTCCGCGCTGCGGTGTATCCGCTGGCTGTCGTGACCCGGCGGGGCGCGCCGCCCGCCGATCACAGCCTTGCGCTCGACTTCGACGCGCCGCCCGCCCTGAGCCAAGGCCGCCTGGATGGCGCGCCGTGGGTGTTGATCCCCGACCGCCAGCACGACGCCGTGCGACGTCTTCTCAACTGTGGCGAGCCGTTGGGCACGCGGGTGCGGCCGGCACTTGGGCTGAAGACCGGCGCCGACCGCGTGTTCGTGGGACGCGTACTCCGTACGGACGACGATGCCGTGGTAGTCGAGCTCGACGGCGAGGAGGTGGCACTTGAACCGGACGTGCTACGTCCAGCCCTGCGCGGGAGGGACCTCGCCATGTGGGCGGCGCGATCGGAGCGCGTGCTGGTGTTCGCCTACGCCAATGGCGAGCCCATGCGGTCGCCGCCCAAGGGCGCGGCGCGCTGGTTCCGTCGTCATCGCGACGTGCTTGCCAAGCGGGCCGACCATCGCGACGGCCCGCTCTGGGAGCTGTTCCGCACCGGGCCCTCCACGGCCGAGTGGCGTGTGGCGTGGAGCGACGTCGCCCGGCGGCCGCAGGCGGTGTTGCTCGAAGCGGCGGGACACGCGCGCGCCATCCCGCTGAACACGTGTTACGTGGCGGCTGCGCCCGATCGTCCCACCGGTCTGCTGGTGGCCGCCGTGCTCAATTCCACGTGGGCCGCTGCCTTTGTTCACGTGAGCGCCGACGAGGCACGCGGCGGATACCGGCGCGTGAACGCGCGTGTGGTGTCGCGCCTGCCGTTGCCGGTTCCTTGCTCTGCCACGGACACTGTCATCCGACTCTCAGCCGATGCCCACAACGGACGCCCGCTCGACTGCTCGGCACTCGACGAAGCCCTCGCGGACGCGTTGGGCCTCGCTCAGTCCGACCGCGTCGCCCTCCGCGCCCTGGCCCAGCATCCCGGCTGAGGCTCTCGTGGCCGTGCACGAGCCACGCGTACCGCCGGCCACGTGGACGCCGCCCGACTGGTTGCTGCCCCACCAGCCGGAGGCGGCGCGTGGGCTCGCGTCGGCCTTGTGCGTGCACGGCGTTGCCCTGCTCGCGGATGCGACGGGACTTGGCAAGACGTGGACCGCCCTTGCGGTCGCCACGCGGTATGACCGTATCGTCGCGGTGGTACCCGCGATCCTGGTGTCGCAATGGCGGCGAACCGCGCGTCAGGTGGGCGTCACGCTCACGATAGTCACGCATGAGGCGTTGAGTCGTGGGGGCCGGATTCCCCGGGCTGGCCTTTTGGTCGTGGACGAAGCTCACCGGTTTCGGAATCCCACAACCGTGCGGTACGACCGCCTCGCGCGTGGTGTGCGCCAGGCGCACGTCCTGCTGGTAACGGCCACGCCGGTCGTGAACACGCCGGGCGATCTCCACGCGTTGCTCCGGGTCGGACTTGCCACGGTTCCGAGTGACCTTGCCCCTCTCATGGTCGTGCGCACGGTCGCTCAAGCCGGCGTCGCCGGTATGCCGGCGGTCGTGCACGACAGGATCCCCCGACACAATGCGTACCCCGACCTGATCGCGGCCATCAACACGCTTGCGTTTCCGACGTTCGGGCGGTTGAGCGTAGACCTGCTGCGCCGGCATCTGCTCTATCGGTTGGGTTCATCGCTGGCGGCGGCTGCCGAGACCTTGCGGCGACATGACCGCTACCTCGAGCGCCTGATGCGCGCGCCGCTCACGCGCGCGGAGTTTCGGCGATTGGTGGATCCCGACGACCCGCAGATCGAGATCATGTTTGAGCTCACCGAGGCCTCGGGACCCGAGATCGCACGGGAGCGGGACCGTATCGCGACGTTGCTGATCGCGTTGAGCCGCTACAAGGACGGGAAGGCCGATGCCGCGGTCACCCTGCTCGGCGCTCGGCACGGGCGCACGGTGGTGTTCACCGCCGCGACCGCCACGGCGCGCATGCTGGCGGAACGCCTGGGCTGGCGACGCGTAGCGCTGGTGAGCGGCAACGGTGCCCGAATCGCGTCGGGCCCATTGCCCGTGGGACGGGCGCTTGACTGTTTCGCGCCCGTCGCACGCGGCGCGCAAGTGGCGGAAGCGGAACGCGCGGACCTGCTCATCGCCACCGACCTGGCCAGCGAGGGCCTCAACCTTCAGGACGCGGACGCCGTAGTGCACTACGACTTGCCGTGGACACCACAACGGCTGCTACAACGACTCGGCCGAGTGGCACGGCTCGGCAGTCGGCATGCGCGGGTCGAGGTCATCTGGTTTCCGGCGCCGGTGGCGCTCGATATTCCGGCGCGGCTCACCAGAAAGGAGCGCGTGCTTCAGCAAGTGCTGGTGCAGCGCCGACTGGATCCCGTCCCTGAGGATAGCCGTCCGCCTCTCACACGCCCGGTGTATCGGCTCGCGCGGCGGGCGGCGCTGGATCGGGATGAAGCGATGCTCGGCGCGCTGGACGCGGTGCTTGCGAGGTTGCGCGTCGGGATCGTGGCCGGGGCGGAGCGGGAGCTACGGGATATCCTGTCCGGCGATCCCCGCATATCGGACCTGGAGCGGTGGCTCGGGGATTGGCCAGACCGGGCGATCTCCGCGTATGCGGAGAGGGGGCCGGGGGGTGAGGTCAGTGCGCCCCGATCCACCCCACAACCACCGACACCAACCCCGGCATGAGTGGAATGGCGGGATTGGTGTACGACGCCATTTGCTCCAGGGCCGTACTTCCGCTCGCTTCCTTCAGCACGTGATTCATCCCCGGCACGATCTCGAGCGTTACGTCCGGCTTGGTTGAGGCCAGCTCGCGCGCGTCAGCCACGGTGATCTGTACGTCGGTGTCGCCCTGAATGACCAGCACGGGCGCCTCAAGGCCGGCGATGAGCCCGGGTGCATTCACGTTCTCCCAGCTCTGGAGAAACAGTCGAGTGGCAGGACTGAACAGCGGCATGAGGCCCGGATGCAGACCAGTCACAGTCTCGCCACGCATGTACGCCGCCCACGCACTATCGAATTGCACCATCATGGCGGGCGGCGCGGTGCGCGCCACCTGCTCGCGCAGCACGGTCGAGAACCGCCGCCCCATGGTGGCCACCAGGATCACGCCCGCATGTGGGGCCCCGTCCCGCGCGGCCAGCAGGGCGAGTGTGCCACCCTCGCTATGGCCGAGGAGATACACCTTGCCGATGTCCGCGCGCGCATCGAGCGCGCGGATCCCGGCAATGGCGTCCGCGGCAAAGTGCTCGAGGGTAGTGCTCGCCATGTCGAACGTACCGGTACTTGAGGGCAGCCCCCGCTTGTCGTACCGCAGCGAGGCGATACCCAGCTCGGCGAGTCCATGGGCCAATTGCTGAAAGTTGTTGGTGGCAAGCCCGGCGGCGCTGTTGCCGTTACGGTCCGTTGGCCCCGACCCCGCGATGATCAACACACCCGGCCACGGTCCGTTGCCCACCGGTAATGTGAGCGTACCCTCCAACGTGATGCCGCCGTTCGAGAACGACAGCGATGATTCGACCGGCGCCTGAAGCGCCAAGGCAAGGATGAGGATGCTCACGCCTTCTCCCTGCCTCCCTTGCTCCCTTGCTCCTTCTGCTCCTGCATCCACAGCACGAGGCTCAACAGTGCCGAGCCGGCAGCCGCCACCATGACCGCGACCAGCGCCGCGTACATGCCGTGCATACCGGGAAGCCACGTGGCAACCGCGGTCACGAGACCGGCGAGCACGAAGAGCCACCCGCCGACGCGATGCGTCTTGCGCCACACTTCAGGACTGGAGAGAGTCCACGGAGTGCGAATCCCCACGAACCAGTTGGGTTTCACGCGGCCCAGGTAGTTGCCGAGCAAGATCATCAGTACGCCCGCCGATGTCCCGATCACCTTCATCACGTTGACCGGCGCTCCCGCGGCATTCGCCAGAATCGCGATGTGCAGCACCAGGATGAACAACGCCACGACATTGATCAGCAGGTTGAAGACATCGCGGAACTTGGCATAGTTTTCCCGCTTGGGATCAATGAAGGGCAGCACCTGCATGATCACTGTGAGCCCGATGATCGCCAGCGGACCGAAAAGTGCCGCCGTCAGACGCGACGAGTAGCCGTCCGGCTCGCCGCGGAAGTTCCAATGGGTGGCCACCTCGGGAGGCAAGCGGTCCCAGATGACAACCGACACGAGGCCCGCGAGCCCCGCCAACACCAAGTTCTGTCGCCAAGGCGACGGGAGCCGCGTTACCCCGCCGGTCACGCCGAACAATTGCTTGAGCGACGTCATGACAGCCCGACGGCCGCGAGTTCCTTCCCGTAGGTCGCCACCACCCCGCCGGGCACACGGACTGCGCCCTCGGGCTCCAGCATCCTCTCCAGCATCTTGGCATTCACCGCCGCCTGCCCGCGCCAATGGTTGTTGGTGATGACGTACGTCTCGCGCGCGGTCTTCGCCACTTGATGGATACGGTCGAGCCATCCACCCAGCTCATCTTTGCTGTAGAGGTAGTCATAGCGTTCATGAGACTCGGCATCC
>JBBDNM010000039.1:0-29977 GCA_040877595.1 Gemmatimonadales bacterium | reverse complement strand
AACGCCTTCGGCGTTGCGGCCCGTGTGCTCTCCCCCTTTGCGGCGGCCCCAGCGCGCACAGCGCGTCGGGCCCGTGCGCAGGATGCCGCAGGCACCCCGCTCGACGACGTGCTCTACGTGGTGTACACGGGCCCGGCGTCGTACACCGGCGAGGATGCGGTCGAGATCACCACGCACGGCGGCCTGCTGGTGCCTGCCGAGGTCCTGGCGGCCTGTCTCGCCGCCGGCGCGCGCTCGGCACTGCCGGGCGAATTCACCCGTCGTGCGCTGCTCAACGGCAAACTCGACCTGCTCCAGGCCGAAGCCACGGGCGACCTGATTACCGCCACCGCGGCGGCCCAACGCCGCGCCGCCTTGCACCAGATGGACCGCGGGCTCTCGCGGCGTATCGAAGGCCTGCGCGAAGCGGTGCTGCAACTGGAGGCGTTGGTCTCCTACGACATTGATTTTCCGGAAGAAGACGACGGGCCCGTCTCCCCGGCGCGCATTACGGCCGCAATCGCTGACCTGCAGCGCGATCTCAGCGGCCTGCTGGCCACCGCCCAGGACGGCGAACGGCTGCGCACGGGCGCGCTCTGCGTGATCGCCGGGGCCCCGAACGCAGGCAAGTCCTCCCTGTTCAACGCGCTGGTCGGCCACGATCGCGCACTGGTGACTGAAATCGCCGGGACCACCCGGGACGCCATCGAGGCCCAGATCACCTGCGACGGGTTTCCGTTCCGATTGGTGGACACGGCGGGATTGCGGGAAGGCGGCGACCGCATCGAACAGATGGGGATCGAGGTGAGCCGCCGCTACTTGGGTGCGGCGGATGTGGTGTTGTTCTGTGTCGAACCGGGGGGCGACGTGGCCCGCGAGTTCGTGGAGGGCGTGGACGTTCCGGTGCTCGTGGTGAGGACGAAGGACGACGGTGCACGGTACGCGGTACACGGCGCACGGGAGATCGGGGTCTCCGCACATACCGGGGTTGGCCTCGAGGACTTACGGCGACGACTGGCGGAGTTGGCGTTTCAGGGCATGGTGGCCGGTGGCGACCCGGGGCCGATGCTCACGCGGGCGCGGCATCGTCAAGCGTTGGAACGGGCGCTCGCGGAAATTGGTGCGTTTCAGTCGGCGCGGGAGGCAGGAATTGAAACCGCGGCTGCCGCCACGCATCTGCGAGCCGCGGTTGGTGCGCTGGAGGATGTGATCGGGGTGGTGGCGCCGAATGACGTGCTCGACCGGCTGTTCCGGTCATTCTGTGTCGGGAAATAGCTAGACCTCTTCGTCGCCCACGACGGCGGCATACCACACCTCGTCCGCGAGCCACTCGAGCCGGTCCTGCGCCTGTTGCAGCTCGTCCGGCGTCAGGGTCGAGATGTTCCGCGTGATGTAGCGCACGTGGTCCACCAGATCGTCCAGCACTTCGCGTAGCGCCCGGTTGTTGCGGCGCTCCATCTCCGCGGTCATGCGGTCTGCTGCCCCTCGGCTTGTTCCATGGCACTCGTGATGTCGGTCGCCGACAAGCGTAGCGCGCGCGCGATGCCGAATTGCTGTACCGCGGCCTCGGCCAGACGACGGCCCACATAGTAGCCGGCGCGTTCCGGCACCACCTTGCCGCCCACCAGCCGTTGCGCCGGCGGCATGCCGCCCGACAGATACCGCAACCGATAACCCAACCCGGTGCGGTCGAGCTCTTCGGCCAGTGCGTGCTGCAGGAACGCGTCGAGTTCGCGCAACCGCCGGTACTGCCGGCGCGGGTAGCCGAGGTAGTCCCACGGCATGAGTCCCGGCACCGCGTGCTCGGACGCCAGCACAGCCAGGCCTTCGTTGACCAGCAGTTCGCGCAACGACACGCGGCTGCCGGTGGCCCAGTAGTCGTAGTAGCCGCCGCTGTCGGTGATCAGCCGCGCGAGGTCGCTCGCGCTGTGCGGCGAGGTATAACGGACCGCATGTGCCAGCTCGTGCGCGATCCACAACGGGATATGCTTTGGGTCGAGACCGAGGCCGTACGTGTCAGGATTCGGCCGCCCCGTAAAGTGCTCCAGGCAAATGAAGGCCACGCCGCGGCCACCCACCACCAGTTCTCCAGCGTTCGCGCCGCCCACCCCCACCATCAGGACCACGTCCACCGGCCGGTCCATCTCGAAGCGGGCCTCACAATCCACCAGCGTCTCCTGCGCGACCGCCTCGATGTCCACGGTCGCGAGCAAGTGCTGCAAATCCTTGCGTTCCGCGTCCAGTGTGCGCCGGATCACTTCCTGCGCATGCGGCGTTTCGAGGTCGAGGACGTAGTTGCGCCAGTAGGCAGTGAGGATGGCACGATGTTCGCTGAGATACCGCTGGTAGGCTTCGAGGGGATCGGGCGCCTCGCGTGTGGCGAGAAAGTCTGGCACGAGATTGATGAGCACTGCGTGCGAAGATGCGATATGAATCGCGATTGGACAAGACCCGTCATCACACGTCATGTTGGAGCCGCAACTTTTCCCTTGCGGAGCCCTTCATGCCCACCCACGATTCGTCTGATCTGTCGCGCCGTGATTTTCTCGTGCTTGGCGGCGCCGCTGCCGCGGCCGCCGCGTTGCCCGCGACGTCCCGTCCCGCCGCTGCCGCACATGCGCAACCCGGGGCTGCTGCGGTTCCCGCCGCAGAAATCGAGGAGATGACCATCACCGCGATGCAGGAGGCCATGCAAGCAGGCCGCGAAACGGCGCAGCGTCTCACCCGGGCCTATCTGGAACGCATCGGCACGTTGAATACGCAGGGTCCGATGCTGCGTGCGGTCCTGGCCGCCAACCCGGATGCCTTGCGCATCGCCGAGGAACGAGACGCGGAACGGCGTGCCGGTCGGATTCGTGGGCCGCTGCACGGCATTCCGGTGATGGTCAAGGACAACATTGATACGCACGACCGCATGGCCACCACCGCCGGCTCCTGGGCGCTCGAGCACAACATCGCCGCGCGCGACGCCTTTATCGTGCAGCGTCTGCGCGAGGCCGGCGCGGTGCTGCTCGGCAAGGCGAACCTGAGCGAGTGGGCCAATTTCCGTGGCAACCGTTCGTCCAGTGGGTGGAGCGGCGTGGGCGGGCAGTGCCGCAATCCGTTTGTGCTCGACCGCAGCCCGAGTGGATCGAGCGCCGGGTCCGGATCGGCTGTGAGCGCCAATCTGTGCGCCGCCGCCGTCGGCACGGAGACGGACGGTTCCATTATCAGTCCGTCCAACGCGTGCGGCGTGGTGGGTGTCAAGCCCACGGTCGGTCTCGTCTCGCGGTCCGGCATTGTCCCGATTGCGCACAGCCAGGATACGGCGGGCCCGATGACGCGCACCGTGACCGATGCGGCGCTCATGCTGAATGCCCTGGCCGGCGTGGACCCGCGTGACCCCGCTACCGCCGAGGCGCGCAGCCACATTGCGCCGGACTACACCGCGTTCCTGCGGTCCGGCCGACTGGACGGCCTGCGCATCGGCGTGCCGCGCGCCCGATTCCTGGGCAACGCCCCGTTCCAGGACGCTGTGGTGGGGAACGCGATTGCGGTGTTGCGGGACGTGGGAGCGGAGGTCGTGGATCCGGCCGACCTTGCGACGGCCGGCCAGCTGGGCCGCAACGAGATCGAAGTCCTGCTCTATGAATTCAAGGCGGACTTGAACGCCTACCTCGCGACGATGCCCGCCGCGGTGCCACACCGCACGATGGCGGATCTGATCGCGTTCAACAGCGCCAACGCCACCCGGGAGTTGCCGTATTTCGGGCAAGAGTTGTTCGAGCAGGCCCAGGAGAAGGGGCCGCTCACCGAGCAGGCGTATCTGGATGCCCGCGCCCGCTGTATCGAGCTCACGCGGGAGCGCGGCATTGACGCCACCATGAACGAGCATCGCCTCGACGCCCTGCTTGGGTCGAGCGGCGGTCCCGCGGGCGCGATTGACTGGGTGTACGGTGAGCGGGGCCTGGGTGGCAGTTCCCAGCAGCCCGCCGTCTCAGGCTACCCACACATCACGGTGCCAAGTGGGTCGTACCTGGGACTGCCGATGAACGTGTCGTTCTACGGGCGCGCGTGGAGCGAAGGGGTGTTGCTGCGGATTGCGTACGCGTATGAACAGGCAACCAACGCCCGCCGGGCGCCGCGGTTCCAGCCGACGATTGCCTAGGAACGTCGGTGGGGGCGCACGGCCTGACGCAAAGTCAGGACGAGCGTCCCTACCGCCAGCGCGTGCAGGGCGAAGAAGAATGGTACTCGCAAACCGCGCAGCCACCCGAGCGCGTCGTGGGCTACAAAGGCTTCCAGGGCGGCGACGATCAGTCGTCGCGCATCAGGCGACTGATGTCGTCCAGGAACCGGCGTTCGCTGAGCGAGAGGCTCTTCAAGCCCTCCGCAGAGATCTTGTCGAGCACCCGATTTACTTCGGCCGCGCGCTCGTCGGGGGTCGTGGCGCGGGGCGGCGGCAGCTGGCGGGGCGCCGCTTGGGCCGCCTCGACCGCTTCGACCGCTTCCCGGTGGGGCACCAGGATCCGCAGCGCCGGTCCCTGATCAGGGGTCGGCCGCGCGGGGCGTTCGAACAGGGTCTGCGCGCGCAGGTACACGAGCGCGAGGACCAGTCCGCCCAGGTGCGCAAAGTGGGCGATGCCGTCTTCGACACCGAACGCGAGCGGCAGCACATCGAGGGCCACGAGAAATGCGACCAGCCACGCCACCGGAATCGCGGCGGGGAATGGGAAGATGTAGATGCGCGCTTCAGGCCAGGCCGTGGCAAACGCGGCGGCGATGCCGAATACTGCCGCGGACGCGCCCGTAAACGGTGCGACCGTGGTGCCCAGCGACATGGCGTAGGCGAAGACGGGTGCGCCCAGGCCGCAGATCAGGTAGAACAACGCAAACGTCGGACCGCCCATGCGGCGTTCCACCGGTGGTCCAAAGAACCCCAACACCATGACGTTGAGCGCCAAGTGCAGGAATCCCTGATGCGCGAACATGTACGTGAGCAGGGTCCACGGCTGGCTTACCGCGCCCGCCGGACTGAAGGCCAGGAGGTCGCGATACCACGCGCCCGTGAAGACGGTGATCCCCAGCAGCCACACGACCCCGTTCGCCACCATCAGGCGGCGGACCCAAGGGGTGAGGCGGAACGGAGGCGCGTCCATAACTAATCCTACCGGGGGACCCCTGAACTTTGTTCCGTCCGGGCGCCCCGCGCCAGCCCGGCTTCCACCAGGCGGGTGCACAGGGCGCTGAAATCCACGCCGACCGCCACCGCTGACTGCGGGAGGAGACTGGTGCGGGTGAGTCCCGGCAGCGTGTTCACCTCAAGGCAATGCGGGACCCCTTTCCCATCCAGACGAAAGTCCACCCGCGAGAAATCGCGAAGTTTGAGCGTCCGGTGTGCAGCCAGCGCGAGCCGCCGCATCCCCTCGGCAAGAGGCGCTGGGATGTCCGCCGGAAAGATTTCCTGCGTGAGTCCCGGCGTGTACTTGCACTCGTAGTCGAAGATCTCATGACTCGGCAGGATCTCGCCCACGGCCAGGGCCTGATCCTCCAGCACGCCCACGGTGAACTCGCGGCCCGGCAGAAAGGCCTCAAGCATCGCCGCGTCGTCATAGCGTAAGGCTTCCGTGACCGCGGCTGCGATGCCGCGCGCCTCGCGCACCACGGTGAGGCCCACCGTCGAACCTACCTTCAGCGGTTTCACGATCAGCGGCATCCCAAGGTCCGCGATGGCGGCGGCATCAGCCGGCCACATGGCCCACGGCGCGGTCAGAATGCCGGCATCGCGGAACAACCGTTTGGCGAGATCCTTGTCCATGGCGACTGCACTGCCCGCCGCATCGCTGCCGGCATAGGGAATGCCCGCCAGATCGAGCAAGGCCTGCACCGATCCCCCTTCCCCATCACGACCATGCAACACGAGGAACACGCACTCGGCGTCGCGCACGGCGGGCCAGCGCACCAGGTCAGGCAAAAACTCGCGTTGGGCCAGCTCGGCCAGATGGGACGCGGATGGTGGGAGGGTGGGAACGACCGGCTTGAGCAACTCGGCCTCACCGGCGGCATCAAGCACGCCGGTCACCGTATCCACGGCGGTCACGGTATGTCCGGCGGCGCGCAGAGCGGCCACCACCTGGGCGGCCCCCGCGATCGCCACATCACGTTCGGGCGTGGTCCCGCCCGTCACCACCGCGATCCGGCTCACGCGTCGGGCCGGTAGATCACCCGGTACTCGGGCAGTTCCCACAGGGCGACTTCCATGAGCGTCGCGGCCGGTGCCGCGGTGGCCAACGAGGCTTTCAACCGGTCCGCTACGATACGGGTCAGTCGTTCGGCCGACGGTGGGCCGTCCTGAAACGCGGGCAACTCGTTGAGATAGCGATGCTCGAAGTCCGCGACTGCTTCCTGCACCAGGCGTTCCAGCGTGCGGAAGTCCACGCCCATGCCGGCGCGGTCAAGCGCTGCTTCGCGCACGCGCACGGTGGCCTGCACACGCCAGTTGTGGCCGTGCATCCGCTCGCACATGTCCACACCGGGAAGCGTGTGCGCCGCGGAGAAACCGGCTTCCGCCGAGAGCAGGAACGTGCCCATCAGCGGATCCCTGCCATCTGGTGGAGGATGTCATAGCGTGTCACCACGCCCGCGAACGTGCCGTTGTGTCGTACCAGCACGGCGGGCGTCTCGCGTGAGAGGGCGCTGGCCAGCCGCTCGAGCGGCGCATCCGCATCCACCACCGGGAACGGCCCATCCATCACCTCGCGTACTGGGCGGTCCACGATGCCGGGCTCGGCAATGGCGCGTTGCATGAGGTCGGCCTCGGCGAGCCCGCCGACACACGCGTCGCCTTCCATTACCGGCAGCTGCGACACATTCCACGTGCTCATCAAGTTGAGCGCCTGACGCACCGTGGCCGCCGGCCCGATGGTCACGAGCGGCGGGGCACCACCACCTTTGCGTTCGAGCACCGCCTGCGCGGTGATGCGCTCGCGTTCCAGGAGCTGATTTTCGCGCAGCCACTCCTCGTCGTACACCTTGGACAGGTACCGCTCGCCCGTGTCGTTCAGGAAGGCCACGATGCAGGCCTTGGGGTCGTCCACCTCGCGCGCGAGGTCGAGGGCCACACACACATTGAGGCCGGTCGAGCCGCCGACGAAGAGGCCCTCCTCGCGTGTGAGGCGTCGCGCCATCTGGAACGCATCGCGGTCGCTTACCGTGCGGAACTCATCCACCACGTCGTAGTGCAGCGTGTCGGGAATCTTGTCGCCCCCGATGCCTTCCACCTTGTACGGCCGGCCCTGACCCTGCTGGCGCGTGCGAGCGTACTCGCCGTAGATGGAGCCATCCGGGTCGCCGCAGACGATGCGCACCGTGGCGTTCTTCTCCTTGAGGTACTTGCCTGCCCCCGAGAGGGTCCCGCCGGTGCCGGCACTGCCCACCAGATGCGTGAGGGTGCCGCTGGTCTGGGTCCAGAGTTCCGGCCCCGTGCTGCGGTAATGCGCGTCGGGATTGGCTGGATTGTAGAACTGGTTGGCGAGGATGGCGCCCGGCGTGTCGTGCGCGATCTGCTTGGCTTTCATCACGTAGTTGTCGGGATGATCGGGCGGTACGGCCGTCGGCGTAACGATCACCTCGGCCCCAAACGCGCGGAGCAGCTTCACCTTCTCACTCGACATCTTGTCCGGCAGCGTGAAGATGCAGCGGTAGCCCTTGATGGCCGCCGCCAGCGCCAATCCCACGCCGGTATTGCCCGACGTGCCTTCGACGATCACGCCCCCCGGCTTCAACTCACCGCGGCGCTCGGCATCCTCGATGATCGCGATGCCGATGCGATCCTTCACGGAACCGCCCGGGTTGAAGAACTCGGCCTTGCCATAGACCGGCGTGCGCAGACCGCGCGTCACGGCGTTCAATCGGATGAGCGGCGTCCAGCCAATGGTCTCGAGCACATTGGCGTAGGGTTTCTCGTGCGACGCCATCAGGTGCCTCCTCCGCTCGTGCCTTCAAGATGGCGGAAATGCACCGGCTGGAGAAACAGCGTGGCGACGGGGATGCCATCGCGTCGCGCCGGGGCAAACACCATGCGCTCGACGCCGTGCACGGCCGCAGAGTCAAACGCTGCCTGGCCACTCGACTCCGCCACGCGGGTGGAATCGGCGACGACCGACCCATTGTCGGTGATGAAGAGCCGGAGGACGACCGTGCCCTCCAGGCCGCGTTCGTAGAGCGCGGGCGGATAGCGCACCGGCGATTCGGCGTTCGTGGCGACCGGCGGCTCGAAGCCGCGTGTGGCGCTCGCGGCTGGGTCGGCGCTGGGGCTGCCGGTGCCGCAGGCTGCGACCAGCAACGAGAGGAAAAGACGGGGTACCATCAGTTACTCCTCGAGGCGCCGGCGGAGCGTCGCTAGTTGTTGCAGCGCTTCCAGGGGCGTCAGGCGATCGGTATCGAGGCCGCGCAGGTCGGTGAGCACGGGATGCTCCGCGCCGAACAGCGGCAGCTGGGAAACGTCGGGCGGCCGCGGGGCCGGCCGGCCCGCCACATGGTGGCCGTCCTCAAGCAGTGCGAGGATCGCGGTCGCCCGCGAGACGACGGCGGGCGGCAGACCCGCGAGGCGACCCACCTGTATGCCGTACGAACGATCGGCGCCGCCTGGCTGGAGCCGATACAGGAATACCACGTCGTCGCCCGACTCGCGGACGCCCACGTTGGCGTTGGCGGCGTGGGCCAGTTCTTCCGTGAGCTGGGTGAGTTCGTGGTAATGCGTGGCGAAGATGGTCTTGGCGCCCACGGTGTCGTGCAAATGCTCGGTGACCGCCCACGCGATCGCGACGCCATCGTACGTGGACGTGCCGCGACCGATCTCGTCCAGCAGCACGAGACTCCGCGCGGTGGCGTTCCGCAGAATGGCGCTGGTCTCGTGCATCTCCACCATGAACGTGGACTGGCCGCGGGCCACATCGTCGCTCGCGCCCACGCGCGTGAACAAGCGGTCCACCACGCCGATCGTGGCCGTCGTAGCCGGCACGAAACATCCCACCTGGGCCATCAGCACCGTGAGTCCCACCTGGCGCAGGATTGTGCTCTTGCCCGCCATGTTGGGGCCCGTGAGCAGCAACACGCGTTGCGCCTGGTCCAACGCCATGTCGTTCGGGACGAACGCGCCCCGTGGCAATAGCCGCTCCACCACCGGGTGGCGCGATCCCGTCAAGGTGAGCGCGAACCCATCCACCATGGTGGGCCGCACGTAGTTCTCACGTGACGCCGCGTCAGCGAATGCCGTGACCACGTCGAGTTCGGCGGCGCGCCGCGCGGTCTGTTGCAGGCGTTCCAGCCGCTCGCGTACCTGGAGGCCCAGGGTAGCCAGCAGTTCGCGTTCCCGCGCGAGTGCCTGCTCCTCGGCGCCCAGCACCCTGGCCTCGTACTCCTTGAGTTCAGGCGTCACGTAGCGTTCGGCGCCGGTGAGCGTCTGGCGGCGCTCCCACTCGGGCGGCACGCGGTCCTTGTTGGCCTTGCTGACTTCGAGGTAATACCCAAAGACACGGTTGTATCCCACCTTGAGCGAGCTGATGCCCGTGCGTTCGCGTTCGCGCGACTGCAACGACGCGATGAACGCCTTGCCGCCGTCGCGCAGATCGCGCTGGGCGTCGAGCTCCTGGTCTGCGCCCGGGCGAATACTGTCGCCGTCGCCCGGCACGTGCGGCGGCCGGTCGGCCAACAGGCGCGTGAGTTCTGCCATGATGTCGGCCAGCAGGTCGAGCCCGCGCGCGTGGCCTTCGAGCAGCGCGCTCTTCTCGCGGGTCGCGAGGCCGTCGAGCGCCGCCTTCACGTCAGGCAGGCGGCCCAACGAATCGCGCAGCACGCCCAGATCGCGCGGACTAGCCCGGCCGGCCGCCGCGCGCCCGCCGAGGCGCTCGAGGTCGCGGATGCCGTCCAATGCTTCGCGCAGCCGCTCGCGCCCGCGCGCGTCGCGGGCCAGCACGTCCACCGCATCGTGGCGCGCGGTGATTGCGTCGAGTGCGCGCAGCGGCTCGAGCAACCAGCGGCGCAGCAGGCGCGCCCCCATGGGCGTGGTGGTGCGGTCGAGCAGACCGAGCAGCGTGGTGTTGGTTTCGCCCGCCCGCAGCGGCTCGACCAGTTCCAGGTTGCGCCGCGTCATCGCGTCGAGCGGCATGGTGTCGCCGGCACGGCGGACCGTGGGGCAGGCCAGTTGCGGCGCGCCCGCCGGCTGCAGCGCCGCGACGTAGCTCAACAAGGCGCCCGCGGCGCGGAGCGCGGGGCGATCGTCGTCGGCTATGCCCAGTCCGTCCAGACGCTTGAGCCCGAACCGCCGGGTGATCTCGGCTTCCGCATGCGCGTGATCGTACTCCCAGGCCTCGCGATGCGTGATCAGAATGCGCGTGGGCAGGCCGGGGGGCTCGGCTCCCTGTGGCAGGACGACTTCGCGCGCGTCGTAGCGCGCCAAGGCCGCGGGCAGGTCGGCGGGCGGCACGGTCTCGAGTACAAACTCGCCGGTCGAGAGGTCGAGCGCCGCCAAACCCACGGGGGTACCGGGATCCAGGGCGACGAGGAAATTGTTGCGCCCACCCTCGAGCAGGTCATCGGTGAGCGCAGCGCCCGGCGTGATGATCTCGACCACCTCGCGGCGCACGACGCCCTTGGCCGTCGCGGGATCTTCGACTTGTTCGCAGATGGCGACCCGGTGCCCCCGTTCCACGAGGCGGCGCACATAGTCGCCCGCCGCTTTGACCGGCACGCCCGCCAGCGGGATCTCGGCGGCCCCGCCGTTGTTGCGGCTGGTAAGCGTGATGCCCAACTCGCGCGCGGCCAGCTTGGCATCGTCCAGGAACATCTCGTAGAAATCGCCCATGCGGAAGAAGAGGACCGCATCCGCATGCTGCGCCTTGATGGCGCGGTACTGCCGCATGAGCGGCGTTTCGGTCACCGCTCCTCCACGATGAATGGCTGGCCACCGAGCTGGTCGCGCAGCGTGCGCTGCAAGGCCTCAGCCTCGCCGCGCGTCGCGAACCGGCCGACGCGAATGCGCAGCAGCCCATCGGGATCCCGCACCACGCGGGGTTGGTGCCCCAGCGCGGTCACGCGGCGCATCATGTCGTCGGCCGCGGCGACGCTGCGCACGGCGGCCACCTGCACCGCAAACCGCACCGGTCCCTGGGCGGGAGGCGGTGCGGCGATGGCCACCGAATCGCGCCGCGTCGTGTCGGTCGGCGTCGCGGCCGTGTCGGGCGCGTCCGCGATTCCGGTGCATCGCTGCAGGTAGAAGTCGGCGCGGTTGGCCAGCTCGACGTCTTCGGTGGCGCCCGCGCGCGCCTGCCGCAGGAAACGACAGGCCGGCGCCAGCTCGTTCTGCTCGAGGTGGACGCGCGCCGCCCAATACGCGGCGTGGGCGGTCACGCTGCTCTGCGGATAGTCGAGCAGGATGCGGTTGACGGAACGCGCCGCCGTGGCGTAGTCCGCCTGCGCAAAGGCCAGCTGCGCAATGCGGAGCATGGCCTGCGGCGCCCACGGCGAGAACGAGTACTCGATGGCCACGCGCCGGAAGTACGTGGTCGCGCTGTCCAAGTGGCCCGCCACCGCGCCCGCCACGAACAAGGCCTCGGCATAGAGCGTGTCGGTGGGCGACAGTTGCCGTAGCCGCTGGCGCACCAGCGCGCGGGCCGAGTCACCTTGGCCTTCGGTGACCAGGCGCACCGCGGCCATCAGGATCGAATCGCCCGGGGTCTGCGCCGCGAGCGGCGCGGCGCACACCGCGAGCGCCAGGAGAATCCGGATCATGCGGCGCGCTCCGTGGGTGCGAGGGAAAGCATGAGTGACAACAGGGTACCCCGTTCGTCGGTGACGGTGGTGCTCTTGAGCTGGCCATCGGCCACGTAGGCCGCGCGCAACGCGTCGTCCAATGCGGCGCCGGTCCAGCGCTCCGCCGCGCGCACCCACAGCGCGGCTTCCGCGCCCCACGACCGAAGGTTCATGGGTCGCGCCGCCCTGATGGCATCGAACACGTGCTTCTCAGCGGCCTTGCCGCGCGTGCCCTGGTCGAGCAACGCCCGCGCGAGCCGCGTGCCGAGTAACGCCGTGCCGAGCAACATGACGAGTCGTACACCCGTGTTGCCACTCTGCGTCAGCACCACGTCCACCAACCGCGTGGCGCGCGGCACGTCGCGCAGGATCACGGCGTCCGCCCAGTCGTGGATGGTCTCGCCGTGGCGAATGCCTACCAGGTCCTGGACGTGCGCGAGCGTGATGGCATCATCGGCGGACACCGCGAGCTTCTCGAGCTCGCGCGCGGCGGTACCCAGATCATCCGCCACGGTCACGAGCAGATGGGCCAGCGCGTCGTTCGTGATGGTCGTACCGAGTTTCCTGGCCCGGCGCGCGAGCCACGCGGCGCGTTCCGTGGGCGACGGACGCGACAGGTCCACATGGCGCGCCGCCTTGGCGATGGCCGGATCCGCCTTCTCGTCCACGCCGTGCACCAGTACCAGCATCGTGGTCGGGTTCGGCTGCTTGAGATAGCCGTACAGCACGTCCCACACCTTGGCATTCTTGCGCCACTGTTCCAGGCCGCGCACCACGACGAGGCGCTGGTCGGCCATCATCGGCGGCGTGTCCACGAGCGCGGTGAAGCTCTCGCCGTTCAGGTCACCCGCCTGCCGCACGTCCACGTTGAAGTCGCGCGTGGACGGATCCTGGGTCGCGAGCACGGCGTCGATGAGGTCTTGCTTGAGAACGTCCTCGTCGCCGGTCAGGTACCAGATCGGGGCACGGTCGCCGTCGTTGAGGGCACGGACGGCGGCCGCGTGAGAGAGTGCGGCCATCGAGCGGAAACTACGGTCAGCGCGCGAACAGCGCGAGCGTGCCGGCGGGGGTCGGGCTGGAAGAAAACGGTGAGGCTTCGTGCGTAAAGGCGAGGGTCACGTCGGGTAGCTCACCGGGGGCAAACGGATGGGATACAGGTGTCCGCTCGGCCACCACGGGAACCTCGGTGGGGCTGGCCAGGACCGGCTCCAACAGGACCACGCCCACCGCCACCCCAATCAACAAGGCGGCCGCGAATCCGGCGGAAGTCGGCTGGATCGGGTCACCGATCCGCACTTCCCGCTCGAGCCGGGCGGCCAGCCGCTCTCGGAAAAACGGGGATGGGGCCACCGGAGCCGTGTCCTGAAGCGCCGCAACCCCCCGCCGCCACGCCGCCACCTGGGCCCGGCAGGCCGGGCAAGCGGTCAGGTGGACCTCAAAGCGACGGGCTACCCGGCGGTCCAGCAGACCGTCCAGATAATCCGACATATTCGCGAGGAGTTCAGAGCATTCTGCCATGGACGATGAGATATACCCCGGTGGCAGGGAGGGTTCCAGACTGGGTGGTACACGGTGCACGGTGCACGGGGGTGGGGCGGCCCGTGCACCGTGTACCGTGTACCGTGTACCGTCACTTCTATTGCCTGAAACTCTCCACATCTATCCGCGGCTCAATCACCTGCGCAAACCGGGCGCGCGCGCGGTTCAGGCGCGACTTGACCGTCCCCAGGTTGCAGTCGGTGATCTCGGCAATCTCCTCGTAGCTCTTGCCTTCGAGCTCGCGGAGCACAAAGACCATCCGATGATGTTCTGGCAGCTGGGCGACGGCCCAATCCACCAGTTCCTTCAAGTGCCGCTTCCGGAACATGTCGTCCGGCTTGCTTTGCGTGTCCTCGAACTGCAGCGGCCGGTGGTCGGCGTCCCAGTTCTTCTTGATCGTCTGGAACAACACCAGCGGGTTCCGGCTGCGGTTGCGCAGCTCGTTCTTCGCCAAGTTCGACGCGATCGTGTAGATCCACGTCGAGAACTTCTTGCTCTGATCAAACCGATGCAGGTGCCGGTGCACCCGGATGAATACTTCCTGCACCAGATCCTCCCCGCGCTCCCGATCACCGATGGTGCGATAGACGAAATTCAGGAGGCGGCGTTGATACCGCTCAACGAGTTCGTCGAACGCCCGGCGGTCGCCGGCGAGATACGCCGCCACCACCTCGGAGTCCGTGAGTTGGCGGATCGCTACTTCCTGATGCGATACCGCGGCTGCCGTTGTCATGAGTCGCTCCTGGCCTCGAAAGGCCGTTTCGGACAATCAGGCTTCTATACGGTGATCTCCTCTCACCTTGTTCTTGTGGCAACCTCCGTGCCGCGTGAGCACGGTGCCTGTAACCATATGTACAGCAACAGCTTGGACACGTCCCTGACACACCCACTGTGTCCTGGCGGCGGGAAGTCTGTGTCCTAGTTGTGGGACAGTTCATACACTATTAGTTAGCGCCCCAGAACGAATCGCGCCAGATACAGCAATGCGACGATCGATTTGCCGTCCCGAATCTCCCCGTCCCGAATCATGCTCATCACCGACGACAGCGGTCGCGCGGCAGTTTCGATCAGCTCATCGGCCTGGTGTCGCGTCGGCACCGGCGTCAGGTCTTTCGCCACGAACAGGTGGATCACTTCGTCGGTAAACCCGGGCGTCGTCCAGATGGACGAGAGCTTCTCGATCGAGCCCGCGGTGGCGCCTGCCTCTTCTTCCAGCTCGCGCCGAGCGCAGTTGGCAGGGTCCTCGCCGGGCTCGAGCACGCCGGCCGGGATCTCCCAGATGGTGCCACCCGCTGCCCACCGATACTGACGGATGAGCAAGACGACCGGATCGTCGCCATCGGTGTTTTCGAGCAGTGGCACCACGGCGCAGGCCCCCGGATGCCGGACCATTTCCAGCTCGATGACGTCGCCCCGCGGGGTGCGGACGGTGTCGAGGGTGACGTTGATCCTTCGGCCTTCGTAGACCGTTCGGGTAGCCAGTCGCTCTTGAGACATAAGAAGACGTGGAGCCTCTCCGATGCGGGGAGAGCTCCACGAACAGACGTTGAGCAAACACACGTGGAGCCCATCAGCGTAAGATATGCTCCGAGATTGGCCGTGGAGCGCTACCGGTGCTCATAGCGCTCCACAGTGCCGTCCGTGGGCGGATTTGACAGCGTGGCAGGCGACCAATACATCTCTCGCCATGCGCACATTCGTATTTGGACTCGCGGTGCTCGTGTGGATTCCGGGCGCCTGGCCGGCGGCGTCGCAAGACCAGCCGCGGCGGAAACTCGCGGTGGTGACCTTCGACCAGCAGGCCGTCCAGTCCAACCTGCGCGAGGTGTTTGAGCAGGACAACGTCAATGTCGGCCTGAGCGTGGCGCGCCTGGTGGCGCGGCATCTCGCCGATGCGGGATGGGAGATCGTGGAGTTGCCGGGGGCGCTGCCCTGGGGCTCGAGCGCCGAGGCAGTCGCCGCGGCCGGCCGGAGCGTGGGGGCTGACGCCGTACTCGCGGGCACGGTGCTGGTCTTCGGCAGCGGGTCGGGCACGGCCGGCGTATCGGGCCCGCGGGTCGGCGGCGTCCGCGTCGGCATCGGCCGCCGCACCACCACGGCCGCCGTCGCGCTCGAGTCACGGCTGGTGGACGTGGCCTCCGGCACCATGCTCGGCGTCTTTCCGGGAACGGCCACGGAGTCGCGCAGCGGGGTCGGACTGTTCGCGCGCGTCCCCGGGTTGATTGACGGCGACGGCTTTATTGACATGACCATGCCCGAGTTCAGTCGTACGCTGCTGGGAGAGGTGACCACGTCGGCCGTGGGGCAGCTCAGCGCTGGCGTGACCGAGGCGCGCGGCCGGGTGGGATCCATCGCCGCCCCGGTCGCGGAGGCCCCGTCCCCGGCCATGCCGGTGATCTCGGCGCCGCCTTCCGGTGCACCCGTTGCCGGCACGTACACGGGCGGCGCCTTTGCCTGGACGCCGTGGCAGTTCCAGGGCACCGAGCAGTTTCAGTACACGATCCAGCAGGTGGAGAATGGGGAGCGGCAGAACGGCACGTACGAGCTCGGGTTTACGCCGGTGGGTGACGGCCGCGTCCGCATGCGCGTGAACGGTCGCCTGGGCGAGGAGTCCTACAGCTCGACCGTTACCACACGCTTCGAGGGCCAACAATCGGGTATCGGATACCAGGAACTGGCGGCGCTGGGCCCTGCCGGCATCCTGTTGTTCAACCCGGCGGCGTGGATCATGATGTGGGGGCGCGAACTCTCGATCGGCGACGAGTGGAGCCATTCCAGCGGCGGCGAAAGCCTTTCCATCCGCGTGGACCGCGAGTGCACATACGCCGGCCAGCGCGGCGCGCTGATCGTCATGCGCGAGAACAACCAGGTGCGGATGGAATCCTGCGTTTCCCCCGACGTGCCGTTGCCGCTGCGCATGTTGACGGACGATGGTGACAACCGGTGGGAGATGACGCTCGTCAGTTTCACGCGGTGAGGCGCTCGTCGCCTTCGGTGGTCACGTGCGTCCCCACCGTTGCCAAATGGTTCGCATGAAACACGTCGGTGCGCGGACGAACAGCAAGGACGTGGACCAGAAGCAAACACGTGGACGTGTTGTCGCGTTTATCGCGTCCACGCGACCACGTCTGTTGTAGTTCGTCTACATGTTTGCCGTTCGTCTACGAGGCGTTTCTAGAATGTCCCAAACAACCGATCGCCCGCGTCGCCCAGGCCGGGGAGGATGTAGCCCTTGTCGTTGAGCTCGCGGTCGAGCGCTGCGGCATAGACCGGCACGTCGGGATGGTCCTGCAGCATGCGGCGGACGCCTTCGGGGGCGGCGACCAGGCAGAGAAACCGGATCCGGGTGGCCCCGGCCTTCTTGATGGCGTGCACGGCATGCACTGCGCTGCCGCCGGTGGCGAGCATGGGGTCGAGCACAAAGAACGTCGTGCCGGGCTCGGCACCGGGCAGCTTGAAGTAGTAGTCCACCGGTTCGAGCGTGTCGTGGTCGCGGTACAAGCCGATGTGTCCCACGCGCGCGTTGGGCACCATCTGCGTAATGCCGTCCACCATGCCGAGTCCGGCGCGCAGGATGGGGACCAGCGCCAGCTTCTTGCCGTCGATATGCATGGCCTTCATGGTCTCGAGCGGCGTTTCGATGGTAATGCTCTCGAGCGGCAGGTCTTTCGTCGCCTCGTAGGCCAGCATGGCGGCGATCTCGTTCGTCAACGCCTTGAAGTCGCGCGGCGGCGTGTCCTTGGCGCGCAGCTTGGCCACCTTGTGCTGCACCAGCGGGTGGTCCGCAACGCGCAGGTTGGCGAACTCCGCCATCAGGGAATCTCCCTCGGGGTTTCGGTGATGCGGCTCCGCGCATCCGTGCCGTGCCCTTGCAGGGTCAGCGTGACGCCGGCCCCGACCAGGCGCACAATGCCGAACGGCACGGCGGGCGACATCCACACGTCCACGTGATCGCCGTCCTCGAGGGCGGCTCTGGCGTGCCACGCGCGCACGGTGCCTGCCGGTGTGGCCACCGCTTCCCAGCCGAGGTCTTCCGATTGTGCGCACTCCTCGGCCGAGAGGTAGGCCATCTCGGAGGGTGCATCCTGCTGTCGCATCATCTCGAGCATATAGTCGGGCATTCTTGTCGGCGGCTCCTCGCCCATCTTCATCACGATGCCGTGCACTTGCCGGGCATTGAACGGATAGCCGGGCACCAGCGACTGGATGATCAGCGAGCCTTCGTCCGCCTCGATGTCGGATTCGTGCCACCAGAACGTGGTGTCGCCGCGCCGTTCGGTGCCGACGATGGCGTTCCACATGCGGGTTGGCAGGACGCCTGCTTCCATGCCGACCAGTTCATATTCAGCCCAGATACCGACGTTGAGGATGCGGAGGCCCTCGCAAACCTGGGCCGGGGTTTGGGCGGACAAGGTCAGGGGCAGCAGAAGCAGAAGGGAGACGGTACGCATGGATCAATACTCGCATGTTGATTTGCGAGCCGCCAGACGTGGAGTACCGCAGAGTACGCTGAGAACGCAGAGGAATGACAGGTTGCACCGCCCCCAAGAACAGTTCTCTGCGTTCTCTGCATCTGGCAGGGTGGCGGCGGCCTGATGCGCACCCAGCCCAACCTGCGTCCCACGCTGGACGAGACGATCCGCTTCCTCGAGCGGCACATTGACGGGAATTCGTCGCGTGCCCTTGATGTGCAATCGGCGCTTCGACTCGAGGAGATCTATCGCGCGATCAAGAAGGATACAGGCAAGGCGAGGGCCGTCCTTGAGCGGGTCCTTGAACGGTATCCAGATGATCAGTTGCTATCAGGGCGGTTCGAAAGGTATCGGGACACGTCCTTTTGCTCAACGTCTTTATTTCTGGATGGTTCCCAGGCTAGATTGGTCGGCCTAGCTAGAGCGGCCAGGTAGCTCAGTTGGTAGAGCACGTGACTGAAAATCACGGTGTCGGCGGTTCGATTCCGCCCCTGGCCATGTTGCTGTTTACCGCGCGGTTCATTTTCCCCTCATAGCCGTCCCGCGACACTTACGCAAACGCCTTGCGAGGTGCGCTTATGCAAGTCCCCCTGGAGATTGTGGCTCGGCATGTTGAGGTGTCCGCGGCGCTACGGAACGCGATCCGGCAACTGGTGACCAAGCTGGAACGCTTTGAGGACCGGTTGGCCAGTTGTCGGGTGGTGGTCACGCGGACGCCGGGCCGTCATCGGACGGGGTTCCGTCATCAGGTTCGGCTGGATGTGCGGTTGCCCGGGCGCGAGTTCATGGTGAGCCGCACCTCAGGCGAGACGCTCACAACGGCGGTACAGGCGGCCTTCGATGCGGCGGCCCGGCGCCTCAAGGACGGCGTGCGGCGCAGGAACGAGCGGGGCCGGCGTCCTCGGGCGAAGCCCGACCGGGCGCGTGTGGTGCGCGTGTATCCCACCGCCGGATACGGTTTCCTCGAGACCGACGACGGTCGGGATGTGTACTTCGACGCCCGAAGCGTGCTGGATGATGGCTTTGACCGGCTGGAGCCGGGGATGGAAGTGCGCTACAAGGAAGAGCAGGGGCGCGAAGGCCCCCAGGCCAGCACGGCACGCCATCCGTTGCGGGTGCGCTGACCCGCACCCGGGCCAACCGACCAGCGAGCGCGTCGCGAATCCCCTGCAGTCGTTTGACTCCGATTCCCGGCAGCCGCGCTAACGTCCCGTCGTGCGGTGCGGGCGAAGCGATCGCGATGTTCCCGCGCTCGGCAGCCGCGGCCAAGGACGTGGTCATACCGGAAAGATCAGTGCGCCGCCGTGAACGCATCGTGAGAACGCGAGACGGGCGACCTGCCTCCTGTTGAGGTCAGGCCGCCCGAACACACCGGCTACCCGGGGTCAGGAACTCGCGCTCCTGTTCTTCTTCCTATGGCATCCGCATCCGTAGCGGGTCCGCCAATTGGGAGCTCCGGCTTCGATCCGCGTGATGACCGGCCGGTCATCGCGTTTCGCCGGTGTGAGCATTGCGGATCGGCTCCATCGCAGGCAAGCCTTCCGCACGGCACGCTGGCATGCCACCCCAGCGTGGGTGAGGGCTGCGAGCGTCCTCACCTGACGTCAGCGATGATCAAGACTGGATCATCAACCGGACCCGCTTGCGCGAACCAATCTCCCCAGCCCGCTGACGTGGAAGCAACGTAGCATTCTGCCCCTGAAGGACTGCTGAATTGACGGTGAACGCGTCGTTAGTCAGCACCCCTCAAACAAAGACGGGCGACCTGCCTCATCGATGAGGTATTCAGGCCGCCCGGGTTATCTGGTGAGTTGCCCTCCGGGTCTCACCTACGTCAGCGGATGCGACCGCGCTGAACGTGGTATCAACGTAGTTCTTGACTCCTGAAGGCTCCCTGAATCCCGAGTGAACATGCCGTGCCTCGACCCCACACCGGCGTACATGCCGGTCTCCAGCGTTTTGGAGCGTGTCACGATTCCCTCCCTAAGGCCAGGTACTCCTGCACGTTTTCCGTGGTCAGCAGACCCACCAGCGTGCCGTTCCGCACCACGGGCAGGGCCGCATCGGCGTGGACTTCCAAGTCGCGCAAGGCGTCCACCAGGGGATCGTCTTCGCGGGCGACCGGTGGGTCGCGTCGCATGATCGTCCGCACCTCTGCGGCGCCGCCGTGAGCCTTGCCGCGTTGACGGACGATATCGCGGCGGGTGATCAGGCCCACCAAGTGTCCGTCCCGGGTCACCGGGAACGCACGATGCGCGCTCGCCAGCAGGGCCTCGGCTGCGTCGTCCACCGATTGATCAGGCGCCAGGACATGCAGGTCGGTCATCATGGCCGCGCGCACCGGCACACCCTCCAGCTGGTGCCGGACCTGGGCCTCGTGCGCCTCGGCGGCCGCGCCGAAATAGACGAAGATGCCGATCAGGATCAGGAACGGATTCCACAGCAGGCCGGCCACGCCGAACAGCACCGCCATGCCCTGTCCCAGCCGTGCGGCAATGGCGGTGGCGTGCACGCGCTCCATCCGGAACGACAGGAGCGCGCGCAGGATGCGCCCCCCGTCCATCGGAAACGCCGGCAGCAGATTGAACGCCAGGATCATGACATTGGCCCAGAAGAGGAGCACGAGCAGGTTGCCGCCCACCACCGGCGTCTGGTCCAGCAGGTGGTACCATCCGCTCACGCGGAGCGCGAGATACAGCAGAACGGCAATGCCCACCGTCACGGCGGGTCCAGCCGCGGCCACCCGCAGTTCACCCGCCGGATGGTCGGGCATGCGGTCGAGCCGCGCGACACCCCCGATCGGCAGCAACGTGATATCGCGTGTCGCGATACCTTCGCGCCGGGCCATGAGCGCGTGGCCGAGTTCGTGCAGCACGATGCAGCCAAAGAGGGTGAGGATCAGCACCACGCCCTGCAGCGTGGCGACGACTCCCGCCCCCTCGGACACGTAGAGCACAACGACCCACACGAGGAGCAGGGGAAAGGTCCAGTGCATCTGCAAGCGGATGCCGGCCACCGACCCCAGGTTCCAGGCGGACCGCCGTGGCGGCACTACTTGCGGCCCTCGACCAGGAACGTGACCTTCGCGTTCACCCGATAGTGGCCGATCTTCCCATCCACAACGTCGGCCGAGAAGTTCTCCACCCAGATGGACTTCACGTTGCTGACCGATTTCTGGACCTCGGTGAGTGCATTTTTCACGGCGTCGTCGAAACTCTTTTCCGACTGCGCAATCACCTCGATCACCTTCGCGATGCTGCTCATGACCCCTCCTTTCAGGGGAATACAACATGGTCCCGCGCGAGTGAACGTCGCATGAAGCAACCTGCAGCATCGCCTCATGCCCCGCTTACCGGGTCCGGGCTAAGGTTACGGGAACGCGGAGGTCAGGATGTCGTTTGCCGATCGAGAGCAGGCCGGCCGTGCCCTGGGAGGCGCGCTGGCGACCCACAAATGCCGACACCCAGTGGTGCTCGGGCTGCCGCGCGGTGGGCTGCCGGTCGCCCGGGAGGTAGCCGAGATGCTGAACGCACCGCTCGACGTAATGGTGGTGCGGAAACTTGGCGCGCCAAACGGGCCAGAACTCGCCATCGGCGCCGTCGGGGAGCATGTGACCCTGATTGACGAAGACCTGGTTTCCATGCTGGGCGTCAGCGACGAGTGGCTCACGCGGGCCGTCGTGCGCGAACGCGGCGTGGTGCAGCGCCGGATCGCCGACTTGCGTGAGGTGCGGCGCGCGGTTCCCCTGCGTGACCGGTGCGTGATCCTCGTGGACGACGGGATCGCCACCGGGGCCACCATGGAAGCCGCTGTCCGGGCGGTGCGGTCGCAACGCCCGCTCAAGGTCGTGGTGGCCGCCCCGCTCGCCTCCGTGGATGCCGCCGCGTGGCTCCGCTCGATCGCCGACGAGGTCGTGATCCTCGAGACCCCCGATCCGTTCATTGCGGTGGGTGCGCATTACGTGGACTTTGCGCCGGTCAGCGATGCGGATGTGCGAACGATGCTCGCGGGGCAGGCGGAGTTGGTGGACGTGTAGGGTGTACGGTGCACCGTGTACCGTACACCGTGCAACGTGCAACGAGGGACGATACATTGTCCCTTGTGACTGAGCCCTATTATCCCGCGGAGCAGGATCCGTATCGCAGCGAAGTGGTTGCCCGCGAGGCGCTTTCCCGGTCGAAACCCTCCGAGCGTTCGCGTTCGGTGGCCGTGGCGTTGGGGTTCATCACGGGCGTGTTTGGCGGGCACCGCTACTACGCGGGCAAGATCCGCACCGGCCTGCTCATGACGTTCACGTTCGGTGGGATGGGGATCTGGTGGTTGGTGGACATGATCATGCTGGTGACGGGCGAGTTCCGCGATGTGGATGGCCGCCGGATTACCAACTGGTCACCCGCCGACTTCGCGCCGCCGGGCGGCGTCACGGTCGAACAGCTCGAAGCGCTGCGCGCCGAAGTGGATGCAATGCGCCATGAACTGATGGACGTGCATGAGCGGATTGATTTCCAGGAGCGGATGCTGCAGCGCGGTCGTACCCCCTGAACAGCTGAACCACGGAGCACACGGAGCAGCCGAGAATTGACTTGAAGTAATATCAAGTATTATATTCTCCTACCATGAATTCCGTCCGTATTTCCGTCACGATTCCACCTGATGTGCTGGTTGAGGCCGACCGCAAGGCGGCCGAACTGGATCGTTCCCGCAGCTGGGTGGTGGCCGAGGCGGTGCGCCGGTTTGCGACTGGTGTCGCGACGGTGGCGGCGGTGCGGGAAGAGCCCGCAGCGCCGTACGATGCCAGCGGGGAGGTCCAGGCCTCGCGGGATCGGTTGCTCCTAGCCGAGTTGGCGCTCACGCCCACGGAGCGTGTGCTGCGTTCAGAGCAACTCGCCATGCTCCGCGAGCGGGGTCGGCCGCGGCGCACGCAGATCATCGCGTTCGAGACGTACGACGACTACTACGACTGGAAGGATCAGCAGCGGTTCCGCTTGTGAAGTTCGAGACGCGCACGGCCCAGGTGTGTGCGGCGCTGAACGCCACGGGGGCCCGGTACCTGGTCATGGGTGGCACGGCGGTGGTGCTGCACGGGTATGTGCGGGCCACCACGGACGTGGATATTCTCATCGGGCGCACGCTCGAGAACGCGCGCGCGGTGCTCGAGGCGTTGCGTGGCCTGGGGTACGGATTTGCCACCGAGTGGCTGCCCGAGGAAATCCTGGCCAAGCCCATCACCGTGATTGGCGACGACCCGCAGGTGGACATCTTCACGGTGGCCTGGAGCGTCAAGTATGAGGATGCGATTGCCCGCTCGTCCGTGGTCGAGCTGGATGGCGTGCCGGTCCCGCTGATGAGCATTGAGGATCTGATCACCAGCAAGAAGTCCACCGGTCGCCTGCTCGACCAGAACGATGTTGAGGCGCTGGAGAAGATCAAGCGGATACGCGGCGGGTAGTCGGGCACATCACTGCTGGATCTGCCCGCCCCACGCCGTGAATAAAGCGCGTGGGGCTGGCGGCTCTACGGACGCCTTACCCGGGCGATCCGAAGCGTGAACGGTCCGGTCTCGTCAGAATCGTAACTCGCCGCCAACAAGCGATATCGCCCGGTAGTGGGGGCTCGGAACGACACCTTCGCGTCAAGATCGCCCCCGCTGTCGTCATCGGACAGAGTGAATCCCCCGGGGCCGATCAGAATCAGAAGGGCATCAATAGAGTCCGATCGCAAGTCAATCTCGACGGAGTCTCCCGCTTCCAACTCGACGTCATAGGGCACGACGAAGGAGCCATCCGGCAATTGGGGCAGTCCAGCCCTCAACTCGCCCGACACTTCAGTGGGCACGGTGAGCCTCATTGCCACCGGATCTGTCGCCCGCAAGACCATCGCAACCACTCCGGCCTCCGAGGACGGAACAGCGCCGCGTGGTACGTCAACATCTTCTGCGCGAATCCACCGGAATACCATCGTGTCACGCACCGGGATCGCCACGCGTGCCTCCAAGCTACACGCCGCAAACTGGGTGCTTGCGTCAACGATGACGCCGGACCGGTACGTGGGGAGTAGCGAGAGCCCACCATTGTCCAGGCGCGCAGTCGACTCCCTCATCAGGCTGATCGGGATTCGGGGGCTGGTCCCGCATCGAACCCATCCTTCGCGAACCTCGGGGCGTCGGTCCCAGTTGACGAACTCTGGATCTTCGAATGGTGCACGCAACGTCCACGACAAGGCGGTCGTCCCGTCCTCAAGCACTCGCACATCGGGCCGCGCGCGGTGCGCTGTAATTGGCCCGAGGACTGGGGCACGCGACGAGTTGAATGTGGTTGTGAACGGGATGACGAGGCGTTGCGTTCCTACCGTTTCCGTGAACACCAGATTCAGGGTGGCGGTCACCTCGTCGGCCGACTCGCTTGTGGCTCGAACCCTCAGCCAGAAGCGGCACCCCGGGCGCCCGCCCAAGTCCGCGACACGCGCCGAGTCGCGTCCCAACGTCATGTGATCGCCCTGACCTGCCTCGATGTTCCAGAGGTCATCCCTGCACGCGACAGCGGGGATGCCCGCCACCGTGAACACGAGGCTTCGTGCCTGTAGCGGGGTGAGACTTGGCCGATCGGTCACGGTGACCATGGCCCGCCGTCGAACGAGATCTTGAATTTCCTGCACGGTGGGCATTCGCTCGAAGTGATGGGTACTCGAATCATCGGCAAGGTAGATGATGACGTGATGACCGCGGTACTCCAGCGCGTTGGCGGACTCGGTCGTGACCCGTCCCTCGGCGCTCAACGCAGCCACGAAGCGTATCGCCGCCTCGCCGCTCAGTTCGGCCGTCGCAAGCCGCGAGCCTCCGCTGAGTGCGATGAGGGCAACGCCGTCGAACGAATCCAGGTACCATGCGGCCCCGGGGATCGTGTCGGCGGGGTTGCTCACATACCAGAGCCACGCGGACATGTGAGTTGCGAGTTGCGCGTCGCGCTCGAGTGGACGGTACATGGCCGCTCCAAAGGGCGAGCGCAGTCGTCCGGCGATCCATCGGACAATCCCGCGACCACTGCGTTCCGACTCGACGGCCGCTTCGATGCTCACCGCTGGGACCCGAACACCGAAACGGGCGGCCGCTGCTACGAGGGTACCGCACGTGTGGAGAGCGAAACGCGCCGTGGTCTCGTCCATCGGGAGCGGGAGTGGCCGGAACGCCACGACGTCACGCTCCATGTAGCGGCGCTGCTCGCCGCCGCGGCGCCTGAACTCGGCGAGGTCTCGACCGGAGAACACGAACCGAAACAGGTTGGCCGCCCCGCTCTCCTCAAAGAACGCAACGGGCCGGTCGATGTCGCCCAGTTGCTCGGCGATGACGGGATCTACAAGCGTGGTGTTGCGAGTGGAGTCAAGGCGGATCCCGCAGGGCGCAAATCCGACGGTGAGCGCGCGCTCCAGCGCCCCACCCAAGGCACTGTCTCCGCGGTACGGCTCAGGCCAGGGTGCTTCGAAAACCTGCGCTTGTGGGCAGGCCATCAGGATCGGAAGGCACAGGCTGATAAGGAGAATAGAGGTTTTGCGCATCGTGCCACCCGTCTCAAGGTTCGCGGACCCATTATGACCCTGGAACGGAGGAGAGTCAAGTCGCGGAACGCCGTTCACGGCGCGCATACGCCGCGCCGTTTCCCACCCCGCTCGACACGCTTGACGCGATCCATCTTGCCACCCCCCTCGCTCGCTTGGCGTAGCGCGCGAGACCTGGGGCTCGTGCTGGCCACCGACGACCATGCGCTACGCCTCGCGGCGAAGGCGTTGGGTTGATCCCGTCGCGGGTTCGCCGCTTGACACGGCGCTCGCCCACCGGCATGTGTTGACTGTCCCATTCCCGAGCAATCCATGCGCTTCGCCTTCGTTCTTGCCATCCTGCTCGCCGCCCGACCGCTGGCGTCGCAGGACCACGACCATCAGCACGCCGGGCCGGCTGAACAACTCGGCCGGGTCACGTTCCCGATCTCGTGCGCGGAGCCGGTGCGGGCGCCGTTCGAGCGCGCCATGGCCCTGCTCCACTCGTTCTGGTGGGACGAAGCGCGCAATGCGTTCGCCGCGCTCGGCGAGGCGGACCCCGCATGCGGCATGGCCTGGTGGGGCCTGGCACTCAGCCTGTGGGACAACCCGTTTGCCGGCGGACCCTCGGGCGCCAACCTGGCCACCGGCGCGCAGGCTGCCGAGCGCGCCACGGCCCTGGGCGCGGCCAGCGAGCGCGAGCGCGGCTACATCGCCGCCGTGGCGGCCCTGTACCAGGACCACGCCACCACGTCCAACGCGCAGCGCCTGCGCCGCTACTCCGATCAGCTGGCCACGGTCCATCGCGATCATCCGGACGACCCCGAAGCGGCCCTCTACTACGCGCTCTCGCTGGTGGCGACCGCCTCCCCCACCGATACGACCTTCGCGCGGCAACGGCAGGCGCACGCGATCCTCGAGCCGCTGTTCTTCGCGCAGCCCGATCACCCGGGTCTCGCGCACTACGTGATTCACGCCAACGACTCGCCGCGGCTGGCGTCGCAGGGCCTGGCCGCTGCCCAGCGCTACGCCGCGATCGCCCCGTCGGTGCCGCACGCGCAGCACATGCCGTCGCACATTTTCATCCGGCTGGGCTACTGGCAGGAGAACATCGCCGCCAACCGGCGGTCCTACGAGGCAGGCGCGCGCTACGCGCAAGGCCAGGGGTGGCCGGGCCTGGGCGCGCACGAATTTCACGCCATGGACTACATGGTCTACGGCTACCTCCAGCTGGGCCAGGACAGCGCCGCGCAATACTGGACCGACCACGCGCTCAGCGTGACCCATGTGACACCCGCCGCAACCCTGGTGGCCGAGTACGCCCGCGCCGCGATGCCGGCCCGGATGGCGCTGGAGCGCGACCGCTGGGCGGAGGCGGCGCGGCTGCCGCGGCTTGCCGCGGGCCCGGCGCCGGCGCGGATGGTGAACGCGTTTGCGCGTGGGCTGGGCGCCGCCCGGGCCGGCGCCCGCCCCGCCCCCGGGGCGGCGGTCGCGGAGCTCGAGGGCATCGAGGCGACGCTCAGCGCTCCCGACCCCTACTGGTCGCGCGTCGCCGGGATCAAGCGCCGCGCGGTGCACGCGTGGGTGTTGCTCGCGCAGGGCGATACGGCGGCGGCGCTCGCGGTCGCCCGCGAGGCGGCCGACCTGGAGGACGTCACTGAGAAGCATCCCGTGACCCCAGGGGAGCTACTGCCGGCGCGCGAGCTGTACGCGGACCTGCTGCGCGCGACCGGGGCGGTGCGCGAGGCGGCGGCGGCCTATCGTGCCACGCTTGAGCGGGAACCCGGGCGGGCGCGCCCGCTACGGGGCACGTGACGTCGCGCGGGCCCTTGAAGGGCTCGACATCATGACCATGATGTGACTATCTTATAGTCATGACTGAACCACGCGACCGATCCGTCAAGGTGGCCGAGCTCAAGGCCCGACTCAGCGCCTATCTCAAGCACGTGCGCCGCGGCAAGAG
The DNA here is from genome assembly GCA_040877595.1 of Gemmatimonadales bacterium. GTDB lineage: Bacteria > Gemmatimonadota > Gemmatimonadetes > Gemmatimonadales > GWC2-71-9 > JBBDNM01. The sequence goes on along the minus strand of JBBDNM010000039.1, from coordinate 2,704 downwards.
CGTGGTCGTGTGCGACCGCGACACGCCGATCGCGCGGCTGGTGCCGTACGATGTGGCTCCGGCGGCGCTGCCCAGCCGCCCGGCCCGCGGGCGTCTTGCCGACGTGCGACTGCCGGCCCCGCTCGGTCGAGACCTCGGGAGCGCCGCGGCGCTGGCCGAGGAACGCCAAGGCCATCGGTGATCGCGTATCTCGACGCGTCGGTCCTCCTGCGTCTCGTGCTGGGGGAACCGGAGGCCTGGGAGGGGTGGACCGAGGTGCAACGGGCCGTCGCGAGCGGCCTCACCGAAGTCGAGGTGCTGCGCACGCTCGACCGGCTCGCACGCCAGGGGGCGCTCACGGTCGACGAGGTGGCGGAACGGCGGGCGGCGGCCCTGGCCCTGCTTGAGCGCATTGAACTGATCGAGGTGAGTCCGCCGATTCTGCGGCGGGCGGCCGAACCGTTCCCGACCCCTCTCGGCACCTTGGATGCCATTCACCTGGCCACCGCGCTCGCGTGGCGGGAGGGGCGGGAGCCGGATCTCACGCTCGCGACGCACGACAGGGCGCTCGGGGCTGCAGCGCGCGCGTTCGGGTTTCGTGTCCTGGGTCTCTAACGACCCCCTACACCCACGCTTCCATCGCCCGATCCAGCTCCGCCTTGGCTCCCTCAAGTTCCTTCTTGAGCTGACCCGCCTTGCGCGCGTTCTCCGCCGATCCATCATAGAGCGCCGTATCCGCCAGCGCCGCTTCCAACGCCGCCACGCGGCCCTCCGCGGCCTGCACGGCGGCCTCGATCGCCACCTGCGCCGAGCGATCGGGCTTGGGGGACTTGGCCTTCGGCGGCGTGCGTTTCACCGCCTTTCCGTCCTGCCGTCTCCCGTCTCCCGTCTCCCGATTCTCTCGCCAACTCTCCCACTCAACAAACGTCCCGTCAAACACTTCCAACTTCCCGTCATTGATCGACCACACACGCGTCACCAGCTCACGGAGAAACGCGCGGTCGTGGCTCACCAGCAGCACCGAACCTTCGTACTCCTCCAGCGCATCTTCGAGCGCCTCGATGCTCTCCACGTCCAGGTGGTTGGTGGGCTCATCCAGCACGAGCAGGTTGGCGCGTTGGAGCGTGATCATGGCCAGCGCCACGCGCGCGCGTTCGCCGCCCGACAGCGTGGTCGTCTTGCGTTCGACTTCCTGCCCGCTGAACCCGAACGCGCCCAGGTGTCCCTGGATCTGCCCGCGTGACCAGCGCGGCCGCAGTTCTTCGATGACCTGATAGATGGCCTTGTCGAGCGGGACGCCGGCCAGATCCTGGCGATACCACGCGGCACGAATCGAAGCTCCAAGCGTGTTGCTCTCGAGCATGGTCTGGAGGAGTGTGGACTTGCCGGCGCCGTTCGGGCCCACCAGCGCCACGATGTCGCCGCGATGCAGGGTGGCGGTGACGTCCTTGAGCAGCGTACGCTCCCCCGCCTTTACTTCCATCTTCTCCATCTGGATCACCCGGTCGCCACCGCGGTCGAAGATTTCCAGTCGCAGCGACATGGCATCGGGCGAGCCCGGTGGCGGCGACAGCCGCTCGAGCCGAGCGAGCCGTTTGCGGCGGCCTTTGGCCTGCGCGCTGTTTTGGCCCGCGATGTGACGCCGGATGTATTCCTCTTCCTTGGCGATATGCGCGGCCTGTTTCTCCACTGCGCGCCGCTGACTCAGCTCGCGCTCGGCGCGCTGGTGCACAAAATACGAGTAGCCGCCCCTGTAGGGGACCGCGGTGCGCGCATGGACGTGCAGCGTGTGGTCCATGGCTTCATCGAGAAAGGCGCGGTCGTGGCTGATCACCAGCACGGTCTCATTCAACGTGGCCAGCCATGCGGCGAGCCAGCGCGTGGTGTCCAGATCCAGGTGATTGGTAGGCTCGTCCAGCAGCAGCAGGTCGGCCGGCGACGCCAGCGGCCCCGCGAGCCCGATACGTCCGCGTTCCCCGCCACTCAACGCCCCTACGGGGCGCGTCTGTGCCTCCACCGGATCAAAGCCCAAGCCCTGCAGCACCGCATCCACGCGTGCGTGAAAGTCGTAGCCGCCCGCGTGCACAAACTGTTCCTGGAGGCGACCGTACCGGTCCAGGTCGCGTTCGGTGACGGCGTTGCCCAAGGCGGCGATGCGGCCGCCGTCGGCGGCCAGGCGTTTCTCGAGCCGCATGAGCTCGGCAAATCCCTGTGCCGCGGCTTCCCACACGGTGGTGGCGCCGCCGAAATCGCGATGCTGGTCGAGCATCGCGACCCTGAGGCCGCCCTGCCGGCTCACCGTCCCCCGCGTCGGCATGAGGTCGCCTGTCACCAGGCGGAAGATGGTGGTCTTGCCGGCGCCGTTCCGGCCGACAATGCCCCAGCGGTCGCCCGGACTGACGGTCCAGGTGACCCCATCGAGGATGGTGGTGGCGCCAAAGGTGACGGCGACGTCGCCCAAGGTGAGGAGGGACATGCAGGAGAATACAAGGGAGCAAGGGAGCAAGGGAGCAAGGGGCGCCGTTCACGGCGCGCCTACGCCGAGCGAGCCCTCTCAGGGCTCGACCTTCAGCGAGGCGTTGCCTCCAACCTTCCCAGAAACTCCCGTACCACCCGCACGTTCTCTGCCGCGTTGTCATGCATCGTGATGTGCGCGGCGTTGGGGATCAACGCGAACTCGGCGCCGGGAATCAGTGACGCCAGGCGGCGCACGGTGGTGGGGGTC
>JBBDNM010000038.1:1621-5722 GCA_040877595.1 Gemmatimonadales bacterium | reverse complement strand
AGATTGGCAAGATGCGCGTGCTCAAGGAAAAGAGTCGCCGCACCCAGAAACTCGAAGAAGCGTTCGGCGCACCGCTCCCCCCGTGGAAGTCGGTCTCAGCCAACGTGCTGTGGAACATCCACAATATGCCGGCCGCGCAGATTTCCATGATCGGGCACATCACCGGCCTCACGTTCGCGCCCGTGGGCGCGTGCTCGACCTTTGGCCTGGCGCTCAAGCTCGGCATGGATGCGATCCGGCGCGGCGAAGCCAAGGCGGTGGTGGTCGGGGCGACCGACCCGAAGCCCCATCCCCTGACCGTGGGTTCGTTCTACTCGGGCCGCGTGATCTCGGCCGATGGCGGCGTCTCGCGCCCGCTCCATGGCCTGCGCGGCACGCACGTGGCGGGCGGCTCGGCCCTGTGGATCATCGGCGATTACGACTACTTCATCCAGAAGGGCTACAAGGCCCTGGGCCTGGAGCCGGTCTCGGTGGGTCTCACCTCCGACGCGCATCATGTCATTACGCCGACCACGGAGGGCCCGCTCGCGGCCATTCGCATGGCGCTGGACGAGGCCGAGGTGAACCCCGCGGACTTCGGCACGTGGGACCTCCACGCGACCGCGACGCCGGGTGACTACCTCGAAGTGGAGACCCTGCGCACCGTGATGCCCGCGTCGGTGCTGGTCACCGCACGCAAGGGCACGTTCGGCCACGGCATGAGCGGCGGGGGCGGATTCGAACTCACCGCACAGTACCTGGGCTTCGAGCGGGGCATGCTCTTCCCCACGCCACTCACCGAACCGGACCTGCATCCCACCATTCGCGGCGTGCATGATCTGTTCGTGTTCGATAAGGCGGTACCGGCACCGAAAGGCCTGGCCGGCAAGCTCTCGATGGGCATTGGCGGGATCAACGCGTGCGTGGTATCGCGCCGGTGGGGCGAGCGATGACGCGCCGGGTGATGTTCGGGGTTGCGGCCCTTGTCGCCTGTACGCCCGTTCCACCGCCGCCGGACGGGCTCTGGTCGGTCAATGGCACCGAGCTCTACGTGCGGCGCATCGGTGAGGGGGAGCCGATCATCGTGATCCACGGTGGACCGCTCCTCGATCACGGCTACTTCCTTCCCCACCTCGAGCCGCTCGCCGCAACGCATCAACTCGTGTTCTACGACCAGCGCTTGAACGGACGCTCCGCCGGGACCGTGGACAGCGCAAGCGTCCGCATCGCCACGTTCGTGGACGACATCGAAAGCATCCGTCGGCAGCTCGGCGCCCGTCGCGTGCATGTCATGGGCCATTCCTGGGGCGGACAGCTGGCCTTGCGGTACGCACTGGCGCACGGCGACCGCGTGGCCTCGCTGATTCTGGTAAGCCCGATGCCGCCGAGCACCGCGCTCTGGCAGGCGGAAGGCGCCGCACTGAGCGAGCAGATGACGGCCGCAGATGGGGAGGCCATCGCGACAATGCGCGCGACCCCCGGGATCGCCGCACGGCAGCCCGAAGCCATCCGCGAGTTGCTGCTCCTGACGTTCCGGCCCCAGTTCGCCGATCGCGCGCGTGCGGACCATCTCGCGCTGATGGTGCCCGCCGATTATGGCGAGCGCAGCCGACAGTTTGGGTTCATGATGCAGGACCTGGCAGATTACGACTTGGTCCCCGAGCTGCGGCGGGTCACGGCTCGCACCCTGGTCGTGTTCGGGGACGCGGAACCGGCGCTGGCGCTCACGGGCCGGCTGTTGGCCGATAGTATTCCCGACGCCCGCCTGGTGGCGATCCCCGCCTCCGGGCATTTTACGTTTGTGGAGCAACCCGAGGCGTTCATGCAGACCATCCGCTCATTTCTCAACGACAGGTAATCCATGCGTGCCGCCGTGCTGATCACGTTGCTCACCATGCCTGCGCTCGCTCAGCAGTCCCCGCTTACTATCGGGCCCGTCACCGCGGCGCCGGGCACGACCGTGTCGGGCTTTCTGGAGGTACCGGCGGGACGCGATGAGGCCACGCGCATCCCCATCACCATCGTGCGCGGCCGGCAGCCCGGACCCACCCTGGCCCTCATCGCCGGCACGCACGGCTCCGAAGTGGCGCCAATGCTCGCGCTCCACGCCGTGCGCCGCGATCTGGATCCCGCGACTCTGCGCGGCACCGTCCTCATGGTCCATGTGGCCAACATGCCGTCGTATCTGGGCCGGACCATCTATTACAGCCCGGTGGACGGGCAGAACCTGAATCGCGTCTATCCTGGCCGTGCTGACGGCACGGTCTCCGAGCGTATCGCGCACGTGATCACCACCGAGATCATTGCGCGCGCCGACTACCTGGTGGACATGCATGCGGGCGACGGCAACGAGTCGCTCCGGCCCTACACCTATTGGAACCGGCTCGGCCTGGACGCGCGCGTGGATTCCATCGGGCGGGACATGGCCCTGGCGTGGGGGAACGACTACATCGTGGTGGACACCGCCCGCCCGCGCGACCCGGCCGCATCGGTCTACACACAGAACACGGCGCATGTGCGCGGCAAGCCGGCCATCACCACGGAAAGCGGATGGCTGGGCCTGCCCGACCCGGAGATGATCCGGCGGAACGAGCGCGGGGTGTGGCGCCTGCTGCGCTACTTCCGGATGGTGCCGGGACCGGTCGAGATGGTGGAGCGCCCACTCTGGTTCCACCGCACGGAGGTGCTGCGCAGTCCCGCGACCGGGATGTTCCGCGCGGCGGTCGAGCGCAGCGAAACCGTGGCGGCGGGCGGGCTCATCGGCGTGGTGACGGACTTCTTCGGGAACCCCGTGGCCGAGATCCGCGCGCCGTTCTCCGGCATCGTCCTGTACGTGATCGGCACCCCGGCCATGCGTGAGGGGGAACCGGTGGCGATGATCGGGGTGCCTGCCGAGCGCTAGGGAAGGTCTGCACAAGTCAGGCCGCCGTCCTTCCCACCTGGCGAGGTGCATGTAGTCCATCCGCGCGCCGGCCTCATGGCTGCAGGTGCCGATACAGCACCCGGATCATCCGGTACGCCGCCGGATAGTCCGGCGTGGTGAACGCGACGGTCGAGTAGTCCACGCGTCGCACACCGGAAATCCCTTCCGCAATGTTGGCATGCAGCGCCGTGCTGTACTGCAGTTCCACCTGGACGGGTTGCGCCACCCGCGCCGGCCGATGCCGCGCGGTGCGGAGCGCCCGCTCCACCTCGCGCGCCGTCACCGCCTGCGCTGAGTCGGGCGAGAGCGAGACGACCGCCCGATCCCAGATTCCTGACTTGACCGCGACACCCACCACCTCCGGCACCAACTCCCGCATCTGGACGATGGCCAGGCTGTCGCCGCTGATGAACACGATCGGGACGCCATACCACGCGGCATACAGCGTGTTCATTCCCGCCTCACCCACCGACCGACCCCCCACACGCAGGTCGGCGACGATCCCCGAGCCCGTGTGCGCCGCGAAACCGCCCAGCGTCCGCGCCCGGCCGTGATACCCGATGAACAGCACCGCGTGGAACGTGCTGTCGAGCCCTTGCATCATCCCGTAGGGCTTGAGCGAGCCGCGAATCAGGGTGGCCCGCGGGTCGAGCTGGTCCTGGATCAGGTTGGCGTGCGACCCGTGGGCGTCGTTCACCACGACGCGCGTGGCTCCCGCGGCAAAGGCGCCCGCAATCGCAGCGTTGACCTCACGGGTCATGAGGCGCGGCCCCAACGGGTCGTCGGTCGCCGACAGGCCGGCGATGCCTTCCATGTCGGCGGAGATATACACGGCAAACGGACGCTGGGCGGCCGAGGCGACGGGCACGACAAGCAGCGTGACGGCTAGCAGGGTGCGAAGCATGACTGATAAGGTGTCCCAATTGTGGACATTCTGCAAAGATGGGCGACCCTCCTTGCGCCGTGAGGCCCTGTGGGCACCTTTCCTCGCCGAACTACCACTTCTGGGAGCCGTCTCATGCCGCGCCAGTTGCTCTTTGCGCTCGCTCTGGTCCTCGCCACACCGTCCCTCGACGCGCAGACCCGGCTGCTCCGGCAGCCGACGATCAGCGCGAGGGAAATCGCGTTCACCTACGGGAGCGATGTCTGGATTGTGGATCGCGCGGGCGGCGAAGCGCGCCGGCTGACCAGCACTCCTG
>JBBDNM010000038.1:0-1521 GCA_040877595.1 Gemmatimonadales bacterium | reverse complement strand
GTCTGGATTGTGGATCGCGCGGGCGGCGAAGCGCGCCGGCTGACCAGCACTCCTGCCATCGAGGTGAACCCGCGCTTCTCGCCCGATGGCCAGTGGGTCGCCTTTACGTCCAACCGGTCGGGCGTACCGCAGGTCTATGTCGTCAGCCGCGAAGGCGGCGACCCGGTCCGCCTCACGTGGTACCCCGCCCCGTCCGTTGTCCGCGGCTGGACGCCGGACGGCAGCGCCGTGCTCTATGCCTCGGGCCGGGAATCCACGCCGACGGGGTACATGCGCCTGTGGACCGTGCCGCGCGCAGGCGGGCCCTCGACGCGCATCCAGGCGCCGTGGGGCTTCGACGGCGCCTTCTCGCCCGATGGACGTCGCGTGGTCGTGGATCGCATGTCGCGCTGGGACGGTGAGTGGCGCAACTATCGCGGCGGGCAGAACACGGCGCTCACCATCCTCACCCTCAACAACCTGGACGAAGTGCGCCTGCCCAACGAGCGCACCACCGACGTCCAACCCGTGTGGGTGGGCAACACCATCTATTTCCTGTCGGATCGGGACTGGTCCGTGAACGTGTGGTCGTATGACGTCAACTCGCGCGCGGTCGCGCAGGTGACCCGGGTGCGCGACGCCGACATCAAGTCCCTGTCGGCGGGCCCCGATCGGCTGGTGTACGAGCATGATGGCTGGATTCACCTGCTCGACCCCGCTACCGGTCGCAGTGAACGCGTCAACATCACGGTGCGGGGCGATTTCCCGTGGGCGGCCACGCGGTGGGAGGACGTCTCGACGCAGGTGGCCGCCGCGTCCCTCTCGCACACCGGCCAGCGGCTCCTGCTCAATGCCCGCGGCGAAGTGTGGACCGTTCCGGTCGAGCACGGTGACGCGCGCAACCTGACCCGCAGTTCCGGCGCCGCCGACCGCGCGCCGGTCTGGTCGCCGGACGGCCAGAGCGTCGCGTGGTTCTCAAGCGACGGCGGGGACTATGCCATGATGGTCGGGAACGCCGACGGCCTTGGGGAGCCCCGACGGGTCACCATCGCGCCTTCCAAGATGGCGTGGAGCCCGGCATGGTCGCCGGACGGCAGCCGCATCGCCTTCGTGGATGATGACGCGCGTATCCGCGTGGTCGAGGTGGCGTCCGGGAACATCCGGACGGCCGACGTGAACGGTAACGCGTTCGACCATCTCTTCTTCAACAATATGTCACTGCAGTGGTCGCCCGACTCCCGGTACCTGGCGTACGCCAAGAGCTTCCCGAACCACTTTCACCGCATTGTGGTGTGGTCGGTGGAAACCAACCAGGCGCGGCCGATCACGGACGCGCTAGCGGACGCCGTTAATCCGGCGTGGGACCGCGACGGGCGCCACCTGTACTTCCTGGCGTCCACCAACCTGGCCTTGGGGTCCGGCTGGCTCAACATGAGCGCGACGCTGGCGAATCCAACCTACGCGCCGTACGTGATGGTCCTCCGCAACGACGACCCGACGCCGTTCGGGCCGCGCAGCGACGAAGAACCCGCCCCGCCCACC
>JBBDNM010000037.1:0-127025 GCA_040877595.1 Gemmatimonadales bacterium | reverse complement strand
CCACAAGATGAGTGCCAGCGCGAGCACGGCGAACACCGCCGTGCCGCGCACGGCGTTCCCCCAGCCAACAGATTCCGCCAGGTAGCCCACGCCGAGCGGGGCGATCACGTACCCGATCCTGCCCAGCAGGTTGTTGGCCCACCCAAACGCATCGGCGCGCAGCTCGGTCGGAAACAGCTCCGTTGTCCAGGCATTCACCACCGCGGGTTGGACTGACACCGCGAATACGGCGATGGCGAGGGCTACGGTAAGGGCAAGCCGGCTGTGAAGCGTATATCCGAGGAACGTACCGAGGGCGAGCATGCCGTAGACCAACACCGCACTGCGACGGCGGCCCAGCACATCCATGAACCGGCCAAACATGAACACCAGCGGGAGGCTGATCAGCGAGGCGAGGGCCATCGCCCCACCCACCTGGCCGTCACTCCAACCGCGGTCTCCCACGGCGAACTCCTTCCAGAAGACTACCGCCGTTTGCGTACAGAGATACGTCACGCCCCAGATCGCCGCGACCTGGAGGACCCGCACGCGCCACGGCCCGCGCATGATGGTCATCAACGGGACCGATGTGCGTGATCCGGTGGCGGCGAAGCGCGCCGTTTCCTTGAGCCCGCGCCGCGCCCACGCGAGGAGCAGCAGTGGCGGCACGCCCGCGAGGTACACGGCGCGCCACCCAAGCGGGGTCGCCAGCAACAGTGGCGTGATGCCGGCACAGAGAATCGCGCCCACCGCCACCAGGCCCTGCAGCGTCCCGATCACAAACCCCCGCTTGGCGGCCGGGAACTCCTCCGCGGCGTACACCATGGCGAGCGACCACTCGGCGATCAGGAACATGCGGGCCAGGAACTGGAACGCCGCGAAGTCCCACGCGGTCTGCGACAGTGCCGTGAGGAGCGTGCAGAGCGTGTAGCCGAGGATGGTGATGTTGAGCATCGGGCGCCGGCCCACCCGGTCGGCGCGCCGGATGAGGACAAAGGCGAGGATGGTGCCCACGCCGGCGGTGGCAACAATCCAGCCGCCACCCGCGGGCCCAATGCCAAAGTCCTCCCGAATGTTCGGGAGGACCTGGCTCAGGGCCATGAAATCGTAGCCCTCGAAGAAGGTCGCGACGCCCAGGAAAGCGAACAGGCGCCGCTGATACGGAGTCATCTCAGTTGCCGGGGAACGTCACCGGACTCTCCGTACCGTTCACGCCCACGGCCGCGACGCCGAAGTAATAGTTGTCCACCACCAGGCCGTCGAACGTCCAGCTGGTGACGTTGCCCACCCAGCGCGAGTGCGTCCACTGCGGCGCATCGGTCAGGCGCCAGTACACGCGGTACCCGGCCAGGTTGCTCACGTCGGTCGGCCCTTGCCACTGCAGACGGGCAGCGGGCTGTACCGCCCCGCTCAGGCGCACGTTTCGTGGCCGATCAGGTGCCCAGGCCAACGCGCCCAGCACGGCGGCATTCAGGGCCGTGAGCTTGGCGGCATAGTCCCAGTCCACCCCTTCCAGCACGTCACCGTAGGCGATGCCGTTTTCGACGCGGATGTTCTGGTGTTGTCGCGTGTAATTCTCGTGGCTTTCCATGATGCGCACGGCGGGCCAGCCCAGGTCAGCGAATGGACGATGGTGTCCGCCTCGGCTGAATCGATCCAGCCGGTAGATCATCATGACGTCGAGGGTGGGCATGTACTCGTCGGCGATGCGGTCCACGTACCGGGCTATCTGTCGCGATGTGCCATCCACGTCGCTGCCGGCCACCCGGCGCTGCGCGAGGATGCCACCGACGCGGCGCAGTTCGGCCCGCAACAGCGAATCCGCGTTTGCCAAGCCGGGCGGCGCCATGGTGATCTGGATGGGCGGATTGCCGTCAGAGAAGACACGCGCCGAGAGGTTGTCAATCGCGCCGTCCACACCCTGGATGTTGCCGATCATATCGTTGTTGAGCACGGCCTGGATGTTCCAGCCCTGAGCCCGCGCGTGGCGCGCGACGGTGCCGCCGCCATACAGACCCTGCTCTTCGCCCGAGAGGCCGAGGTACATGATGGATCCCGCAAACCGGTACTGCGTGAGCACACGCGCGGCTTCGATGGTGCCCGCCATGCCACTGGCGTTGTCGTTGGCGCCCGGTGACGAATCGCGCGCATTCGAGCCGTTGGAGATCCGGCTGTCGATATCGCCGGCCATGGCCACGAACCGATTCGGGTCTGACGTACCGCGCTGAATGGCCACCACGTTGACGATGTTGGTCGGCCGTAGCGAATCGAGCCGGCCCGATCCAGCCGGGAACTCTTCAGCCAGGTAGATCACTTCGAGGCAGCCCCCGCAGGCGGCACTGATAGCATCGAACTCCGCCTTGATCCAGCGGCGGGCGGCGCCGATGCCGCGCGTTGCGGACAGGGTGTCGGACATGGTGTTGCGGGTGCCGAAACTGACCAGACGGCGAATGTCGGCTTCAATGCGGGCGCCCGATGGCGCCGCCACGATATCGAACAGTCGCGGGTCGCCCGAGGGCGGCCCCTGCACGGGCGCTTGCAGCGCGAGAAGCAGGGCGAGCATCGCTCAGAGCCCCGGCGGGACGCCGCGCTTGTACCGCACGTAGACCCACGACATCGGGATGATCAGGATACCGGCGGCAATTACCGTGAGCGCGATGAGCAGGGCCCCGATGATCTGGGAGCGCTGGCTCGCGGCGGCAGCCGCGAAGAGGGCGTCGTCCTGGCGGCCGCGGAGCAGGATCATCTGCTCCCGACCGGCGCTGGCCAGGTCAAAGGTCATCGCCTGCCCGGAAGCCGCCGGTGTCAGCGCGCGCACGATGGCCCCGATCAGGTTGCGATCCACGGTGTCGGTGGTGGCGTCCATCACGTTGGCCAGGTCGCTGCGGAGTGCCAGGGCGATGCTGTCGCGCAGGCGACCCTGAACCGCGCTGCCTTCCGCGTCGGTCGCCATCTGCCGCCAGACCTCGAGGGCGGCGTCATAGCGGTGCATGGTCCGGATGGTCTGGCCCGCGTCCTGGATCGTGGCGGCTGAGCGGCCCAGCAACACGATGTGCACGGCGCCAACGCCGATCGCGGCCATCAAGGCAACGGCCGCGATGGTGAGCGCGATACCGGGACGAATGCCCTTGTAGTCCTGCAGGGCGATGGCCAGGGAAGAACGTGGTTGCGTCATGAAACCCTCGGGCGAAGTCGAGAATGTGAGCGTGGCGAGCAACGCTACGGCGCCGCCAGCATTGACGCAAGTTGGGCACGCCCTACGTTAGGTGTATGCGTCCGCAGGCACGTCTCCGCTGACCCAACCCGATATCGTGATCGTTGGCGGTGGGGTGATGGGACTCTCCATCGCGCACCAGCTGGCTTCCCAGGGCGCGCGTCCCCTCCTGCTCGAGGCCCGCGCACTCGGGGCGGGCTCCACCGGCCGCTCCGGTGCCATTCTTCGCCAACACTATTCGCACGAACTCACCGCCCGCATGGCGCGGGATAGCCTCGTCCAGTATGCCGCCTTCGAGGACTTCTGCGGCGGGTCGGCAGGATTCGTGCGCACGGGCATGGCGCTGGTGGCTCGCGCCGCCGATCGCGAGGGCTTGCGCCAGAACCTCACCCTGCAGCAGAACCTCGGCATTCGCACTGACGAACTCGATCCGCAGGGGCTCATTGAAGCCGTGCCCGGCCTCACGGCGCCGGATGACGTGGTCGGGTGCTACGAGCCCGACGCCGGCTACGCCGACCCCATGCGCACGGTGGCCTCCCTTGCCGCGGCCGTGCGGCGGCTGGGTGGTGAAATCCGCGAGGGCTCGCCGGTCGCCGAGATCGTCCACGACAGCGCCGTCCGCGGCGTGCGCCTGGCTGACGGCTCGTCGGTCGAGGCGGATCGGGTCGTGGTGGCCGCCGGGCCCTGGGCCCAGCGGGTCATGGCCACGGTCGGCTGGGAGACCGGCGTGGAGCCGCGACGGGTCGAGTGCGCGGTCCTCCGTCGTCCCGGCGAGATGTGGGCGGGACCGGTCATCATCGACTTTGTTCACGAGTTCTATGCCAAACACGCCGACACCACCCACGTCGGGTCCATACTGCCGCACGAGGCCCTGCGCGCCGATCCTGATGATTTTGACGAGGGGGTCTCGGGCGCCTATGTGCGACTGGCCCACGGTCGTGCGGCCCGGCGCTTGCCACCGCTTGAGCGGGCCACCCGGTTTGGCGGGTACGGCGCCCTCTACGCGGTGACCCCCGATTGGCACCCGGTGATCGGTCCGGCCGGCCCCCAAGGACTGTATCTCTGTGCCGGATTCTCGGGCCATGGGTTCAAGTTGGCACCGTCCATCGGGCGGTCGGTGGCGGGCGAGCTTCTGGGAACCGGCAGCCCGTACGACCTCGGCCCGCTCCGGCCCGACAGGTTCCAGCGAGGGCTGCCGTTTACCGGGCGGTATGCCTATTCCATACTTGGTTGACACATAAGGACTTGTGCGATTGGGGACCATTTCGTATCGTAGGCCAACCTGCCACGGGAGACCCGCTGAATGTCCGACGCGTTCCTCTCCTCCGAGGACTTCGCAGAACGGGCTCACCAGTTGTACAACGAAGGTCGATTCGATGACGCGCTGACCGTCCTGCGTGAGGGACTCGGCGTGTATCCGTTCTCGGCCGAACTCCATGTCGGCGTGGGCTACGCCCGGTTTGCACGGGAGGAATATGCCTGGGCCCGCCAGAGCTTCGATGATGCACTGGGCTTCGACCCCGAACATGAAGACGGGCTGGTCGGGTTGGGTGAGGTCCTCCTCAAGCTTGGGGAGTACCCCGAGGCCCTGAAGTGCTTTGAACAGGTACTCGTCCTCGGCTTCCGCGATGATCACGACCTTGTCCTCCAGGCCGGCCGAGCCCTGTTCCGCGAGAACGCGGTGCAGGCGGCGCGGCATTTCTTCCAGGTCGCGGTCGAAACCCATCCTGCATCCGGTGAAGCCGTCGCGTGCCTGGGGTACGCGCAGCACCGTTTGGGCCAGGATGCCAACGCCATTCGCTCGCTGCGCAAGGCGTTGGAACTCGATCCCGGCCACAGCGAAGCGCGGATCTACCTTGGCAACCTGCTCTATGACCGGGGCGAATTCGAGTCGGCGCTGTATCATTTTGAGCAGACCAGGCCGGACGAACACGTGGATGAACTGGCCATCTGGCGGATGCTGGAACTCAAGAAGTCCATCTACCGGCTCGGGCCGGGCGATCCCGAGTTCGTGCCCTGGAACGACAGGCTGGGCGAGCTGGCGACCGCGTACGACGCCATTGACCAGCTGCTGGCCGAGGTCGAGGCCACCCAGGCCGACGGTGGCGTACGGGATCCCCTCCAGCTCGAGCTGTTTGGCGCGCTGCTGCAGGAACTGGACGGCATGCGCCGCCAGCGGGGTGTCATTCCCCATCGCGTGCTGACGCGCGACGGCGAGAGCTACACTGGCACGTGGGACGAGATCATCGAGCAGATGCATGAGGACGATCCGGTCTGGCGCACCAAGCCACGGACCGGGTACATGGAGCACTTGGCCCAGCAGGGCCGGGACCGGCGCGGCGTCAGCATTTCCACCAACGACGCCGAGGCGTTCTTGCTCGGGATCGCAGCCGCGGGCATGTTGCGTATCGTCCGGTGATCGAACTTCGGGGGGCCGGAAAGACCTACCGCAGTCTCATCACCCGGAAGGAAGTGCACGCCCTCCGGGACTTCTCCATCACGCTCCAGCCGGGTGAAGTGTTCGGCATTGCCGGGCCCAACGGCGCCGGCAAGACCACGCTGCTTGCCCTGTTGCTCGGATACCTCAAACCCACCGCCGGCACCATTCACATCGAACAGACCGAGCCACGCGCGTGGGTGGAGCGGTTCGGCGTGGCGTACCTGTCCGAGTTGATCGGCATTCCGCGCTGGTGGAAGACCGACGGCACACTCCATCGGTACGCGCTGCTGGAGGACATGGCCCCGACCGAGCGGAAGGCCAAGGTCGAAGGGCTGATTGAGCAGTTGGGCCTGGCCGAGCATCGCAGCAAGCGGGTGAAGCAGCTTTCCAAAGGCAACCTCCAGCGCCTCGGTCTCGCGCAGGCGCTGCTCAGCGACTCCCGGTTGGTGATTCTCGACGAGCCGACCCACGGGCTCGATCCATTGTGGACGCAGCGCTTCCGCGACGTGGTGGAGGCGGAGCGCCGCCCCGACCGGTTGATCATCATCGCGTCGCACAACCTGGACGAGCTGGAACGCCTGGCCGACCGCGTGGCGATTCTTGACCGCGGTACGCTGGTGCGCGTGGCGGACGCCAGCGATCACAGTGCGGAGGGCGCAGGGGTGTGGCGTCTGGTACTCACCGCTGATCATCCCGCCCTGCTCACGCACTTCCCGGGTGCTACCAAGAGCGCGCAGGTACGGGAACTGAGCTTCGACGTGCACGGCACGATAGAGGACCTCAACGTCCGGCTCCAGCGGGCGCTGGCTGACGGCATGCGCGTGCGGGCGTTCTTTCCGGCGCAAAGCCGGCTTGAGGCGGCCTTCCGGGATGCGGTGCAGGGAGGGAGCGGCGCATGAACGGATTGCTACGCTATCTGCCGCGCCATTTCCTCGACCTGCTGATGACGCGCGGGGCGGTGATGGTGGTGATCGGGTTCCTACTCACGCTGCCGATGTCGCTCAGTGGCGTGGACGACGCAACACCAGAGCAGCTCATGCGCGTGCTGCGGGAAGCCCTCGGCAGCATGGGACTGTTCTACACGCTGCTGGCCTCGTACGGGCTGGTGGGCGCCGATGTGCGGCAGGGTTTCTACCGGTTCCTGTTCGCCAAGCCTGTCTCTCCCGTCTCGTATTACCTGCTGTCCTATGTAGCCACGACCATCGTGTTCTGTCTGGCCATCTTCGCCAGTTTCGGCTTGATCGCCGTGATGGTGGCGCCGGTCTGGCCGGGCTGGCCGGCGTTGGGCGACGTGCTGGCGGACTACTTCCTGGTGAGTGGCTTGGTACTGGTGTTCTCGCGCCTCACCAACGCCGACTGGATCTTCGGGCCCGTAATCCTCGGCGTGTCGGCGTTGCTGCGCGGGAACTACCCTGCCGATCAGTCGGCGCTCGGCAAGGTGCTCAACGTCGTCCTCCCACCGACCGACACCGGCCGACTGTTTCCCTATGACGGCGGCGTCAACTGGGAGCCGTTGCTGATTCAGCTGGCGTATGCGGCCGTGCTGGTGGCCCTCGCCATGCTGATTGTGCGAAAGCTCCCCATGGGATCCGCGCGCTGACCCAGCACGTCCATCGCGTCCGTCTCTCCAACGGTCTCACGGTGCTCGTCGAACGCCACGCCACGGCGCCCGTCGTGGCGGTCGTCACGCATGTCCGTGCCGGGTATTTCGACGAACCCGACGAGTGGGTCGGTATCGCGCATGTGCTGGAGCACATGTTCTTCAAGGGTACGCCGCGGCACGGCCCGGGCGCACTCGCGCGGGAGACGCAACTCCTCGGCGGCTACATCAACGCGGGCACCATCTACGACAAGACGGTCTACTACGCGGTAGCACCGTCGGCCGGTGGCGGCCTGGCGCGTATCGCCGCCCTCCAGGCCGATGCACTGCGCCACCTGTCACTTGACGAGAGCCAACTGGCGCGCGAGCTCGAAGTGATCGTGCAGGAGGCGCGGCGCAAGCTCGATAACCCGGGCGCCGTCACCGTCGAGTCGCTCTATGCGGAGTTGTACCGGAGACACCGCATGGGTCGCTGGCGTATCGGCACGCCAGAGCAATTGCGCCAGCTCACTGCCGCCGACCTGCGGGCGTACTACCGGTCACGCTATGTGCCGGAACGCGTGATCGTGTCGCTGGTGGGTGACCTGGATCCTGAGGCGGCGGTTGCGCTGGCAGAACGGACGTGGGGCGACTGGACCGCTGACGCATCGACTGTCGAGCCGTCTCCCGAAGAGCCGCCCGGCCGTCCGGGGACGCTCAAGATCACGACCGGCGATGTCGCCCGGCCCATGGCCGCCTTCGGCTGGCGCACGGTGGGCGCGCTGCATGACGACACGCCGGCGCTCGATGTGGCGGCCGATGTGCTGTCGTCCGGCCGCAGTGCGTGGCTCGACCGTCAGGTGCGCGACACCGGCCTTGCGGCCGCCATCGGCGCGGGTCACTCCACGCCGGGCGAAGTAGGGGTGTTCGATGTGACTCTGACCGGCAGCCCTGCCACGCTGCGACAGGCGGTGCGGCGCGCGATGGATGCCGTCCGCACGCTGCACGAGCTCGGGCCCTCGGCCGACGACCTCGCGCGGGTGCGCGCGCTCAACCGCACGCGGTGGGCCCGCCGGCTGGAAGCGGCTGAGGGCCGGGCGACCGCGCTGGCCGAGTTCGAAGCGCTCGGCGGGTACCAAGGTCTGAATGTGTATCTCGACCGCATCGCCCACGTGGATGTCGACCAGGTGCGTCGTGCGGCGGCGACCTGGTTGAGTGATGGGCCGTCTGGCAGTCTCTACCTGCCGCGTGACCTCTCCTGGGACGAGCATGACTGGCCTCCACACGCGTAGCCTGCCCTCGGCGGACCTCGTGGCGCGTCGACAGGCCGGAAGCGGCCTCGCCTCGCTGGCGTTGCTCGTGCCCGGGGTGCGCGAGCAGGAAACCGAGGGCAACGCCGGGCTTACACACCTGATGGTGCGTGCGGCCCTGCGCGCGGACCGCGGGCGTCTGGTCGAGCGGGCCGAGCGGCTGGGTGGATCGTTGGGCGCGGTCAGCACGCTGGAGACCGCCGGCTGGAGCATCACGGTGCCTCCCGAGCACGTGGCAGATGCCGCCACCGTACTGGCTGAGCTCGCCACCGCGCCGGGTCTCGCCGCCGAGGACGTGGCGATTGAGGCGCGGCTGCAGTCCGACCTCGCCCGCTCGCAGCGCGACGACATGTATCGGTACCCGATGCAACGGGTCCTCGCCGCCGCGTTCGCGCCCGACCCGTACGCGCTGCCCCCGCTCGGCGATCCTGAACGCGTGATCGGGTTTACCGCCGCGGATACCGGCGCGTGGCAGGCGGCCTGGCAGACGCGCCGGGCGCTGGTCGTGGTGGTCGGTGACGGCGACCCTGAGCAACTCCTCGACCAATGCGCCGCGGCCCTCACGGCGTGGCCGGCGCGTGAAGCCGCGGTGTCGGATGCGTCACCGACCTGGAACGCCCGTCACGTCGAAGAACCGCGCGACAAGCAGCAGAGCGCGCTCGCGATGGGATTTCCGGCGCCGCCGGCACGCGATCCGTCACGGCACGCGTTCGTGGTGATGGGCGCGGTGCTGTCAGGGCTTGCCGGGCGGTTGTTTGACGAGCTGCGGGAGAAGCGGTCGCTTGCCTACACGGTCCAGGCGCGGCCGTGGATGCGTCGTCGCGCCGGGGCCGTGCTCGCGTACATCGCGACCTCGCCCGACCGGGTGGACGAGGTGCGCGAGGCGATGCTAGCTGAACTCATGCGACTGGTCCACGAGCTGGTCCCCGATGATGAACTGGAGCGGGCGCGCCAGTACGCCGCTGGGCTTCACGTCATGTCGCTGGTGCATACGGCGGCGGTGCGGGACGCGCTGGTGGATGCCTGGTGTACGGGTACGCTGGACGACTTGGTCGAAGCGCCGGGTCGGTTGCGTGGCGTGACCGCCGAGGACGTGCAGGCGGCGGCGCGCGTCTTTGCGCAGCCCCGCGCGGAGTTCGTTATCCGGGGCAGCTCGTCAGGCTGAGCAGGGGCACCACAAAGCGTCCAAGCACCGAGACTTGGTCTCCCGGCGAGCGCTCCAGCAGCACCTCGATCGTGGCGCTTACGCGCGCGCCGCCCGGAATGGGGTCCACGCGCTGAATGGACAGGGTCCCGCCGGGCAACACCGACGGCGCGTCAATCGTGGCGCCCGCACGCCGATCCTGATACAGGGCCCAACCGTTCGGCGGGTTGCAGATGGCCACCGTGGATGAAGCGGCGGGGAAGGGGCCGATCGTGCGCAGGCCCGGCATGAGGATGCTGTCGCGCACCACCGTGAACAGGCGTTCCGTATTCTCGGCATTCCGCGCCGCGATGTTCACGACGCTCCCGCCGATGCCATCTGAGTACTGGAACCAGCGTGAGCCCATGCGCACGCGTCGCTCCACGGCGCCGCGCAGCACGAAGTAGCCTTGCCCGCCCAACGTGTCGAGTACCGTCACCACGTCCACGATGCCGCCCACGGTGAACGAATCTGCCTGGACGGCAAATCCGGTGCGGCCGAGCGCCAGCGCGGTCAGCTGGCCGCCCGCGCTCACCCGCGCCACGGTCGTGTCGTCGATGGCATACGTCAGGGAGAGCGGATGGCCGCTCAAGTTGAGCGCCGTGACCGGAATGCTGAACGTGTCACCGGGCGCAAGCAGGATGGTGTCGAGTCGCAGGGACAGCGTTATCGGGCCCAGGATGGTCAGCCGAGCGCTATCCCGCAGGCTGCCGGTCTCGGCCACAATCCATGCCTCGCCCACCGCGAGGGTGGAGATCGCGCCGGTCACCTGGTTCACAAGGGCCAGGTCGGCCCGGTTCGTGGACCATGCGACCTCGGCCGTGATGGTGTCGCCCTCGAAGTTGACGGCGATGGCGGTGAACGGTGTCGCGGTTTCGCCAACCACGAGCGTGTCGGCGGTGGGCGCGACCGTCAGCTGGATCGGGAGGTTGCTGATCGTGATGTCGCTCTTGCAGGAAAGCAAGGCCACGAGCGACAGCAGGCTGTAACGGAACCGCACCGGGTGCTAGACTTGGGGTCGGGTCTAGAACATCGACATGGCGAGGAACGACCGCAAATTGTCGTTCGTCACGCGCAGTCGTTCCGAGAGCAGGCGAACCACCGACCAGAGGACCTTGTAGGCGATATCGCGGTTGAAATCGAGCAGGATCTCGAAGTCCGACCGCGAAATGGTGAGCATGGTGCAGTCCTTGTTGGCGATCGCATCGGTGGACCGCTCGGAGCGATCGAACACCGACATCTCGCCGAAGCAGGCGCCCTTCTTGAGCACGGTGAGCGCCTCTTCGCCGGACCCCGGCACCATACGGGAAATGCGCACTTCGCCATCCGCGATGATGTACAGGCGGTTTCCCGGCTCGCCCTCTTTGAAGATCGTCTGGCCGAATTTGTACGTCTGTTCCTTGCAGATCTCGGCCACATGGGCGAGTTCGTCGTCCGTGAGATCCGCAAAGATCGCGGCCTGTTTGAGCAGCGTGAGGTCCATGCGATCCTCAAGGTACGGCCGCCCGAGACCGGCGGCAAGGAGATGTCGTGTCCCACGAACGCGCCATTGAGCTGGTCTGGGCAGGCAAAGGCCTCAGATTTTCGGGCCGCGGCACCCTTCCCGAGACACCGACCATCACCATTGACGGGGACGGGGAGGCGGGTCCCAGCCCCATGATCACGTTGCTTCTGGCGGCGGCGGGCTGTGCCGCGTCGGATGTCGTGCTGATCCTCAAGAAGATGCGCGTGGCCCTGGACGGTCTGCATGTGACGGTGGGTGGCACACGCCGCGAAGAGAACCCGCGCCGGTATCTGTCGCTACGGTACCGGTTCGAGGTCCGGAGTCCGGATGTAACCCAGGACCAGGCCGACCGGGCGGTCGCCCTCTCGCTCGAGAAGTACTGTTCCGTCGCGCACTCCCTGGCCCCTGACATCGCGATTGTGCATGAGGCCGTGGTTGTTCGGTAGGCCCCTGGTATTGGCGGCGGTCCTGACCGCGCCCCTCAGCGCCCAGCGGGTCACCGAGTGGCAGATCGGGGCGCTGGCCACGTTGTCGGACGCGCCGCTTGTGGCGGGTGGCCTTGGGTACGCGCAGCGCGCGGGGCGGGCGCGCCTGGCGATAGTCGCGGCGGTGGGCTCGCTCGATGGGGCATTGGCTGCGCGAGGTGAGGTGCTTGTCGGGTTCCTGCTCACGCCGGCACGACGCCGGGGCGCGGGCATCTATGCGGCCGGGGGTGTGGCGGTGATCACCACGCGCAATACGACCGCGGAGCGGCTGGTGGCGACGTTGGGGGTAGAAGGGACGCCCGGTGGGCGATCGGGGTGGTACGTGGAAGCCGGCGCGGGCGGCGGGGTGCGTGTAGCCGCCGGCTTCCGTTGGCGACGACCGCGCCGCTAGGTCGAGGCGACTTCGACCGGGTTCCCGCGCTTGACCGGCTGGCAGTAGCGCTCACCGAGCTTGCGAAGGGAATCCAGATCCTGGTCGGACAGTTGGTCGTAGCGCCCGGTCAGGTAATCCATCGTGTCATCGAACCATTCCTTCTGGTGTTCGACCGTGGCTTCCAGCACGCCGCAGCGAAGGATATGGCTGAACAATTCGTCTCGGGCCTGGTCGAAGTAGCCGGCTGCGGGGGCCGCCGGCTTCGATCGTTTTTGCATGCGTGTGGAACTCCTTGACGTATATTGGGTTGAGAGTGAAACCTACTTTGACCAAGTGGGAATGGCAACGGAGCGAGCTTGAGCGATAACATCTACGATCCCGAACGCATGGACCGCCTGGTGCGGCTTCTGCGCGCCTTGTCGGCGCGCATTGCGGCGTGCCGGTCGGACGAGGAGCTGCTCAAGTCGGGCCCCGAGCTGTTGCGGTTGATGGGGGACGCGCGGTCGGAGTTATTCCATTACGAAGTGCGGTCCACCTACGACTCGCCGGAGACGGCGGAACACCGCCGCATCGTGGAAGAGGCCCGCCGGGCCCTCGAAGCGGCCGATTTTGACCCCGAGGACGACGAGCCATGGCGCAGCAAAGGTCACTGAAGAACTTCTATCTCGGGCTCGGCGCGGTCGCGGTCTTGGGCGGCGGTGCCCTCGTGTATATGACGCAGCGGGATGGCGGTCCGGTGGTGCTCCCGACCGGTGTTCTCCCCGTCGGGATGGATTCGGTGCCACCTGCCGCGTACCAGATCGGGTCCGATACCGCACCGGTCGTCGTGGATGAGTTCTCCGACTTCGAATGCCCGTATTGTATGCAGATGTCGATTCTGATTCTTCCGGACATCAAGCGGCGTTACATCGAGACCGGTCTTGTGCGCTGGCGATTCAACGATTTCCCGATCGATACCCATCTGACCGCGCCGCTCGCGCACCTCGCGGCGGCGTGCGCCGCCGAGCAAAACCAGTTCTGGTCCATGCACGATGCCATTTATGGAGGGCAGGGACAATG
Organism: Gemmatimonadales bacterium; assembly: GCA_040877595.1. Classification (GTDB taxonomy): domain Bacteria; phylum Gemmatimonadota; class Gemmatimonadetes; order Gemmatimonadales; family GWC2-71-9; genus JBBDNM01. Next base: position 113,899 of record JBBDNM010000037.1, on the reverse strand, counting down.
GGTGCGTGGCGGCGCGCGCGGCCTGTTCGAGGGCTACGCACGGCGGATCGGCATTGACATGAACGCTTGGCAGACCTGCATGAGCGATCGCGAACCGCTTACACGCATTGCGCAGACAGTGCAGCGCGGCCAGGCGCGCGGCGTGAGCGGCACGCCCACGATTTTCGTGAACGGGCAGTTGGTGCGGTTGGACCGCCTGAGTTTTGACCGTCTGGCCTCAGCCATCGAAGCGGCGCTGCCGCGATGACCCATCGCATGGTGAGCGCGGTGCTCGCGCTCATCGGCTTGCTGTTGTCGGCCTATCTCACGCTGTGGCGCTACGGGTTCATGGGGCCGCTGCAGTGTGGTACGGGGGGGTGCGAGACGGTCCAGACCTCCGAGTGGGCGTCCATCCTGGGCATCCCGGTCGCGGTGATCGGGTTGGTGGGGTACGCGGCTTTGTTGGGCGTGTCGCTGTGGGGCCTGCAGCCTCGGTGGGCCGGGCGGCGGGAACCCACGTTGTGGCTCCTGATCCTGTCTGGCGGCGCCGTCCTGTTTACGCTCTACCTCAAATATCTCGAGGCGTTCGTCATCGAGGCGTGGTGCCGCTGGTGCATCGCGAGTGCGGTGATCATTGCGGCGATTTTCGTGACGGCGGTGGTGGGGTGGCGGCGGATCGGTCGTGCCGCCTAGTTCGGCTGCCACCTCCACAGATCGTTCCGCGACGAACCCCCAAAAAGCCACACGCTGTTGCCCGTGCCGCGCCACATGACGGCCGAGACGCGCGCGCCCGGCGCGTTCGCAGGATGTGGTACGCCGCGGGTACCATACACGCCGGTGCTTCCGGTGAACCGGCTGCCTGCCATCCACGTCCACCGTACACCGTCGAAGAACCACAGGTCGCCCAGTGGCCCCAGGCTCCCCGTCTGCTCGCGTCCGAACCCGCCGAAGATCACTACGCCATCATCCACCCCGGCATAGGCCGCACTGGTCCGTCCACCTGGCGTGTTGGTCGCGGCGGCGAGCCCTCGCGTCCCGTACGAACCCAGCGGGTCGGCCGTGGCTGATCCCGCGACCCACGCCCAGCCGGCGCTCGTGTGGCGCCACACGTCGTTCATCTCGCCTTCGGCAATGTTGATGTCCACCCCATAGCCGCCAAACACGAACAGCCCCGCGGGTGTGGACCACCCCGCGCCGAGACCGTGGCCGCCGGGCACGTTGTCAGGCGACGTGACCCCGAGCGTTCCGTAGCGCGGGCTCGGCATGTCGATCGAATCGCCGGCGACCCAGGTCCAGATGCCTGTGTCCAGACGCCACAGGTCGTTGCGCAGGTCCTGAAAGTCACCGCCACGGCCGAACCAGCCAGTGGCGGCCGTCCTGATCGGTCCACGATGCGGCCCCAAAGCGAGCCGAGGGCGTATTCGCCGCGTTCGCAACTCCACGGGTACCAAACACGCCGGGTCCCCGAACGAGCGAGTCACCGGCCATCCAGGTCCATGCCATTCCGTCGAACCGCCACAAGTCATTCAGCGGCCCGGGGGGAATGGTGAGTGCCGCGTCGAATCCATTGCCGCCGAAAATCCAGATGGTGCCATCGTCGTCCATCCACCCGGCCGCATTGCGGCGCCCTCCCGGGGCGTTGCCAGTCGACGGCACCCCCTTGCTTCCGTACACGCCCGCCTTGTTGGATCCATTCGAACCTGCGATCCAGGTCCACCGGGTCCCGTCAAAACGCCAGAGGTCATTCAGCCATCCGGAATCGCCAACGCCGTCGTGGCCGAAGCCGCCGAACAGCCAGAAGGCACCGTCGGGGCCGACCCAATGGGCACCGCGAATTCGACCGCCCGGCCACGTGTCGTCCGATGCGACCCCCATTGATCCGTGCACGCCCGATGCGTTGGGCACGGAATCACCGCCAACCCAGGTCCACACCCCCGGCACGAGGCTCGTAGCGGCGGCGTTGGCTTCAAGCGCTTCACGAGTTTGCGTCACGGCCCGGAGTGACTGGTTGCCCTCGGAGCCCATCGTCCACGTAACCCGCGCGCGGCCCGCCGAGTCGGTCACCGCAAACGGGTCCGTCGAGCCGCCACCGGTGACGCTGAGTGCAAGTCCCACACCCCGCACACCGCTCCCGTCCTCTGCCGTCAAGAGCAATTCGATCGGGAGGGGGAGGGGGTTGTGCATGATGCCCTGCTGCCCATTGCCTGCGGCGACCACCAACGATGCCGGCCTCGGCTGGATCAGTGCCGTAACGGAGTCCGCCGCACTACTCGGGACTCTGACGACGACGAATGCCTGACCCCGGGCCTGCCCAACCACGCGCCCACCTGCAGAATCGACGGTAAGAACAACGGGATCGGAGGAGGACCAAGTGAACGGTACGTCAGAAACCACCCGACCATCAGCGTCGAGCGCCTGCGCGGTCAGGGCAAGCGTGTCATCAACGAGGGCAACGAGCGGCGCGGACAGGATCTCAACGGCTACGGCACGTGAGGCGGGGTCATTGGGGTCGCCACAGACCACGGTCAGCGCTGCCAGCAATGGGAGCGGTGCCACTCGAGTCGTTCGCATGGACACCGACCCTTACCCGCCTGGTGTCAGGAGGGTTCCGACGCGCGCGGCACCACGCCACCCAGCGCGCCGAAGTGCGGAACCAACTCCTGCGCGTCGAGCGCGCGATCCGGCAGCGGCGTGACGAAACCGTCCTTTGCAGTTGAGTAGTACAAACAACCACTTTCTTCCGCCGGGCGTTCCCGCACGAACCGCTCGGCCCGTTCGAGCGCGTCGAGCCAGGTGTGCTTCGCGCCGGCAAGGTCGAACGGCTCGGCAAGGTGCAGGCGCTCGAAATCGGTCGGCCGATACCGCCCACGTCGCTTGAGCAGCTCCAATAGGGAGAGTGGCGTGAACCCTGGATCCTTGCCCACGGCAGCCCACACCAGCGGGCCCAACGAGAGGATGTGCTCGTGGGCATAGAGTATGTCCACGAAGTCGCGCGGCTCATCCCGGCCTGCCAGAGCAAGGACCTTGTTGATGGCGAGATCCACCGGATGGAGCAACAGGCCGCCGAGCGGGTCACGCACCAACGGCATGAAACGCCACGCGGAGTCGTGGGCCCAGTCCACCCGTGTTGCGCCACTTCCGCGCCGGGCAATGGCCCGCACGAGTCCCGGCTGGCTCAGTTCGACTTCGACCTCGTAGCCGGCGGCTGCAAGAACCGCGCGATCCGCGCTGAACGCCGCCGCGACGCGGGCCTCGGAGTCGTGAAAGAAATCAAGGTCGTCGCTATAGCGGGCCGAGTTGGGCTGGAAGTGCAATGCCGCTCCGCCCGCGAGGTACCGGTCTGCCGCTGGCGAAGCCGCGAGCGTTGCGAGCAATGCCTGCTGGAATTCGGTTAGCGGCACAACCGCGCCCCTATACGCCACGCCTCGCGATTTCCATGTTTCATCAACTGCTCAGCGACCCACGCGACGTCGTCCACGCCAATGGCAAGGTCAGGACGGTACGACCAGAAACACGAGGTGCGGAAGCGCTTGAAGGCGCGGCGAGCCTCCCGCACCCGGACCATCGAGCGGGCGGCCTCGGGATCCAGCACCCGGCGGCTCTTGCGACCGCCACGCGCCCCGATTTCGGCCAGGTACTTGCTGGGCTTCGGCATTTCATATCATAAGCCGCTTATGATATAACTGCAACTGGCTGTTGTCATTACGACGAATGCTAGCACTCTTGAAAAACTTGGTCGAGCGATACCATCAACGGCACTCCGGGCGCCGCGTCCCACACCAGAACTTCGGTGACCACCTCGGGCCGGTCGTCCCCGGGGCGCCAGACCTCGACCATGCGGGCATCGGGATCCACCACCCAGTACACGGGCACGCCCTGACGTTGGAACAGGCGGCGCTTGACGACCCGGTCCCCCCGTGCCGAACTGGGCGACAGGACCTCGACGGCGAGCACCAGCGTCTTGACGCTCGACCAGTCCTGGGCGGACAACTCCTCGACGGGCACAACGAAGATGTCGGGCTGGACGAGGACCTCACCCGGAAACCGGATGTCGGCAGGCGAGAGCGCCACGCGGAGATTGCTGGGGTGCCGTCGCAGATGCTCTTTGAGCAGATAGTAAAGCTCACCGACCACCATCTGGTGCCGACTGCGCGGCGACGGCGTCACGAGCAGCTCGCCGTCCACGACCTCGTACCGGTTCCCATCCGCCGGGAACCCAAGCACCTCGTCCACCGTGTACAACCGGGCGGTATTCGGCATAACCATACGTTGGGGTCTCCTCGGCCGAGTGCGCAAGAGCGAACCATGCGCCACGGTAAGGAGTCAACCTCAAATCCTGCTCAAACACCTACTCGCTGTCTTCGTACTGTTCCTTGAGCGCCGCCACCACGCCCGGATCCGCCAGCGTGGTGACGTCGCCCAGCGTCCGACCCGCCGCGATGTCCTTGAGCAATCGCCGCATGATCTTGCCCGAGCGCGTCTTGGGCAGGTCGGCCGTGAAAAAGATGTCGTCGGGCCGGGCGATGGCGCCGATCTTCTTCGTCACGTGCTCCCGCAGCTCGTCCACCAGGTCGGGGCGGCGCTTGGCGCTCGCGCGGAGAATCACGAACGCCGCGATGGACTGGCCCTTGAGATCATGTGGCTTGCCCACCACGGCGGCTTCGGCCACGGCCGGATGTTCCACCAGCGCACTCTCCACTTCCATCGTCCCGATCCGGTGCCCCGCCACGTTCAGTACGTCATCCACTCGGCCCAGAATCCAGTAGTAGCCCTTTTTGTCGCGCTTGGCGCCGTCGCCCGGGAAGTACGTGTGCTTCCACTTGCTCCAGTACGTCTGTCGGTAACGCGCGTCATCCTTCCAGATGGTACGCGCCATACCCGGCCAGGGGGAGGTAATGGCGAGATATCCGCCGCCCACCTTCACCTCTGTGCCCGCGCCATCCAGCAGCTTGGTCTCGATGCCGGGGAAGGGCACCGTCGCGCTCCCAGGCACGGTCGAGATGACGCCGGGCAACGGCGTGATCATGATCCCGCCGGTCTCCGTCTGCCACCACGTGTCCACGATCGGGCAACGCTTGCCACCGATCACTTCGCGATACCACATCCACGCTTCCGGATTGATCGGCTCGCCCACCGTGCCGAGCAGCCGGAGCGAGGAGAGGTCGTGCCGGTCGGGGAACTCGCGGCCCCACTTCATGAACGCGCGGATGGCCGTCGGCGCGGTGTACAGAATCGTGACGCCGTAACGCGCGACGATGTTCCAGAAGCGGTCCTTGTCAGGCCAGTCGGGCGCGCCTTCGTACATCACGCAGGTGGCCCCCGCCGCCAGCGGACCGTACACCAGATACGTGTGGCCTGTCACCCACCCCACATCCGCCGTACACCAGAACACGTCCGTGTCCTTGAGGTCAAACACGTGTCTCGTGGTGGCGAGCGCCTGCGTCATGTAGCCGCCCGTCGTATGCACGATGCCCTTCGGCTTTCCCGTAGTGCCGGAGGTGTACAGGATGAAGAGGATGTCCTCGGCGTCCATCCGCGCGGGCGTGCAGGCGAGCGGCTCCTCCGCCACCAGTTCGTCGTACCAGTGGTCGCGGCCCGCATGAAAGGGTGCCACCGCATTGTCCACGACCCCTGGCCCGTGCCGCCGCACCACCACCACGTGCTTGATGGTGCGACATCCGGCGACCGCTTCGTCCGCATTGCGCTTGAGCGGCACCTGCGTGCCGCGCCGATACCCGATATCGGCCGTGATGAGGACCTTGGCTTCCGCATCGTTGATCCGGTCGCGCAGCGATTCGGCGGAGAAGCCGCCGAACACCACGGAGTGCGGCGCCCCTACCCGCGCGCACGCGAGCATGGCGACCGCCGCCTCCGGGATCATGGGCAGATAGATGGCGACGCGGTCGCCCTTCTTGACCCCAAGCCCGCGCAACGCGTTGGCAAAGCGGCACACGTCGCGATGCAACTCCGCATAGGTGAGGGTGCGGCGGTCGCCCGGCTCGCCTTCCCAGAGGATCGCCGCGGTGTTCTTGCGGTGCGTTGCGAGGTGCCGGTCCAGGCAGTTCACGCTGGCGTTGAGCTTGCCCCCGACGAACCACCTGGCCTTGGGTGGCTTCCAGTCCAGCACTCTCTTCCAGGGCGCCATCCACTCGAGCTGCCTGGCCTGTCGGGCCCAGAACGCGAGCCGGTTCTTCTTGGCCTCGCGGTACATGGCAGGTTTGGCGTTGGCCTGCCGTTTGAACTCGGCGGCGGGCGGAAACCGGCGCGTTTCCGTGAGCAGGGTGTCGAGGCGGTCAATCATGCCCAGAATTTGCTGTCGGGTTTGCAGAACACAACCTGCATTGCGTCCTGCATCCCGGGGGCTCGTGACCCATGCCACATTCCTTTCGCTTTCTGGCGTTTTCTGTGGACTTCTTGACATGGCACCGGTTCTTGCTTTTAGGGGGGCATGGACCGAACCGTGACCGCCCCGGAAGTGCTGGGGCTCGATGAACGCGAAGCGTTTCGTCAGGTCGCCCTGACGGAGCTTGCCGCCGTGGCCACCGGCCGCGGTCGGTTGGTCGTGGACCTGCGCGGGACACGTTCCATCGACAGCGCCGGACTGGGCACGTTGCTCCTGATCCAGCGGCACGCGGCCGAGCGGCAGATTCCGGTGGTGCTCCGCTCGCCCACGAGCGAGGTGCGGTTCCTGTTGATGGTGACGCGCCTCGACAGTCTCTTCGAACTGGATCCGCTGGGCACCGACGCGCCATGAGGGCGCCGCGCTATATTTTTGGCGCGATGACGATTCCGGCCCACGCCGCCCTGCCCAAGCGACGAGTCCTCTTCATTGACGACGAGCCCGGTCTGCTGCGGGCCTACCAGCGATTCTTTGCGCGCGACTTGGTCATGGCGTTCGCGGCAACCGGCGCGGCCGCGCGGGCGGAGCTGGCGGCGTTCCGACCCGATGTCGTGGTACTCGACCTGCACCTGCCCGATGATGATGGCGTAGAAGTGCTTCGCGAGGTGCGGCGGCGCACGCCTGACCTCCCCGTGATCATCACCACGTCGTACTCGAGCATGCAGCCGGTGGTCGAAGTCCTGGGTCTCGCGCACTCGGGGTACCTGGTCAAGCCCTTCGACCTGAACGAACTCGCGCGCACCATCCACGATGTACGCTGAGCCGCGGCTCGCCGCGGCCGGTATCACCCGGCGGTACGGGTACCGCACGGTGCTGCGCGACCTTTCCCTGACGCTGTGTACGGGCGATGTGGTGGTGTTGCTGGGTCCCAACGGCGCCGGCAAGACCACGTTGCTTCGGGTGCTCGCCGGGCTGCTGCGACCGCACGCCGGATCGGTCGCGCGCCACGCGCCGGTGGGTTTCGTCGCGCATGAAGCGATGGTGTACGACGCGCTCTCGGCGCGGGAGAATCTCCGCTTCTTTGCGCGGCTGCACGGCGTGGCCGCCGATGTCGTGGACGGTCTGCTGCAACGGCTCGGGCTGGCCGATCGCGCCACCGACCGGGCCGGCACATTCAGTCGCGGCATGCTGCAGCGCCTGAGCATTGCGCGCGCCCTGCTGCCAGACCCAGGCGTGCTGCTGCTCGACGAACCGTTCACCGGGCTCGACCGGGCCAGCACCGCGGTGGTCCGCGACCTCCTGACCGAGCTCAAGGCGCGCGGTACCGCGATGCTGGTGGTCAGCCACCGGCCCGAGGAGCTGGACGGAATCGGCACGGCGACGCGCACGCTCGAGCGCGGAGTGCTCTCATGACGGGTGTCGTCCGCGCCGCTCTCTGGATTGCCGCGAAGGATCTGCGTATTGAATGGCGCACGCGCACGGCGTTTGTCTCGGCGCTCGCGTTTGCGGTGCTGGTGCTCGCCGTCATCTTCTTCTCGCGTGACCCGACGGCCGTGAGTGCGGGCGCCATCGCGCCGGGCGCCTTGTGGGTGACCTTCGTGTTTGCCACGATGCTGGGCCTGCGTCGTGCGTTTGATGTCGAACGGGAGCGCATGGCCTTCGACGGCCTCCTGCTGAGCCCGATTCCGCGCGAAGCCATTTTCTGGGGCAAGTGGCTCGGCAACCTGCTGTTCGTTGCGTCCATCGAGGCCGTGAGTCTGCCGGTCGCGTTCCTGTTCTACGATGTGGCGGGCTGGACGCGCCTGCCGGTGATCGCGGGCGTCATCCTGCTGGCCACGGTGGCGTTCGTCGCGGTGGGCACCCTCGTCAGCGCGATGACCGCGCGCACGCGACACGGCGAGTTGTTGTTGGTGTTGTTGCTCTTGCCGTTCCTGTTTCCGCCCGCGGTAGCCGGGGTGCAGATCACGGCACGTCTCCTTGAGGGACGTCCCTTGAGTGAGGTGATGGGGTGGCTTAAGTTGATCGCGGCGTTTGATATCGTGTTCCTGACACTCGCTTCGCTTCTTTTTCCGGCGACCCTTGACGAATGATCACCACCGAACGCGCAACCCGTGTGGCCCGCATCGGCTTCGGCATCACGGTACTTGCGGTGATCGCGCTCGCCGGCATTTACGCGCGCGCGTTGGCGTACACACCTGTCGAACGCACCCAGGGCCTGGCCCAGAAGATTTTCTACCTGCATGTGCCGGCGGCGTGGGCGACGTTTCTCGCGTTCGGGATCGCCGGGGTGCTGAGCCTCCTGTACCTCTGGCTCAAGGATCGGCGCATTGATCTCTTCGCCGAGGCCTCGGCCGAGGTGGGCGTCGTGCTGGCCACCATCTTGCTGACCACCGGGCCGATCTGGGCCAAGCCCATCTGGGGCACGTGGTGGACCTGGGACGCCCGGCTCACGTCCACGCTGTTCCTGTTCCTGCTGTTCATTGGCTATTTGTTGTTGCGGGGAGCCGTGACCGATCCGGGCATGCGCGCGCGGTTCTCGGCGGTGGTGGGCGTGATGGGTCTGGCGTTGATTCCGTTCATCCATCTCACGGTCTATCTGTTTCGCACCCAGCATCCGGAGCCCATTGTCCTGCGCACGGATGGTCCCGCCCTGCCGGGCGTGATGCTGGTGACGCTCCTGGCATCGTTCGGGGTGTTCACGATGCTGTATGTCGGGTTGGTGATGCAGCGGTATGCGCTCGGCGCGCTCAGGGACCTGCGACTGGAAAGGGAAGCCCATGCCGCCGGATAATGGGAATTTCATGGTGGCCGCGTACGTCGTGACCGCAGTGATCGTACTGACCTACGTCGTTACGCTGTTCCTTCGGGTGCGGCGCGAGCGCCGGCGCTAGTCTCGTCGCGCCACCGGCGCTCCGCTTCTTCCGCGGCCTGTCCATCCCCCGCCTTTCGCAACATCTCGGCATTGGCCTTCAACGCCTCAGGTCCCGCGCCCGCCGCGTAGGCCCTCGCAAACTGGGCACCGGCGTTGGTCCAGTCCCCCAGTTGACGATATGCGGCGCCTGCGGCCATCGCGGCGTCGGCTCGTTCCTCCAGCATGAGCGCCTGCTCGAACGCGACCAGTGCGTCCTTCGTGCGGTACATCGCGCGATACGCTTCACCGAGCAGCACCCAGGCGTCCCCGTTCTTGGGGAACCGGCGGTTGGCGTCCTGCGCCTCGCGGAGCGCGGTGGCGTGATCGCCCTTGGCGAGCAGGCGCCGCTGCAACTCGGCGTGCGCGTGGGAGTACCCGGGACTCCACCGGGCCGAGCGCGCCAGCCAGCGATCGGTGGCCGCCCCGTCGCTCCGGCGGGCTCGGCGCAGGGCCCAGCCCGCCAGTACTGATCGCAACCTGGTGATCAGGTCTTACCGATCCGTGCCGAGGGCAAGGGCAGCAGTACCTTGGACCAGATCAATGATGCGACGGCGGCCCCGAGTGCCGGGCCAATCCAGTAGGCGATGTGCCCATGCCACGCGCCGGCCACGAGGGCGGGTCCGAACGCGCGGGCCGGGTTGAGCGCGCCGCCGGTGAGTGGGCCGGCGGCGAGAATGCTGAAGAACAGGGCGAGGCCAACGCCGAACCCGCCTACCGAAGGCGCCTCCGACGACACGACGGTACCGTACATGGCGCTCACCAGGAAAAACGTCAGGAGGGCCTCGATCAGGATGCCACGCGTCAGGTCCACGCCGCTGGCCAGCCGCGGAACGCCGAGATCGGCGGCGATGGTGGCGGCGGACGGGAAGAGCAGGCTGAGCACCAGTGCCGCGGTCACGGCACCCGCAAGCTGGGCACCGACATAACGCAGGGCGCCCTTGCCATCAATGTGTCGGCTCATCCATAGCGCGAACGTGATGGCGGGATTGTAGTGGGCGCCCGAGATGCGCATGCCGGCCGTAACCCACACGCTCAGCACGACTCCATGCGCGAGCGCTATGCCAACGAGGCCCACGCCACCGTTGGTGCGAAACTCCATGATGATGCTGCCGGCCCCCACGAAGATGAGCGCGAAGGTTCCGAAAAATTCTGCGACTAACGGACGAACGATGGCCCGCATGCGTACTCCTTCGCGTCAGGTTCCGGCGTCACGGATGAAGACGCCGGTAGGTACCATGGACATGCAGCAGAGGCGGGCGACCGAGTGCTTCGCCCCCCACAACGCGCGCCACGAAGATGGCATGGTCGCCGCCAGGATGCACGTCCACGGTCTCGCAGAGCAAGTAGCCGGCCGTGCCGCCGATCAACGGTGGTCGGTCCGTATGATCCACGGCCATCACCACGCCCGTGAAGCGCTCGGACCAGGTCCCGGCGAACCGTTCGGACAGTGCGGCCTGGTCTTCAGCCAGGATGTTCACCGCAAATTGCCGAGCGGCGCGCAGCGTGTCGTGGAATCCGCTCTCGTGGGCCACGCACACGAGCACCAGCGGCGGGCTGAGCGAGAGAGAACAGAACGCGCTCGCGGTCATGCCTGCGGCGGTCCCGGCCGGCCCGCGCGTCGTAATGACGGTGACCCCGCTGGCGAACGTGCCCAGCAGGTGGCGAAAGGTGTCCGGCGACAGGCCGGAGGAATCCATGGTCATACGCGCTGGAAGGGTACGCCGTTCAGCAGGAGTGTGCCGCCCTGGACGGACCAGCTGAACTGGGCCGAACCCGCACCATCAAACTGGATGGTCATCACGGTGCCGGCGACCGACCACCGGCACGTGCTCGAAGTGGTGTCCGTGAAGCCTGCGGACAGGGTCGTCGTCGCGACCCGGCGTTCGCAACTGCCATCGGGCCCAAACAGCCAGGTGGTTTCGGAGGTCGTGAAGTCGTTCCCGTGCTGGAAGACGAGTGTGCGGCGCCACGTGCCCACAAGCGACTGACCCTGCGTCCCCGAGGTTCCGCCGATGGTCCCAGTCCGGCTGGGTCCGGTACTGACGGGTCCGCAGGCGGTGAGCATCAGCAACATCACCAGCCCCACGCCAGCCACGCCACTGCGGAGCCACAGGCGGTGCTGACGGCGTTGACCGCCGAATTCCCGACTCCCGGAAGCCCGGATACTTGGCGCGTTGGTTGCGCGCAATGCTGGGACGCCTCGGTGGTCTGCTGGCATACACTACATAGGTAACGTGTCTGCAGGCTTCCGCCCAAGGCCGAGTCGGCCAGCATCCCGGCGACGCCCGCCATGACGGCTGCGGCAGCGCCGCCAGGCGGCACGCCCGCGATCAGCGCCACCAAGCCGATGACCAGCGCGCCTACAGCGCCTCCGATCGTCCCGCGGGCGGTGACACCGCCGGAGGCTCCAGCGGGAACGGGGCGTCGCGTCAGCAGATCCCGCGGTTGGGAGGGGCTTAACCGGCCGATTTCGGTGGACCACGTATCGGCCTGAGCGGTCGCCAACGCGCCAAGGAGTATGGGCCATCCAACGTGGGGCCATCGCGGAATCAGCAGAGCGCCCACCGCGGCCACGCCACCGTTGGCGAGCACCTGACCGGCGCTGCGTCGCGCCGCGGACCGCCCGTCGGGATCGAGATATCGAGTGAGCGCGCTCCCGCTGATGACGAACGTGGCCAGCAGGGCGCCGCCTGCCCAGTCCGCTCCGGCAAGATGCGCCCAGCCGATCATGGCGGCTGCCACGGCTGCGCCGGGCCTGAGCCACCCCGCGAACGCGGCCGCGAGCGCGGCCCCACCCGCCACCGCCGCGGCAAGCACGGGGCTCAGAGCAAGCTGTCCAGGATGCGGCGTCGCACTTCCGGTGGACAGTCTTTGCCCTTGCCGCGGGCTTCGAGGAACCGGAGGAACGCCGCTTCAAAGTCCGAACGCTCGAAGCAATGCGCACAGGCCGCCATGTGCGCCCGCACCTCCTCGGCGTCGGTCGCGGTGAGTTCGCCATCGAGGAAGTCGTACAGGCGATCCACGACCTGTCGGCAGTCAAGGTGTTCGCTCATGGTTGCGCTCCTCGGATGTAGCCCATGTCCACGGCATATTGGTACAGGCGGCGTTGCAGGATCTGGCGTCCGCGATGGAGGCGTGACTTCACGGTGCCCACGGGTACGCCAAGGATTTCGGCAATCTCGGCGTAGGGAAGGCCCTCAAGATCAGAAAGGATGACCGCTTCGCGAAACTCGTCGGGCAGGGCCTCGATGGCGGCGGTGACCTCGTCATCCACGATCTGGTCAAAGAACCGGCCGGCGGGGTCGGTCTCCTGCACGTCGGCGAAGACGGTGTGGCCCTCGATCTCCATGATGTCCACGGCCGGCCCCTGGTTCTTCGTGCGGCGGTAGTCGTTGATGAACTGGTTGCGGAGAATGGTCAGGAGCCATGCCCGCGCGTTGGTGCCGGACGTGAACGTGTGCCACCCGCGGAACGCCTTGAGCATCGCATCCTGGGTCAGGTCGTCGGCGCGGGAGGGGTCGCCGGTGAGACGCAGGGCCACGCGATACATGGTATCGAGGTGCGGCAGCGCCTCGCGCTCGAAGCTCACGCGGGGGTCGGGGTCGGTCATTGGCTTGAGAGTCGCCGGAATGCGGGTGGCGCGCAATGGTCTGTGGCGGGCGGTGGGTGCGGTGCGTATGTTGCGCCGCCTGTGCACACCGTGACCGCTTCTCCCGACGTTCCCAGTTCCGCTCACACCGTGAGCCCGATGCTCGCGCTCGCCTTGCTCGAGTCGGTGCGCGCGCTGGACGCGCACGTGCCCGACGAGCTGGACGAGGTCCACCAGGAACTTGCCGTCAAACGTCTGGGCCGCAGCTCGACAGTGGCGGCGCAGATCGCGCGCCTTGAGCGGCAGGTGCAGAAGGGCGACCGCGCGCCCGCGTCCGAACTGGAGGCCCTCGTGCGCCTGGTGGCCCGCCGCCACGATGCCGGTCTCGTCTTCACCGACGGCGGTCGTCGTTTGGGGCGTCTCCTGATTGCTCGGCTTCCGCTGCCGGTCGCGGTCGCGCGACTGGCCGGACGCCTCGTGGCGCGCCGGGCCGTACGCGCCGTGGGCATGGTGCTCACCACGCAACCGCGCCTTGTCGCCACCGTGGCCGACGACCTGCTCGTACGCGCCACACCCGAGGGCGCCGCATGCGCATTTTACGGCGCCGCGGTGGCCGAGGTCCTGCGCCGCCTCACGACATTCGACGGTGCGATGATTCATGTGGCGTGCCGCACGCAAGGCGACGCCACGTGTCGCTGGGAGGCAATCTGATGCGTGTGGACCTGGAGGGACTGCGTCGGGGGCCGGACTCGATGGATGGCTGGTCTACGACTTTCATGGCGTGAATCCGGTCGCGGCTCGTCTGCTTGGTCTGGGTGGCATGGGAACGCGCCGGATCTTCGTCTGGTTCCCCGCGGAGGGCGACCCGGTGGCGGTCGCGCACAAGATCGAACTCCAGCCGCTCGACGGCTTCCCCGGCACGGTGCGCCCGTACGCGTCCTGGCAGTCGCTGCACGAGGAGCTCGGTACGCTGGTGCGCGGACGCCGCATCGCGATGGAAATCTCCGACAATGACGACGTGCCGTACCTGGATCGCGTGCCGTGGGGCGTGATGCGGCTGATGACACATCTTGGCGCCACGGTGGAGTCATCGGCCGATCTGGTGAGTCAGTTCGCCGCCGGGTGGAGCGCCGAAGAGCTTGCCGGGCATCGGCGCGCGGCGGAGATCTTGGCGGAGATTGCGCGCGCCGTGCTGGCGGGTCTGGTCGCATCACCCAACGGGCAGCGGGAATGGGCTATCCAGCAGGATGTCTTGCAGCGGATGGCGCGGGCGGGCCTCGTTACCACGCATCCGCCGATCGTGGGCTTTGGGCCCAATGCCGCCAATCCGCATTACGAGCCGCGGGAAGGGCAGGACCGCGCCCTCGAGCCCAATCAGGTGGTGCTGCTCGACCTGTGGGGAGGGCCGGGGGAGGGCAGCGTGTTTGCGGACCAGACGTGGATGGCGTTTACCGGGACGAATGTGCCGGCGGAGGTCCTCGAAGTCTGGACCGTGGTGCGCGATGCGCGGGATGCCGCGGTACGCGCCATTGCTGAAGCCCATAAGAAGGGTGGGGCCGTGGGCGCTGACGGTGATCGTGCCGCGCGCGAGGTAATCACCTCCGCCGGTTACGGCGAATACTTTGTGCACCGCACCGGCCACTCGATTGACACGGACCTGCACGGCTCGGGCCCGCATCTCGACTCGTTCGAGACGAAGGACGGGCGTCGCCTGCTGCCCGGCGTCGGTTTTTCGGTGGAGCCCGGCGTCTACCTGACCGGGCGCTTCGGTGTGCGCAGCGAGATCAATGTCTATATGCGGGAGGACGGCCCCGAAGTGACACCCGCCGTCCCGCAGCGGGACCTGATCACGCCGTCGTAGGCTTCGCCGGCCGCACCAGCCACGACAAGTAGACCAATCCCGCCCAGACCGCCGTGCCAAGGATGGCGTGCGTCGTACGCGCCCAGAGCGGCAGGGACGCTTCCACCATCCATGCTGCGACGACGATGTGCACCGTCAGCACGCCTGCCAGACTCCACGCTGCACGCTGCACGCTGCTCGGCTCGTTCCGCCTCCGGAACACCAGCGGTAGCGAGACGATGTGGAGTGTCAGCAGGTACGCAACGAGCCGATGCACCCACTGGATGTGCGCCAGCCCGCCCACCGCATCGTTCGGCCACAGACGTCCCTGACACAGCGGGAACCCACCACACGCAAATCCGGCGTTGAGGTTGGCGGTGAGCCCGCCCAGTACCAACACGAGGGCGCCGCCAATGAAGGCAGTACGCACAGTGCGGAACGCACGGGCACTGGTGCGGGGTGCCGGGGTCTCACCCGTGCGGAGCGCTGCCAGTATTACCAGCGCAAGCAGGGCGAGGGCCGCGCTCCAATGAATGACCACCACGCCGTACTGCAGTTCGGTCTTGACCGCGAGCCGGCCGAGCAGGCCCTGCGGGATCACGAGCACCAAGGCGATGGCGGCCGGCACGAAGACGGCACGGTGTCCGCGAGCGGCGATGAGCAGGGTCACGAGGAGGAGGCCGAAGCCCAAGGCGGCCACGCGGTGACCCCACTCGATCGCGACGGTCAGGTCGTGGAACGTGGGAATAATCTGGCCGTTGCACAGCGGCCAGTGGTCGCCGCAGCCCAGGCCGGAGCCCGTGATGCGCACGAGTGGCGACAGTGCTACGAGGGCAAACGCGAAGACGGCGGTGGTGATGGCCAGCGGGCGAACGAAACGCGTCACAGAACGAGGCCCCCGAGGAGGAAGAGCAACGAGGCACCGCCGGCAGCCGTCAGGGCGTAGGGCAACTGGGTGCGCACGTGGTCAATGTGGTCGGTGGCGGCCGCCATGGACGCCACGATCGTGCTGTCGGAGATGGGCGAGCAGTGGTCGCCAAAGATGCCGCCACCGAGTGCAGCGGCCACGGCGAGCGCCGGGTGCAGCTCCAGGATTTCCACCATTGGGATCACGATCGGGATCATGATCGCGAAGGTGCCCCATGACGTCCCCGTGGCGAACGCAATGAAACAGGCCAGCAGGAAGATCAGGACGGGGATCACGAACGTAGGTAAGGTGGCTTGTGCGGCTTGCGCCACGAACACGCCGGTCCCCAGGGCGCGGGTGGTGGCGCCGATGGTAAAGGCGAGCGACAACACGATCACCAAAGGCACCAGACCCTGCACGCCCTTGATGATCAAGTCCGTGCTTTCACGAATCGTGAGCAGGCCCTGGAGTCGGTAGCCAATGACGGCGACACCCACGCCCGCCACGACTCCCCACAGCACGGCATTCGACCCGCTGCCGCGCATCAGATTGCCCTCGCCGGTCAGCCAGAGCACGTACGGCACCATCAGAACCATGACCGCGATGGGCAGCACCATGTTGATGGCGCGGGTGGGCATGCCGGGCGCCGGGTCCACGGTGGTCACGTCGGTGGAGACCATCGGCTGGGCGCCATCGCGCAGCACCTTGCCCTCTTCGCGCACGCGGCGTTCGGCGGCGCGCATCAGCGGGAAGTCCCATTTCGGAACGAGAATGACCCCGAACGCCTGCAGGATGGCGAGGATCGCGTAGAAATTGAGCGGCAACGCGGCCACCAACAGCGGCACGGGTTCGGCGACCCCCTGCGCGGCGAGTAGCGTGATGACGTACGCGCCCCAGGCGTTGATCGGAATCAGGATGCACTTGGGCGCGCAGGTGGCGTCAATCAGGTAGGCCAGCTTCTCGCGCGAGATCTTCGCCTTGTCGAATAGTGGGCGGGCCACCGATCCCGAAACCAACAGGCCGAAATTGGACTCCAGAAACACCATCATGCTCACGAGGCCCGTGAACAGCCCCACCTTGCGGGGCGAACTGGCAAGTCCGCGCCGCTCGGCCCAGTGAATGAAACCGACCATGCCGCCGGACGCCTGGGTGAGCGTGATCATGGCGCCGATCAGGGCGGAGAAGAGCAGCACCCGGGCGTTGTCCGCATCGGTCACGGCGGCCAGAAACGCGTCCATCGAGGCCAGGAGTCCGGTGAGCGGGTTGAGGTCGCTGAGAATCGTCCAGCCCAGGAGCACAAACAGGCCGAGCGAGAGAAACACCTGTTTGGTGCGAATCGCGAGGCCGATGGCGACGACAGGGGGGACAATGGAAAGCCAGCCGACCGTTTCCATCCGTGCTCCTTGGGCAGCGATGTGGCGCGGCCACGGCTAAGCCTGTGCGGCACCGTAGTGTATGCGAGGGACCATTGCGACGCGAGTGTCGCTGCGCTTTCTAGCTTGGCGCCCTCGCCAGCATCGCCAACCCCGCCACGCCAAACACCACATTGGGGGCCCACGCCGCCGCCAGCGGCGGCAGCAGCCCACCCGCTCCTATGGCTTCCGCCAGCTGGACCATGGTCAGGAAGATCACCGTGACCGCAAGACTGATCCCCACGCCCACCGCGCCGCTGCTGCGTGGCGCTGCGAGCGCCAAGGGAGCGGCAAACAGCGTAATGATGACGCAGGTGAAGGGAATCGCCATCTTGAGTGCCTGCCGGACGCGCAGTTTGCGGCCGTCGCCACCGGAGCGCTCGAGGTCATCAATGTAGGCGCCGAGCTCGGCGTAGGTCATCGCGCGCGGGTCCTTGGGCTCCAGGAGCAGGGCTTCCGGTGTCTCGACCAGCTGCGCCATGCGCGCCGAGTCGTAGGCGAACGTGAGCGCGGTTTGCGCATCAGGCAGAATGCGCATGCGGCCGTTGACCAGCGTCCACCGGCCGAGGGAGTCGTGTTGTGCCTGCGGCGCGTGCATGGCCAGCGTCGGATAGTCGGGACCGGTGCCTTCGCGCTCCATGACCAGGTCTTGCAGGCGGCGTTGGTCAATGTTCAATGAGCGGGCGGCATAGACCCAACCGTGATCCGCGCGGTAGACGAAGTTGTGGCGCGTCGTCTGGCTGCGCACCTCGCGTTCGCCGAGCAGTTCCAGTTGTCGCGTCGTGGCGTTCGGGGCCCATTCGCCCAGCCACCATCCCGCCCCCGTGACGCCCAGCGAGGCGAGCAGCAGAGGGATCAGCGTCCGCCAGAGACTGCGGCCGGACGCCTTCATCGCCGTGAGCTCGGTGTGCCGATTCAAGGCGCCGAGCGTGAAGACCGTCGCAAACAGGACGGCGGCGGGAAGGATCAGGAAGATCTTGTCCGGCATGCTGAACAGGTATCCGAGCGCCACGTTGGCCGGGTCGATGCCGCGACTCAGATGGTCGTCGAGGTTGTCGGTCAGCTCGAACGCCACGACGATGAGCGGAAACCCGATGGCCGTGATGAGCAGGATGCGCAGCCACTCGCGCAGCACGTAGCGGTCGAGCAGGCGCAGCATCAATGGCCCCCGCGCCCGGACGTGCCGATCCGGCTGGCGGAGCGGAGCAGGGCCAGTCCCACGACGGTGAACAGGATATTTGGCACCCAGAGAATTGTGGCCGGCGTACGCAGGCGATCCGCCATGGACTCGCCGCCGATGAGGCCGATATAGTAGATGGCGAAGATCACGAAGCTGCCCCCGATCACGAGCCCGACGCCGCCCCGCGGGAAGCGGAGTGCCACCGGTACGCCGATCAGGACAAACACGAAACACGCGGCGGCGAGCGCGTACTTCTTGTGGATCTCCACGGCGTAACTCGCCGCCCGCAGGCGGGCGGAACGCACGCGTTCCTGCAACGCCACATCGTCACTGGCCCGCAGGCCCTGACCCGTGCCCGACACCCAGGCTTCACGCGCCGGTGCATTCAATCGGCGCAGGACGCCCATGCTATCCGGCGTCTGGGCCGACACCGTAGGCACGCCGATCAGGCGGCACCAGAGTTGCGGGGGTGGCAGTGCGACGGACGTGTCCGCTTCGAGCGTCCCCAAGCCCACCAGACTGCGGAGGCCGTTCACGCGCGCCTGCGCGAGCCGCCGTTCGGCCAACTCCTGCTCGCGGCGCGCGTTGCGGACCACAGCATCCATCTCGCAGATGCTCATCTCGCGGTCGCCCTTGAACGAATCCGTGAGCGTACGCCGCAACTCGTTCCCGACCCCGCGCACACGTATCAGGTCGCGGTCGAAAACCGTCTGCTGGAACATCGCGGGCTCTGCGCGGTCAAACTCGTGCAGGACCCCGTCGTACAACGTGAGGTAGGCGTCTTCCTGGGATTCGGACAGGGCCAGGTGCCCGCTGTCCGCATAGATGACGCGTTTGCGTTCCTGGTCGGCCAGATCGAAGATCGTGACGTCCCGCAGCAGGAAGGTGCCGGGATCAATGTCGGCCGCGCGCAGGAAGAATCGGTTGCGCTGCACCTCGTTGATGACCTGCTCCGTCAGCGAGAAGGTCGGCTTCTTCCGGGCGATATCGGTGTACAGTGTTCGCAGGCGGTGGTTGGTGCGCGGCAGGATCTGGTCGTTGAACAGGAACGCCCCGGCGGCCACACACGCTCCAGCCAGCAGCAACGGACGCATCAATCGGCCGAGGGATACGCCACCCGCGCGGAGCGCCGTCACTTCGCTGTCGTTGGCGAGCCGGGTCATGGCGAACAGCACCGACACCAGTACGGCCATGGGGAGCGTGAGTGCCACGATGAACGGCACCGAAAGCAGGAACACTTCGGCCACCACGGTCCAGGGCAGGCCCTTGCCCACGAGGTCGCTGAACCGTCGTGCGATCTGCTGGACGATCTGGATGCCCGTGAGCGCCGCGAGCGCGAACAGGAACGGAGCCAGATGCAGGCGCAGCAGATATCGGGTCAGGATGCTCATGCGTTCCCGTAACTTATCATCTTGTAACGAGTTGCGACGGCCAGTATATTGGCCGACCCCCTCGGACTCAAGGCTGGACATCCCCTGCGCGTGAGGGCCCACCTGCGATCTTTCGGACTCGCCCTGACGTTGTGCGCCTGGCCAGCGGCGCTGGTGGCGCAAGTGGGCGACCGCACGAGCGTCGGCACCGTGCAGCACCCGGCGCTCGCCCCGGGTGGGCGGCTCGGCCTTCGCACCGTGCCCACGGTGGTGGCCGCACGATGGGCCAGTGCCGCCCGGGCACGGCTCGCCACCCAGCAGGTGGCCCGCCAGCACGACGCGCTCATGCTCGCCTTGTACCCGCCGCCCACGGAACCGGTCATCCTGGGCATTCCGCCGCTCGAGCCACCGCCGGGACTCGGACCCATTCGGCCCGGGCCGCCGGTCATGGAAGGCGGTGAACTGGTCGACGCGATCGGGCGGTATGCCGACCTCAATTTCCAGCTCGGCGCCAGCCTGAGCATGCGGATGGACCAGTTCACCAACGAACGGTGCACGGTGACCGACATCTCGGCGCTGGTACCGGGCTGCCAGGGCGGATTTCCCACGCCGGTCTTCGACCAGACGTTCAACCTGCGGGTGGGCGGGATCGTCGGCGAACGGCTGCATATCAACGTGGACTACGACACGGAACGCGATTTCTCCGCCAACAACAACATCAACGTCTACTACCAGGGACGTGAGGACGAGATTTTGCGGCGCGTGGACATCGGTAACGTGACCTTCAACCCACCGCCGTTCCGGTTCGTCACCGCCACGATCCCGGAGAACTCTTTCGGCATGCAGGCGCAGGCGCAGCTCGGTGCGTTCGAGTTCAACGCCATAGTCGCGCAGCAGCGCGGGTCGCAGCTCCGCACTCGCGTGTACACCGTGGGCGAGACCACCAGCGAGGCGGTGGAACGCGAACTGCGCGACCTGGACTACGAGCGGGGTCGCTTCTTTTCCGTGGTGGACCCGCGCACGCTGCCCGGATACCCGGCCATTGACCTGCTGAGCCCGGCCCCGGAGACGGTGCCGACCGACCGCCGTCCCGAGCAACTGCGCGTCTACCGACTGCGGTCACAAGCGCTGTCCGGGATCAATCCCAACCTCGGCGGCATTGACGCAGTCGCCGTGCGCGACGACTCCCCGCAACGCGTGGGACCGTTTCCGTGGGAACTGCTGCTCGAAGGCCGCGACTACTATCTCGACCCTTCGGGCCTCTGGTTTGCGCTGCAAACCCGCGTGAGCGACAGCGACTTTCTCGCGGTGTCGTACGTGACCGCCTCCGGAGACACCGTCGGCACGTTTCCGGCGGTGAATCGGGGGCAGGATACGCTCTTCCTTCTGTACGAACCGCGGCGCGGACCGGACGCACCGACCTTCCACCACGAACTGCGGAACACGTATCGCGTGGGGGCACAGACCGACCTGGATCGCCGCACACTGGGACTGCGGATCGCGGTGAACGAGTCCGAGCAGCCGCTGGATGGCAGCGGGACCTATCTCCAGCGCCTCGGCCTCGCGCAAGCCAACAACCAGAACTTCCTGGATGAGGCCAATCGCGTGTTCCCGCGTGAGCGGGAGCCCAACGGCGGATTGCCGATCCGCGCCTTGTTTGTGGTCTTTCCCCACCTCGTGCCGTTTGCGGATACCGCCAGGCTGCAGGCCGGCGAGCGCAACGACTCGCTGTACCGCACGCCGACGTACCTCCTGGGGTCACAAGGCCCGCCTGCCCGGGCCCGCCTGCGACTCAACTACGAGGCACGAAGTGGAGGCGATCGTAGCCTGCTCTCGCTCGGCGCGATCCAGATTCGTGAGGGTACGGAGAAGATCCTGATTGGCGAGCACGAGCTCCGGCGCGGGCAGGACTACGAGATTGACTATGACGCGGGTCAGGTGCGCTTTCTCAATCCGGACCTGTTGTTCCAGAGTGGTGTGACCCAGGTGACGGCACAGTTCGAAGAGAACCAGGCGTTCGACATTGCCCCGACCAGTCTCATGGGCCTGACGACACGCTACGACCTGGGGTCCCGTGGCTCGATCAACGTGATCGGCTTGATGCAGCGCGAGAGCAGCCCGCTGCTGCGGCCCACCCTCGGCTTCGAACCGCAAGCCACGTTCGTTGGCGGACTCAGCACTCAGCTCTTGTTTCGGCCCGATGCCGTAACGCGCGCGCTCAACGCGCTGCCGTTCATCGCTACCACGGTTCCGTCCACGCTCACTCTGAATGGTGAGCTCGCGGTCTCTCGGCCAAATCCGAACAGCGTTGGGCAGGCATGGCTCGAAGAGTTTGAGAACACGGCCTTCCGGCCAGTGGGGCTCGGGGAGCGTTCGTTTCATCTGGGTGGTGCGCCGACGTCGGGACGGGGACTTCCCGTCACGCACCTGGACGCCTTTGGCGGCTTCTCGCCAATCGACGCGGTCCCCTTGGTCTGGCAGAACATCATTCAGGTAGGCGAGACATCATTGCAGCTCACGCCCAACGACATTGACTCCACCATCCTCCTCGTGGGGTCGGGACGCGAAACCGAAACGGTCCTCTGGCTTTCCCTCAAGCCGGACACGGTCGGCGGCGCGCCGAATCCTGTTTCGGGCCAGCCGCGGTGGATCCGATCCCACACCACCGGTCCGCGGTGGCGCAGCCTCAACCAGCCGTTCGACAACCAGGGACTCGGCATTGATCTGTCACGCACGGAGTTCATCGAGTTCTGGGTGCTTGAGGACGCGGATCGCCTGGCCCAGCGCAACCAGGCGATCCTCGTGTTCGATTTTGGCACGGTGCTTGAAGATGCCGTGGCGTTTGGACCGAATGCGTTCACCGTCACGGGGACCGACACCGTATTCACGGGTCTCCAGTTCATTGGCGTCGGCCAGCTTGACTCGGAACGCGATTCCCTCACCGGCGTGTTCAACGCGGGCCTCAACGATCACGGCATTCACGGCGACCGCCTGCCGTTCCTGTTCAACACGGCCACAGGCGACATCCTCGAGAACCACCCCACCTGCAGCGTGGAAGGATTCGGGCTCACAGCGTTTCCGCTGGGCGACCTGGCCGCCAACTGCACGCGCGGGAATGGGTTCCTCGACGCCGAAGACTTGAATGGCGACAATCGGCTGGACATCAGTGTCGGCGCCGGCAACGAGGACGTGTTTCGCTACGTGTTCCCGGTGGGCGACGATCGCCACTTCGTTCGTACCGGTGGGTCGTTGGAGGACCGTGGCCGCCAACTGGTCTGGCGTCTGTACCGGATGCCATTCCGCGAGGACACACTGCAGATCGGCACGCCCAACATCCGGCAAGTCCGGGCCCTGCGCCTCACGATGGTCGTTCCCGATCAGGGTGGCGCGAATGAGGAGATGTTCGTCGCCCTCGCGCGTATGCGGTTGGTGGGCGCGCCGTGGCTCAAGCGGGCGGCAACGCCCCTCGCCGGGTTGGGGGGCGCGGTCAGCCAGCCGCATGGTGAAGTGATCGCTGCGGTCGTCACCACCGAGAATCGTGACCTGGGATACACCTCGCCACCGGGCGTGCTGGATCAGGCCAACCAGCGCGGCGCGGCATTCGACATCGGCGTCCGCCAAGTCAACGAGACCTCCCTGCGCCTGCTCGCGCGGGACCTGCGCGTCGGTGAGCGCGCGGAGGCGTTCCTGCAGTTTCCGGATGAAGCTGGCAAGAACTTCCTGCGATATCGCACCCTGCGCGCGTGGGCCCGCGGGCGCGGTCCCGGCTGGGAGGACGGCGACCTGCAGTTCTTCATCAAGGTGGGACGGGACGAGGACAATTTCTATCTCTATCGCGCCGCCGCGCGCACCGTGAGCTGGGAGCCCGAAGTGGTGGTGAGCCTCGAGCGCTGGTTGTTCCTGCGAGCCGAGATTGAGGGTCGCTGGCTGCGAGGCGAGGCGCCGGGCGGGGCGGCTGAGTGCGGTGCCGGCGATCCGAGCGCCTACGTGGCCTGCGACGGCGGCCACCTGGTTCAGGTGCGCGACCCCGGGGTTGCGCCGCCGAACCTGGCGCGCGTCAGCGAGATGGCCGTGGGCATGTATCGCGTCGGGCAGTCGGTGTTCATTGAGCAGGCCGAGGTGTGGGTGGACGACATTCGCTTGAGCGACGTGGTGGACGACATGGGTGTTGCCGGTGCCGTGGACGTCCGGCTCACGGCGGCGGACGTCGGCGATCTCTCGTTCGGCTATCAGTCTCGCGATGCGAACTTCCAGCAGATCGGACAGGACCCGTCGTTCGTGACCGACGCGTCCATGCGCTTCGGGAGCACCCTGCGCGCGGACAAGCTGTTGCCCGCCGGCCTCGGGATGAATATCCCGATCAGTGTGCAACACCTGCGCACCGGGCAGGACCCGTTCTATCTCGACCGGAGCGACTTGCGGGGGGATGCCCTGGTCGGGTTGCGCCGTCCCAACTCGCAGTCCACGGCGTTGCAGGCCTCGGCGCGGCGGACAGTGCGTGGTACGACGGGGCTTGAGCGGTTGCTCTTCGATCCGTGGAACGTGACAGTCGGACTGTCGTCCGCCACCAGCGTGCTCCAGCTGGCGGAGACGCGCAACACCAACCGGACCGGACGACTGGAGTACCGGATTACTCCCGGTGCGGCGACGACGGCGGGGGCGCCCGGGTTTCTGCGCGGGCTGGTAGACGCGCTCCCTCGGTTCATCTCCCGCAGCGAGTTCGGACGTGGAATCAGTTCGTCCCGGCTGCGGGTGAACCCGTTCCAGGTGCGCGGGGCGGCGACCATCACGGACAACCGGACCGCACGCCTCTCCTATCGGGCGCCGGTGCGTCTGGCCTCCGACGCCGCGCTCACGCCGCTCACCAGCCAGATCCATGCCTTGCGGACCGAGGCCGGCGCCGACCTGCGGCCCTACAATGGACTGGGGTTCCGTCTGGACTGGTCCTCCACGCGGGACCTGCGGGAACTGGGCGACACGACGACCGTTGGTCGACTCATCAGTCGCGAGCGTCGGTCCTTGCTTGGCCGGGACGTGGGCTATGAGCAGCTCCGCACCCTCAACACCGGGTTCACGCTGACGCCCACCGTCAGCGCGTGGTTCCGGCCGCGGTTCACCATCACGAGCGCGTTCACCATGATTCGGGACCCCAACGGGCGACAGGTGGTGCGCGTGGATGGGGATAGCGCCGGAGCGTTCCGGCTGCCGGAAACGATCACGGCGACCCGGCAGCGGGAGGCGGGCGCGACGGTGGATCCGGCGCGATTGATACGCAACCTGACCGGCACCAGTCGCGTCGGCCGGCTCTTCGCGTACTTGTTGCCGTTTGATGGCACGATCTCGCAGGATGTGCGCGGGACGTTTGATCGCCCCCCCTTCAGTGCACCGCTGAGTTTCCAGTTCGCGCTCGGCGGTACGGAGGACTTCCGGTTCCAGGATGGCGTCCCCGCCACATCGGCGTCCGAGACAGAAACACACGTGTTGACGGGCGGTACGCGGCTCCCGGTGGGGCTCATCGTGCGGGGAACGTATCGGTCGCAGGTGGGCCAGGTCTGGTCGCGGCGTTTTGGGACGGACGAGCAATCCGTGGTGGAACAGCGGTCCCGCGACTGGCCGAGTGCGACGGTCAATTGGGTCTACACCCCTCGGTGGGCGTTGCGCCGACTGGTCGCGAACCTGTCGGCCGGGCTGATCTACCGGGAGACCGAGGCGCTCACCATCCAGCCCTCGGCGACGGGTATTGGGGGAGATGCGCAAACGGAAACGCAGACCACCCAGCTCACGCCCAACATGTCGCTGACGTTGCCGCGCGGCATCGTGGCGACCGGCCGGTACAACCACGTGGTGACGGATGCGATTACGTCCGGGAACGTCACGACCACGGAGACGAACGACTGGAATGCCACGATGAACTTCCGGTTTCGCCCGCCTCCCAGCGTGGTTCGGCTCGAGAACGAGATCCAGACCACCGTGAACTACGGCGCGGCGGAAACGGTCATCTGCCTGTTGCGCGCGGACACCAGCGAGTGCACGGAAGTGTCGCAGCACCGGCGCCGGTCTTTGGACCTTCGCATGGAGACGGGGTTCTCGCTGACCGTCCGGGGCGGCTTGAGCTTGAATTACACGCGTGATGAGGCGCGGCACCTGTCCAGCCGGACGCGGCGTGTATCGCTCACCGTCTTTGCCGATATCTTCTTTGACACGGGACAACTGCAATGATGCGACGCCTGGTTCTGATCATGACGGTGCTGGCCTGCGCCAATGGCGGGCCGCGTACCCCGTTTGACGGGGCTGCGGCGCGGGCCGATGTCGAGACACAGGTGGCGTTTGGCCCGCGCGTGCCGAATACCGACGGGCACCGCCAGGCCGGTGACTGGATTCTGGAGCGACTGAGGGCGACCGTGGATTCCGTCCATGTGCAGGCCTGGAACCACGTGACCCGCGGTGGTGACACGCTGGCGCTCCGCAACCTCATTGGTCGGTTCCGGCCGGATGCGACGGACCGCGTGCTCTACATCGCCCACTGGGATACGCGACCCTTGGCGGACAACGAGGACAATCTTGGCGCGCGGACCCGTCCGATTGCCGGGGCCAATGATGGCGGATCGGGTGTCGCGATCCTGCTGGGCGTGGCGCGGGTGCTGGCGGCGACGCCGCCGTCCGTGGGCGTGGACCTGTTGTTCGTGGATGGTGAGGACTACGGCGACTGGTCGGATGCCGAGCGACAGGATGTGTTGATCGGCTCCCAGTATTTTGCGGCCAACCTGCCGGCGGGGTATCAGCCGTTGTACGCTGTCGTCTGGGATATGGTGGGTGATGCCGATCTCGAGATCCGGCAAGAGGCATACTCGGTGCATCGCGCGCCGGAGGTGGTGGAGCGAGTCTGGCGCGTGGCCGAGGACCTGGGGTACGGTCGCGTGTTTCGGTCACAGGTGGGGCTCGGGATCGTGGATGACCACATCCCGTTGCTCGATGCCGGCCTTCGCGCTATTGCCGTGATCGACTTTTCGTATGGCCCGTCCAACAGTTACTGGCACACGCATCAGGACACGCTCGACAAAGTGAGTGCGGCGAGTCTCCAGATTGTGGGCGACTTGGCCGTGACGCTCGTGCAATAGAAAGACCCCTACGTGCGTGATTTGGATGCGGCCCGGGCCTGCTCCGGACCGTATGCATTCCGGCATGCGTTGGGGTCCTGAAGTGCGCGCTGCGTCCATTCTCATGGGACTCGCGCTCACGGGTGCCGCGGTGCGCGGCTGTCGCCCCGCAACCGAGGCGCCCGGGGCCGTGTGGTCCACGTCACCAGCCGCGCGCCCGGGGCGGGATACGGTCGCGGCGGCCAGTGCCCGGCTGGCTCAGCCCTTGGGGGCGGGGGAGCGCATAGCGGTCAATCGTGCCTCGGCGGCCGAGCTCGATCGGCTGCCCGGGATCGGGCCGGCCTTGGCCGGCGCCATCGTGGCCGATCGGGAGGCCAACGGACCCTATCGGACGCCGGCGGACCTCGACCGCGTACCGGGAATCGGGCCGGCGCTCGTCGCCCGCCTGCGAGACCGTATCCTCCTGCCTTGACAGGGCTTGGCCCAGCCGTACGTTTTGCCGAATGGCAACCCCACAGGCCAACACGGTCCGGCTGGGCGATCTCCTCGTCCGTGAGGGGTTGATCTCCAAGGAACAACTCGACCAGGCCCTTACCGAGCAGAAAAACACGGGCGCCCGCCTCGGCTACAGCCTTGTCAAGCTCGGGTTCATCCAGGAAACCGAAATCACCAAGATGCTCGCCCGGCAGTACCGCATGCCGGCGGTGGACCTGTCGCGCTTCGAGGTGGACCCCAAGATCGTGAAGTTGATTCCGGCCGACGTGGCGGTGAAGCACATGGTGCTGCCGCTCAAGCGCGACGGCCGCACGCTCACGGTCGCCATGGCCGATCCCACCAACGTGGGCGTGGTGGACGACCTCAAGTTCATCACGCGGTACGACATCTTTCCGGTGATTGCCGGCGAGTACACGCTCAAGACCGCGATCGAGCGCTATTACGAACAAACCGACGCCCAGCTCCAGAACCTGCTCAAGGACATCGAGAGCGAGGGCGACGAAGACATCGAAGTGGTGGAGGAGGAAGAGGAAGAGCAGACCCCGATGCAGGTCGCGGACGACGCGCCCGTCGTCAAGCTGATCAACGGCATCCTGACGGACGCGGTCAAGCGGGGCGCCAGCGACATCCACATCGAGCCCTTCGAGCACGAGATCCGCGTGCGCTACCGCATTGACGGGGCGCTCGGCGAGATCATGAAGCCGCCCCTCAAGCTCAAGGCGGCACTCACCAGTCGCATGAAGATCATGTCCAACCTGAACATCGCCGAGCGGCGGGTGCCCCAGGACGGACGCATCAAGCTCAAGATGGGCAAGCGGGTCATTGATTTTCGCGTGTCCGTTTGTCCCGTGATCTTCGGCGAGAAGATCGTGCTCCGGATTCTCGACAAGGGGAACCTGACGCTCGATCTCCAGAAGTTTGGCTTCGAGCCCAAGGCCGAGAAGGACCTGTACAAGGGCATCCTGAATCCGTACGGGATGGTGCTCGTCACGGGTCCGACCGGATCTGGCAAGACGACGACGCTCTACTCCGCCCTGTCGCGCGTGAACACGATCGAAGTGAACATCATGACGGCCGAAGACCCCGTGGAGTACAACATCCATGGGATCAACCAGGTGCTGGTGCGGAACGAAATTGGCATGACGTTCGCGGCGGCGCTGAAGGCGTTCCTGCGCCAGGACCCGAACATCATCATGGTCGGCGAGATCCGCGACATTGAAACGGGCGGCATCGCCATCAAGGCGGCGCTCACCGGCCATTTGGTGCTCTCCACGCTGCACACCAACGACTCCGCGTCCACCATCACTCGCATGATTGACATGGGCATCGAGCCCTTCAACGTGTCGAGTGCCGTGAACATCATCGTGGCGCAGCGATTGTTGCGGCGCATCTGCAAGGACTGCAAGGCCGAGACGACGTACTCGCCGGAAGAGCTGGACGCGGCGGGCATCACGCCCGAAACGGCCAAGGAGATTACCTTCTCCAAGGGGACGGGTTGCGATTCGTGTAATGGGTCGGGCTACAAGGGGCGCGCCGGGATCTACGAAGTGATGTCCTTGTCGCCTGAGTTGCGCCGCATGATCCTGCGCGGCGCTTCCACCGCAGAACTGCAGCAGCAGGCCATTGACGAGGGCATGTTGACCTTGCGCATGGACGGGATGGTCAAGGTGAAAAAGGGTGTGACGACGCTCGAAGAAGTGGTGAAGGAGACTGCCGCATGAGTAACCCGGCCGCGGTCCCGACCGCCCAGGCGGCGCCGCAGGGCGTCAACCTGCGCGCGATGCTCGAGGAGATGATCGAGCGCGACGCATCCGACTTGCATATCACCGCCGGCGAACGACCCAAGTTCCGCATTGACGGTGAGATCACCAACTCGCGCAGCGAATATGTGATGACGCCCAAGGACACGCTCCAGTTGGCGTACTCGGTGCTCACGGAAAACCAGAAGAAGAAGTTCGAGACGGAAGACGAGCTCGACTTCTCCTTCGGCATCCAGAATCTGGCGCGCTTCCGCGGCAACGTGTTCAAGCAGCGCGGCTGCATCACGATGGTGATCCGGCAGATCCCGTTCTCGGTCAAGACGTTCAAGGACCTGGGGCTCCCGCCGATCCTGGCCAAGCTGTGCGAGAAGCCGCGGGGCTTGGTGCTGATCACCGGCCCCACCGGTTCTGGGAAGTCCACCACCCTCGCCGCGATGATTGACAAGATCAATAAGGAGCGCAAGGGCCACATCATCACGGTGGAAGATCCGATCGAGTTCATCCACCGGCACCAGAGTTGCATCGTCAACCAGCGGGAGGTCGGGACCGACACCAAGTCGTTCCACTCGGCACTCAAGTACGCGTTGCGGCAGGATCCCGACATCGTGCTCATTGGCGAGATGCGGGATCTGGAGACGATCCAGGCCGCGCTGACCATCGCGGAAACCGGTCACTTGGCCTTCGCCACGCTGCACACCAACTCGGCGGCTGAGACCATCAACCGCGTGATTGACGTGTTCCCATCGCACCAGCAGTCGCAGGTGCGGGCCCAGTTGGCCTTCGTGCTGGAGGGCGTGGTCACGCAGATCCTGCTTCCCAAGGCGTCGGGCAAGGGGCGTGTGATGGCCTGTGAGATCCTCGTGTGTACGCCGGCTATCCGCGCGCTCATTCGTGACGACAAGGTGCACCAGATCTATTCGTCCATGCAGTCCGGCAAGAAGCACGGCATGCAGACGTTGGCTGATAACGTGTACCTGCATTACATGAACCGCGACGTGTCGCTGGACGAGTGCCTGCGCGTGGTGTCTGACCAGAACGAGTTCCTGCGCATGGTGGGTGAACCGGTGCCGGGTGAGGATCCGCCCGCCGGCGGCAAACCCGGCCACAAGCGCTAGCCCGTACGGAGGATCGCGATGGCAACGTTTGAATACACCGCCAAGAGCCCATCAGGTGATGAAGTCACGGGCACCGTTGAGGCGCAGAGCCGCGAAGACGTGGCCAATCAGCTGCGGAAGAACCGGCTGATCCTCGTCCGCACCCGTGAAGCCAAGAAACAGAAGAAGGGCAAGTCGGTCCCGACGCGTGACGTCGTGATCTTCACGCGTCAGTTCGCGACCATGATCAATTCCGGCCTGCCGCTCGTGCAGGCGCTCGACATCCTGGCGCAGCAGACCGACAACAAGGACCTGGCCGACGTCACCAAGCAGGTCGTGTACGACGTCGAAAGCGGCAACACGCTGGCCGACGCGCTCAGCAAGCACAAGGGCGCCTTCAGCGACCTGTTCGTCAACATGGTGGCCGCCGGTGAAGCGGGCGGCATTCTCGACACCATTCTGCTGCGTCTGGCCACGTTCCTGGAAAAGAACGACGCGATCGTGCGGAAGGTGAAGGGCGCCATGATCTACCCCGGCGTCATCTTCTCCGTTGCCGGCGGCGCGGTCATCATCTTGCTCGTGTTCGTGATCCCGACGTTCCAGGCCATGTTCGCCTCCGTGAACATGGAGCTGCCGATACCGACCAAGATCGTGATCTTGATGAGCGATACGCTCCAGAGTTACTGGTGGCTGATCATCGCGGCCTCGGTCTTCACCGTCTGGGCGATCAGGACCTACTATGCCACGGACGGCGGGAGGCTCGTCATTGACAAGATCATGCTGAACGCGCCGGTACTCGGCGACTTGTTGCGGAAATCGGCGGTGTCCCGCTTCACCCGCACGCTCGGCACGCTGATCAGCTCGGGTGTGTCCATTCTTGAAGGGCTCGAGATCACCGCGCGTACCGCCGGTAACCGCGTCATTCACGACGCGGTGATGATGTCACGCGGCTCGATCGCCGGCGGTGAAACCATCGCCAAGCCGCTCCAGGCGTCGGGCGTGTTTCCGCCGATGGTGACGTCCATGATTTCCGTGGGCGAGGCCACCGGTGGCCTGGACGAAATGCTGTCGAAGATCGCCGACTTCTACGACGATGAAGTGGACGCTGCCGTCGGCGCCCTGCTCTCCCTTATGGAGCCGATCATGATCGTCGTGCTGGGCGTTGTGGTGGGCGGCATGATCGTGGCCATGTATCTGCCGATCTTCGGGATGATCAACTCGGTGCAGTAAGCGGCCAGACGGCCAGGCGGCTGGATGGCGAGGGCCCCGGCGTGATGCTTCGGGGCCCTCACTGTTTCCGGACGTACACCACATACGCCGCCACGTTGATGGCCACCACGAAACCCCCGAGCGCCAGCCGCAGCCCCAAGGTCCACTCGCCGGGGTAAATCAACGGGATGAGATAGTGCTCGATGAACCCCCCCTCGTATCCCGCCGCGCCCGCCTGCTGCCGTAACCGCACCTCAAGCGGGGTGAGTGGGCAGATCCATCCGGCAAACTCGATCAGGGCGCCCCACGCGGCACAGGGCAGGTGCACCCAGGCGACCCGTCGCCAGCGCCAAGCCAAGAATCCTCCGCCCACGACGAAGAGGATGAAGGCGCCATGGACGAGCACCGTGAGGTCGGCGAGCAGGCGGAGGAGCATGGTACATCTTAGCCTCCTCGGGCCAGCCGCAACGCGGCATAGACCAGCACCACGCCCACCAGCACGTTGGCGCGCGCGATCCACACCGTCCGGCGCCGGAGTTGGAGCGCGCGTGAGGTTCCGGGCGGTTCCCGCGCGGCGGCAGGGCCCAGCACGAAGTCGTGCAGGGCGGCCAAACTGACCATGACCGCTACCGCCCCCATTTTGACGGCCAGGCTGAGGCCATACCGACTCGACCAGAACGCGCCGTCGCCCAGCACGTCACTGCGCAGAAGTCCTCGCAAGTGCAGGATCCACGTGCCTGTGACCAGCAAGAAGCCGATCGCGATCCAACCCGTCCGCCGGAAGCGGCGCCCCAAGTCCCGAAACAGGGTGGCGCGAAGTGCCGGCGGCTCAACCCGACGCAGCACCGGTGCCCCCACCAAGGCCAGGAAGAACATGCCGCCCAGCCAGAACAACGCCGACAGCACGTGGAACAGGACCGCGGTGTGGTACCAGGACATGCGTTAGTTGAACAAGGCCGCGAGACGTTCGTCTGCCGGTTCGTACGGACACAAGGGATCGGTGGCCATGGGATCACCAGTCATCGCCCAGGCCCGCGCGCGCGACCCACCACAGGCCCAGCGCAGTGCGCACGCACCGCACTTGCCGTTCAGGCGATCCATGTCCCGCAGGGACAGCAGGCCGGGGGCCGTGCGATAGATCTCGGACAGCGGTTGATCACGGACATTGCCGAGTGTTGGATAGGGCAGGAATCCCGCGGGATACACGTCGCCGCGGTGCGAGACGAAGATCACGCCGTTGCCGTCCCGTACGCCGAGGCCCATCCGGTTCGCCGCGCGCCGGATGGCCGCGTCGGGTTGTCCAGACTGGACCTGGCGTTCCACCCAGTACCGGCGATAGGGTGGCGCCTCGACGGTGCCCACATGGAATGGCGCGTGCTCCGCGATCTCGTAAATCCACTCGAACAGGCGCTCCACGTCGTCCAGGGTAGGGAGCCCCAGTGTCGCCCCGCGACCAACAGGCACCAGCAGGAACAGGCTCCACCGGCGCACGGGCGGGCTGGCGGACTTCCTCAACAGGTCATACAGCGCCGGCAAATGCGGGAGCGTTTCCCGCGTCACGGATGTGTTGACCTGCACGGGAAGGCCGGCCTCCCGGGCCCAGGCCAGGGCCTGTCGCGACACGTCGAACGTTCCGGGCACGCCGCGAAACGCATCGTGCACCTCCGGGGTCGGCCCGTCGAGCGACAAGCCCATGGCGGCGATGCCTGCCTCCTTGAATCCCTTGACGACCTCCCGCGTGAGCGTGGGTGTCGTACTCGGCGTAATTGAGGTGGGGATGTGCAGGTTGCGTGCGTAGCGGATAAGGTCGAACAAATCGGGCCGGAGCATGGGGTCGCCGCCCGTCAGGATGAGCATGCTGCCCATGGTCTTGATGTCGCGCAGCATCGCCTCCGCGTCAGCGCCGGCGAGCTCACGCGGGTCGCGATGCGCGATCGCGTCGGCCCGGCAGTGCTGGCAGGCCAGACCACAGGCGATGGTGGTTTCCCAATAGACGTTGCGGGGAGCGTTCGGGTAGAGAAACGGCATGCGCAAGGCTAGCGGCCCCGCTCGACGGGATGTGTGATGGGCGGCTGAAGGATCCTTCATATAGGTTATCCGCCATGCACCTGAGTCTGTTGGACGGGGTCGTCGTTGGCGGCTACCTCGCCCTGACCTTGATCGTCGGCCTCTGGGCGGCTCGCCGCGCCGGCCGAGATACCACCTCGTTCTTCTTGTCTGGACGCAACATGCCGTGGTGGTTGCTCGGCATATCCATGGTGGCCACCACCTTCTCGACTGACACGCCGAACCTCGTCACCGACATTGTGCGGCAGAACGGTGTCGCCGGCAACTGGGCGTGGTGGGCCTTTCTGTTGACCGGCATGCTCACCGTGTTCGTGTACGCCAAACTCTGGCGCCGCGCGGGCGTACTCACGGATCTCGAATTCTACGAACTCCGCTATAGCGGCAAGCCGGCAGCCTTCCTGCGCGGGTTCCGCGCGATCTACCTGGGCGTCGTGTTCAACGTGATGATCATGGCGACCGTGACGCTTGCGGCCATCAAGATCGGCGCAGTGTTGCTGGGGCTGTCGCCCGTGCAGGTCATTCTTCTGAGCGCCGGCGTCACCCTGGTTTTCAGCGTGGCGGGCGGACTGCGCAGCGTGGTGGTGACCGACCTGCTGCTGTTTACGGTCGCCATGGCGGGTTCGATTGCCGCCGCCGCCGTGGCGCTCAAGGCACCCGGTGTGGGAGGGCTGAGCGGCCTGCTCGCCAATCCGGCACTTGAGGGGACGCTCCGCCTGCTGCCCGATCCGGCCGACACCAACACGTTCGTGACCCTGCTCATCATTCCTCTCGCCGTGCAGTGGTGGAGCGTGTGGTACCCCGGCTCCGAGCCGGGTGGTGGCGGCTATGTCGCTCAACGCATGCTTTCGGCCCGCCACGAGCGGGACGCCACGGCCGCGACCTTGCTCTTCAACATTGCGCACTATGCCATCCGTCCGTGGCCGTGGATTCTTGTGGCGCTGGCCTCCCTCGTCGTATTCCCGACCCTGGCCGACCTCGAGATGGCGCTGCCGCATGTGGCCTCGTCGGTCATCGGGCATGACATCGCGTATCCGGCCATGCTGACCCTGCTGCCCGCCGGGTTGCTTGGACTCGTCGTCGCCTCGTTGGCCGCCGCCTACATGTCCACGCTCTCGACGCACCTCAACTGGGGCTCGTCGTACATCGTCAACGACTTCTGGAAACGGTTCGTGGAGCCGCAGGCGTCCGAGCAACGCCTGGTCTGGGTCGGGCGCGTCACGACGGTCGTGCTGATGGTGCTGGCGGCGATGGTCGCCCTGGTACTGAGCTCAGCGCTTCAGGCGTTCCAGATCCTGCTGCAAATCGGCGCGGGCACCGGCCTGCTGTTCATCCTGCGCTGGTTCTGGCGTCGCATCAATGCGTTCAGTGAGATCACCGCCATGGCCGTGTCCTTCCTGATCGCGGTATGGTTTCAATTGCTTCAGCCGCGGTTCCTGCCCGACGTGACGATGTCGTCATCGGTCCAGTTGGTGAGCGGCGTGCTCATCACGACCGTCGCCTGGGTGATCGTCACATTCCTGACGCGCCCCACGGATGCCGCCACCTTGGAGCGGTTCGAGTCCATCACCCGCGTGCGCGCCGATCGCTCCATTCGCCACGGCATTCTGGCGATGCTCGCCGGGACGACCATGGTCTATTCCCTGTTGTTCGCCACCGGTTCCTGGTTGTACGGCGTCCGCGCTCGGGCGGCCTTCCTGAGCGTGGTCGCGATTCTCGCGATGCTCGCGCTGATTGCGCTGTGGCCCAAGGTGGCGGGGCGCGGCGACTCGACGACTGCAACGCCGTGAGCGGGCGGCCGGAACTGGCCGTCATTCTCGCGGCCGGTCGCGGCACCCGCATGATGACCGAGGCGGCTGCGGCGCAGGGCCTCATTGCCGCGCAGCGTGACGCGGCCGCCCAGGGGCACAAGGCGTTGATGCCGATTGGCGGGCGGCCGTTTCTCGCGTGGGTGGTGGACGCCGTGGCGCGTGCGGGGTTTCATGAGGTCTGCTTGGTCATGGCGCCCGAAGCTGCAATCCCCCGGGCGCTTTCCCTGCCGGCACGGATCGCCGTGCAATCCACGCCCCGCGGCACCGCCGATGCGGTGCTCGCTGCCGAGTCGGTGGTCGGGAGCCGACCGTTCACAGTGATCAATGGTGACAACTGGTATCCGCCAGACGCGTTGCGCGCCCTCAGGGAAGTGCCAGCCCCAGCGACCATCGGATTTCGTCAGGCCGAGCGGGTTGAGGCCTTTGCGCTGATGACCACGGACGAGGCCGGCTGCCTTGCGGAGATCATCGAAAAACCCGAGGCCACGACCCGTCGACGCCTGGGTCCCACCGCGCGCGTCAGCATGACGTGTTGGTCGTTCACGTCGGCCATCTTCGATGCGTGTCGTGCGATCGCGCCTTCGACGCGCGGCGAACTCGAGTTGCCCGATGCCGTCCGCTTGCTGGTGCGTGAAGGCACCTGCGTCCGCGTGTTGGCGCATGATGGGATGGTGCTTGACCTGAGTCGCGCGGACGATGTGACGGTGGTCGCCACCCAGCTGGGCGCATGACCCGCTGGTTTGTGCCAGGCCGCATCGAGGTCCTCGGGAAGCACACGGACTACGGTGGCGGGCGCAGCCTGTTGGCCGCGACCGAGCAAGGGCTTACCCTCTCGGCAACGCCGGCGCGCGACGTGTCCCTCAAGTCCGACGTGCAAGGCCATCACTATGTCGAGTCGGTGGTCACCCGCCTGCGGGCCGACTATCAGGTATCGAGTGGCGCCCAGGTGACGGTGACGTCCACGTTGCCCGCCGCAGCGGGGCTAAGCTCGTCCAGCGCGCTCGTGACCGGTCTCGTCCTCACGCTTGCCGATCTATGGTCCATTGACCTGCCCAGTGGATCCGAGCTGGTGGAGTACGTGGCATCGGTCGAACGCGGCGTTGGCGTACGGGGTGGTGCGGAGGACCATGCGGCCATGTTGTTGACACGTGCTGGGCACCTGCTGCCATGCCGGTTCCGACCCGTGCGACCGGAACCGCATGTCCCATGGCGCGAGGATCTGAGTTTTGTGGTGGCGGTGAGTGGTGTGGTGGCAGAAAAGGCGCTGGGAACCCGAGAACGCTACCATCGCACCGCTCGGGTGCTGGAACGCATTGAGGCGGCGGGCGTGCCGCTCGACCGTCTGGTGGATGACCCGAGCGAGTGGCAGGCGTGGCGCCAGGGACTGGACATGCGCGAGGCGCGGCGGCTTGAACAGTTCGTGGTGGAGTCGGGGCAGTTGATTCCCCACGCGGTCGCGTCGTTGCAGCGTGATGATTGGGAGGGATTTGCGGACGCCGTCCAGATCTCGCATCGTCTGGGAGTGGCGGCACTGGAGAATGCGGTGCCCGAGACGGAGGACTTGGTCGCGCGGGCGCATTCCCTGGGTGCTGAGGTGGCTTCTCCGTTTGGTGCGGGGTTTGGTGGCAGTGTCTATGCGGTGGTGCCCTTGGAGGAAGTCGAGCAGTTTGCGGCCGAGTGGCATGACCGAACCCTTATCACCCGACCCGGTGGCCCGGCCACCCGGCTCGACTGAAGGATGCACCATGACCCCTGATCTTGACCGCCGAACGTTCCTGGCCACGACCGCTGCCGCCGGTGTGGGAGCGCTCGCCTGGCGACCGCAACAACAACAGGCCGCGTTGTTCGTGGCGCCGCCGCTCGAGCGTGTGCGGGTGGGGTTTGTGGGTGTGGGCCATCAGGGATCGAGCCACGTGGACAACTTCCTGCGTATCGCCGGTGTGGATGTCGCCGCCATTTGCGACCTCGTGCCCGCCAAGGTGGCCGCGATGCAGGACCGCGTGGTGGGGGCCGGCCGCCCGCTCCCGCTGGCCTTTGACCGCGGGCCCCACGACTACCGCCGCATGTGTGACGAGGCCGGGTTGGACCTCGTGTTCACGGCGACCCCGTGGCACCTGCATGCGCCGATCTGCGTGTACGCGATGGAAACGGGCAAGCACGCAGCCACCGAAGTGCCGATGGCCGTGACGCTGGAAGAACTGTGGCACATGGTGGAAACCGCCGAGCGCACGCAGCGGCACTGCGTGATGATGGAGAATTGTTGTTACGACCGTACCGAGCTCATGCTGTTCAACATGATCCGCCATGGATTGTTCGGTGAGCTGTTGCACGCGCGGTGCGGATACCTGCACGACCTGCGTCAACTCAAGCTGACGGATTTCTACGAGGCGAATTGGCGGGTACAGCACTCCATCAACCGCAACGGCGATCTCTATCCCACGCATGGGTTGGGGCCGGTGGCGCAATGGATGGACATCAATCGCGGCAACCGCTTCACGCGCCTGGTATCCATGGCGACTCCGGGGCGTGGTCTCAATCAATGGGCGGCCGAGCACCTGGGTGCGGACAGCCCCTACGCCCGCCAGCGGTTCGCGTTGGGTGACGTGGTGTCCACCCTGATCCAGACCGAACGCGGCCAGACCATCCTGGTCACCCACGACACCAACCTGCCCCGGCCCTACAGCCGGGATATCGAGGTGCAGGGAACATTGGGGCTCGCCCGAAAGTATCCGGAACAGAAGGTCCACCTGCAGGGCCGGAGCGAAGCCCATCGGTGGGAGGACCTGCTCACGTATCGAGCCGAGTGGGAGCACCCGCTCTGGCGCGCGCTGGAGACGGCGGCGCAGGGTGCTGGTCACGGCGGCATGGACTACATCGAGGACTATCGGCTCATCTGGTGCCTCCGGAACGGGGCGCCGATGGACATGGACGTGTATGACGGCGCCGCGTGGAGCGCGGTGTCGGCCTTGTCGGAGCGTTCGATCGCCTCCGGCAGCGCACCGCAGGAGTTTCCGGACTTTACGCGTGGCACTTGGCGCGGCCGGCCGCCGCTGGGGATTGTTGAGGCGGGTTCCGATATCGGGATCGGGCGTTAGTTTCGTGCCATGATTTCACTCATCACGTCCCTCGGTACTATCGAAGTAGAGCTCTTCGAAGACGTGGCCCCCATCTCGGTCGCCAACTTCCTCCAGTACGTGGATGATGGTCATTTCGACAATACCATCTTCCACCGCGTCATCCCGGGCTTCATGGTCCAGTGCGGCGGCATGACCGCCGACATGAAGGAAAAGAAGGGCCGCGCCCCGATCCAGAACGAGGCCAAGAACGGCAAGCAAAACGTCCGTGGCTCGCTCGCCATGGCGCGCACGTCGGACGTCAATAGCGCCACCGCGCAGTTCTTCATCAACCTGGCCGACAACACGTTCCTCGATAACGGCGCACGGGATTTTGGCTATGCGGTCTTCGGAGGCGTCACCAAAGGCATGGACGTCGTGGACCAGATCGCCAAGGTCAAAACCGGGCGCAAAGGTCACCACGACGACGTCCCCGTCGAACCAGTCACCATCACCAAAGCGGCCCGGTCCTAGGCTGACTGCGATTCCGCGTTCTTGCTGGACGCGGTATTGCACTTTGCCAGACTAGGGCCGATACTACCGCATCATGCGCTTCTTTTCCGGGCCCGGTACCAGCCCCACCACAGTCCCCTCGGCCCGGGCAATTCTCCAATGGGTCTATCTCGGCCGGGTCGCTGTGGCTGTGGTCGTCTTCCTGGCCGCCGGCCTCGCGGTCCGGACCGTAGACGCCACAGTCATCCTGGTCCTGGCCATCGCCATGGCCTCCGCCCTCGTGGTTTCGGGCGGTTCTTTCTTCTATACCCACATTCTGGGCCGCCGGCCGGGCACCACCTTTATTTATGGTCAGGCCCTGTTTGACCTCGCCCTGGTGACCACGGTCGTGCACGTCACGGGTGGCGCGGAGTCGGATTTCCCGTCGCTGTATATCCTGGTCATTGCGGTTGCCGCCGTGCTGCTCCCGCTGGTATCAAGCTTGCTGATCACCAGCCTCGGCAGCTTGCTCTACATCGCCGACATCATCTGGGGGCATCCGACGCAGCTGATCATGGCGGTGTGGCTCCAGCTGCTCGTGTTCGTCGCGGTCGCGGTGGCTACCGGATGGTTGGCCAGTCGGGTCCGCGTGGCAGGACAGGAGACCGAAGTGCTGCAACAGGAAGTTCGCCGCCTCCGTCACGAGGCCGACGACATTCTCCGCAACATCGGCAGCGGCGTGC
This sequence comes from Gemmatimonadales bacterium, assembly GCA_040877595.1. Classification (GTDB taxonomy): domain Bacteria; phylum Gemmatimonadota; class Gemmatimonadetes; order Gemmatimonadales; family GWC2-71-9; genus JBBDNM01. The sequence goes on along the minus strand of JBBDNM010000037.1, from coordinate 74,553 downwards.
TGACGGTGGATGGCGGAGGCCTGCTCATTTACTGCAATCCAACCGCCGAACAACTGTTGGCCCTGCCGTCGTCCACTTGGGTGGGCCGTCCCGTCATGGCCGAGCTGGCCGAGCGATCACCAGAACTCGCGGCGTCCATTCGTGAGGCGCAGGACGAACACCGCCGCGCGACCCGGCTCGAAGGCACGGTCACCACGCCCACGCGTCAGTTCCCGATCGGTATGACCACGACGATCCTGGAGAGTGAGGCTGGACGTCCGGCGGTAACCGCGATCTTCCGTGACCTGTCCGACCAGAAGCGCATTGACGAATTACATACGCGTACGGAACGGCTGGAAGCCGTCGCCGAGTTGTCCGCATCACTGGCCCACGAGATCAAGAATCCGCTGGCATCCATTCGCTCCTCCGTCGAGCAACTGGCCCGGTCCGCGCAGTCAGGGGACGACGAGCGGTTCCTGGGCCAGCTCGTGGTGCGCGAGAGCGACCGGCTGAGCCGCCTGCTGAACGAGTTCATTGACTTTGCCCGCGTGCGGGTCACCGCGCTCCGACCAGTGGATTTGCCGCGCATCATTGACTCGGCGGTGGAGGTCGTGCGTCGGCATCCCGACTGCCGGGACCAGGTCAATTTTGTTGTCCGGGCCGAGGCAGTTTCGGTGGAGGGAGACGAAGACCTGTTGCACCGCATCGTGCTGAACCTGGCGCTCAACGCCGCACAGGCCGCCGCCGGCGCCATGACGGTCACGATCGAGGCCCTGCCTGCTCGCGAGCAGGACCTGCCCAGGGGCGTCAAGTTGCCCGCGCCGGTCCTGTTGCGGGTCACCGACGATGGTCCCGGCATTCCCCTCGATCTTCGCGACCGCCTGTTCGACCCGTTCGTGACGGGCCGCGCCGGTGGATCGGGGTTGGGTCTCGCCATTGTCCAGCGGGCGGTGCTGGCGCATCACGGGTTGGTCTTCGTGGATTCCGCCGCGGGGCGGGGCACGACGTTTTCCGTGCTCCTGCCGTCCGGGCAGGGGCGCCATGGAGAGGCCGCATGAGTGGAACCGAGACCGCGATTCTCGTCATAGACGACGAAACAGGGATTCTCGATACCCTGCGGATATTGCTCAAGAACGCGGGGTTCCAGGTCGAGACCGCGCAGGGCGGAAAGGCGGGGCTCGAAGCGTTGCAGGCGACGCCACCGGACATCGTGCTTACCGACATCCGCATGCCGCAGGTGACCGGTATTGATATCCTCGAGGCTGTGCGCGAGCTGGATCCCGAAACACCGGTGATCCTCATGACCGCGCAGGCCTCGCTCCAGAGCGCGATTTCGGCCGTGAACCAGGGCGCGTTCTATTACGTGCAGAAGCCGTTCTCGAACGACGAGATGATCGCCATCTGCCGACGGGCCGCCGAATATCGGCAGCTGCGCTCGGAGAACAAGCACCTCAAGCGCGAAATCCGCCGCCGCGAGCGCAAAGGCTCGATCACGCCCATCGGGAAGTCGCAGCGATTCACGGACCTGATCGGGATGGTGGACCAAGTCGCGCCGACCGATTCCACGGTGCTTATCCAGGGCGAGAGTGGCACCGGAAAAGAAGTCATTGCGCGGTATATCCACGAGTTGTCCGAACGGTCCGACGGACCGTTCTTCTCCATCAACTGCGGCGCTTTGCCGGAAGGCCTGCTCGAGTCGGAATTGTTCGGGCACGTGAAGGGATCATTTACGGGGGCGGTGCGTGACAAGCAGGGCATGTTCGCGGCGGCACGCGGCGGCACATTCTTTCTCGACGAGATCGGCGAGACCAAGCCGTCCACGCAGGTGAAACTGCTCCGGGTGCTCCAGGAACGCGAGGCGCTGCCGGTGGGCGGAACGTCTCCCATCCCGGTGGATGTGCGTGTCATCGCGGCCACCAACAAGGATATCGAAGACGAGATCCGCCGCGGCAACTTCCGGTCGGATCTGTACTATCGGTTGAACGTGATTGCGCTTCAGCTGCCGCCCCTGCGGGATCGGCGCGAGGACATTCCGCTGCTGGCAGAGGCGTTCCTGACACGCATTGCGCAGGAGCGCGGTGAACCGGTCCGGCATCTGGATCGCGATGCGCTTGACGTGGTGATGGCGTACGACTGGCCGGGCAATGTGCGGGAATTGGAGAACGCGCTGGAGCATGCCGTCATCCTCTCGCGTGACGGCGACATCCCGGCGAGTGCGTTGCCCGACCGGATCGCCGTGCGGCGCGCCGAGGCCCTGGTGGCCGATCGCCCGGCCGAAAACCCGCCACTCGATGCGATCGAACGTGCGTACATCCTGTGGGTGCTGAACAACGAGGGCGGGAACAAGTCGCGCGCCGCGCAGGTGCTTGGCATTGACCCGTCCACACTGTACCGCAAGCTTTCGCGTTACGATGCCAATCTTCCGGCGGAGTGATCCGGCGGCGCTGGTCGCCTCGCTCGCGCCCGTCCCCACCGACTGGAATGCGATTCGCATTACGGCCGTGATGCCGGCCTATAACGAAGCCGCGCACATCGAGCAGGCTATCCGGCTGGTGAAGGCGGTACCGCTCACCATCGAGCTGGTGTGCGTGGACGATGCCTCGCGCGACGGTACGGGGGCCATCCTCCAGCGCCTCAAGACCGAGGGTCTGGTGGACACGCTGATCCATCATGAGGTGAATCGCGGCAAGGGGGCGGCCCTGCGCTCGGGAATCGCCGTGGCGACGGGCCACGTGATCGTCGTGCAAGATGCCGACCTGGAGTACGATCCCACGGAGTTTGCCGAGCTGCTGGAACCGATTCGGATGGGAAAGGCGGATGCGGTGTTCGGCTCGCGTTTTCAGTCGGGCCCGCGGCGCGTGCTGTATTTCTGGCACTCGATCGGCAACCAGGTCCTGACGTTACTGTCGAACATGCTGACCGACCTGAACTTGTCGGACATGGAAACGTGCTACAAGATGGTGCGCGCGGACCTCTTGAAGCGCCTGCCGCTCACGTCGAATCGGTTCGGGTTCGAGCCGGAGGTGACGGCGCGCCTCTCGAGCGCGGGCGCGCGCATCTGGGAAGTGCCGATCAGTTATAGCGGACGCACCTACGCCGAAGGCAAGAAGATCAACTGGAAGGACGGGGTGGCGGCCTTGTGGCACATCGTGCGGTTTAATGTGATCCCGCCGGGCGTGCCGCCGACATCCGCGCGCGTCTTCGTGGCCTTGGGCACTGCCCAGTTGATCGCCGCACCGCCGGCGCATGCGTATCTCGATCCGGTGTCGGGGAGCGTCATCCTCCAGGTGCTCGTGGCCGGTCTGTTAGGCGGGCTGCTGACCATCAAGCGTGTCTGGCGCGCGGTGACGGAGCCGTTTCGGCGACTCTGGCGTCGCGTGAGGAGATGACCGTCACGCGATTGAGAAGCTCCTTCCGCGACCCGAACGGCTTCCTCTTCGAGCGCCAGGGCAGGCTGTTGCGTCAGGTGACGGAAGTGGGGCGGGCGGATTTCGAGGCCGTGCGCGCGAGCGGCGTGCCGGCGCGCCTGATGGACGACGGGCTGTTGATCCCGCACGTCGAGTTGGCGGTAACGGAGGCCGCGACGGCGGATGCCGCGTATGTCCTGGCGCCTGAACGCATCCCGTTCGTCAGTTACCCATGGGAGTGGACGTTCGGCCAGCTCCGCGACGCGGCGCGACTGACTCTGCGGATTCAGCAGGTCGCGCTGCAGCAAGGCCTGACGTTACGCGACGCTAGCGCGTTCAACATCCAGTGGCGCGGAAGCCGGCCCGTCCTCGTGGATACGCTGTCTCTCGGCGTCCGGCGTCCCGGTAGCCCGTGGGTCGCCTACCAGCAGTTCTGCCGTCACTTCCTGGCGCCGCTCGCGCTCATGGCATACACCGATGTGCGGCTGAGGGACTTGTGGCGATCATACCTGGATGGGATCCCCCTCGACTTGGCCAGTCGGCTGCTGCCGCGTCACACGTGGCTCATGCCGTGGGCGTTGATCCATATCCATCTGCACGCGCGCTCGGTCGGGCGGCATGCGTCCCGGCCGGCGCCCGATGTCGCTCGGCATCGCGGGGTTTCCGACCGAGGCATCGACGGGCTGGTGGACCATCTCGCGGGCGCCGTCGAATCCCGACGGTGGACACCGCCGAGCTCGGAGTGGGGCGACTACGACACCACGCATGGGTACGATCCCGCCACACTGGAGGCCAAGCAGGCGGTGGTGAGGGCCGCCCTGGAGCGGCACCGGCCGCGTGTCGTATGGGATCTGGGCGCCAATACCGGACGTTTCAGCCGTCTCGCGCAGGCGGCGGGCGCGTACGTCGTCGCACCGGACGGCGACGCGGGGGCGGTTGAACGTCATTACGTCGCATTGCGCGCGGCGGATGCGGAACGGACCTTGCCTCTGTGGACGGACCTGCGCAACCCCGGTCCGGCCCAAGGCTGGGCGCATGAGGAGCGGATGTCCTTGGTGAGTCGCGGCCCGGCCGACATGATCCTTGCGTTGGCGCTCGTGCACCACCTGGCCATCGGCAACAACCTGCCGCTCGAAGCGATCGTCACGTTCATCAAGTCCATCGGCCGGCGGGTTGCGGTCGAGTGGATCCCCAAGGAGGATCCGCAGGTGCGTCGCCTTCTGGCCGCCCGCGACGACATCTTCCCCCACTACACCCGCAGCCACTTCGAGGCGGCCCTCCAGCGAGAGTTCGTGCTCGAGCGATCCGAACACCTGACCGGTTCTGGTCGCGCCTTGCTGGTGGCGGTGCGCCGGTGACGATGGCCCGGGCCCCCCTGTACCCGTTCCTGGTGGCTGGCTATCTCGTCATGACGCTGGTGGCGGAGCGAGCGGGCGGCTGGTCCGCGCTCGATCTCGGCGGCTCGCTGGTTCTTGCGTTGTTCTGGGCCCTGATCGCATGGTGGATGACCGGGTTGGTGCCGATGGATCCCCGCCACCGGCCCCTCGTGTCGCTCCTCGCGGTACTCTGGGCCGGCCTGTACGGATCGTTCGTCGCAATCGGCGCCCAGCTTCTCGGTACGTGGCTTGCCCATGACGGCATGGCGCTGGCCGTCTGGACACTGGGATTCGCGGGGTTGGGGCTGGGGCTGCGTGGCTTGCGTTCGTGGGATCCGTCGCGTGTCACCACGGCGGCCAACGTTGGCGCGCTGATCCTGGTCTCGATGCCGGCCGCGACCCTTGTGCTCCGGTCACTGCGCGCTCCCTCCACGCCGCGCCCAGCGGCGGTCGAGGATCGACGCACGCCCGACCGGCCCGACGTGGTCCTGATCGTCTTGGACAAGTATTCACACCCGCGGTGGCTGCGCGAGGTCTACGGCGTGGACGTCACCCCATTCCTCGATTCCCTGCGAGGACTGGGCTTCGTCGTTCCCGACAGCGCGCGCACCAACTACGTGCACACTTCGTTGACGCTCGCCGCCTTGCTCAACTGGGCGTACGTGCACGAAGGCCCTGCGCCGCGCGGCGATCCCTGGGAGGCGATGGCGCTTCTCATCGAGGACAGTGAAGCCCGTCGCCTCCTGGCAGCCCACGGCTACCGCGTCGCGTTCTTCCCGACGTCCTTTCCGACCACGCGCTCCAACCGTCATGCGGACATCGTTCTCGCCTATCCCGGGCGGCCGCTGGGGGAGTTGGGAAGCACCTGGTTGGCGAATGCTCCGTGGCCCGCACTCACTCGCGTGACCTGCAGGCTGGTCTCGTGCCGCGCCGACGAGGTTTTCCCTTACCCGGTCGAATCGGCGGAGGCGATCGAGTGGAAGCTGGCTCAAGTGGCCGGGCTGGCGGACAGCACCGGACCAATCTTTGCGTTTCTCCACCTCCTCGCGCCGCACGAGCCGTACGTCTTCGACGCGAACTGCCGGCATCGCCGGCCAGTCTGGCCCCGCTCGGACGTCGGCACGCAGGCGGAACTCGTGCGTGAGTTGTATGCGGCCCAGGTTGCGTGCGTCAACCGCCTGGTCATCCAGACAGTTACGTCCCTGATCGCGCGATCGGCCGTGCCACCCACGATTATTCTCCAGGCGGATCACGGCCACGGCCGCATCGCGATCGATCCGATGCGCGGCATCACGGTGCCCCTCGAGGCTTTGTCGCGCGAGCAAGTGGAAGAACGACTGGATGTGTTTGCGGCATATCGGTTTCCAGAAGCCCGCCGAGTGGTGTGGAACCGCGTCTCGCCCGTCAACGTGCTGCCCATGGTGCTCAACAGCGTCCTTGGGGTGGATCTTCCCGTCCGGCGGGATCGGGCGTTCTGGTCCGATTTCAACCATCCCCTTGCTGTCACCGAGATCCCCAGATGATCGGATCAGCGATGCGGGCCGCGTGGATCCTGCTGGGCCTGGTAGTGCTCGTCCTGCCGTGGCTACCGGTGCCCGAATGGGTGAACGCCCCCGAGCGGGGTGTCCCCTTGGGTCCGCACATGGAGGCGTGGGTCATCGGGTTGCTGGTGGTGGTGACCCTGGGTGCGCTTGGGGGTCGCATTGGGGCACGCGCAGCGTGGTCGCCCCGTGTCGCACTTCCCGCAAGCCCCGCCGTGCCGTGGGTCGCCGCCCTGTGGACCGCGCTGGCGGGAGTGTTCGTGGTCCTGTGGGTCCACGGCGGCCGACCACAGATGGTGGACGAGCTGGCGCAACTGGTGCATGCCAGCGCCTTTGCCGCCGGCACGTTGGCGCTGCCGGCGCCCGTTCCCGCCGAAGCGTTCCTTGTTACACACACCTTTGTTACCGATGCGGGCTGGATTTCCCAGTTCCCGCCGGGACTGACCGCGCTGCTTGCCCTCGGCTTGCGCGGCAATATGGCGTGGCTTGTCAATCCGATGTCGGCGTTCGTCGCAACGTTGGCGCTGTGGTGCGTGGCCCAGGGTCTGTATGGGCGGCGCACGGCAGTGATCGCCGTGGCGCTGTGGGTGACGTCCATCTGGGTCGTGCTGATGGCGGGCACCCACATGAGCCATATGCCGGCGGTGGCTGCCACGTTGGTGGGATGGGCGGCCATCTTTGGGCCGCAGCGGGTTCGATGGTGGCACGTGGTGCTGGCAGGCGTCGCCGGTGGTCTCGCCACGGTCATTCGACCCTTGGACGGCGTTGCCGCGGCAATCCCGCCCGCGCTCTGGGTCGTGCGCCATCGCCGGTGGAATGCGATCCCGTTGGCCGTGCTGGGTGCGGTGCCGTTCCTCACCGCCATGCTGTGGGTGAACGCCCAACTGCATGGCGATCCCTTGACGTTTGGTTACACCGCGTTGTGGGGTTCCGCGCATGGTCTTGGATTCCACGTGGATCCGTGGGGCCGGCCGTTCACACCCGGCATGGCACTCGCGAACCTGGTCTCGGTCGTTCGCGGTTTGCACCTCCGCGTATTCGAATGGCCGATTCCGGCCCTGCTCCCGCTTGGTGCATGGGCCCTTGCAGCGCGCCACGCACATCCAAGTGACCGCTATCTGCTGGCGGGTATGGTCGCGGCCCCACTCTTGTACTTCTTCCATTGGCACGCCGGCGCGTACATGGGGCCGAGGCTGCATTTCGCCGCCGCCCCGATGATAGTGCTGGGAACGGCGCGAGCCGCTCTGTGGCTCCTGCGCCGGGTCAGACACCGGAATGTCCCCGGCTTCCGTGCCACGGCGGCCGTGTGGACCATGGGCTGCGTCACCGTGCTCTGGGGCGTCGTGGGAATTGCCCCGCTGCGGCTCGAGATCACACGCGGCGAGTTCCGCACCATGAACCTCGATCCTCGCGGCGATCTCCTGGACAATGGCGTGCCCCGGGCGCTTGTGCTGGTGCCGGAGAGTTTCCGCGCGCGGACCATCGTCGGCTTTTGGGCGCTCGGCGTGGATCACAGCCGGGTGGAACGCTCGGCGCGCGCGGTGGAGTCGTGCGACCTCGCCGAGCTGTTGACCTCACTGCGGGCACAGCAGGCGACCGCAGAGACCGCCGCATTCGCGCTGGACAGCGCGATCCGCGCCGTGCGCGATACGGCGCCCGTGATCACGGACTGGCCGGATCCGTGGATCCGCATTCGCGCCGGCCGCGAACTGTCCGCGGCGTGCCGGCGCGAGCTCCAACGGGACCTCGAAGGGTTCACGCTCTACGGCGCGGTGAGCTGGCAGAATCCGCCTGACCTCCGTTCCGGCATCGTCTTCGCCCGTGACCTGCCCGAACTGCGCGACTCCCTGATGTCCATGTATGCCGACCGCCCCATCTATCGCTGGGCGCCACCACCCGCCACGCCCGACTCGTTGCCCGTGCTCACCCTAATGCGCCCCGCGCCATGAAGTGGCTTCGTCACGGCTGGATTTCGGCGGCGCTCGCGATCACGTTGTTCGCGGTCACGGTCACGTTCGGCTTCGCCTACGACGACGTCCACATCATCCAGAATCGTCCGTTGCTGCACAGCCTCGGGAACTGGCAGGAAATCCTCACCGCGCCGTGGTGGATTGATGCGCTCTATCGCCCCCTGACCCTGCTCACGTTCGCGATGGACTGGGCCGTGGGCGGCGGCGCACCGTGGATGTTCCATCTGGTGAACGTGCTGCTGCACGCGGGCGTGACCTGGGCGGTCTGGTCCCTCGCCCGTCCCGCGGGCTTCGTCACCGCGTGGGTCGCCGCCGGGCTGTTTGCCGTGCATCCGGTGCATGTCGAAGCGGTTGCGAACATCGTGGGCCGCGCCGAGTTGCTGGCGACCCTCGCCGCCCTCGGCGCCGTCCTCGCCGTGCGCTGGAACGGCTCCGTGGCACGGCTCGCGACCCTCGGCTTCCTGATCGTCGGGCTCGCCGCCAAGGAAACGGCGTTTGCGATTCCCGGCCTGTTGCTCATCACCATCTGGCTTTCCGCGCGGTTGGCGGGGAAGCCGTTCGGTACGCATGGGCGCCGGCACGCGGGGCTCGTCGCCATTGCCGTGCTGCTCACCGGGACCTGGATTGCGATGCGCGCCGGCATCCTGGGTGACGTGGCCGGCGATCATCCCGCTCCCGGCCTGGAAGGGCTGGGGTTGGGGGCGCGCGTAATCGGGATGAGCCCGGTGATTGTGCAGTGGGTGCGCCTCCTCGTGTGGCCGGCCGCCCTGTCGGTGGACTACAGTCCCGATCACTTCAGCGTGGCAACCGGTATGACGCTCGCGGGCCTCGCCGGCTTCGCGGTGCTTGCCGCCGCGACCTGGTGGGGCTGGCGTGAGCGTGCGCGCGACCCATGGATTACCTACGGGCTCCTGTGGATGGGTGGTACGCTCCTCGTCATCTCGAACGTCCTCGTGCCCTCCGGCGTGCTCCTGGCCGAGCGGTCGCTCTACCTGCCGTCGGTGGGTGCCATGCTGGTACTCGGCCGCCTGGCGGAACGCGCGCTCGCCGCGGTGCCGGCCGCCAGGGTCCGGACCGTGTGGGCGGTGATCGGCGTGGTGGTCGCGTTGGGCGCCGCCCGCTCAGGCCTCCGCGTCCCCGCCTGGCGTGATACGAACACGACGCTCACGCAGTTGCTCACCGACGCGCCGCGCTCGTTTCGCGCTTGGTGGGTTGCAGGGATCAGTGTGTGGATGGATGGCGATCCGGTGCGGGGCGAAGACCATTTCCGGAATGCCATCCACGTGTATCCACTCTGGAAAGGCGTGTGGTTGGACTACGGGCGGTTGCTTGAACGCGACAGCCAGTGGATTCGATCGGCGTGGGCCTACGCGGTCGCGTTTGAACTGGATTCGAGCGATGCACATGCCGCTGCGAACGCGATAGTGAATTATGTCCGGGCCGGCGTGGCGGACAGCGCCCGCATGCTCGCCGACAAGGCGCGCCGGCTGCAGCGCTCGGATTACCGCGTGCAGATCGCGCTCAGCGACCTGGCCCTGGCCGAAGGCCGGCCGCTCGAGGCCCTGACATGGCGCCGACAGGTCGCGTGGCGCTTTCCCCAGGTGTGGCAGTACTGGTTTCTCGCCGCCCAGGCCGCGCATGAGGCCGAACGTTGCGACGAGTACCGCGCCTTGGCCGAACGCGTGCGCGCGCTCGCCCCCGACCGCGTCATGGACCCGGCGTGCTGAATCGGGCGCTGGGCCCGCGACTGGCCGGGCTGGCGGTGTTCGCCGCCGCCCTCTGGGCGCAACATGATGGGCTGATCGGCGTCTTCTTCGACGACGGTATCTACGTCTCCCTCGCCCGGTCGCTCGCCACGGGTGAGGGGTACGTGAACGGCCACTTGCCCGAGCCGTTTCCCGCCGTCCATTACCCGCCGTTGTATCCGTGGGCGCTGAGCCTGCTGTGGCGCGTGTGGCCGCAGTTCCCCGACAACGCCGCCGTGTTCCAACTTTTCGACGCCGCGTGCCTGGGGCTCGCGGCCTGGCTCATCGCCGCGCACGCGCGGCGCCTGCCCCTCATCCCGTGGGTGTCCGCGACGCTGGTCACAGCCGGCCTCGTGGCGTTCCCGGTGCTCACGATCGTGGGCGTCCGATTCTCGGAGCCCCTGTTCCTCGCCCTCGCCGCTGCGGCGATCGCCCTGAGCGACCGGGCGCACCGTGATGCGCGACTCGCGGTCGCCGTGGGCGTGCTGGCCGGCCTGGCCACACTCACACGCTCGATCGGCATCGCGGTCGTGCTGGGGGTCGCCCTCGGCTACCTGACGCGGCGCCGCTGGAACGATGCGGCACTCAGCACAGGGACGGCCGCGCTGATCGTGCTGCCCTGGACCCTCTGGGTCTGGCGCCATGCCGCGGCCGTGCCCGAGGCGCTCGCGGCAAACTACGGTACCTATGCCAGCGAGGTCTCTCAGGCCGGCCTCGGCGGTCTGGTGCATGTCGAGACGCTGGGCGTCCTGCTCCCGGTCATGCGCCTGTTGCTCCCGTCCCTGAGCGCAGGACTGTGGTACACCGGCACGATGCTGCTTGTGGCCCTCATCGCATGGGGCGCCTGGTCCGCGTGGCGCTCGGCGCCCTCGCTGGCTAGCGGCGCCACGGCGTACATCGCGATGGTAGCACTGTGGCCGTATGCGCCCGACCGATTCATCTGGATCGTGTTGCCGTGGCTCTTTCTGTTTCTGGCCCTTGGGCTGCGCGCGGCCTGGCGCGTGGCGCCCCATGCGGCGCCACGCAGCGCCGTCGCCGCTCTCGCAGCCCTGGCGATATTGGTGGGCGGCGCGCGCGAGTGGCAGTCCGTGACCACCGGCGGCTTCGCGGCGACGGCCCGTGGGATCAGCGCGCCGATGCGGGCGCTCATCAGGGTCATCAACGCGGAGCTGCCCGCCGACGCCGTGATTGCGAGCGCGGATGAAGCGCTGATCGCGCTGTACACCGGCCGGCGGGCCATGCCCGCCCACATGTTTCATTGGGCGGGTCGATCGACCGTGAACCTTGATCCCGCCGCGACACACGCGGTGCTCTGCCATGCCGGTGTCACGCACGTGGCCGTCACCGGCCCCGGCGATCCGGCCGAGCGGATCGTGTCGGGGTTCGAGCCGCACTTCCGTCTGCGCGACGGGCCCGGATTGTATCGGCTGCCATGCGGAACCTGACGGTCGGACGCGCGGCCTGGATGGCGGCAGCGGTCGCGCTCGTGGTGTACCTGCCGTCGCTGGCGAACAGCTGGGCGCTCGATGACATCAGCGTAATCGAGCGCAATGCGCGCGTCCACGGCATTGGCGCCGCCCTTGAGGCGTTCTTCGCCCCGTACTGGCCGCCCGTGGGGGACGGCTCGCCCGGCCTCTATCGGCCACTCATCATCTTGAGTTACGCCGTGGACTGGACGCTGAGCGGAGGGGCGCCGTGGTTTTCGCATCTCATGAACGTCCTGTGGCATGCCGCGGCCACGGCGCTCGTCGTGCTGGTGGCGGCGGCATGGCTCGGTGGGCCCGCGCTGCTCGTCGTCGGTGTGGTCTTCGCCCTGCATCCGGTGCATGTGGAGGCCGTCGCCAACGTCGTGGGTCGGGCCGAGCTCATGGCCACCGTACTGGTACTGGGTGCGATGCTTGCCGCGCGACGCGGGCGGGACGGTGTTGCCGTCGTTCTGGTGGCTGCGGCCCTCCTCACCAAGGAGAGCGCGATCGTGGCGCTGCCACTCATCTGGCTGGACACGTGGCTGGGGCGGCGTTCCCAGCGTCCGGGTCTCTCTCTCGCTCTCGGCGTCGTGAGCCTGGCCTGGCTGCACCTGTGGCACGCGATCGCGGGCGCCATGGTGCTGGACGGGGTAGCCGCGCCCCTGCGGAACCTTGGGGCGGGCGAGCGCCTCGCCACGATGTTGCCGATCGTGCTGGAGGTCGTGCGGCTGCTCACCTGGCCGTTTACGCTCGCCGCCGACTACAACCCGCAGATGATCGTCCCGACCACCATGCTCACCTGGGCCGGCGCGCTCGGTGTGGCCGTGGTGACCGCCCTGCTCGGTCTGGCGCTGGCCCTCCGGCGCACGGCGCCGGCGGTCACGTGCGGGATCGTTGGGGGAGCGATCGCCTGGGGTCCGACGGCCAACGTTCTCGCTCCGACGGGCATACTCCTGGCCGAGCGGACGTTATATCTGCCCTCGATCGCCGTGGCCCTGGTGACCGGCGTGATCGCGGCGCGGGTGCTCGAGCGGTTTCCCGGGCAGGGGCGTCTGGCGCTGGCCGGGGCACTACTGCTGGCGGGGGCGTGGACCGTGCGTGTCGAGACACGCATCCCTTTCTGGCGCGATTCGCGCACTGTGGTCATCGAGGATTACCTCGAGCACCCCGAGAACTACCGTGCGCACGTGCGTGTGGGATTCGTGTACGCCCAAACCGGCGATACGGTCCGCGCCCTGCGCGAGTACCTGTGGGCGGCTGAGTTGTATCCGCTGGATGCCGTTGTCACCGTCCAGGCGGGGGGCGCGGCCATGGCCACCGGAGACACGGCCATCGCCCTGCGCGAAGCCCGGCGCGGCTGGACGCTGGCCCCCGGAGATCCCGTCATTGCCGAGCGGCTCTCGGCGACGCTGGCCTGGGCCGGTGATACCAGCGCAGCGATTGCTGCTGCCGCCGCAGGGCGCGCCAGGCGTGCTGGCGTCGGGCCACTCGAAGCGCGCTACCTGGAGCTCCGGCGGGCGCGTGGGGTGGATCCGTGGTGGGAAGCGCTGCTCGTGGCGCGCATCGCCTGGCTGGCCGGCCGGGCCCGCGCGGCCGTCGAACAGCTGGACGCGGCCGCCGCGCAGATGCCCGGCGATCCGACTCGGGACTCGTGCGAAGACCTGCGGGAAGGCGCGGAGCTGGCCCGCAACCTGCAAACCCAGGGAGCGGGGCGTCTGGCCGCCGCGGCCCGCCTCGCCTGTTCGGGCAATTGACGGGCAGCGGGGTCTTGCATCCGGCCATACGCAATGCATTTTACCCTCGTTGAATGCCCGATTGGTGGTCCCGCGAGCCCGAAGTGCTCGGAAAACCGGGCCATTGATGCAGCGGCACGATGCTTGCGCTAGAACGGCTGGGGGCATCCTTCGCGGGAAGAGGGATGCCGGGAATCCGTTGCCCCACTTTTCTCTACCCGTTGGAGGGTTCATGATGGATCGCAAGGGCTTCACCCTGATCGAACTTCTGATCGTGGTTGTGATCATCGGCATTCTTGCCGCGATCGCGATTCCGAAGTTCGCGAACACGAAGGAGAAGGCGTACATCGCAGCGATGAAGTCCGACCTGCGCAATCTGGTCACGGCCGAAGAGTCGTATTTCGCGGACAACACGACCTACTCGACCACGCTGACCACGGCGCAGTACCAGCCGTCGGCGGGCGTGACCGTGGCGATTGGCGTGGCCACCGGCACCGGCTGGAGTGCCACGGCGACGCACAACGGCACCACGAAGACCTGCGCCATTTTCGTTGGCGGCGCGGCGGCGGTGGCTCCGGCAGACAACGAAGGCGAACCGAAGTGTACGACCTGACCTGACGAGGTTGGTGGGGTGACGGGCTGGGTTGCGTCACCCCACCTTCGTCCGTTGCCACCATACTACAAGGCCGGAGACGGCCGTTGGGTGAGTCAGCATGACGAGGCATGAACGCGGTTTCACCCTGATTGAGTTGCTGATTGTTGTCGTCATCATCGGCATCCTGGCCGCCATCGCTATTCCCAAGTTCGCGAACACGAAGGAAAAGGCGTACCTCTCCGCCATGAAGGCCGACCTGCGCAACCTGGTGACCGCGCAGGAGAGTTATATGGCCGACAACGAGGCCTATTACGGCGGCGCCATTCCTGGCGCGGGGCTTTCCTATGCCGCGTCGTCCGGCGTCACGGTCACGCTGCAAGGGGCCACCGCCTCGGCCTGGGGCGCCACCGCCACCCACAACGGCACCACCAGGACGTGCGCCATTTTCTACGGCAGTGGTGCAACCCCGATCGCGCCGGCCGTGAACGAGGGCGAACCCACCTGCACCTGAGCTGACGGTCGTTCCGTCGGCCCTGTTTCCGTGCCATCTTCCGGCGTGACGCCACGCCGGTCCACCCTCGCCCGCGAACTGCTCTGGAACCTGTCCCTGCTCGTGGGGGCGGCGCTTTCGCTTGCGGTGGTCACCACGCTCGCCGCGCAGGCGCTGTCGCCGCGCTGGGCCGTGATCGCCCTGCTGGGCATGATCGCGGCCGACTTGGCGGTGCTCTTCGTGTTCGGCCGCTACCTGATTGGCCGTCTGGTCCTGACCCCGCTCGAGCGCTTAAGCCGCACCGCGGACGAGCTCGCGGCGGGGAATCTCGCGGTGCGGGCCCCTGACGCCGAGACCACCGAGTTCATGCATCTCGCCGAACGGCTGAACGGCATGACCGAAACCCTGCTCGACACACAGGCCGAACTGGTGCGGGCCGAGAAGCTCGCCGGTGTTGGTCGCCTCGCCGCCGGTATCGCGCACGAAGTCGGCAATCCGCTCGCGGCCATTCGGACCTATACCGACGTGCTCGTGCGGCGCGGAGTGGACCCCGAGGTGACGCGCCAGATCACGGACGAGACCGACCGCATTGATCGCATCGTGCGCAGTCTGCTCGACTACGCCCGGCCGTCGCGCGGGGGCGAGGGCGTGGTAGAGGTGGCGCGCACCATCGAGCGCGTGGTAGACCTGCTCACGGCGCAGGGCTTGCTGCGCGACAAGGACCTGCGTCTGCATGTGGCGTCGGGGCTCCCAGTCGTCCGCGGTCCCGCCCACGGTCTGGAACAGATCCTGGTCAACCTGCTGCTCAACGCCATCGATGCGACCCCGCAAGGCGCGATTGTCATCGAGGCGCAGGAATGGACGGGTGACCCGCGGCGGCGCCTGCGCCGCGCCGAGTTGGAAGGCGTGCGCGGCGTGCTGCTCCTGGTGGCTGACAGCGGGCCCGGCGTTCCGGAAGCTGATCGCGAGCGGATCTTCGACCCATTCGTGACGTCGAAGAATCCCGGGCGCGGGACGGGTCTGGGGCTCGCGATCGTCCATCGGGCGGTGCACGAGATGGGCGGTGTCATCTGGGTCGAGGACGCGCGCGAAGGCGGCGCCGCATTCAAGATGGTGTTGCCGGCTGCATGAAGCTCTTCGTGGTGGACGACGACCCCGGCCTCAGGCGCTCCCTTGGCTTGTTGTTGAGCGAAGCGGGTTACGTCGTGGACGCCGAAGGCAGCCCGACGGCGGCGTTGTCCCGACTGGCGGCAGAGCCCGCCGACCTGATTCTCTGTGACGTTCGGATGCCCGAGATGGACGGCATTGAGTTCCTGCGCCGTTACCGCGCCGCGGGTGGCAGTGGCTTGGTGATCGTGATGAGCGCGTACGGCGGCGACGATCAGGCCCTGGCCGCCATGCGGGAAGGGGCCTACGACTATCTGCCCAAGCCGTTCCGCGCGGACGAAGTGCTGCTCACGCTCAGGAAGGCGGAGGAGCGCGAGCGATTGCGCGGCCGCGTCGAGGCGCTCGAAGCCGAGGTGGCGCGCTACCGCGACCACGATCTCGTCGCCGACTCCCCGGCCATGCGTGGGGCGCTCGACATCGCGGAGCGTGTCGCTCCCCACCCGACCACCGTGCTCATCACCGGGGAAAGCGGCGTGGGCAAGGAAGTACTCGCGCGCGCGATTCATCGCATGAGCCCGCGCCGCGACGCGCGGTTTGTCGGCATCAATTGCGCCGCGATCCCCGAGGCGCTCCTCGAGGCCGAGCTGTTCGGGCACGCGCGCGGCGCGTTCACCGGGGCCGTCGGTGAACGTGCGGGACTGTTTGAGGAAGCCGACGGCGGGACGCTGCTGCTGGACGAAATCGGCGATCTCCCATCGGCCTTGCAGGCGAAGCTGCTGCGCGTGCTCCAGGAGGGCGCCATTCGTCGGGTAGGGGAGACGCGTGAACGCTTGGTGGATGTGCGCGTGCTGGCCGCGACCGCCCGCGACCTGGACGTGGCCCGGGCCGAGGGGACGTTCCGCGAAGACCTCTACTATCGCCTCAACGTGGTGCATATCCGGATCCCACCGCTCCGCGAGCGCCCGCAGGATATGGATCGTCTGGTCACCGTGTTGCTGTCGAAGGCCATGGCGCGGGCCGGGCGACAGGTGACACCGGAGCCCGGGTTGGTCCATGCGCTGCGGGCACTGCCCTGGCCTGGGAATGTGCGGGAGCTCGAGAACGCCCTGGAACGGGCCGTGGTCCTGTCACCGGACGACATCGTGCGTGCCGACGGTTTTGTCCGGCCGACGCCGAGTCGGCCCGCGGGGGCGACGCAGTCGGGCATTCGCCCACTCAAGGATGCGGTCCATGATGCGGAAGCCGATGCCATTCGGGCAGCCCTCTCGGCGGCCGCCGGCAACCGCGACCAAGCGGCGCAGATGTTAGGCGTCAGTGTCAGGACACTGTACTATAGAATGAGGGAGTTGCAGATCGAATAGTGCAAAATGTTGCACTATTGCAGAATATTGCAGTTGTCTGCTGACGCAAATAAACATTAAGTTCATACACTGCAACGACTTGAGTCCACGGCACGGGGATTGCAAACCATGACCGGCATGAGAATCAACGAGCGCGGCTTCACCATGATCGAACTGTTCGTCGTGTTTGTGCTGGTCGGCGCGATGGTGGCGATTGCCGCGCCACGTATCAGCGACCGGCTGACCAAGATCAGTGTGCGGTCGGCCCGGGATGCAGTGGCAACCTTGCACGCCAAGGCACGGGCGGCGGCGATTCAGCGGGGCCGGTCCACGACGCTCAAAGTGTCGGGTACATCCGTGCTGATTACGACGCTCCATCCGGTGAGCGGGGTGCTGGATACCATTGACCAGCCGACGAACATCTACTCGCGGTTCGACGGTGTGACCATGACCTGGTCGCGCGACTCGGTATCGTTCGATCCGCGCGGGATCGGCCAGCAATCGACCAATACCACGATCACCTTCAGCCGGGCCGGCTACGCCGACACGCTGGTGGTGTCGTCGGTCGGGACGCGTATCCAATGACACGGAACCGGAACGGCTTCACGGTGGTCGAAGTCATCATTGCCATCGTCATCTTGTCGGTGGGGATCATCAGCCTGGCCGGAACGGCCGCGCTGGTCACCCGGATGGTGGCTCAGGGGCAGCGCTATACCGAAGCCGCCCAGCTGGCCAACCGACGCTTCGAGATTCTCCGCAGCATGGACTGCGCTACGCTCGAGGCCGGCAGTGCTACTGGTGGTCAGTTTACCGAGACCTGGACCATTACCACCGTCGGTACCAACGGGCGCACCTTGTCGGTCGTCGTGCAGTCGCCCACCGGCACCGGCGTGCGGGCCGACACGTTCAGCACCACGAGGTTCTGCTGATGCGTAACCGTCATGGGTTTACCCTCGTCGAGCTGGTGGTGGCGCTGGTGTTGTTTGGTCTGGTGGGCACGTCCATTTACCAGTTGTTGGTGAATAACCAGCGCCTGTATCTCTCGCAGTCTGAACGCGTGAACGCCAATTCGTCCGCGCGGGCGGCGGTGTCGATTCTGCCGCACAGCATTCGCGAGCTGAGTGCCACCGATCCCGATGGCAGCGACATTCTGGCGGCCACCGCCAGCGGATTTCGCTTCCGATCCCTCAAGAATGTGTACTTCGCCTGCCAGGACGGGGCGCTTGGTACCTTGGTCCTCGACCGCACCAACTGGTTCGGGATCCGGGCGCTCGATGTGTCAACTGACTCGTTGCTGATCTTTGCCGAGAACGATTTGACGACGCGCACCGACGATCAGTGGCTGCATGCCAACGTCACGTCGGCGGTGGTGGGAACGGCCTGTCCAAGTAGCCAGCCCAGTATCACGCTGCTGCTGGATCTGCTCTCCGGGACTATGGCCGGCGTGTACCAGGGCGCTCCCATCCGCAGTTATCAGGTTGAACAGATCAGCGCCTATACGGACGCGTCGGGCGACTCCTGGTTGGGTGCCCAGACCATCAGCAAGAGCACCGGAGCGGCCAGCACGATCCAGCCGATCGTGGGTCCGCTGTCGGGCACGGGGTTGGCGCTGGTGTACTACGATGCGAACGGGAATGTGACGGCGGATCGCGCCCGCATCGCCCGCATGGGCATCTCCGTGGTTGGGCAGTCGCGGTCGGTCGTGCGCACCGACACCGGCATTGGCTATCTCACGCAGGACCTCACGACCGATGTGAGCCTGCGCAACAACTGTCGCTTTTCCTGTCCCTGAGGGATGGAGGGTATCATGTTCGCTCAGCCTCGCAATGAACGCGGCATCGCGCTTCCCATGGCGATCTTCGCACTGGTCGTGATCGGCGGCATGGTGGCCGGCTCGTTCTTCATCGCCACGCAGGAGCAGGCCGTCGGCCGCAACTCGGTGCGTCTCCAGCAGGCGTTCTCGGCCGCAGAGGAGGGCGCCCAACTGCAGATGGCCAACTGGCAGTCCGCCACCTATAACGCCATGATCGTGGGCGATAGCGTCACGTTCAGCGGCACGTTGTCCACCGGTACCGGGTGGTACCGTGGCTCGATTCGTCGCCTCAGCCAGATGATGTTTCTCGTGCGCAGCGAAGGATTCAACCGCGACTCGAGCTCTCGCCAACAGGTGGGCATGCTTGCCCGGCTTCGGCTGATCGAGATCGACATCCAGGGCGCCCTCACCACCCAGGGCGATACCAAGATTGGTGGCTCGTCATTCATCTCAGGCCACGATACGCCCCCGGGCGCCTGGACCGGTTGTCCCGCAACGACCGATGCGCTCGCCGGCATCCGCATCAACCCTGGGGCCTCCATCACGACGTCGGGCTGCAACAACCTGGACTGTGTGACAGGCGATCCGCAGGTGGAGTACGACAGTGAGGTCACCGAGGAATCCATGACGACATTCGGGGACCTGACATTCGACGAGCTGCGCGCGTTGGCCAGTTTCGAGATGACGGGCGGTACATACAAGATTGAGCCCGTCGTGAATAACGGCCGCTGCCAGACCGAAACCCTGACTAATTGGGGAGACCCGATCGATCCCACGAGTCCGTGCAACGATTATTTCCCGATCATCTGGGTCAATGGCGACCTGAACATCAACCAGCTCATGGGGCAGGGGGTCCTGATTGTGGACGGCGATCTCTCTGTGCAAGGGGGCTTCCAGTTCTATGGCCCGGTCATCGTACGTGGCTTCCTCAAGACGACCGGGACCGGGGGGCACTTTAATGGTGGGGTTGTCGCCGCGAACGTGGCGCTTGAGCAGAACACTGTACTGGGTGACGCCGTCATCAACTATTCCAGCTGTGCCCTTATCCGGGCCCTGACCGCCTCGGCCAGCGCCGACCTGCTCCAGGAACGTTCCTGGATCAACCTGTACTGAAGTGAGCTAAGTCACGGCCACTTGGGGGGTTGCCCAAGGCCCCATAAAGTACCTTCGAGCTTGACAAAACGTGGGGTGAGCCATACCGTAGATGCCCGCTCACCCCACGTATCCCTTTGGGGCTTAGGGAGATATGGCACTTTTCGGGCTTGGGAAAGGCCAAAAAACGATTGGACTGGACATCGGTAGCGGCCAGATCAAACTGGCCGTTATTGACCATTCCGGGGGCCGGCCCACGCTGGCCAAGGTCGGAATTACACCAGTTCTGTCGGATGCCATCGTGGAAGGGGAAATCATGGACCCCACGGTGGTGGCCGATTCCATCAAGGACCTCCTCACGTCCAATGCCATCAAGGCCAGGAAGGTGGCCGTGGCGGTCGGGGGCCGGGACGTGATCGTCAAGAAAATCCAGGTGGACCGCATGAAAGCCTCGGATGCCTTTGACGTGGTCCGGTGGGAAGCCCAGCAGTACGTCCCCTTTGACATCGAGGGCGTCGAGCTGGATTTCCAGATCCTCGATCCTGATGGAGACGGCCTGCAGATGGACGTCCTCCTGGTGGCCGCCAAGCGCGAACTGGTCCAGACCAAGCGTGACCTGCTGGATCAGGCCGGCCTGGTGCCATCGGTGGTGGACGTGGATGCCTTTGCCCTGCACAACGCCTTTGAGCTCAACTACCCCGAAGCCATGACCGGCGTCGCCGCGTTGATCAACATTGGGCACGAAGTCACGAACGTGAACGTGATTCACGATGGCGTGCCCTTGCTCACGCGGGACCTGAATATCGGCACGCGCAAGTTCCGTGAAGATCTCCAACGTGAACGCGGCGTCTCCGCCGAGGAAGCGGACGCCCTGCTCGCTGGCTACGAGCAGACCGACGACCTGCGGCCCTACGTCCAGAGTCGGGCCGAGGAAATCGCCGTGGGTGTGGAACGCGCGGCCGCCTTCATGCAGACCGCCGCGCGCGATGCCACCGGTATTGAGCGGGTCTACCTCTGCGGCGGTGGCGCCCGGATCCCCGGCATGGCCGAAGTGATGGCGGATCGGCTCCGGATGGCGGTGGAACACGCGAATCCCCTGCAGGCGCTCGAGGTGAAGTCCGATGCCTTCGGGCCCCTCAACATGGACGAAGTCGCACCCCTCCTGATGCTGGCCATCGGGTTGGGGCTGCGTCGGTCGTGAGGTTGCGATGCTGATTCAAATCAACCTCAACCCGGCACCGGGCCGCAGCAACAAGAAGAAGGGCGGAGCCACTGGCTTCACCATGCCCGACTTCAAGGAACTCGCGGCCAAGATCAAGGATCCGGCCATTCCAGCCGGTATTGTCGTGTGGATCGCTTCCGGGATGGTCCTGATGGTCTTGTGGATCGGCGCCAACAACACGCTCTCGGGCATGCAGGAGGAGCAGACGAGCCTGGAGTCTGAGGCGCGGCGGTTCCGCACCCTGATCCAACAGAAGCGCCGCGCCGAGTTGCTGCGCGATTCGCTCGAGGCCGAGCTGACGGCGATTCGCGCGATTGACTCCGATCGCTACATCTGGCCGCATATTATGGACGAAGTCACCAAGGCGCTGCCGGATTACACCTGGATCGTCTCGCTCAACCAGTTGGCGGCCGGCGAAGCCGACGCGACAGGGCGGGCGCCGGTGCGCTTCGTGATTGACGGGCGCACGTCGGATCTCTCGGCCTACACGCGATTCGTGCGCCAGCTCGCGACGTCGCCGTGGCTCACGAACGTCATCTTCGGCGCCGCGCAGTCGGTGCTGGAAGACGAGCGCGAGGTCAAGGCCTTCACCATCACGGCCACGTTCCGCCAGGCGGACTCGGCCTACATTCGCACGGTGCCCCTCCGGGCATCGGTGCGCTGAGGAGGTCACATGGCGATGTCCGCGCGTGACCGGATGCTCCTCAAGTGGATGGTGGCGCTCCTGCCTTTGGGTGGCGTGGTCTACTACTGGATCATGATCCGGCCCGACCAGCAGACACAGCTCGCGGCCGTGCAGGTCGTCAACGATTCGTTGCGCAACGCCGTGGCCGCGGCACGGGCCGACCTGGCCAGCGGCACGGTCGAACAGTTGCGCCAGCGCGTGGCGGATTATGAAATCACCGTAGGCCTGATGCGGGGCCTGGTGCCCACCGGCGACGAAGTGGCCAACTTGATTGACGACATCTCGAACCGGGCCAAGGTCCGGAACGTGACTGTCGCCGAGTTGTCACCCCAGGGATTTGAAGAGGCAGGCGCCTTCCGGGCCACGCGCTATCGGTTCACGGTCCTCGGCAAGTATGACGACGTCGGCGGCTTCCTGTCGGACATCGCCTCCCTGCCGCGGATCATGGTCCCGCGCGACGTGAGCCTGGCCATCGCGGCAGGTGGCGTTGCCAGTGCGATCGGTGATGACTCGGGCTCCTTGCTGCGGGCCTCGTTCAACCTGAGGACCTTCGTCAAGCAGGCATCCGAGGGCGACGGGGCAGGAGGCGCCGGTGGCTCGCGGTAGCGTGATCCTGGGTCTTGCCCTGCTGATGGCGTGCGGTGGCGATGACGCCGCGCCCGCTCCCGGCACCCCGCCGGAAGCCGCCACCAGTGCGCTGGACCAGGCCGTGGCCACGGAAGCGGCGGCGACGGATTCCGTGACTCGCCAGGATCCGGGCCTCGTCCGTGAGGTATTCAGTTATTCGGGCGCTGGGCGCGATCCGTTCGTGTCCCTGATCACCTCCGGCGCTGTGAAACCCGAACCGAGTGATTTGCGCATCGTGGGCATCGCCTACGACGCGCGATACCCTCAGCGCAGCGTAGCCACGTTGCGCGATCGTAGTGACGGCAAGCGCTACACCATGCAGGTCGGCGACCAGGCCGGCCGGGTGCGCGTCCAGGCGATCCGCGAACGCGAGGTCGTGTTGATCATCGAAGAATTCGGCCTCGAGCGTCAGATGGTTCTGACGCTCGAGCGCCGTACGCAGGAGGTCAATCCATGATGCGTGCTAGCGCGCTCCTCGCCACCGCCCTGTTGGTCGCGCTGCCGCGTGCCGCGGCTGCGGACCCGGGTGAGGTCAAGGCCATCAGCGTGATGTCCGGTAGCGGGCGCGTACACGTCGTGATCGACGTGCACGGCGGCGTGAACGTTTCCGATTTCATGCTGGCCAACCCGATCCGGCTCGTCGTGGACGTGCGGGGGGCCACCCTCGCCGCGGGGTCCGGCCGTTATGACGGCGTCAACCGGGGTGGCATTCAGAACCTGCGCTACGCCCAGTTCGCGCCCGACGTGGTGCGCATCGTGCTGGAACTCGAGTCCATTCGCGAGTACCGCATCGAGCAGGATGAGGGCAGCATTCGCATTTCCCTGGGCACCGACCGCCAGTTTGCGGCGTGGTCGTCCCTGGCGAGCGCGTGGAGCGAGTCGACGGCCGATGCCTCACCCTACGCCACTCGCGCCCCGACGCAGGCGCCGGCGACCTACCTTCCCAACGTCCAGCAGTCGCAGCAGCCGAGCATCACGGTCACCTACGACTCGGCGCATATCGCCGACGTGATGGCGGGCCTGTCAGAGTTTTCCGGGCGGTCCATCGTGCTCGGCCGCAGCGTGACCGGCTATGTCACCGCGCAGATTCGCAACCAGCCGTGGGACGTGGCGTTTCGCACGATCCTGGACGCCAATGGCCTGTCGGCCTTCGAGGAAGAGTCCGGCATCATTCGCGTGGATTCCCGCGATGTGATCGCGGCGCGCGACTCGACCGAACCGCTCCGCACGACGCTCGTGCGGCTGAACTATGCCCGCGCGTCCGACCTGGTCGAGGGCGTGGTCGCCATCATGTCGTCCCGCGGTCGCGTGGTGGCGGAAGCGGCGACCAACAGCTTGATTATCACGGACGTTGAGAGCCGCATTCGCGATGACTCGGTCTTCGTTTCGCGCTTGGACATCCGGACCCCACAAGTGTCCATCCACGCGAAACTGATTTTCGTGGACCGGACGGATATCGAGAATCTTGGCGTGCGCTACGACCTGGGCACGTCGGAGCAGTTCTTCAACCGGCTGGTGCAGCGCCGCGACCCGGCCAGCGCGCAGCCGGTGGACACCGATGGCGACGGTGTGCCGGACCAGACCGTGGCCACGGAGTTCTTCGATCCCGGGCAGAACATCATCAATCTGGGCGGTAATGCGCTGAGCGCCCTGGCCAACGCCGACGCCGCCGTTCCGGGCGCCGCGCTCCAGTTGATCTTTTCCACCGCCATCGGCGCGTTCAACCTGACGTCGTTCATCGACGCGCTGCAGCAAGTGCAGCTGGCCGACCTGCAGGCCGAGCCGGTGATCTCGACCTCGGACAACACCGAGGCCTATATCCTGGTCGGTGAGCGGACCCCGATCCGTACGATTGATGCGTCGTCGCAGCAGGGCGACGGCACGGGCGCGCCGCGCGCGTCGGTGGAGATCGTGCCGACCGGTATCACGTTGCGGGTGACGCCGCACGTCACCAGCAATCGCCAGGTGCTCATGCAACTGCGCGCCGAGAACTCATCGGTGCAGGTGGCGCCGGGCGATATCGGTCTTTCGTTCGCGACGCAGGAAGCGCAGAACCAGATCCTCGTCAACGATGGCGAAACCGCGGTGATCGGTGGCCTCACCGTCACGCAGGTCTCCGTGGCCAAGTCCGGCATCCCGTTCCTCGTGGACCTGCCCCTGATCGGCCGCATCTTTGGCTTCACGTCCCGACGGGAGCAGCGGCGCGACCTGCTCATTCTGGTGACGCCGCACATCATTGACGATGCGACGGGCACCCGATGATGACCACCCGCCGCGCCGCGCCCCTCGCGCTCGCGTTGCTGGTGCTCAGCGCCTGTAACGAGCAGCGCATCGGGACCGGTATCGAGCGCGACCAGGTGGCCCCGGTCGCCCAGGTCATCAAGACAGCGGGTGACACGCTGACGGTTACCAATGGTATTCAATTTGCCATTGGGGCGGCCGACAACCTTGGTATCCGCAGTATTGCCGTGACACTGAGCGGCGGGTACACGGCGTCGTTCGACACGACATTCACCAGCGCCGTGACCACGTTCCAGTGGGACTTCACTATCCCGTTGCCCGCCAACACGACCGCCGGCGGGGTCATTGTGATCACCGCGGACGTCACGGACGGTAACAACAACACCGCGCAGGCTGTGGACTCGGTCGTGCTGACTAACCCGGCGGCGCTCAACGTCGTCGTGCTGCGTCCCTCACCGGGCGCAGTCAGTTCCGCCGGCCTGGGCGTGGTGGTCGAAATTCGCGCAACGCAGCGCGACGGCATCCAGCGGGTGGGCTACGTCACCAGCGGCGTGGTGATTACCGCGGATTCTGTAGTGTTCGGGTCGCCGTACCCGGACACGGCGCTCTTCGTCGATACCCTGACGGTCCCGGCCAGCACGCCGGTGGGCAACTTCCAGATCGTCGGGTTCGGTGTGGATTCGACCGGCCGCCGAGCCACCAGTACGCCGCTCATTGTCTCCGTGCAGTCGGTGACCTCGGATACTACCGCGCCCAACGTGAACATCACGGTGGCCGCCCGCGTTGAAGAACGCGATTCCATCAAGGTGGTGGCCACCGACCCCATCGGGCTCACGCGTGTGGGCTGGACGGGCGCCCTCACGTTGGCGCCCGGTACGGTCGTGGCGGGCGACTCCGTCACGGTGAGCGCCAACCTCACCGAGGCGACGCAAACATTCAACCTGAATCTGAATCTCGCGGCCCTGCCGACCAACCTGATCCTGACCGGCTTCGCGATTGACGCCAACGGCAACGACTCCCGCTCCCCGGGCAAGGTGGTGCAGGGCAACGTGGTGGATACCGTGCTGGTGGTGTTTGGGATTACCAAGCGCCTGCCGGTCGGCGGCCGTGTGGCCGATGGTATCTACAACACGAACCGCGACGAGCTCTATCTCACCAACGTCCAGTTGAACCGCGTCGAGATCTTCCAGATCAGTGACACGTCATTTGTGCCCGGCGGCATTCCCGTGGGATCGCAGCCCTGGGGCATTGCCCTGTGGCCCCGCGACACGCTAGGCAATAACGCCGACTCGGTCATGGTGGGGAACTCGGGTGGCACCGATATTTCGGTCGTGGACGTGGCAGCGCGACGGGAACGCCGCCGCCACGCCCTGCCGAACTTCATTGTGCAGTCCGTGCAGACCGAGATTGATCCTGCAACGCTCTTTCTCAAGATCAAGATCATCGAGTTCGACTTCTCCGACCGACCGGCGTATGTGGGAGCCGTGTGCTTGCCCACGACGGGCGGTACCAGCTGTGCTCCCGACAGCATCTACGCCGTGTACAGCACCACGCCGACGACGTTCCAAGGTTCGGAGGAATTCTCGCGTCGTGGCACCATGCGATGGGAGAACCTTACTGCCGCTACGCCCCAGTCGCACTTCTTCTGGGAGCAGGCGGAGGTGCCGCCGGGTCCGGATGCCGATACGCTCCAGATCATTGCCCTGCGGCAGAATGTGACGCCGGACACGGTCCTGTCGGCGGCATGCGGCATTACCGTGAGCCTGATTCAGGTTTCGTTCTCAGACTCGACGTTCGTGCGGAATTCCGGCAACTTTACCCATACCTTGATGGGTGAGGGCGGAGTGATCGAACCCGTCATGGGACCTGCGCGCGTCGTGGGCCATGACGTTACCGATGGCATCCAACAGTTCGCATGTAATGCCACCGTGGCCGGGGTCACGTTCACTGGCCGCGTCGAACGGGACCTGGGTGTAACGCCCGCTGTTGAGGTGCGTGACTTCCTGTCGAACACGGCAACGCCGCTATCCGGCATTGCGGTCAACTTCAACGGCCTGACCAATGTGGTGCGTGCCGACTCGGTGTACCTGCTCAACGAAGAGCTGCGCCTGAAGGGCATCATCGGCGTGCCGGCCAACAGCGGCACCGACCTCAACTTCAATCATGCGTTTGAAGCGGGCATCGGCGGCACGGCAGGCACGTGCTGCGGAACACTCGATCCGAACGACCGCCTGATCTTCCTGGCCGCACCCGATCAGCAGATTATCGTGTACGATACGTACTTCTTTGGCCGGGTAGCCACGTTCCCCATTAAGGACCGGGTGATCGGCCCCCTGCGCGTCGCGCGACTCGGCTCGGGCGAGCAGCTCTTGATTGGCGTGACGGCGAACGGGGTCGTGACCATCCGTCTGCCGCCTATTGCCAACATCTTCCCCGTCTCGGGGTGGGGGGTTGGTCAGCAGTAGCGCCTGCCGGGATTGGTTTGTAGTCTGGAAGCCCGGCCCGCAGGTCGGGCTTCTTGTTTGAAGTGCAAAGGTGCAAGAGTGCAAAGGTGCAAAGGGAGTCGCATGGGAAGGATTCGGTTCACCACCGCCGGTGAAAGTCACGGGAAGGCCCTCGTCTGCATCGTTGAGGGTGTGCCCGCAGGCTTGCCATTGGTGGCGGGCGACGTGAATCGGGACTTGAGCCGCCGCATGCAGGGGCACGGGCGCGGCGCCCGGATGAAGATCGAATCGGATCAGGTGGAGTTTCTGTCCGGTGTGCGGGCGGGGGAGACACTCGGGTCGCCGATTGCGATGATGATCGCCAATCGCGACTGGGAGCATTGGCAAGACATCATGGCCGCCGAACCCGACGCCGATGGCGCGACGCGCCGCCGACAGGTCCAGCGCCCTCGACCCGGGCACGCCGACCTGGCCGGCGCGCTCAAGTACGATCGCACCGACGCACGCGACATCCTCGAACGTGCCAGCGCGCGCGAAACCGCCGCGCGGGTAGCCGCCGGCGCGGTCGCGCGTCACCTGCTGGCCCAGTTCAATGTGGAGATCGGCAGTCACGTGATCGCGCTCGGCGCCATTGAGGCGGAGGTCGGCGCGTTGCCGTCACCGCTCAACGCCGCGTCCGACGCATCCCCGGTGCGCTGCCTCGACGCCGACGCCAGCGCGAAGATGATCGCGGCGATTGACGCGGCCAAAAAGGCGGGCGACACGCTGGGTGGCATCATCGAAGTGGTGGCCCGCGGCGTGCCCGTCGGGCTGGGCAGTCACGTGAGCTGGGATCGCAAGCTCGACGGCCGGCTGGCCGGCGCGCTCATGTCCATCCACGCCATCAAGGGCGTCGAGATCGGCCTCGGGTTCGACGCGTCGCGTCGCCCCGGCTCCGCGGTACACGATGCCATTCAGGCGGGCTTCACGCGCGGTACCAACCGCGCCGGCGGCACCGAAGGCGGCATCACCAACGGCGAGCCGATCGTGTGTCGTGTGGCCATGAAGCCGATTGCCACCCTGATGCAGCCCCTCGATACCGTGCGGCTGGATACGCGCGAACCCGACAAGGCGCAGTCGGAACGCTCCGACGTGACCGCCGTGCCCGCCGCCGGCGTCATCGCCGAGGCCATGATGGCGCTGGTGCTCGCCGACGCGTGGATGGAAAAGTTCGGCGGCGACAGCATGACCGAGTTGCAACGCAACGTGGCGGGCTACCGGCAACAGCTCACCGGCCGCGGAGCGTGAAGCGGCACATCGTACTCGTGGGCCTGCCCGGCGCCGGCAAGTCCGCGGTGGGCGCGCATGTCGCGCAAGCACTCGGCGCTCCATTCCACGACGGCGATGTGTTGATCGAAACGCATGTCGGCAAACCGGTCGCCAAGATTTTTGCAGAAGACGGCGAGTCGGCATTTCGAGCGCTCGAACGCACGCTGGTGACCGAAATCTTGACCGGCCCACCCGCTGTGATCGCTCCGGGTGGTGGCTGGGCCGCCCACTCCGGGAACCTCAAGGCCGCGGGAAACGCTCTGGTGGTACATCTGGCGGTCGAACCGCAGGTGGCGCTCAGTCGGATAGGCGGCCGGATCAGGCCAGTTTTGGGGGGCGACCCAAAGAGGGGAATGGAGCGCCTGGCACGAGATCGCCTTCCTTTATATATGCAGGCGGAGGCGACCGTCCGAACGGACAATCTTGGGGTACCGGAAGTAGCGGATTTGGTGGTCCGGCTTGCGCGATCGATAGGGGGGTGGTAATAATGCCTCCCCGTCAATCACAGGGTCATCCGGGGTCGGTAGCGCTGTAAGTCATTGACAGTATTACACTTATAATGTCGGCTCGGTGGGTGTCTGTTGACCCATCCGGGCCGTTCGGGTTCCAGGGATGGACCCACTTTTGAGCCCGCCCCGTTATGGAGATGGCATGGCAAAGGCAACCAAGAAGGCCGCGAAGCGGACCACGAAAAAGACGACCAAAGCCACCAAGGCGACCAAGACAAAGGCCCCCAAGACGGCCGAGTCCAAGGTCACCAAGGTCGCGAAGGGACGCGGTCGCCTGCTCGTGGTCGAGTCGCCTACCAAGGCGCGTACCATCGGGAAGTATCTGGGCAGCGAGTACACCGTGAAGGCCACGGTGGGCCATTTGCGCGATCTGCCCAAACGGAAACTCGGCGTGGACGTGGATGATGGATTCAAGCCGGAGTACGTGACGGTGCAGGGACAGGGCCCGAATCTCGCCGCACTCAAGAAGGCGGCCAAGTCGTCGTCCGCGGTCTACCTCGCCACCGACCCCGATCGCGAAGGCGAAGCCATCGCGTGGCATGTCGCCGATCAGTTGGGAAGCGGTACGCCCATTCATCGCGTGCTGTTTCACGAGATCACGAAGGAAGCGGTCCAGGAAGCGCTCGAGCATCCGCTGGCGATTGACGGCAAGAAGGTGGACGCCCAGCAGGCGCGCCGCATCCTCGATCGGTTGGTGGGATACAAGGCGAGCCCGTTGCTCTGGCAGTCCGTGCAGACGGGCACGTCCGCCGGCCGCGTGCAGACCGTGGCGCTGCGGTTGATCGTTGAGCGCGAAGAAGCGATCCGGAAGTTTACGCCGGTCGAGTACTGGACCATCGAGGCCGATCTCGAAGCCAAGAAAAAGGCGTTCCAGGCCAGGCTCCACAAGATGGCCGGCAAGAAACCCGAGTTGCCCAATGAGGCCTCCGCCCGGAAGGTGGTGAAGGCGGTCACCGGCAAGCCGTTTGTGGTCACCGAGGTCACGCGCAAGCAGCGGCGCAAGCGGCCGCAGGCGCCGTTCACCACCAGCACGTTGCAGCAGGAAGCGGCCAA
This sequence comes from Gemmatimonadales bacterium, assembly GCA_040877595.1. GTDB lineage: Bacteria > Gemmatimonadota > Gemmatimonadetes > Gemmatimonadales > GWC2-71-9 > JBBDNM01. The sequence continues at coordinate 44,810 of JBBDNM010000037.1, read as the reverse complement.
GAAGCTCGGCTTCTCCAGCCAGCGCACCATGCGCACGGCGCAGCAGCTGTACGAAGGTATCGAGATCAAGGGCGAGGGCGCGGTCGGTCTCATTACCTATATGCGTACCGACTCGACCCGCGTCGCCGATTCGGCCATGCAAGCGGTGCGGGCGTTCATCAGGGCCAACTACGACAAACCGTACCTGCCCGAGACCCCCAACCTGTACCAGGGCAAGCAGCGCACGCAGGACGCGCACGAAGCCGTGCGCCCCACGGACGTCAAGCGGCGGCCCGACCAGGTCAAGAAGGCGCTCAGCGCCGACCAGTACAAGCTGTATCAGCTCATCTGGCAACGGTTTGTCTCGTCGCAGATGATGCCGACCGTGTACGACACCACGACGATTGACTTCGATATCGGCGAGTACCAGTTCCGCGCCACTGGCTCCATCGTGGTGTTCGATGGGTACCACAAGGTCTACACCGAAGGCCGCGAGGTCGAGGAAGGGCAGAGCCTGGATGACCTGGCGCCCGTGCCGTCGCTCGAAGCCGGCGACAAGGCCAACGTGAAGGCGATTATCCCGAGCCAGCACTTCACGGATCCGCCGCCCCGGTACTCGGAAGCCAGCCTCGTCAAGGAACTCGAGCGCCTGGGAATCGGCCGGCCGAGTACGTATGCCAGCATTGTCTCGACGCTTCGCAACCGGGAGTACGTGACGCTTGAGCAGCGCCGTTTCACGTCCACGCCGCTCGGCGAAACGGTCGTGGGCATCCTGGTCAGGCAGTTCCCCGACATCTTCAACGTGCAGTTCACGTCGCAGATGGAGCTGGAACTCGACAAGGTGGAAGAAGGCGAAGCCGGCTGGCAGGAAGTGGTGCGCCACTTCTACGAGCCGTTTGCCAAGTCGCTGGCCACGATTGATACCGCAGCCCTCATTCGCAGCGTGCACGACGTGGGCGACGCCGAGAAGGAGCCGTGCCCCAATTGTGGCGGCCCGGTTGCGGTGCGCAGTGGCCGGTTCGGGCCGTTCATCGCGTGCAAGAACTATCCCGAATGCAAGTACACCAAGCCGCTCAAGGGCAAAAAGGCGCCCGACCGGCCCACCGACGAGATCTGCCGCGAGTGCCAGTCGCCCATGGTGATCAAGACCGGGCGCTTCGGCGAGTTCCTCGCGTGCAGCACGTACCCCAAGTGCAAGCACACGCGTCCGATACCGCTCGGGGTCAAGTGCCCCAAGTGCATCGAGGGCGACCTGGTGGCGCGCCGCTCGCGGAAGGGCCGCACGTTCTATGGCTGTGGGCGCTATCCCGAGTGCGACTTCTCGGCATGGAATCGGCCGGTGGCGGACACGTGCCCCGACTGCGGCAAGGTCGGCGCCGAAGCCAAGGCCACCAAGGCGCGCGGCAACTACCGCAAGTGTCTCAAGTGCGGCAATGAATGGGAACCGACCGATCAGGAGGCGCTCGCTACGGCGGACGCATGAAGGCCACGGTGATTGGCGGCGGGCTCGCCGGCTGCGAGGCCGCCTGGGCGCTGGCCGAGCGCGGTGTCGCGGTCACCTTGCATGAAATGCGCCCGGTTGTTGGGACGCCCGCGCACACCACCGACCAGCTGGCCGAGATCGTGTGTTCCAACACGTTCAAGTCGGTGGAACTGACCAACGCGCACGGCCTGCTCAAGGCCGAGCTGCGTCGTCTGGGCAGTCTGTTGCTGGAGGTGGCCGACGGGGTACGGGTGCCCGGCGGCTCGGCGCTGGCCGTGGACCGCGCGCTGTTCAGCGCCGAGGTCACGCGCCGCATCGATGCGCATCCCGGCATCACGGTGGTGCGGGGCGAGGTGACCGACCTGCCCGGCACCAACGCGGTGATTGCCACCGGCCCACTCACGTCGGAGTCGCTGGCTTCACAGATCCGCACCCGACTCGGCACGACGTCCCTCGCGTTCTTCGATGCTATCGCTCCTATTGTCTCAGACGATTCGCTCGATCACGACGTGCTGTACCGTCTCTCGCGCTACGGCAAAGGCGAGGGCGACGACTATCTCAACGCCCCGATGACGCGCGAGCAGTACGAGGCATTCATCGGAGCATTGACCACGGGCGATCAGTTCCAGGGTCACGAGTTCGACAAGACGCCATACTTCGAAGGGTGCCTGCCCATCGAGGAGATGGCCTCGCGCGGGCCGGAGACGTTGCGTTTCGGTCCCATGAAACCGGTGGGCCTGCCCGATCCGCGTACCGGGCGTGAGCCGTATGCCGTCGTCCAGCTGCGTCAGGAAGACCGCGCCGGCCAGATGTGGAACCTGGTGGGCTTCCAGACGCGGCTCCGCATTCCCGAACAGGGGCGCATCTTCCGCATGATTTCCGGGCTGGGCGATGCGGAGATGCTCCGGTGGGGCAGCATTCATCGCAATACGTATCTCAACGCGCCGTCCGTCTTGAGCGCGCATGGCTCGGCCAAGGACGATGATCGGCTGATCTTCGCCGGCCAGATGACGGGTGTCGAGGGCTACACGGAGTCGCTGGGTACGGGGTTGCTCGCCGGCATCAACCTGGCGCGCATGCTGCGCGGTGAGCCGCCGCGCGTGCCGTCGCCCGAAACGATGCTGGGCGCGTTGTTGGCGTATCTCCACACCGCCGATCCAGCGCACTTCCAGCCGATGAACGCCAACTTCGGCCTGGTGGCGCCGCTCGATGTGAAAGTGAAAGACAAGCGCCGCAAGAAGGAACTCCTCGCCGAACGCGCGCTGGCGGCGATGGACCAGTTTGCAGATGCGCTGGAGGTGGTGGCGGCGTGATCCCGGCGTTCCTCGAGTACCTCGAGAAGGAGCGCAACGACTCGCCGCATACGGTCACGGCCTACCGCCGTGACCTGGAAGCCTTTTCGGCGTTTGCGGATACGTACTTCGGCGACGCGTGGACCTGGGAACAGGTGGACCGCCTGACCCTGCGGAGCTTCATGGGTGAACTCCGACGTCGCGGGTTGGCCAAACGGTCCGTCGCGCGCAGCATCTCGGCGCTGCGCACGTTCTACGGGTTTCTGATGGAGCGGTCCGACGTGCAGGTGAACCCCGCCAAGGCCCTGCGGCTCCCAAAGGCGGAGAAGCGGTTGCCCGCCGTGATGGACCGACGCCAGGTGGACGAATTGTTTGCGATCTTGGAAACGGCGGCCAAGGAGGGCGATTACCAGTCGGTGCGCGATCTGTGCATTCTGGAGATGTTCTACGGCACCGGCATGCGTTTGTCGGAGCTCGCCGGGTTGAACGTTGCGGACGTGGACGGTGTGGCCGATCAGGTGAAAGTTCGCGGCAAGGGCAAGAAGGAGCGTATTCTGCCCATGGGGCGTGGGGTAGGGCGGGCGGTGCGGCGGTACCTGCCGGTGCGTGACCGCTTGCTGGGAGGGCTCAAGAGCGGACGCGGTGACAAGCGGGCGCTATTCTTGGCGCGTTCCGGCAAACGGCTTGCCGGTCGGAGTGTCCAGAAGGCCATGGCCACGCTGTTACGGGTGCTGGGAGAACAGACGGGGTACTCGGTGCACACCCTGCGGCACAGTTTCGCGACGCACCTGCTGGATGCTGGCGCGGACCTGCGCGCCGTGCAGGAACTGCTCGGGCATGCGAGTTTGAGTACGACGCAGATCTATACGCACACGAGTGTCGAGCGGTTGAAGAAGGTGTACGAAGACGCGCACCCCAGGGCCTAAGGAGAGTATCCGTGCAGATGTTTCATGCGACGACCATTCTCTGCGTCCGGAAGGACGGCAAGGTCGCCATGGGTGGCGATGGCCAGGTCACGTTCGGCGACACGGTCATGAAGGCGAACGCGAACAAGGTGCGGTTGATTGCCAATGGCACCGTGCTGGCGGGGTTTGCCGGCGCTGCCGCCGACGCGTTCACCCTGTTCGAGCGCTTTGAGGAGAAACTCGAGCGGTTTCCGGGCAACCTCTCGCGCGCCGCGGTCGAACTGGCCAAGGACTGGCGCAACGATCGTGTGCTCCGGCGGCTGGAGGCTCTGCTTGCGCTCGCCGACAGGCAACAAAGCTTCCTGCTCTCGGGGAGCGGCGAACTGATCGAGCCGGATGACGGCATCCTCGCTATCGGGAGTGGTGGCAACTATGCGCTGGCGGCCGCGCGCGCCCTGGCCGGAACGGACTTGGGCGCCCGGGCCATAGTAGAGCGCGCGATGGGCATTGCTGCCGACATCTGCGTCTTTACCAATAGCCACCTGGTGATTCAGGAACTCTCGTGACCGAGCCCGCCATCACCGAAGCGCCGCCCACCCAGCCACTTCCTTGGCTCGAGGAGCTCCCGCCGCGCCAGATCGTGGCCGAGCTGGATCGGTATATCGTGGGACAAGCGGCCGCCAAGAAGGCCGTGGCCATTGCCATTCGCAACCGTTGGCGCCGCCAGCAGGCGCCGGACGACATCCGCGACGAGCTGGTGCCCAACAACATCATCATGATCGGACCCACGGGCGTCGGGAAGACCGAAATCGCTCGGCGGCTGGCGCGCCTGTCAGGGGCGCCGTTCATCAAGGTCGAAGCCTCCAAGTTCACCGAAGTGGGCTATGTCGGGCGCGATGTGGAAAGCATCATCCGGGAGCTGGTGGACTCGGCCATCTCGATGGTACGCGGGGAACGGGAGGACGACGTGTATCCGCAGGCGGAGACGCGCGCGGAAGAGCGGCTCCTGGACCTCCTGTTGCCGCCGGTAACGGCGGCTACCACGGAGAACACGGGGGGCACGGAGAAAAGCGATGGGGAAACCCCTTCCATGGAGATCGAACGGCAGAAACGCACGCGCGAGAAGCTGCGGGCGCTGTTGCGCGACGGCAAGCTGGAGGAGCGCGAGGTCGAGGTGGAGGTGCAACAGCAGGGCTTCCCGATGCTCGACATGATGCAGCCGCCCCAGGGCATGGAGGGGCCGGACGTCAATTGGACCGAGATGATCCAGGAGATGCTGCCCAAGCGCAAGAAGCGGCGCACCGTCCATCTGCACCAGGCGCGGCGGATCCTGATTGACGAAGAACTGCGGAAGCTGGTGGACATGGACGACGTGGTGAACGAAGCGCTGGATCGCTGCGAGAACCACGGCATCGTGTTCATTGACGAGCTGGACAAGGTGGCCGGCGCCAAGGACACCATGGGGCCCGACATCTCGAGGCAGGGCGTACAGCGCGACCTGTTGCCCATCGTCGAAGGCGCGACGGTGCAGACGCGCTACGGTTACGTGCGCACCGACCATATCCTCTTTGTGGCGGCGGGCGCGTTTCACACGGCCAAGCCGAGTGACCTGATCCCGGAGCTGCAGGGCCGGTTCCCGATTCGGGTGGAACTCGACTCGCTGACGGAAGACGACTTCGTCCGCATCTTGGCTGAGCCCGAGAACGCGCTCACCAAGCAGTACGCGGCCCTGGTGGCGGCCGAGGGCGCGCAGCTCACGTTCACGGACGACGGCATCCGCCAGATCGCGCGCACGGCCATGCAGTTGAATCAGCAGATGGAGAACATCGGGGCCAGGCGGCTGCACACGGTGATGTCCACCTTGCTCGAGGACTTGTTGTTTGACCTGCCGGAGGTGGTGGAGAAGAAGGTGCGGTTTGATGCGGCGGGGGTGAAGGGGCGGCTGGAGCGGATCCTCAAGGATGAGGATTTGCGGAAGTATATCCTGTAGGTAGAATACAAGGAATCCTTGCTTCCTTGTTCAAGGCCACGCATGTCGGTTGCCAAGAAGACCTCCAAGAACCAGATCACGCTGCCCAAGGCGGTGGTCCGTGAGTTTCCGGGCGTCGAGTACTTCGACGTGCGGGCGGAGGCGGGCCAGATCGTGCTTCGTCCGGTGCGCCCTGGGGGCGCCGATGCGGTGCGCGAGAAGCTCGCGGCGCTCGGCATCGCCGAAGGGGACGTAGCGGCGGCGGTGCGCTGGGCGCGGAAGCGGTGACGGTTCGGGTCGCCCTCGACACGAACGTCGTTCTCTCGGCACTCCTCTTCCGCGGCAGTCTGACCTGGCTGCGCGACGCATGGTCGTCGGGTGTCATCCTCCCACTGGCAAATAGCGCTACGACGGGCGAGCTCCTGCGTGTGCTGGGCTATCCCAAGTTCGCGTTGACCGCCGAGGATATCGAGGACCTGCTGGCCGAGTACCTCCCGTTCGTGGACCTGGTTGCCACCGGACCGGCGCCGCGCCGGTGGCCGGGGCTCACGGATCCCGACGACATCAAGTTCCTGGTACTGGCGAAGGCCGGTGGCGCGACGTACCTCGTAACGGGTGACCGCGCGCTGCTCGCGGCCGAACCGCCGCCGGGATGCCGGATCCTGACGCCCAGTGCCTTCAAGGTGCTGTTCAATGATGGCCTTGACAAAAATGGGATGGGGGGGTAAGCGTACAATACTACTTGGGGCGGTAACCTCATGTCACGGCTTTTTCGTTGGGTGTTCGCGGGAGCGTTGGTCGGCTCGGTCGCCTTGGTGGTGATGCTGAGCCTGCAGGTACGCGACCTGCGTACCCGCCTCGCTGAGGCCCAGCGTCGGATGCTGTTCCCACGTGCCGGGGATGTTGTCCCACGCTTCGACGCGATCACGTTGGGTGGCGAAGCGGTACGTGTGGGGGAGGGCCCGCCCGGCTCCCGTCAGCTTCTCCTCGTATTCAATAGTGCCTGTCCCATCTGTCGCGAAACGGTCCCGGCCTGGCGGCGTCTCGACTCTCTGGTGGCCGGGGTGTCGGGCCTGTCGGTGCTGGGCTGGTCACAGGATCCGGATTCGCTGAGCCGTGCCTACGTCGCCGAGATGGGCTTCGCGTTCCCCGTCGTCGCGCCTGACCTGCGATGGTTGCGCCCGTACAAGGTTGAGGGTGTGCCGGCGACGCTGGTGGTGGGCGACAGCGGTCGGGTGCTGTATGCCCGATCCGGCGCCTTGACACCGGCGGCGGTGGACTCGGCGGTTGTGGTGGCCCAGGGCGGTTGACGCAGCCCGTGGGCCCGGTGCAGTATCCCTTTATCAAGGAGGTTGTATGCGCAAGCGACTGACGTGGCTCTGGCAAGCGGTGGCGGCGCTCGCGGTGGTGGGCGCCCTCGGGTTTGGAGCTCAGACGGTGCTGGCGGAGCGGCGGGCGGACGAGTGCAACCCGCTACCTTCGGAGTATGGTGGTCCGACCTGTACGGCGCAGGGATGCGAGGATTGCTGCCAAGATCACTTCGACCTCGAAGGGACGTGTTTCCTTTTTGACGCGTGTGTCTGCGGCTGACCTTGTGAGGGCACTCACAGCAGCCCTCCTGGTCGCGACACTATCGTGCGGCCGGGAGGTCTCATTCGTGGAGCCCGATGTTGACACGGGGCGCGTAGATTCGACCGACACCGACGGGGGCGACCCTAATGTTCCGCGCGGTCGGTTGACCGTCGTGGTGCGGGTCGCTGATGAGGACACCGCCATGTCGCGCGCGGTCGGTCTTGACCCGGCCGCCGTCGCAGGCGTGCGCATTGTGGTGCGGCGTGTTGGATCCGGCAGCTACGAGCAGGTCACCGGTATGCAGGGCATGGCCGACTTTCCGGGGCTACTGTACGGACCATGGACCCTGAGTGCCACTCGAGCCCTGACGGACGACGAGCGCCACGCTCTGCCGGCGGACGCAGAAGACGTAACCGCATTTGGCGGTGGAGCGACGCATACGGTCGCGCGTGGGGTGGATACGATCATCGTAAGGATTCGCACGGGACGTCAGGGCACGGTGGTCATCAGCGAGATCTTCGGGTACATCCCGCGCACGCCGAGTGGCCTCTTGTACTACACCGGACACTATATAGAGCTCTTCAACAACGGGTTCACCACGGAGTATCTCGATGGGATGCTCCTGGGGCTGACCTACAATACCACGCAGGAGACGCAGTCAACCACCTGCGATCAGGCAGCCCGGTGGAGACTGGACTCCCTCGGGATATGGACGCAGTACGTCTACCGTTTCCCAGGCAACGGGACATCCTATCCCCTCGCTCCCGGCGTCCGGGTCATCATAGCCACCGATGCCATCGATCACCGTGCCTTCGTGCCGGAACTGCTGGACCTGTCTGGCGCCTCGTTCGAGTTTCTCGGTTCCGCCGACGTGGACAACCCCTCGGTCCCCAACATGATCAGCGTCGGAGGGTTGGAATGGGCGCAGGCTCTTGGGCACGGGCTCTACGTCAGCCCGATTGAGCCGAAGTTTTTCATCGCCGCTCCCGTCTCGCTCGATACCTTGCCCCGTGAGGTCAACCTGGCAGGGCAGGAACACGTGCGAATTCCGCGCGGTGCCATTCTGGACGTGGTGACGTCGCGCCTGACGCCGGAGCTTGACGCCAGTAGTCCCTCCATTCGTTGTGAGCAGATCGTCCATCCCGTCTTCGATGAGCAGCCGGCGCGCCTGCACGATAATACGCGGTTGCAGAGCTTGGCCCGTCGCGTGGCAAGTGCTGTTGTGCGGGTGATCTACCAACGTACCAGAAATTCGCTGGCGGATCTCGAGACCGCAGCGCCATCGCCCTAAGGAGGTGCCTTGAAGCATCCCGTACCACGGATGCTGGGGATGCTCCTCGGAGGGCTCGCGGTGGCGCTCCCGCTGGCCGCGCAACAGGCGAACATCCAGGGAGTCGTGCGCACGGATGCCGGCCGCCCGGTCGCTGCGGCCGAGGCGCGCATCGAGGGCACGGCGCTGGTGGCCCTGACCGACTCGGCTGGCTTTTACCGCCTGCGCAGCGTCCCGCCGGGTCCGCAGATCCTGCTTGTTCGCCGCATCGGGTTTGCGCCGACGCGCCTGCCGATCACGGTGCCGACGAGCGGCACGCTCACCGTGGATGCCACGCTTGCCGCCTCGGCCCTCAGCCTGCCCGACATCATCGTCACCGCAGATCCGATCAGCCGGGCGGCCGGCGAACTCGCCACAGCCAGCGTGATTGATCGCGAGGCGATCGCCGCCCAGAACGCCGTTGGCATTCGCGGCGTCCTGGAACTTCTGCCCGGCGTCCCCATGAGCCCACCCGGCATTGATGGCCCGCAGCAGTTCGCGTTGCGCAACGTGCCGTCGAGCGGGTCCACCCAGCTGACCAACGGCGGGCCGGGCGCCAGTGATCTCGCCGCATTCGGCACGCAGATTGTCGTCGATGGCGTGCCCATGTCCAATAACGCCAACCTCCAGACGACGGGTCCGCGCGGCGAGGTGAACGTGCCGTCCACCGCCGGCGGCGGGATTGACCTGCGCACGATTCCTGCCGCCACGCTTGAGCGCATCGAAGCCATCCGTGGCGTCCCCTCTGCACGCTTTGGCGATCTCACGCAGGGGGTCATCCTGGTCGAAACTCGTGCCGGCGTCGTGCCGCCCACGCTGAACGCCCGGTACGATCCTCGTACCTTCTCCCTCAACGCGATTGCGGGGCGCGGGTTCGGCACGCGCCACACGGTCACCGGGCATCTCGACGTGACGGAGACGCGCACCGCGCCGGGCGTGCGCAATGACCTGTCGCGCCGGTTCACGGGCCAGCTGGCGCACCGGGCCACGCCTGGGCGGTGGACGCTCGATTCGCGCCTGGACCTGTTCCGGGTGCTCCAGGACAGTCCCGAGCGGCCGGAGGTGGTGGAGGGTCGTGCCTCCCGCGCTGATGATCGCGGTGTGCGCGTCAGCCATCGCGGACGGCGCCCTGTCGGGCAGCAGGCGACATTCGAGCTGACGGCGTCCGTCAATCACGTCCGGCGCGACGCGCGCTCCCAATCTCTGCTCATCCGGAGTGCGCTGCCATTCACCGACCGCCTGGAGCCGGGCACCTCGGTCGGGAAGTACATCGGCGGCGAGTACCTCGCGGCGGTTGATCTCGATGGCAGCGAGTGGCATGTCTATACACGCGCCGAGCTGGACCAGTCGTTCGATGCGCTGGGGTTCACGAACCGGACGCGCTCGGGGCTCGAGTTGCGGCGCGAGTGGAACGGCGGCCCCGGGTACCAGTTCGACATCGAGTTTCCGCCACAGACAACGTTCAACGGGGTTCAGGGATTCGACCGGCCGCGGCGGTTCGATGACGTGCCGCCCATCGCGAGTACGGCGCTCTATGTGGACCACCGCGCCCGGGCAGGGCTCGCCGGCATGGCACTGGACGTGCAGGCGGGGATGCGCCTCGATCTGCTGCATCGGGGGACAGCGTGGTTCTCCGCGCCGCGCGACCAGGTGGTCCAGCCCCGGGTACAGGCAGAACTCGCCCCGGCGGGATGGTTCCGGCTGCGGGGAGGTTGGGGGCGCACGGCCAAGATGCCGCCCCTGTCGGCCCTGTATCCCGCACCACAGTACTTCGACGTGGTGAACGTCAACTGGTTTACCAACGATCCAGCAGCCCGCCTGGCCGTGCTGTCCACCTTCGTGGATGACCCGACCAACCCCGACCTGGGATTCGCCGTCGGTACCAAGAGCGAGGTGGGCGTTGAGCTTGCGAGCGGTCGGCGCGGCACCGCGCTTGCCGTGACGGTGTACCGTGACCGTACGCGCGGGTCGGCCGGGCTCAATCCTGATCCGGGATTCCTGACGCGAGACCTGTACGACTTCAGTGATTCGTCGTTCACCGGGGTACCGCCCACGCTCATCGAGCCGCCGACCCGCGCTGACACGGTCCCGATCCTGGTGGATCGCCCAGCCAACAACCTGCACCTGCTCAGCGAAGGGGTCGAAATCAGTCTTACCCTGCCGGAGTTCCGGCCGCTCAACCTGCGACTCGACGTGCAGGGGGCCTGGGCCCGCACGGAGCTCGAGCGGGATGGACTCGATTTCGGCCGCGTGTTTGCCGAGAGCTTCCAGATGAATGCCAACCGACCCCGCTCACCGTACTGGGAGAGCCCAGTGCGGACCGGTGAGCGGGTACTCTTGACCTACCGCCTGATCCACCACCAGCCCGAACTCGGTCTCATCATCACCGCGACCATGCAGCACAACGCGCGGGACCGTACGCAGAACTTGGGCGGCGCGGATACGCTCGCCTTTGCGGGCTACGTCACCCGGGCGGGAGAGCTGGTCCCCGTGCCGGTCGAGCGCCGCGGCGACCCGGAGTTCGCCGATCTGCGCGTGGCACGGATCGGCTTCTTCAACGATCCCAGTCAGAGCAGGGCCGACTGGATGCTTGGCATCAACGTGACCAAGACCCTGCCGATGGGCGGCCGACTCAACTTCTTCGCGTTCAACGCGCTCGACCGGCAGGGCCGCTTGGCCGAGCCTGGGTTTAGCGGCCGCAACTATCCGCCCATCCGCTACGGCATGACGGTGATGATGCCGCTGGGAGGCCCGCGATGAGGTGGTGCCTGTGCGCTGTGCTGCCCGTGACGTTGGTTGCGCAGGTGCGGCCGGCGGGCTCGCCGCTCGACCCCATTGCGCATCTCACGATACCCATCGTGAATACGGTGGCGATCCCGCGCCTGTTTGAGCCGATTGTGCCGGTGGGGTTATTTCACGCGCTGGGACTCGCGGCTGGGCTGGTGGACGATGTCGAACGCTCGCGCGGGAGCATCCGCGCGCACGTCGGAGGTGAGGGAGGAACCTTCCGGCGTCCGTTTGATCCTGATGACGTTTCAAGGCGCGGGGCGGAGGCGGGCGGGTGGCGTCGGCTATCCGCACGCCGCGCCGTGTGGGGTCGGGCCGCGGTCCAGGATGCCGGGTTCGGCAACGCCGGTCACGCGACATTCACCGACCCGTACGGGTCATCCCCCCTGGTCATCGCCGACACCACGGCACCGCGCCTGCGCCGGGCTGCTGCCCTGCTTGAGGGCATGATTGGCTGGCGCCTCGGTGGCGCGCGCCTTGGGCTGGGCGCCGGGCTCGACGTACGCGAGGATGCCACGCGGGATGCTCGATTCGTGCGGACGGCGCGTCATGCCAACCCCGCCCTGCAGGTATCCCTCGGCCACGCGCTCCCGCTTGGCCTTCAGCTGGTCGCGATTGGCCGATGGTCAGGGGCCAGCGAGACTGCGATCTTCCGCACCGAGCCTGGATCGAGTCGCGCCTACCAGTTTGACGGGTTCGATGAGCCCTTTCCGCGAGACCTCGCGCCGCCGAGCGCATACCTTCGCCGCAACCAACGTGACGCCTACGCCCTGGGTGGCGCGCTGGCCGGTGGCCTGTTGGGCGGCCGGTTCGTCATGGGGTGGTCGCGCACGTATCGAGCTGACCGGCATTTCTCGCTCTTGGTGAACGATCCTCCGAGTGACACCTGGGACGCGGATGGATGGACCGGTCGGGCCGGCTATCACCGCCTGATCCTGGGCGTGGCCATGACACTGACCCTCCACGCGGACCGCCTCACGGGTGATGTCACGCGACAGGATATTGACGGCGTCATCACGCGGGTGCGCGATACGGGCATGGGACTGGATCTCCAGGCCCGATGGCAGTCCGCACGCCCGGCATGGGATGTCGGCGTGTCTTTCGGCGTGGACCGACGGCGCCGCCAGGTAAATGATTTTCTGGTGCGCGTGGCGTCCGACCTCGATGTCTGGTATCCGCGCGCGGCCGTGGCGGTGGCGTGGACGCGCGGGTCAACGTCCTTCCTGCTGGGAGCGGGTGTCACCGGCTCCGGCGCGTACGCCACCCTTCCCAATCCCACCTCCATGGGGCCGCTGTATCAGACCTACGTGGCGCCAGCCCTCTCGCGAGACGCGACCCGGTCCATCACCATCGGTGCGATGGTTGGCGTGCGGCGTCGCGTGACGGAACTCCTTTCCTTTGAACTGACCCCGACATGGCAGCGTACCGGGGTGCGCGGAAGTCCTGCACCCTTCGGACCTGACGGGGCGTACACGCGCTGGGCCATCGGCGCCGGCGTAGTGGTCGGGCGGTAGAGAGCGCCGACCATGACCCGCCTGCGCGAGCGAGTCCTGTCAGGGTTCGAACGTCGTGTCCCATTCCGGGTATTGAATCCGGAGGCGCTCGACTCGGCGGTTGTGGTGGCCCGGGGCGGTTGACGCAGCCCGTGGGCCTGGCGCAGTATCCTCTTATCAAGGAGGTTGTATGCGGAAGCGACTGACGTGGCTTGGCGTTTGCTTCGACTAGCGAGGTGGCACGGGCGGGCTGTTGGATTGCTCGCGGTGTTACTGGCGTGTGGCGATCCAACGGCCTCTCGACCCGTCTCGCTTGAGTTCTCAAGTGTCCCGCCGTTTCTCTTGGCCACCGACACCGCGCGGCTGGTGGTGATCACGCGCTCGTCCGACGGGACGGGGGTCCCGCCGCAGGATGTCGTGTGGAGCTCACTCACGCCCCACTTGGTTGAGGTGCCCTCCTCGGACTCAGGCATCGTGATCGGCCTGCACGCCCGCGGGGTGGCGCAGGTCGTTGCCACGTTGGCCAACGGTGCCGCTGATACCGCTTCCGTGCTGGTTCAGCCGCGCCCCGTGTTGATCACGATTGATGCTGGTGGGAATCAAACGACATGCGTTGGCCGCGAGCTGGACCAGCCGGTCGTGGTGCGCGCCGTGGCAGAGGATCAGATGGGCGTTGCGGGGGTGCCCATGGGTCTCGCACCGTCCGATGTCGGCCTCGTGCCCACACCCGGTGTGGTCACGAATGCGGACGGTTATGCGCAGACGCGATGGACCCTCGGCGGCAGGGTTGGTGTGCAGGTCCTGGAGGTGCGAGCGGACATTCGGACAGGACCCGAGGTCACCGTGACCGCAGAAGCCAGGCCAACTGGCGCCTGGACGTGGGTGGGAGGAAGCTCTCTCCCTAATGGTGGAGGATCACGCGGGGCGCTCGGCGTGCCTGCGGAATCGAACCTGCCGTCGGCGCGCCTGTGGCCAGGCGCTGCGGTTGGTCCGGATGGGTCCGTGTGGTTGTTTGGTGGGTCGCAGGGCCTCGATGATTACAGCGACCTGTGGGAGCTTGATGGCGACTCGTGGGTGTGGCGGGGTGGTGGCGACGCCGCCAACGTTCCGGGGACATATGGGACCAAGGGGGTGACGTCGGAGCACAACGCCCCGGGAGCTCGTCAGGGAGCCACATTGTGGGTGGATGCGCAGGGCACCGTCTGGTTGTTCGGTGGTCGCGGCCTGGAGGCCCAAGGTGCGTGGGGCTACCTCAATGACCTGTGGCGGTTCGACGGAAACCACTGGACGTGGGTTGCTGGCGACAGCCTGCGGGGATCAAGTGGCTCGTACGGACAGCGTGGGGTCGCAGGCGCATCGAATGCGCCGTGGTCGCGGATTGTGACACTCGGATGGGTGGATGACGCCAACAACCTCTGGCTCTTTGGCGGTTTCGTTCCCACCTCCGGGTACAACGTCCCGCTTTCGTACATCAACGATCTGTGGCGGTTTGACGGGGCGGCGTGGGCCTGGATGGCGGGAGATAGTCAACCCAACAGCAGTGGGTTGAGTGACGTGCCCGGTGCGCGATCGCCGATTGGCGCGCTGCGCCGAGGGGAGAGCGGGTGGTTCTTTGGCGGTGGTGGGGTTGACCTGGGGCGCGGGCAGAATGGGCGCTACGCCGATCTGTGGCGCATCGCCGGTGGCACGTTCACGCATGTGTCAGGACAGACCACGATGGACCTCACCGCGCGAACCGGCGTAATGGGGCGCGCCGATCCGGCTAACACACCCGGTGGGCGCTCCGGCGGCTCCGCGTGGATAGATAGCCGCGGGGTGTTCTGGCTGTTCGGCGGAGGGGTCGCGTCAGGAGCGGCGCTCAGCGATCTATGGATGTTTCGGGACGGCGAATGGACATGGCTGGGCGGTTCTGTCACGGAGCGGATCGCTCCGGTGCACGGGACCATGGGTGCAGGCACGGCCGCGACGACGCCTGGGAGTCGGACTACCAACGCGGCTTGGGTAGGGCCGGATGGCAAGCTCCGGATGTTTGGCGGGTTCACCCACGATCCCGCCTCGGGCATGTCCTCCTATTGGAACGACATGTGGCGCTTCGATCCAGCCTGCCCGATCTGATGGTTCGCGGGAGCTAGATTCCCCGCATCATGCGCTACACTGAAACTCCCGCCCCGCCACCGCTCAGCGCCTGGGTGCGGTGTTTCTGGTTCCTTGCAGCGGAGGCCGGCGGCCCCCAACCCGTCGTGCCGGACGGTCGGCTCGAAATCATCATCCACCGCGCCGATCCGTTCAGTGAGATCAAACCCGATGGGACGGTCCAGCGGCAGGACGTCGTCATGGTGTCCGGCCAGATCACCCGGCCTGTGTTGCTCGCCCCCGGTGCCGTCGCCGATATCGTGGGCATCCGCTTTCGTACCGCCGGCGCGCGCGACCTGCTCGGCCTGCCGCTGCACGAGCTGACCAACCACGTGATCCCGCTGAGCGCGGTCGACCGCTCGCTCGCCGTCGCCCTCGAACGCGCCGCGCATGCCCCCGATGCCGGCCATCAACTCACGGGCGTTCTGCTCGATCACGCTCGCGCGCGGCGGGCCGACCACACCGCGCGAGCGGTGAACCGGCTTGGCCGCGGCGACCGCATTGCCGCCATCGCGCGCGACCTCCGGATCTCGACCCGGACTTTCGAGCGGCGCGTGCGCGACGACACCGGTCTCACGCCCAAGGTGCTGCAGCGTGTGATCCGGTTCCGTTCGCTCTACGCCCGGCTTCAGTCAGGGGAGGAGACCTGGGCACAGGCTGCTGCCGCCGCCGGCTACTACGACCAGGCGCACGCCAACCGGGACTTCCGGGCCTTTGCCGGCGCGAGCCCGTCGGAACACTTTGCCCAGTCACCGGAACTCGCCCAGGCCATCCTGTCGCATTCGTCCTAGCCAGCGCGGCCGCACCCGCTGCATCTTGGCTCCCTATGCGCACTCTTTCATTACTTATCGTGGCGGCAAGCCTTGCCGCCCAGTCCTCCCCGCTCGATCAGCTTGCCTGGATGGGCGGGTGCTGGCAGTCGGGCGGCGGCAATCGCGTGACCCTCGAGATGTGGAGCCCACCGGCCGGTGGACTCATGGTGGGCGCCGGTCGTACCGTGGCCGGCGGACAGGCCCGCGCGTTCGAGCACCTGCGCCTCCGCGTGGACGGGGAACAGCTCGTCTATACGGCGATTCCCTCAGGCCAGACCGAGACCCACTTCCGGTCCACGGCGGTGAGCGCCGAGGGGTTCACGGTCGAGAACCTCGAGCACGACTTCCCCCAGCGCATCATCTACCGGCGCACCGGGCCGGACGCGATGACCGCGCGCGTGGAAGGACCGGGACCGAATGGGACACGCGGGTTTGATATCGCGTTTACGCGGGTGCGGTGCGAGGCGCTTTAGGGCGGATTGGCAAACGGGTCGCGAACGCGGAGCCCGGGAAACCGCCTGAAGTCCCGGTCGCGGGTCCATAACTCTCGAACGCCATGCTCCAGTGCCAGTGCCGCAATATGCGCGTCGTGCGCCATCCGGCCCACGGCGCGACCCTCGATCATGCACTGTCGCCAGTGCCCGACGTGCAATAGACCATTGCCGAGCAAGTGCAAGGACGGTGATGCGAACAAGGCCTGCAGCGTGTCGACGGTTGGCTCGAGCGGTGACGGTGGGTGGAAGATGCGAGGATGGGTAACGACTCGAAGGAACTCGTACACACACGGCCACGGAATGGCCCAGGGGTCATCGCCGGTGGCGAGTTGGGAGAGGAGCGTGCGGGCCTCGGCGTGATACGGCAGTTCCTCGCGGACCGCATGGACGAGGATGTTGGTGTCGAGCCCGATCACGGCCGCGGCTTGAAGAACGGGTCATCCTCGTCCAGCACTCGGTAGAGAGACTCCCGACTATCGATATCGATTCCCGGAAGTAGCTCGCCTTTCTCGGTGCGCCATTGGAACGTGTAGGGCGCTTTCTTCTTCGGCCCGCCCAGATACTCCCGCAGCGCGCGCTCGAACACGGCCTTGAGTGTCGTGCCCTCGTCGGCCGCGCGGCGCTTCGCATCCCGAAGCAGTCGGTCGTTCAGGTCAACAGATGTGCGCATACATAAAAACATATACCACGACACATCTTTACGCTACCGTGTGGTTGCGGAGAGATGCGCGACAGAGTAGTATGTAACGTAATGGTTACATATAATAGTGAGGCGGTCTTCCAGGCATTGGCGGATGTCACCCGGCGCGACATCCTCGATCTGCTCAAGGACCGCGAGCTGGCGGCGGGCGAGGTGGCCGGTCGGTTCCCGGTGAGTCGGCCCGCGGTCTCCCGGCATTTGCGTGTGCTGCGCGAGGCGGGGCTCGTGACCCAGCGGAAGGACGCGCAGACCCGGTACTACCGCCTGAACCCCGACGCCCTGCGCACGGTGGACCAGTGGCTCGCCCACTACCGTGTGTTCTGGAGCGCCCGCCTGACCGACCTCAAACGCCTGGTGGAAGGCCTGTCATGACTGCCTGGACCCACGACTTCACACTCCCGATCATGGCGCCGGCCGACCGGATCTTCCGCGCGCTCACCACCCCGTCCGAACTCGCGACGTGGTTCGCCGAGCATGTCGAGATGGAGCCGCGCGTCGGCGGCCCGTTTCGGTTCTGGGGCAAGCACACGGTGGGCGCGCCGAGTGAGGCGGAGGCGGACGGGAAGGTCATCGCCTTCACGCCGGGGCGTTCCATCGGCTTCACGTGGCGGGTGCTGGGTGTTCCGTCCACCGTTACGCTCACGGTCGTCCCAGACGAGAACGGGGCCAGGGTTGCCGTGAAGCACGAGCTGAGCGGCCCGCTCGACCAGCCTCGCCCCAAGGAGTTGATTGACGACTGGTGGCGCTTCGCTACCGGCAACCTGATGGTGTACACGATGGAGCACGGCGCGGTGATGCGGCCCGACTTTGCGGACTCCCATCCGGAGATCCGCGTGGTCACGTACGTCAAGGCGCCGCCGAGCACCGTGTTCCGCGCGTTGATTGACCCGGCACTGCTGCGCCAATGGATGGGGGCCACCGAACACGCCGCCGTGGATGCGCGTGAGGGCGGCACCTGGGACCTGGGTTGGCGCTACAAGGTGGACGGGAAGGAGGTGGCCCCGCCGCCGCATCGCATTCTCGAGTTCGTCGAGAACGAGCGGTTCACCATCGAGTGGCCCGATTGGCGCGGCGATGTCTCGATGCCGAAGCAACGCGTCACGTGGCAGCTCGCGCCTGACGGCGACGGCACGACCGTCTCCCTGATTCATGCAGGATTCACGCGGACCGTGGACCTTTCCGACTACCCGTTTGGCTGGGGACACTTCAACAGCGAACTCGGCCGCGTCGCGGCCACGCTCTAGGAGGCTCATGCGCATGCTCGGTCTCGTGGCTCTCGCCCCGCTCGCGCTCGCCGCCCAGGACCGCCCCGACTCGGCCCAGATGGCGCGTGTCATGGAACTTGCCCAGCCCGGGCCCGAGCACCGCCGGCTCGCGGCACTCGCCGGTACGTGGAACGTCACGTTCACAACCCCCATGCAGGAGATGACGTTCACGGCGGTGGCCGAGAACACGATCACCATGGGCGGCCGGTTCCTCGAAAGCCGCGTGCGCGGCGCCGTTGGCGGCATGCCGTTCGAGGCGCTCACCATTGTCGGGTTCGATCGCGGACCGGCCGTCTACACCGCGGTGGGGTTCGATGCGTCCGGCACGTTCTACGTGACGGGCGCCGGCCCGTGGGATGATCGAGTGAACGGCGCCAACCTTTCCGGCACCTATGACGATCCCGCCACCGGGCACGCGCACACCTACGAGTTTGAGTGGCGGGTGCACTCGACGGACCACTACTCGTGGGCGGTCGTGTTTCTGGAGGGAGGCCGGCGGTCCACCGTCATGCGAGGCGACTACCGCCGGCACTGACACCGGGCGTTGACGCCCGGGTCATCCCGGAACTCCCATCGCCCCTGGTGGTACCTTCCTGGCATGGCCATGCTCCGATGGTCGCTGCTGCTCCCGGTGGTGGTGGCGTGCGGTGATCCCAATGATCCCGCCGCCCGGGCGGTGAACGTTGTCGTCCTGACCACCGCACGCAGCCTGCTTGCCAGCGACACGCTTACGCTCTCGGCGCAGGCGCGCGACGCCGAGGGCCGCGGTGTCGCAGATGTTCTCCTCACATGGTCGAGTGGCGATGCAACGCGATTGACCGTGGTGGATGCCGCCGCCGGCATCGTGACGGCGCTCCCGTCGCGGGGCACGGCATGGGCCCGAGTGACGGTGCCGAGCGGCGCGACGGACAGCGTGGCGATCCGGGTGCAGCCCCGCCCGACCAGCCTGGCTGTGGTGAGCGGTGACGCCCAACAGGGCATCATGAACAACCCGCTGCGCGATCCGGTGGTCGTTGTCGCGCACGCGGACGATGGATTGGGAGTGGAGGGCGTCGTCGTGGCGTTTCGCACAAAGGCCGGGGAAGGTGCGGTGAGTGAGGGCTTCCGGGCCACGGACTCTCTGGGCCGCGCGCTGGTCCAGTGGACGCTGGGCACGGACGCGGCGCAACAGTTGACGGCGGTGACGCTGCTGCCAGAGAGTCTGGCGGTCGGGTTTGATGCGACCGCGCTGGTGCCGGGGATCTGGACTTGGGTGAGCGGGGACTCGACCCTTGGCGTTCTCCCGGTGCACGGCGTACGTAGTGTGCCGGCGCCGGAAAATACGCCGGGCTCCAGAGGGTCGCCAGCGGCGTGGCTCGATGCATCGGGCCACCTGTGGCTGTTCGGTGGCTCGGCGCGTAATGACCTGTGGCGCTTCGACGGCACGGCGTGGTCGTGGATGCACGGCTCCACGGGGACCAACCAGCCGGGGGTGTATGGCACCCGTGGCCTGCCGGAAGCAACGAGCACGCCGGGCTCGCGGAGCCGGGCCGCGGCCTGGCCCGGAAGTGATGGCTCGTTGTACCTGTTCGGTGGGATCGGCGTGGATGCGTCCGGCCAGAACGGCCTTCTCAATGACCTTTGGCGCTACAGTGGTGACATGTGGGCGTGGATCGGGGGCGATTCTCTCGTCGGTGCTACACCGTCATATGGTGTTCGCGGCGCCGCGTCGCCGCTGAACGATCCCGGAGCACGGTATCCTGGTGCCTGGTGGACCGAGGGCCAAGGGCAACTCTGGTTGTTTGGCTCAAGCGTTGGCGGTGGCGTCGGTGCTTCAGGGGAGGGCCGCAATGACCTGTGGCGCTACGGAAACGGCTCGTGGACGTGGATCGCCGGCGACTCGAGTATGGGCCGGTTCGGCATCTACGGGGCCCCAGGGGTCGCCGCGCCATCGAACATGCCCGGTGCGCGCGGTCTCAGTGTTGGGTGGATGACCGCCGCAGGGTCTTTCGCGCTCTTCGGGGGTTGGGGATTTGATGCCAATGCGGCGGAGGGGCTGTTGAACGATACCTGGGAGTACTCCGAAGCAGCAGGCTGGAAGTGGGTGAGAGGGTCGGCCGACGTGAACCGATTCGGAGTCTATGGATTGCAGGCGGTTCCTGGACCCAGCGTGACGCCAGGTGCGCGTCGGGCCATAGCGGGCGCATCGGGGTCTTGGGGGTTCGTCATGTTTGGCGGAGACGGCTATGGCGCCGCCGCCGGGCCGGGGCCACTGAACGACCTGTGGCGATTTGATGGAACGTCGTGGACCTGGCTCAGCGGTGGTACCGGAATTGGGGCTCCAAGGGTCTACGGTTCCAAGGGAGTCGCCAGCCATGCGAATGTTCCTGGAGCTCGTTCCGTTGGCGTGATGTGGCTGACACCGGAGGGGACGATCTGGCTGTACGGCGGCGGCGGTCGTGCCGACCTCTGGCGATACGACCTGACCGTCGTGCCTTGATCCGCGTGTGAACGCGCGGCTCGGCGCGACGTAAACGTCGCGGGCGTCGTAAACGACGGCATGGGCCCGCCCTTCAGGGTGTCCGCCGCAGGCGCCGAGCCGGGCGTTTACGCCGGGAATCCGGGCTGTCCCGGGCACGATGGCCTGTCGCCCAAACTGGGGCTTGACAAATGGCGGGGGGGGGGGGCTTACCTTGGGCAACCTCTTCGAACCCTTGGGGTGGTGGTGCATCATGTCCCGTGGCGTGCGGTTGTTTGGCAGCGTTGTGCTCATTGGGGTGGTCGTGCTGGTGGTCGTCCTGAGTTGGCAGGTGCGTGAGGCCCGCGCCGAGCTGGCGTCGACCCGCGAGCGGCTCCGGGTGGTGGCCGTCGGGGATCTGGTTCCCCCGATGGACGCTATCACGATGGACGGTCGGGTGGTTCGCGTCGGCGTGGGCGATTCCGTGGCCCTGCAGGTCCTCTTCGTCTTCAACACGTCCTGTCCCTACTGTATCGAGAACCTTCCGCGCTGGCGCGCTCTCGCTGGCCAGCTGGCGGACCTCGACATCCCGGTGGTGGGCTGGTCCCACGATCCCGACTCTCTGGCCGGTCCCTATGTCGCGGAGCATTCACTCCAGTATCCGGTCGTGACGCCCGGGCCGCGCTGGCGCCAGCATTACAAGGTGGGGCGCGTCCCCACCACGCTGGTCGTAAGTGCCAGCGGGCGGGTGCGGTATGCGCGGGCGGGCGTCCTGAGTGAGGGTGCCGTGGACTCGTTGTTGGCGGTCGTCCGAGGGGACTCGGTCGGCGTGTTGGTGCGGGGGAACTAGGTCCCGCGTACCGTGTACGTTTCTCGATGGAGGTGGACCATGCAGAAGGCAATGAAGCGGGCGTGGCAGGGATTGGCGGCGGTCGCGGTTGTGCTGGCGTTGGGGTTCGGGGTGCAGACGGCCCTGGCGGGGCAGAGTGCGTCGCCGTGCAACCCTTACCCGGACGCGGCGCCGGGCTACCCGAACGGTCCCTGGTGCGAGCATGCCCTTTGTGACGAGTGTTGCCAGCTCAATTTCGAGGAGAACGGGGTGTGTCAACCCGACCCGACCGAGACCAACCCGGGCATGAATCATTGCCTCTGCTTCTGAGCAACCCGGTGGGTAGAAGGGGATTGGTGAAGGTATGTTGCAACCTCCCGGGGCCCGGCTGCGTGCCGGGCTCCGAGTGGCACCCGGCACGTCGCCTTACAGCAGCCCTATCCCGACATTAAGTATGCGCTATTTCCTGTTGACTGTTGTACTGGGATTGGCCGCGTGCGGCGATCCGATCGATCCGGCGGATCGAGCGGTCAGCGTGCGGGTGCTTACTGGCACTCGAAGTGTTCTCGCTGGCGACACTCTGGTGCTAGTTGCACAAGCCCTTGACCGAGAGGGACATCTGGTACCGGGCGTTGCGCTCCATTGGTCGGTAACTGACTCCGGTCGCCTAGAGGTGCTTGATTCGACAGCTGGTGTCTTCAGGGTGCTGGCCCTCCGGGGTATCGCCCATGCCCGAGTCACGCTACGGAGCGGCACCAGTGACAGTGTGGCGCTTCGAGTCTACCCACGACCGAATGTCATCGAGGCTGAGTCCGGCGACAACCAAGTCGGGGTTATGAACAACGCCCTCCCCGCTGGGGTGGCGGCGCGCGTTACGGCGGGTGACGGAGGGGGAGTGGAGGGGGTTGTCATAGCGTTTCAGGTTATCGCCGGTAGCGGTACGGTCAGCAGGGTGCTGCAGGACACCGACTCGCTTGGCCGGGCAGCAGTCCAGTGGGTGCTCGGCGACACCGGCCACCAAGCACTTGAAGCGCTCACCGTTCTGCCCGAAAGCCTCTCCGCGAGGTTCACAGCCACCGCGCTAACGCCGGGGGTGTGGACCTGGATCGCCGGCGATTCTACCCCTGGCGCGCTACCCGTGTATGGGGTGCGAGGTGCCGCCGAACCCAGCGGCACGCCAGGAGGGCGTACGGGAGCCACGTTCGCAGTGTCTGGCGATGGGGTCTGGTTGTTTGGAGGAGTAAATGGGGGCGTGCGGAACGACCTATGGCACTTGCGCGATGGTACCTGGACTTGGGTTGCAGGGAGTGATCAACCAAACCCAGCGGGATCATTCGGCGTGCAGGGGGTTCCTTCACCCTCGAATGAGCCTCCCGGTAGATCTGGAGCCGCGCTTTGGGTTGACCCAAACGGGCACGTTTGGGTCTTCGGCGGGAATAGGGCCAGTGGGGTCTTCCGTCGCGGAGCCGATTTGTGGCGCTTTGATGGCGCATCATGGACGTGGATCGCCGGGGACTCCGTACCCGAGGTGCAGCCCGCCTATGGAACGCGTGGTGTAGCGTCGTCTTCGAACAGCCCAGGAGGGCGCATACCGGGTGCCTATTGGGGTGATCCAGATGGTAGTCTCTGGCTCATTGGTGAAGGCTTCGGTAACGCGGGGCGTGGTGACCTTTGGCGGTACAATACGAATGGGTGGGCTTGGATCCACGGCGACTCTGCACGTGGGCAGTTCCCAAGGTACGGTACGCTCCGCGTCCCGAGTGACGCGAATGCGCCCGGTGTACGTGTCGACGCGGTGGGGTGGTTCGCTGACGGTGCTTGGATTCTTGGTGGATCCGGGCTCAACGCTTCAGCCGCGGAAGTTGGAACGCTCCGAGATCTGTGGCGCTTCGACGGGTCGCGATGGACCTGGATGTGGGGAACCACGGGTGGCAATGAAGCGGGGGCGTACCAGGCCCGAGGCGCATTCACTCCGCTGAATCAGCTCGGTGCTCGCGCAGGGCACGCGGTGGCCCCTGATGCGTCTGTAGTCTGGGT
This sequence comes from Gemmatimonadales bacterium, assembly GCA_040877595.1. Classification (GTDB taxonomy): domain Bacteria; phylum Gemmatimonadota; class Gemmatimonadetes; order Gemmatimonadales; family GWC2-71-9; genus JBBDNM01. Next base: position 21,314 of record JBBDNM010000037.1, on the reverse strand, counting down.
GTTTGGGGGAGTTGCGGTTGGGGACAATGGCGTGGCTGGATCCCTCAATGACCTTTGGCGCTTCGACGGCTCACAGTGGTCGTGGGAGGCCGGGGTCAGGCGTGCACCGGCCCCGGGTCGATGGGGCACAAAGGGCATTGCAGATCCGGCGAATGTCCCGAGCGGGCGTGTGCGGTCCGCGCTGTGGGTTGGTTCGGATGGCACCGTATGGTTGTATGGTGGCAGTGGCTGGAACGACCTCTGGCGCTACGACCTGACCCGCCTCCCCTAGTTCGTCCACGCACCACGCACCACGCACCACGCACTACGCACCAACGCACGCCTTTCTTCCGCCCTCCCGCCTTCCCGCCCTCCCGCCTATCTTCCAGACTGTCATTTTGACCGGACCCCATGCCGAAACGTGATTTTCTGGCGATTCCGGACTTCTCGCACGACGAGATCCGGGCGCTCTTCGACCTCGCCCGCCGGATGAAATCGGGCGCCTACCGCGACCGGCCGCTGGCGGGCAAGACCCTGGCCATGATCTTCACCAAGAGCAGCACCCGCACCCGGGTGAGCTTCGAGGTGGGGACGTTCCAGCTGGGCGGCCACGCGCTGTTCCTCTCCGCGCGCGATATCCAGCTCGGCCGCGGCGAGCCGATCAAGGACACCGCCCGCGTGCTGTCCCGCTACGTGAACGGCATCATGATCCGCACCTTCGCGCACAGCGATGTCGAAGAGCTGGCGAAGTATGCGACCGTGTCCGTCATCAACGGACTCACCGACCTGCTGCACCCGTGCCAGATCCTGGCGGATCTCCTTACCATGATCGAGCATGTGGGCGGATATGAAGGAAAGACCGTCGCGTGGATCGGCGACGGCAACAACATGGCCAACTCCTGGCTCAACGCCGCGCGCGTGCTGGGGTTCAAGCTTCAGCTCGCGTGCCCTGAGGGCTACCGGCCGGATCCCGCTATCCTCAAGCAAGCGCAGGACGCAACCGAGATCGTGCTCACCACCGATCCGGCCGAAGCGATCGCCGGCGCGCACTGTGTCAACACCGATGTATGGGCCTCGATGGGCCAGGAAGACGAAGCGGCCGAGCGCGCCAAAGCTTTTGCGGGCTACTGTGTCACGGGCGACCTCATGAAGAAGGCGGCGAAGGACGCGATCTTCCTGCACTGCCTGCCCGCGCATCGCGGCGAAGAGGTCACCGACCAAGTCATCGAAGGCCCGCAGTCGCGCGTATTCGACGAAGCCGAGAATCGTCTCCACATCCAGAAGGCGATTCTCGCCACTCTCATGGGGGGATGATGACCGAACTCAAGCGTACGCCGTTCTACGATCTCCACGTCCGCTTGGGCGGCAAGATGGTGCCGTTCGCCGGATTCGAAATGCCCGTGCAGTACGCCGGCATCACCCAAGAACATGAGACCGTGCGCACAGCGGTCGGCGTGTTCGACGTGTCACACATGGGCGAGTTCGAGGTCACCGGCCCCGACCGCAACGCGTTCGTGAACCGGCTCACCTGCAACGACGTGGCGAAGTTGGAACCCGGGCAGGCGCAGTACTCGGCCCTGCTCAATGACAAGGGCACGTTCGTGGACGATTGCATCGTCTATCGCTTTGACGACCGCATCATGATGGTGGTCAACGCGAGCAACATTCAGAAGGACTGGGAGCTGGTCGTCGCACGGAAAAGCAACATCAACGTGCGCTTGAAGAACGTCTCGGACGACATTGCCCTGCTTGCCCTCCAGGGCCCCACGAGTGAAGCCCTGCTCCAGGCCCTGACCACCACCAACCTCTCGGCCATCAAGTACTACTGCTTCGATACCGGCAGTGTGGCGGGCGCGGACTGCTTCATCTCGCGCACCGGGTACACCGGCGAGGATGGCTTCGAGTTGTACTTCCGCGCGAAACACGCCGAAGCTGTGTGGGCGGCCCTTGTGGGTGCCGGCCGCGCCGCGCCCATCGGACTCGGCGCGCGCGACTCGCTCCGCTTGGAGGTCGGCTATCCACTCTACGGCAACGACATTGACGATACCACCAATCCGTACGAAGCCCGACTCGGCTGGATCGTGAAGCTCGACAAGGGCGCCCCGTTCACCGGGCGCGCCGCACTCGAACAGATCAAGGCGAAGGGGGTCACGCGGAAGCTGGTCGGGTTCGTGATGAAGGAGAAAGGCGCCATCCCGCGGCCGCACATGCCGGTCTTCCTGAACAACCACAAGGTGGACGAGGTCAGAAGCGGCGGCTACGGCCCCACCGTCAAGCAGGCGATCGGCACCACATATCTGCCCACGCATTCCGAGCAGCCCGGCACGATTTTCCAGATTGACGTCCGCGGCAAGCTCCTCGACGCCCAAGTCGTCACGCTCCCGTTCTACACGGGCGGCAGCGTGAAGCGTGGGTAGCGTGCGCGTCGCGGTGCTCACCGTGTCCGATAAGGCCTCCCGCGGCGAACGCGAGGACACGTCCGGGGCGGCGATTGTCGAATGGGTGCGCGCCAAGGGCTGGACGCTGGCGGAGCACGCCGTGGTGCCGGACGAAACCGACCTCATCGCCGGCAAGCTGATCGCGTGGGCCGATGATGACCTCGCCGACCTGATTCTCACCACCGGCGGTACCGGTCTGTCTCCACGTGACGTGACCCCCGAGGCCACGCGCGCGGTGATCGAGCGCGAGGTACCGGGCATCCCGGAAGCAGTCCGCGCCGCCAAGCGCGACACGTTCCCGCGCTCGATGTTGTCACGCGGAGTCGCGGGGACGCGGAGTGCAGTCCTGATCGTCAACCTGCCCGGTAGCCCTGGCGGTGTTGCCGATGGGCTCAGCGTTCTGGCTCCGATCGTCGAACATGCCACGGAGTTGCTCCACGGTAGTTCTGGGGACCACGCATGAGTGACCGCGTGTTGATCACGATGGACGACCTCGAGGTCGCGGTCCCGATGAACGCGGCGTTCGAGAGGGCGGGGTTTACGACGGAGATGGTCTCGTCGCTCGATGACGTGCGCACCGCGATGCGGCGCACTGAACCCGACGTCGTGATCTTGACGGGCGGATTGCACGAACGGCCGGCCGCCGACCTGACCGCGCTCGCGCGGGAGGCGCGCGTGTCTACGTTCGGTTTGATCGAGCCCACCGAGCCCGACCCGAGGGGGCTCGCGCGCGAGCTGGGGCTCACCGCGTGGTCGCACAAACCGTTCGACGCGACCGAGGCAGTGGCGGTCGCACGCCGCCTGATCGAGCGCCGCAAGTTGCAGCAGCGTACCGGGATCCTGGGCGAGAGCCCGGCCGTGCAGGAAGTGCTCGTCAAGATCGAGCAGATGGCGCCGGTCACGAGCACGGTGTTGATCGAAGGGGAGTCCGGTACGGGCAAGGAACTGGTGGCGCAGGCGATGCACACGCTCTCGCCTCGGCGCAACCAGCCGTTCATCGCGGTCAGCTGCGCGGCGTTGCCGGAGACGCTGCTTGAGAGCGAGCTGTTCGGTCACGAGAAAGGCTCGTTCACGGGTGCCGCCGAGCGCCGGCTCGGCCGGTTCGAGCTGGCGGACGGTGGCACGCTGTTTCTGGACGAAGTGGGCGAGATGCCGCCGTCCGTGCAGGTCAAGCTGCTGCGCGTGCTGGAGAGCCGACAGTTTTTCCGGGTGGGCGGCACACAGCCCATTCGCGTGGACGTGCGCGTCATCGCCGCCACGAACCGGGGCGTGAAGCAAGCGGTGGTGGACGGCGCGTTCCGCGACGACCTGTACTATCGGCTGAACGTCCTCAACATCTATCTCCCGCCGCTTCGGGAGCGGAAGATGGATATCCCGCTCCTGATCCGGACGTTCGTGGCCGACTTCGCCAAGGCGCACGGCCGGGAGTTCCGCGGCATCACGCCCGACGCGATGGAGATCCTGGTCAACGCGCACTGGCCCGGCAACGTGCGCCAGCTGCGCAACCTGATCGAATCCATGGTGGTGCTGGCGCCGGGACGCGAGATCCGGCCGAGTGACATTCCCAGCGACGTGCGTGAAGGCGGCAGTCGTCTGTTGCCGATGCCCATTGCACGAGTTGGGCAGGAACCGTCCCCGGTGGGGCATCAACAGCTCGAGTTCATCTTCCGGACGCTGGTGGAACTGAAACGTCAGATCGAAGATCTGCGCCATCGCGCGGATGAGCGGGAAGACGGATTGATGGACATCGGGCACCTGGGGCGGGGTGGACCCGTGTACGTGGCGCCGGCACCGGACGTGGTGGAGGAGCCGGAGTCCGGGCGCATCGTGTACAGGCCGGGTATGCGCATGGCCGAGATCGAGAAGGCGGCCATCGAGGCCGCACTCGAGGAGACGCGCGGGAACCGGCGGAAGGCGGCGGAACAGTTGGGGATTGGGGAGAGGACGTTGTATCGGAAGATTCGGGAGTTCGGCTTGGGATGACGGTGCACGGTACACAGTGCACGGTGCACGGGTGAGGGCACTCGCGGGGCGCGTCACCGCATGCCGTGCGTGCCCGCGACTGGTCGAGCATCGCGAAGCGGTGGCGCGGGAGAGGAAGCGGGAGTTTCGGGAGTGGGAGTACTGGGGGAAGCCGGTGCCGGGGTTTGGTGATGTCAACGCTCGGCTCCTCCTGGTGGGACTGGCTCCGGCCGCGCATGGCGCCAATCGCACCGGTCGCATGTTCACCGGCGATGCATCCGGCGATTGGCTCTATGAAGCGTTACATCGGTTCGGATTCGCGAATCAGCCGACCGCCACCTCACGCGATGACGGGCTCACGCTCACCGACTGCTACATCACCGCCGCCGCGCGCTGCGCGCCGCCCGGCAACAAGCCCACCGCCCAGGAGTTTGCCAACTGCCAGCCGTTTCTAGAGGAAGAACTGCGCCTGCTCACGCGGGTGCGCGTCGTGGTGACGCTCGGCAAACTGGGTCACGATGCGTACGCGCGCGCTTCCCGCCTTTCCGCCCGAGCGCCGTTCGGGCATGGCATCGAAACCAGGCTCCCGAGCGGCGTCATGTTGCTGTCGTCGTATCACCCCAGCCGGCAGAACACGAATACGGGGAGGCTGACCAGGGCAATGTGGTACGGGGTCTTCGAGAAGGCTCGTCGCTTGATTGACCACGGCTGAAGCCGCGGCTCGGCGCGCTTCTGCCGGCAAGCCGGCCCTTCTTCCTTTCTCCCTTGCTCCCTTGCTCCCTTGCTCCCTTGCTCCCTTTCTTCCCTCACCCACACCCCCGTCCCTCCATCACCACCGGAATCACATAACACCCGATCAAGTCATACACCCGCTGATTGTGCCGTCCCGATCCCGGCGGACGGTTGGTGAGTGACGACGTGACGGCGACCGTCAGGTCGAGCCGGGGCACCACGAAGAGGAACTGCCCACCGTAGCCCCACGCCAGATGCACCTGTTCACCGCCGATGGTGCGCGTCCACCAGAGGTAGCCGTGGCGGTTGCCGTTCCACCGTGACGTCGCGTAGTCGCCCCACGCGTCCTCGATCCAGTCCATCGGCACGAGCTGTGTCGCGCCCACGCGCCCGCTGTCCAGGTAGAACTGCCCGAACCGCGCCAGCTCGCGCGGCGTGAGGTGCATGTTGTTGCCGCCGAGGTAGAACCCCTGCGGGTCACGATCCCACGGACGGATGCTGATGTCGAGCGAGTCGAACAGTGCTCGGCGCGCATACTGGATCAGCGTCTGCCCGGCGGCACGGGCCAGGAGCACGCCTACCAGGTGGGAGTTGCCGGTCGAGTACGTCATGCAGGTGCCGGGCGGACACACGCGCGGCTGATCCACCGCATAGCGAATCCAGTTGCGAGACGTGACCCAGGGCCCGTAGTACTGGAAGCTGGTGGTCTCGAGGCCAGTCGTGTGAGTGAGCAGGTGGCGCAGCGTGACACCCGTGTGCTCGGCCGCCTCCGGCAGCAGCGCACTCAGCGGCGCATCGAGCCCCGGCAACAGCGAGTCGCGCAGGGCGATGCCGACCAACGGCGAAAGCAACGTCTTGGACGCCGACTTGATGTTCACCGCGCGATCGGCTCGCATGCCGCGATAGTACGCTTCGGCCAGCAGGGAATCACCATGCCGGATGACGATCGCGTTCAGCGGGCTCAGCGCCTCGGCGCGCGCGAGCGCGCGAGCCAGAAGCACGGTGTCCGGCGCCGCGCGCACCGCAGGCGGTGGTGGCGGTCCCTCGGGAACCCGATTCGCCTCGGCGCTCGTACAGGCGCCGGCCAGCAGTGACGTGCCTATCCAGAGCACCCACCGTGCACCGTGCACCGTGCACCGTGCCCCTTGCACCCTTGCACCCTTGCACCCTTGCACCATCATCCCAACCACCACCCCAACGCCTCCTCCGCCACCACCGCCGGCACCGTATGCCCTCCCGCGAACGGCCGGAACGTCACGTTCAAGCCATCATCGCGCAGGCTCGGCACGATCTCGTCCTCCGTGATGGCGAACGAGAGCACGCCGTCGCTATTGCCATGCGAGACGAAGACCTGCGGAAGCCCCTGGGGCGGAGCGCCCCGGTCGTAGTATCCCGGCGAGAACGCGAGGATGTGGCGGAACAGGTCCCCGTTCGGCACGCCGAGCGAGAGAGCGTATGACGCGCCATCGGAGAAGCCCGCAAATGCGATCCGGTTGGGTTGGACGCGACAGAGTGCGAAGAAGTATTCGAGTGCGTTGTTCAGGAACGTGACATCCGGACCGTAGGTGGACCGCACGGCGTCCCAAGTCTGTCCCCGCGAGTCCGGGACCAGCATGGCAAAGCCCTGCGCCTCCGCGCGGGTGATCCAGTTGGTCCAATTGGTGGCCTCGCCTCCGGCGCCGTGCAGGGGGACCATGAGGGGGAGCCCGACGTCGGGGTCGTATGATGCCGGTACATAATAGAAACCGTCCCGCGCGCCGCCCAGGCTGAGAGACGTGAGCGTCGCCAGTACCGGGAACGCCGTGGGCGCGCCCGGGCGGGCCGTGAGTTCTGGAGGGACCGGGGGGCCCGCCGATTCCTTGCAAGCGAATGCGGTCGGCAGGACCGTGGCCGAGAGTCCGGCGCGCAGAAAATCGCGTCGGGACAGGGTGTAGGACGATGGGGTCATTCAGGTCGGTGGAAGGAGGGACAGGAGAAAGGTCGTAGTGCCCGTGCGCGCAACGAGCCTGGGAGATTACGCCGGCGCGGCCAGCCCTGCGCTCACGGACGGGGACGGAGCCGCCGTGAACCGGAATCCAGCCCGGAACCACCCGCCGGGCACCCGACTTTTCCCGCCAAATTCTGGCTTGCTACGTGATACTCCTCACAACGCCTGAAGGTCCGTCAGAGACCGGTGAGGCCCTCGCGCGAGCCCCTGCCAAACGACATCTTGCAAGACCCTCTGGTGGAGTACGACATGACCCGACCGTCGTTGATCGCCCTGACCGTAGCGAGCCTGCTGGCGCCGCCCGCCAAGGCTCAGGACCAGGATTTCTTTGGCGCCGCCGTCGCGTTTGACGGCAGCGACGTGCTGGTGGTGAAACCGGCCGCCGCCCGCGGTCCCGCGGCCGTGCTGGTGTACCGCGCCAACGGAGGCACGTGGGCCCGCGTGGCCGAGTTGCGTGCGCCCAATGCCTTGCGTCGGGGCCAGGCACTGAGTCAGCACATTGCCGCGGCGGGTGGGATGGTGCTGGTGGGGGCGGGTGACCCCAACGGCCAGTTCGGTGCGCACATGTTTTCCCGCGCCAACAACGAGTGGTCGTCCGGGACCGACCTCGCGGTGGGCTCGGCGCCCGAAGGCGCGGTCACCGTGACGCTGGCGACCGTGATGCGGGTGCTGGCGCCCGCGCAACGCGCCGTCGCGCTGCATGGCGACCATGCCCTGATTGGCTACCAACGGCAGGTGTTTCTCTACCACCGTGCGGGCAGCGCATGGCAACCTGTCCTACTCGCGCTTCCCGAGGGCCCGAGTCTTGGGGCGTCCGTCGCACTCGGCGCCGGGGTGGGCGCGGTGGGCCAGCCGCAGTCGGGTGCGGGACGGGTGATGACCATCGAGGGCACCACCGCATGGCGGGTTACCGATTCGCTGATGCCGGCCGACCTTGCCGCGCGCGCGCGGTTTGGCCACGCGCTCCAGCTGGACGGCACGACGCTCGCGGTGGGCGCGCCGGGCATGGGTATGGTGGTCGTGTACGAACGACGCGATGGGCGATTTGTCGAGACGGCACGGCTGCAGCACGAAGGCGCGGCGGACTTTGGCACGGCCATCGCGTTGCGCGGCGCGGCGATGCTGGTGAGCGCGCCACGCAGTGCGGTGGTGGTCCGGTACCACCGGCGGGACGGCGCGTGGGTGGCACAGCAGACCCTGACCGCGCCCGAAGGCGCCACGACGGGTGGGTTCGGCGCCAGCCTGGCGCTGGGTGATCCGGGCGCCGCCATCGGGGCGCCCTTCGCGCACGGGGGCCGAGGCCGGGTGTATGTCTACGCGCAGGGGGCCGCGGAGCCGGTCGAGCTGGCGCCGCCGGGCACGCCGCCTGTGCAGACCGGCGAAGAGGTCTCCTGCGCCGACGGCGAAGCGGGCGGGTTCCGCTGCAGCAACGTGGACATGCAGGCGTTTCTGACCATCGAGGCGCTGGGTGGCCGACCGGGCGAGCGCGTCAGTGATATCTGGGGTTGGAGCGATCCCGCGACGGGACGCGAGTACGCGCTGGTGGGCCGCACGTCGGCCATGGTGATGGTGGACGTGACCGATGCCACCAGCCCACGCGTCGTGGGCGAGATGCCGGCCAACCCGAGCGGCGCGCGCGATATCAAGGTTTATCGCAACCATGCGTTTCTTACCGGCGACGGCGCGGGCCAGCATGGACTGATGGTGTTCGACCTGACCCGACTGCGTGGCGTGACCGGCGCGCCGGTCACGTTTGCGCCGGACACGGTCTACCGCGGCATTGCGAGCGCGCACAACCTGGCCATTGATACGGTGCACGCGGTCGCGATCCCGGTCTCGGTGAGTGGGGGCGGGGAGACCTGCGGTGGCGGGCTCCACCTGGTGGACATCAGCAATCCGCGCGCGCCGACGTTCGCGGGGTGCTACACGGATACCGAAGGTCTGATCGCGCCCGGGCGTACGCACGATGTGCAGTGCGTGCGGTACCACGGTCCCGATCAGGCGCATCAGGGGCGCAACATCTGTTTCGCGTCCAACGAAACCGCGCTCCGTATCGTGGATGTGACCGACCGCGCCAACCCGGCGCCGCTCTCGGCCGGCAGGTATCCGGGCGCGGCCTATATCCATCAGGGGTGGCTCACCGACGATCACCGCTTCTTTTACCTGAACGACGAACTCGACGAACTGGTCGGCACCACGGAACGCACGCGCACGATGATCTGGGATGTGTCGGACCTCGACGACCCCGTGATGGTGGGGACGTATCTGGGCCCCGACGGCGCAACCGATCACAACCTGTTCATCAAGGGCAACCGGATGTACCAGGCGAATTATCAGGCCGGGTTCCGGGTGATTGACATCAGTGATCCCGTGGCGCCGCGCGAGGTCGGGTTCTTTGACACGACGCCGTACGACGGCAATCCCGGCGGGTTCTATGGCGCGTGGACGGCGTATCCGTTCTTCCCGAGCGGCAACGTGATCGTGTCGAGCATGCAGGAAGGACTCTTCGTGCTGCGGCCGCGGCCCGAGCGGCTGGTGCCGTAGGTCGCGAGGCTAACGACGCTCGGGTTCTTGAGGGGAATACCACGGCTAAAGCCGCGGCTCGGCCCGATGCTGCCGGCAAGCCGGCGAGAAGCTACGTGTCGCCTTGGGCGACAGACGCGGGCCGAGGTGCCGCTTGAGCGGCATCCGGCGCCAGAATGGTCCAGCCTTGCGCGATTTCTGTTATGTGACTGGCGTGTGCTCGCTGCATGGTTCCGTATGCACTCCCGCATCATCTACCACATCGTCTGGACCACTCGCGACCGGCGTCCGGTACTCGACCGTGTCAGCTCGGCGTTTCTCTACCGCTACCTACGGGCGGTGGCGACGCAGGAGCGCAGCCGGATCGTCGCGCTCGGGATCGTCCAGACGCATGTTCATGTGCTGATCACTGCCGAAACCGTAACGGACCTCCCACGGCTCGTGCAGCGCTTCAAGGGCGGGAGCTCCGTGCTCATCAACCGTGAAGGGCACACGGCATCGGGTGGCGAGGTGCGGTGGGCCAAGGGGTACGCAATTCACACGGTGGGGTGGCGCGGGCTCGATGTCGCGTGCGCCTATGTAGAATCGCAGGCCGAGCGCCACCCGGACGAGCGGATCGAGTGAGGATTACGTCGCCTTTGGCGACAGACACGGGCCGAGGTGCCGCTTCAGCGGCATCCGATATAACGACACGGGGCTCTCGGTCAGACCACGGCTGAAGCCGCGGCTCGGCCCGATGCTGGGGGATACCACGGCTGAAGCCGCGGCTCGGCCCGATGCTGCCGGCAAGCCGGCAGGAAGCTACGTGTCGCCTCGGGCGACAGACGCGGGCCGAGGTGCCGCTTCAGCGGCATCCGATACTGCGACACGGCGCGTTCGGTCAGACCACCGGCAAGAAGCTACGTGTCGCCATCGGCGACAGACGCGAGCCGAGGTGCCGCTTGAGCGGCATCTCGACATGACGGCACGGCGCTCTAGGTCATACCACGGCTGAAGCCGCAGCTCGGCCCGATACCGCCGGCAAGCCGGCACACCTGCTTGTCAGGCGACGACTGCTTGGATTGTGGATCCGCGCGAACGCAAAGCGAGGAGCAGTACGAGGGACAGGAGAATCGCGTTCGCCATCCACATTCCGACAACCGGCGAGATCACTTGCTGCTCGGCCAGCGCTTCGCCTACCACGAGCGAGATGTAGTACCCAAGTCCCACAACCACACTAGCGCCGGCCACGAGCCACCTGCCCCCTCGTGGGAAGCGGGCAGCAATTGCGGCCCCGGCGATCGCCAGAACCAGGGACGCGGCGGCGAGGGCGCCTCTCTTCTGGATCTCGACCTCATATCCGGCTGCACGGGCTGCGGCACCCGGTCCGGCATCCGTGGCGGCGTTCCGCGCCGCCTGGCGCAGCTCCGTGAAGGTCATTGAGCGGTCGTTCGGGTGTGCAGACTTCGCATACAGAGTTGAGAGTCGCCCGTTGGCCTGGGGCAGGATCTGCGCGTTCGACACGAACATCAACGCGGCGATCACGGCTGCCACGCCCAATACGGGGCCCACCAGACGACGAAACCCATGACGTTCTTGCTGGGCCTCCAGGATCACGCCGTCCGCGCCAAGCCGAGAGAATACCCACAAGACGGCGATGAACACCGCCATCGGGATGGTCAAGGCTATCGTGAACGGCACTGCGAGCAGGAGCGCTTCGAACAAGGTGCCGGTCGACGCGCCGCGTGCGCTCAGGAGGGGGAACTGGCGAGCCGCAAAATCGGCAAGTTGGAGTACCGTCAAGAAGGCAAAGGCGACGGTGAATGGAACAACGTGACGTCGCAGGAGCTGCTCCGTTGGTATCGCAGGCATGGATGGGTCTCGCGAAGTGGGGTTGTACTGCGTCTCTGGACGGCCGATCAGCGCCAAACGGATGATCGCAAGGACGGCGCCGACCGCGAAGCGCCTTCGCTCGGCGGGATCGGCTATGGATTCGAGCTCCGACACCATCGCTCGAACGAGGTCGCGATGCCGTGGCGCGGCGAGTACCGCGATGCGCTCAATAACCTCGCTGAGTGCGAGACGAGGGAGCCGCACGATCAGGTCCCCCTCGCATGGGGCAGACGGAGCCACGATGCCTGCGCCCGCTCCATGGCATCACGCGCTTGAAGGCGACCGGCGGCCGTAAGGCGGTACAGCTGCCGGGGTGGTTTCCCTGGAAACGCGGATTCTTCCCACCGCGACTCCAGCCACCCTTCATCCGTGAGTCGGGCGAGCAGCGGGTAGAGCGTACCTGACGACAAGCCGGCGACCTTCATCAGATCGTATCCATATCGCCAGCTTCTCGGCGACTCGAGGAAGGCGAGAAGGGCGCGAGTCGTGGTGCGGGTGAGCCGTTGCATTGCCTATTCTACATATGGCGATTTATTTGCGCAAGACGCTGATGCCCGAGAGCCGGACCAGGGCCTCCAGGTGCCGCTTGAGCCGCACGCGCTCACAACACCGCGCGCACCACGTTGCTCGGTGGGCCCTCCCCGGCCCGGTTCACGGCCAGGATCTGGTACTCCAGCTCCGTGCCCGTCGGTTGCGCGTCGAGCCGGATCAACGGGTCCACGGCCGTCCCCACGTCCACCCACGCGCCTTCCAGACGGTCGCGGCGCTGCACCCGATACGCCGCCACGGGTCCGCCGTCCGTCGGCGGCCGCCAGACCAGCAGCACCCAGTCCGCGCCTTCCTGGTGGACGGTCAGCCGCACGGGTTGGCCGGGCGCAGGTTTCCGGGACGGGCGGCGCACCGGCCCCCAGCCCAGCAGTTGCAGCCGGGATTCCTCTTCGCGCGCCGCGAACTCGGCATAGCGCAGATTGGCCTGCATCAGGGGACGCAGCCGCCGGAGCGCGCGCTGCTGGACGGCGGTGCTCTGCCGCGCCTGCGCCACGTGGGCGAGCCGGACCTCGCGGGCCGCCCGGTACTCGGCCAGGATCTCATGAAACGCGTCCGGATCCACCGGCGGCGCCGGAAACACGTCGCGATGGGCCGTCAGCCCGCTGGCCAGGTCTTCCGCCAGCCGCAGCATCTCATTCTCTCGCCGAGGAAACCGCATACCTGCGTCCTTTCCGGTTCGGGTGCAAGACATCCCGTTCCGCGATTCTGTCATCGCGGGTGGGCCGTGCACCGTCATGATTGTGTGTGGCGTTCCGGAAGGTCGGAACAAGGCCCCCGTGGGGCCCTGTCTCTCCAATACGAGTCGAGCGCGCGAAAAGTTTCAACACCATGGGCGGACTGCACGTGTACCGACGTCTCTTGCGGGCCTGCAAGGGCATTTGCGACGGGTGCAACGCGCCGCTGTCAGCGGACATCGGGGTCTTGCACGCGTGCCAAGTGTGTTTGCACGCGTACAAACGGCCTGTGGAGGTGTGCCGAGGGGTCTTGGTGCGGTGCAAAGGGAGGATGTGAGCGTACGGCAAGGCATCTCATGCCCACGGCTGAAGCCGCGGCTCGGCCCGATGCTGCCGGCAAGCCGGCAAGAAGCTGCGGTCGCCTGTGGCGACAGACACGGGCCGAGGTGCCGCGTGAGCGGCATCGGCCTTTGCGACCTGGCGCCCTTCGTCGTGACACAGCGGGCGGTCTGCTATCCTATTGTGCGACAAGACGTTAGCTAGCATCGTGACGGCTTGGCTTGCCCCGTGGCCTCGGCGTCCCAGTTGACTCGGAGTCCGAAGGGGCCGTATACTGCCGTTGTTGGTCAAGTTGTTCGGTGGTTGGCTGTTTTTTCGGAAAGGAAGGGTCTCGTGCGCCGTGGAATGATGGCCGTGGCTTCTTTGACGTTGGCGGTGTCAGCGAGTTGTAGCCCTGACCTTAGTGCCCCCCCCCAATAGATCCGCGAGTGCTGTTCGGGCAGACGAATCGAATTGAGCCCACAATTGATCAGCAGTTTGCATCACTGGCTGACGTTGAGCCAGGGTTTGCGGGAGCATTCATCGACGCACGTGGGTCGGTCATCGTGCTTGCTACGGAGAATCCGGAGGCCGTTCGGGATCGGTTCGTTGATTGGCTCGACGCGGTACCCTCTCGCTCGCCGTTGCACCCCAGCCCAGTTGAAGTTCGTCCAGCCCGGTACAACTACCGCCAGCTGTACGATTGGAGTCAGCTCGTGTGGAGTTCCGAGAGCAACTCCCTAATCTGGATGGACGTGAATGAGCGAGAGAACGTGATTGACGTTGGGCTGAGGAGCGAGGCTGAGCGTGGTTTGGTGCTGGCGCGGGTTCTGGCAGCGGGTGTTGACACGGGGGCCTTGAGGCTCGCGGCTGGCGGCTCGTTTGTGCGAACCTTAGACCTCAAGGATAAGATCCGTCCTTTCGTCCCGGCGGGGGTGCGGATTGAATACGCGTCGAAGAAGGGGTGCACGCTCGGCATCAACACCTACACCAGTGCGTTCGGCCTGGGATTCTTCACCAACTCGCATTGCACGCCCGGATTCTTGGCGCTCGACGGCTCCACGATGTACCAAAACGTCTCGTCCGATCCCGCGAACATCGTTGGGGTTGAGTACGTCGATCCACCCGTCTTCTCGTGTATCAATCCCAACGGTTGTCGGATGAGCGATGCGGCCTGGTTCAGGTATGACCCCTCGTGGCTCGCAGACTTTGGCACTATCGCCCGGACGACCGGATTTGGTTCAACAACAATCGACCTTTGGAATCCCAGGATTCAGGTGACCGGTACGGGCTTCTTCTACCAGGGAAGTACCGTCAACATGATGGGTAGCACGACGGGCTGGCGCGATGGGGTTGTCGAGAGAACCTGCTACGACTTCACTCACCCCGCGCCTGGAAGCCCCACGCTGAATTGTCAGGGTGTCGCGTCATATTTCAACGACTTTGGCGACAGCGGTGCCCCGGTGTTCACTCTCGAAGGATCGCCGACTGTAACAGCCCAGATTGTTGGCATCCATCATACGCGTTGGACTCCGGATAGCCTCCCGGGTGTTGTACTCGGGATCTTTAGTGAGTGGAACTTGATGCTCATGGAGTTTCTGGGTAACTTAGGATCGGTAGATGTCAACTAGATTGTCAAGGAGGTTGCTCATGACTAATACTCGTGATCACGTCCGGTCACTTGGGACTCGGCGAGGCGCCGCGCTGCTGTCGGCCATTCTCCTGTCGGGTGCCATAGGCTGCTGGAGCGATGGCGAATTCACCGGACCGGAGGCTCGGCGTTGGAGCACCGGGCTTGCCGTGACGGGCGAGTTCGTGTTTGACACGGCCAACGCCGCCGCGCGGACCGTCCCGAACGGCAACTATGTTCCGCGTCTCGGCGTAGTCATCCGCGCACAGAATGTTGGTAATACCCGCTTGGAGGGGATTAGCAGCGCCGGGTCATGCACGTGGTGGCTCCGCGTCTACGACAATCCGGCCCGTGAAGGTGCCCCGGTGTGGCGATCGGAGGACGACGACGTGTTCTGCCGTACCATCATAACCCCAGTCGAGTTTGATCCCGGCCAGATTCATGAGTTTGGCGTGGGCGGGCCGACCTTGGCGTTCCTCAGGAGTGGCGATCCCGCCACTCAGTTCTACGTAACTGGCGTCCTGAAGTTGGGTACGCCTGACGTGGAAACCACGGAGTTTCATTTGGGGGTTGTCAGCGTACCGTAGCGGTGCGGCTAGAACCGCAGCCCGACCGTCACCGCCGGCACCCGCACCGACGCGTCGCGCATGGCGAGCGCCAGCGGGTTCACCTGCAATGACCACGCACCCAGTTCAGCGTTGTGTCGCGCGCCGGCCTGCGTCGTGGCATACGTGAGCCCGAACCCGACCAGTGCCCCTGCCGCGCTCGCCAGCGCCACACCTTCGTCGGCATCGCCGTCCGGGGTGGCGAGGTAGCCGAGTCCCGCTCCGAGCAGGCCGCCACCCAGCGCGCCGATCGAGACGATCGTGCCGTCGGCATTACTGAAATCGCGACCGCGCGTGAGCACGCGACCCGCGACCAGGCCGGCCGCGGCACCCAGCAGCGCGCCACCCGTCTCCGGCCGGCCTTCGCGCACCTCGCCGGGGCGGTCCTCGTTCAGGACGTACGCGGCGGCAAAGCCCGCCCACGCGCCGGTCAACGTCGCGGCCCGGAACACGCCGACATCGCCGCGGGTGGTGTGCTCCCAGCGCGCCAGGCGATGGCCTGCCCACACGCCGGCGAACGACGTGAGTACGCCGGCCGCCCAGATGGCGTCGTCGTCCGTGTCAGTGCCGCTGCTCAACAGATAGGATCCGGCCAACCCCACGCCACCACCGATGTCCCCCAGCATGCCCATCGCATCGGCATGGCCCTGGGCCAGGTTCATCCTGCCCGCCATGATGTAACCGCCGATACCCTCCGTGAGACTGCCGACCAACCCATAGCCGAAAACGGCACGGTCCGACGCTTGATCGAAAAAGGCGGCCACCATCATGCCGTGGAAGATGCCGCGAATGCCGCCCCACATGGCGAGACTCGCCTGACCTTGGGTGACGGGCGCTTGCGCGGTGAGCGCGAGGGGCAAGAAGAAACTGGCCGCCGCCGTGATGGTGTACAGGCCGACGGCCGTGCGGCTGTCTTGTACATCCAACGCAATCGGCACCGCATAGCCGTTGTAGCCGAGCGCCAGGACAAACGCGCCGCGCAACAACTCGCCACGACCCGAGTGGTCGAGCAGGGCATTGGGCGCTCCGCCGGACAGGGCGTCGAGCACGCGCTGGCGAAACGCGGCCGCTTCGGCCGCGGTCATCGCGCGCCGCGTGCGCGCGAGGCGTCCGTCCAGCCGATGCGTGATCTCGAGCGTGAACGTGCCATCCGGCGCTTCGAACAACCGGGCTTCCAGGAATCCGGCAATGTCGGGGAACAACTGAAGGCGGCGCTCCAGGTCGCGGCTGATCACCTGGAGCCGTCCCGCGCTATCAATGGGGACGGCGACCTCTTGCGCGGCGAGCGGCATCGCCGCCAGCAGGACCGCGCAGAGGAGTCGCATCAGGGCAGGCGCTGGACGGCGATGCGGTAGGCGCCGGTCGCCGCGGCGAACATGCTGGCGCGAATGGTGACCGGGCCAGAGGTCTCGGCCGTGTAGAGGATCCGGGAATCGGTGCTGCCGTCCACGTCGTCGCTGTCCTCGATCGATGTAAAGGCGTCCGGATCGCCGTGCCCGACCGAGAGGTAACTGTCCACGTCGGTCGAGGTCATCGTGATCGCGTAGCGTTCACCGGCCACCGCGTCGAACCGCCAGAACTGCGCCCCCAACTCGCCGCGGCGGTAGGCCTCGTCCTCGATGAACGTGCCGCCACTCGCCGTGCCCGCCGCGATGGCGCTGATGCCACCGACCGGCGCCCCGGGCGCCAGCGATACCGCCATCTGGTACGCACCCGCCTCTCCGGCGCTGAACGAGTTGACGCGCAGGTAGAGCCGGCCGCCGTCGGGGACCGTGATGTCGAGTCGGGAGTTGGTGCCTTCGTAGTCGTCGTTGGTGCCGAGCACCACGAACCCGGTGTCACTCTCAAGGCCGGCGCTCAGCCAGGTGTCAAACGCGCCAGACGTGAGCAGGATCCGCACGTTCGTGCCGGGTTCGGCCGAGAGCACCCACATGTCGAAGTACGACTTGTCGCCCAGCGTGCGGTCATCCGTCGTGAGCGCACCGGTGACCGACTGGCCGACGCTGATGGGTTGCAGGTTCTGTGCGGCTAGGGGCCATGCGATCAGGGGGAGGAGGGCGAAACGCATCATTTGTTCTACCGTCCCATGAGGCGGGCGATCCGTTGTTCGGTGGGTGGATGGGTGCTGAACAGGCTCAGCACGCCGCGGCCACTGAAAGGCTTGATGATGAAAAGATGCGCGGTCGCGGGGTTCACGTCCAATGGCCGGGCCCGTGCGGCTGCCTCGATCTTCCTGAGCGCATGGGCCAGACCGTTGGGCGAGCCGGCGATCCGGGCGCCGCCCGCGTCCGCGCCGAACTCCCGGGAGCGCGAGACGGCCGCCTGGATCAGCATCGCGGCCAGAGGCGCCAGGATGATCGTGGCGAGCATGGCGATCGGGTGACCGCCCCGGTCGCGGTTGCCGCCAAAGAACAGCGCGAACCGGGACAGGAAAATGATGGCGGCGCCGATGGTGGCGGCAAGTGAGCTGATCAGGATGTCGCGGTTCTGCACGTGCGCCAGCTCGTGCGCCATGACGCCGGCGAGTTCCTCTTCGTTCAGCGCGCGCAAGATGCCTTCGGTGGCGGCGACCGCCGCGTGCTTCGGGTTGCGACCCGTGGCAAAGGCGTTGGGCGCGTCGGTCGGGATCACGTACACCTTCGGCATGGGCAACCCCGCTCGACCGGACAGCCGGCTCACCATCTGGTGGAGCGGGTGTGACCCATCCACCTCGCGCGCCTTGTACATGCGGAGCACGATCTTGTCCGAGAACCAGTAACTGCCAAAGTTGAACAGGCCCGCGACAATCAGGGCCATGAACATGCCGGACTCCCCCCCGAGCGCGTAGCCAACCACCAGAAACAGGCCGGAGAGGAAGCCCAGCAAAAGGGTTGTTTTCATGAAGTTCATGTCGTCAATCTCCCTGCGTTGGTGCCTATGGAAAGACGTTGAGCAAACGGACGGGGAGCATACTGACGTGGAGCAAACGGACGGGGAGCATACTGACGTGGAGCCTTACCGGCGCCACGTAGCGCTCCACGTGTTCTTGCTCCACGTGTTTTTGCTCCCCGTGTTCCTGCTCCACCTGGTCCCTCTCGCCACCCCCCAATCTAACGCCCCCCCCTCAATTGCGTTCCTGCTCTTGAGTTGCTAAGTGGCAGTCTCACAACCATTTGAGGGTTGACAGTGACCCCCGTCACCACGCATAGTAATGGCTTCAGGGGGCCTCTGCCCCGGGGGACGCTCCGTTGCGGTTTGAGGTTAACGACCGGTGTGTCGGCTGTCTGGCCTGCGTGCGCGTCTGCGCGTCGGGGGCGATCGCTATCGAGGGCCAGGTCGTCCGGATTGACCAGGATACGTGTCAACTGGCCGGCAGTTGTGTGCCCGCGTGTCCGCATGCCGCGATTGACGTGGTGGGTGACGTAGCGCGGGCGGTGGAACTCGCGGCGGAGGGGAATGCCGTCCTGATCCTGTCCATCGAGGCGGCGGTCCACTTTCATCCGGTGGCGCCAGAACAGGTGGTGAACGCGGCGTGGGCGGCGGGGTTTGCGGCGGTGCATCACGGGGTGCAGGGCGACGAGCTGGTGGCCGAGGAGTACGCCCGTGTCCTGGCCGAGCCCGGGTGGGGCACGATGATCCGGTCCACGTGTCCGGTCATCGTCGGGCGGGTGCGGCACGAGTACCCCGAGTTGGTGCCGTACCTGGCGCCGGTGGCGACGCCGCTCGCGGCGGAGGTCCGCTACCTGAAGCAGTTGCACGGCGAGACCGTGGCGATCGTGTTTGCGGGGGTGTGCCTGGCCGAGTCGCCCGACGTGGTGGATGCCGCCCTCACGTTCGCCGACCTGGAGCAGGTGCTGACACAGCGGGGCGCGGAGATCCGACACCAGCCGCGGCACTATGCGCGCATTGCGGGTGAGCGGCGGCGGTTCATGAGCACACCGGGCGGCATGCCGTTTCCGGTACTCAAGGAAGAACGGCAGGCGAGCCGGACGTTCCGCAAGTTGCGCGGGTTCGAGCACCTGGAGCGGTTGCGGACAGCGGTGGTGGAGCACCGGCTGGACCTGGGGTTTGTGGACCTTCTGCCGTGCGAGGGGTGCCTCGACCATCCGCTTCTCGGCCCGCCCGAGGAGCTGTACTGGCGGCGCAGGCTGATGGAGCAGACCGAGCCGCCGCGGAGTGCGTTGCCGGTGCTGGACCCGTCGGTGCACGTGCGGGTGGGTGCCTCGTACACGGTGGCGCGGAATGGCCATCAGGCGCCGGAAGCCGAGGTGGACGCGGTGGTGCGGCAGATCGGGTTGGCGTCGAACGGTCAGCCGTGGGATTGCGGGGCCTGCGGTTACAGCACGTGCCGCCGGTTTGCGAGCGCGTTCTTGAAGGGTCGTGCGGGGTTCCGGCAGTGTCCGCCGTATCAGGAGCGGCGAGCCGAGGAGGCGCGGCGCGAGGCGGCGGTGGATGAACTGACCGGGCTCGCGACGTACCGGGTGCTGCGGGACCGATTGACCCAGGAGCTTTCGCGCAGCCGGCGCAGTGGGGATCCGTTCGCGGTGTTGTTCATGGACATGGACGGGTTCAAGCGGATCAACGATTCGCATGGGCATGCGGCGGGCAGCACCGTGCTGGCGGAGGTGGGCCGACGGCTGGCGGAGGCGGTTCGCGCGACGGACACGGCGGCACGGTACGGCGGTGACGAGTTCGTGGTGTTGTTGATCCGGACCGATCTGACGGGAGCGGTGCATGTGGCGGAGGTGGTGCGGGAGCGGCTCGGGGGCCTCGGCGCGGCCCTGGGTTATGCGGCGACGGCGGTGACGGCGTCGATCGGGGTGGCGACGTTCAATCCGGAAACGCCCGAAGCGGCGGATGTCCTGGAGCGGGCGGACCGGGCGTTGTACCGGGCCAAGGCGGCGGGCGGCAACCAGTTGGCGACAGGCGACTGAACCCTTGCAACACGTGGAGCACCAGTGAGCGCGATTGAACCCGGCCGTGATGAGGTCCCGGCGCCCCGTGAAGCCGAGCCGCGGGTGCCTGAGCGGAACGCACCCGATCGGTGGGGGGTCAAGCGGGCGGAGAACCTGATCCAGAGCCTGCAGGGCGTGCTGTCGGCGCGGGTGGTGGTGTCGCCCATTGGTGAGGTCACCGAGGTGCACGTGCTGACCAGCGCGGGCACGCCGCCCAAGCAGGTGGTGCGCAACGTCGAGAGCGCGTTGTTGGCTCACCTCGGGCTCAAGGTGGATCACCGCAAGATTTCGGTGGCGCAGACGGCGGACGTACAGCCGATCCAGGCGCTCGAGAAGCATGCGGTGCGTGAGGAAGCGCTCAAGCGCGGCATCGTGTTCCGCGGCGTGGACATTCGTATCTCGGAGCGCCAGCGGGTGGTGATCGCGGTGACGCTGGTCCAGGATGGCGAGCGGTACACGGGGGAGCAGGAAGTGGCCGACACGCCGAAGAGCCGGTTCACGGCTGCGGCACGGGCCACCGTGGATGCGTTGGACAAGATCCTGCCCGAAGGGACGCTCGAGCTGGAAGGGGTCACGCGGTTTACGGCGTTCGAGACCGAGTTCGCGTTTGCCGGTGTGCAGGTGCTGGAAGGCCGGCAGCATCGGGTGCTGGCGGGCTCAGCCCGGATCGGCGACTCGATCGAGCAGGCGGCGGTGCTGGCGGTACTGGACGCGACGAATCGGTGGATGGATAGTCGGAGATAGGCGGGAAGCCGGGAAGGCGGGAAGAAGGCCAATCCCTCCCGCCCTCCCGCCCTCCCGCCTCTGGCCGAAACTATAGGAAATCCACCCGGGCGGCCCTATATTGGCCCCCCGTTTTTGTCAGGATGTGGCAGGGGCGTAGCCGGTTTACCCTCTGACCCTTGGAAGGAGATAACAGGGGCCCCCGGTCGGCTTGGACCAGTGACACTGGCTTCAGCGGAGTCGATCGGAAATACCAGAGCGGAGCGTCGGACACACCATAGCGGGGTGTGCCACTTCTCATGTACGACCGTCTGAAACGGTCTGAGAGGAGGTGACGCTCTATGTTCGCATGGCTTGCCAGCTTGCTGAGTTCATTGTTCTCGGCGAA
>JBBDNM010000036.1:0-5853 GCA_040877595.1 Gemmatimonadales bacterium | reverse complement strand
CCCCACCGCCGATGCGACGCTCGAATCCGCGACACTCGCACGCATCCTGGCCCCCGGTGATCGGCCGGAGCGCGGATTCACCCGCACGGTGCAGACGGTGGCGCTGGGCAGCGTGCTGGACGGCACGGCCCCGGGGGTGCTGATGGGTGACGGCGACTCGTTGACGGTGTTCGCGGCGGTCGGCGGCGAGCGCGGGAGCGTGACCATTGCCGGCAGTGTCTGGCAGCCAGGGACGTATCAACTCACCGAGGGGATGCGGCTGTGGGACGGGTTGCAGGCGGCTGGCGGACTCCGCCCGGAGACCTATCGCGGGCGCGTCCAAGTGTTGCGCACCATGCCCGACTCGACGCGCCGCATGTTCGGCGTGGCGTTGCCGGCGGAGGGTGGTGGTGCCCCGTCCGAGAATCCCCCGTTGATGGAGCGCGACTCGGTGGTGGTGTACGCTCGCACGGCATTCCGGCCACGGCGCTGGGTGGCGGTGGGGGGCGCGGTACAGCAGCCCGACACGTTCGCATTCGCCGAGGCGATGACGTTGCGGGACGCCGTTCTGCTGGCCGGTGGGGTCACCGATGCCGCCGACCTGACGGAAGCGGTCGTCACGCGCGTCGGGATCACCGGGATCTCGACGCACCGGGTCCCGCTCGACTCCAGCTACGTCTTCGACGCCACCGCCTATCTGGTGCGTCCCGCCGGCTCGGCGGCGCCCGACTTCACGCTGACGCCCGGCGACGCCGTCACGATTCGCACGGTGCCCGGCTGGGTGCCGCCGCAGCGGGTGGTGCTGACGGGCGCGGTCGCCGATCCCGGCACCTACCTCGTGGACGGGAACGAGCCGTTGCGTTCCCTGCTGGCGCGCGCCGGCGGCGTCACGCCCCAAGCGCTTCCCGGCGGCATCGCTCTGTATCGTAGCGCTCCGGAAGGCGGGCGCCGCCGTGTCGGCGTGGATATCGAGCGTGACCTGGTGTTGCTGGCCGGTGACTCGATTCACATCCCGGTGATGAACACCACGGTGCGCATTGAAGGTGCCGTGAACCAGCCCACGGTGGTGGCGCATCGGTCGGGCGCGGGCATCGGCCACTACGTGAGCGCGGGGGGTGGCTGGGCGCAGAACGCCCATCGGAACGAGACGTATGTGATTCAGGCGAACGGCATCGTGGAGCGGGGGGGAACGCCGGGACCGGGGAGTACGGTCGTGGTGCCGGGGCTGGAGCTGGAGTTCGTGCAGCCGAGCGTGTGGAGTCAGGCCTTGCCGGCGATCATTTCCGGCGTGGCGTCGCTGGCGGCCACGATCGCCACAATTATCGTGTTCTCGAACCGCTAGACCGGCGGGGCGTCCCGGCTGGTCACAATCATCGTCGCGCCCGGCGGCGGGGCCGCTTCCAACGGTTTCCGCCGCCGCGCCACTTCCACGAGGTCGGCTTCCGCCCCAAGCCGCGCGGCCAAGCGCGCAACCCGTTCGAGCGTACCGGCGCGGTCGAACGCGGCGCGGATGGTCAGCAGGATGAGCCGGATGTCCAGCAGCACACTCCCGTGCCGTTCCACATACAGCAGGCTCAGCCGCGACTTCCACGGGCGGATCACCTGGTTGTACTTGAGGTCCGGGTCCGGCGCGCCGTGCAGGATGTCGCCCTCGTCCGCGAACACGATAGACGCCATGTCGGTAATGCCGGGACGCACGCTGAGCAGGGCTTTCTCGCGCGGCGTATAGATCGCCGTCTCGCGCAGGACATTGGGCCGCGGTCCCACAAACGACATCTCCCCCTTGAGCACGTTCCAGAGCTGCGGCACTTCGTCCAGCTTCGTCTTGCGGATGATCCTGCCCACGACCGTGATGCGCGGATCGTTGCCGGCTGTCGAATCGACGTCGGTCATGTCGGCGCGGATCACCATGGAACGGAACTTCACCATTCGGAAGGGCCTTCCGCCGCGTCCGCCGCGTTGGGCGACGTAGAACGGTGAATGGCGGTCCTGCCGCCAGATCAGGAACGCAACCACAAGAAGCACCGGCGACAGCAGGACCAGGCCCCCAACCGCCGCCGCGAGATCCATCGCGCGCTTCATCATGCTCGGCCCAGCGCCTCGCGGGTCGCCTTGGCGATACCAGCCGCATCGAGACCGCAGGCCGCGCGGAGGTACTCCTGCCCGCCCACAATCCCGACCTGCGTATCCGGGATCCCCAGACGCCGGAAGACCCGGGGGGCCGCGCCGGCCTCAAGAAGCGTCTCGGCTACAAGCCCCCCCAGTCCACCGTGACTCACATGCTCCTCCACGGTGAGGAGTGCCGGCGTTTCGCGCGCGGCGGAGAGTACCGGACCCGCATCAAACGGGCGAAGCGTCGTCACGGCCAGCACCCGCGCCTCCACGCCATCGGCGGCGAGCAGGTCCGCCGCCGACATCACCTCGCCAAGCACGCCACCGGTACCGACGAGCGTCGCGGCGTCGCCTGCGCGGACCGTCCGAGTGCGCTCGGGGTGGTAGTCAGGGTCGGCCGGAAGGCCAGCGGAGGATTTGTCAAGGCGCAGGTAGGTCGTCCCTGCCCGTCCGGCGAGCCACGGGACCAGCCGATCCATCTCCCACGGGTCGGCCGGCGACGCGATGACGATGCCCGGCAGGGCCCGCATGATCGCCAGGTCCTCCGTGGCGTGGTGAGACATACCCAGCACCCCGTAGCTGAATCCGGCGCCAATCGACACCACGTTCACATTGGCGTCGTGGTACGCCGCGTCATTCCGTATCTGCTCGAGGCAGCGCAGAATCGGGAAATTGCCGATCGAGTACGTGAACACGACGCGCCCGGCCATCGCCAGCCCCGTGGCTACACCGGTCATGTTCTGCTCCGCGACACCGGCGTTGAGGAACTGGCTGGGGCGCCGCTCGGCGTACCCGTCCAGGACCCCGAAGCCCAGGTCCCCCGTAATCAGCATGATGCGGGCGTCGTGCTCGGCCTCGGTCTCCAGCGCGCGAACGAAAGCGTCCCTCATGCGTCCTCGCCCAGTTCCCGCAAGGCGGCGGCGAACTCGTCGCGCTGTGCGGCGCGATAATGCCACAGGACCTGGTGCTCCATGAACGACACACCCTTGCCCTTGACCGTGTGGGCGATGACGCACCGCGGACGCCCCGCACCCGGTTCGACATCCAGCGCCTCCCGCAGGCGGTCGACGTCGTGTCCATCGACCTCCCGGACGTCCCATCCGAAACTCGCCCACTTCTCGACGAACGGCTCCAGGCCGAGGGTCTCGGCGACCGTCGTCAGGCTCTGGATCTTGTTGTA
Source organism: Gemmatimonadales bacterium (assembly GCA_040877595.1). Classification (GTDB taxonomy): domain Bacteria; phylum Gemmatimonadota; class Gemmatimonadetes; order Gemmatimonadales; family GWC2-71-9; genus JBBDNM01. Next base: position 2,582 of record JBBDNM010000036.1, on the reverse strand, counting down.
GTCGACGATGGCCACGAGCCGGTCCAGCCGGTGATGCGCCGCGAAGAGAATGGCTTCCCAGTTCGACCCTTCGTCGCACTCGCCGTCACTCAGCAGCGTAAACACCCGCCACGGGGCTCCCGCCTGCGCCGCCGCATAGGCCAGTCCCGCCGCAACTCCCAGGCCGTGCCCGAGCGAACCGGAGGAGAACTCCACGCCCGGTACGCCCTTGTGCGAAATATGCCCGGACAGCTTCGAACCGTTCTGGCAGTACAAGTCGAGCCAGCTCGTGTCGAAGAAGCCCCGTTCGGCGAGCGCGGCATAGACGCCGCCACCCGCGTGGCCCTTGCTGAGGAGAAACCGGTCACGGTCGGGCCAGTCGGGGCGCGCCGGATCGACGCGGAGGACGGCGCCGTACAGCACCGCAAAGATTTCTGCCGCCGAAAACATTGATCCGACGTGGGAACTGCCCGCCCGGCTGGTCATGCGCAGCGCGTGCACCCGGATGCGGCGCGCGAGTTCGCGCAGGTCAGCGCCCGTAGAAGTCACGGATCGTCTCCGCCACGGTCCGAGCGTCGTCGTCGCTGAGCGTCGTATTCAGCGGCAGCATCAGGGCACGCGTGAAGAACCGCTCGGTCTCGGGGAGATGCACGGCGAATCCCAAGGCGGCGAATTGGTGCACGGCCTTGCCGCCCCACTGCACGTTGGTACCGATTCCCCGCGCCTTCAGGTGCGCACGCAGCTCGTCGCGACGGTCGGCCTCGAGTTCGTAGTTCTGGTACACGTCAAAGTGGTCGGGGTCGGCGTCGGGCCCGGGCGGGAGCCGCAGGGCCGAGATGTCGCGGAGCATCTCGTGGTAGATACCGGCCAAGCGCCGTCGGGTCCCGATGATCTTGGCATAGTCGGACAGCTGCAGATCGAGGAACGCCGCCTGCAGGTTGTCGAGCCGGGAGTTGAGGCCCCACCCGACCACGTCGCCCTCCGGCGTCCGCCCGTGGTCCCGGAGCAAGAAGACTTCGCGCGCCACATCGGCGTCGTTGGTGGTCACGGCCCCCCCGTCGCCGAGGCACCCCAGCAGCTTGGCCGGATAGAAGCTGAACGCGCCGCCCTTGCCGAACGAGCCGGCCATCCGCCCCTTCCACATTGCTCCCAGAGCCTGCGCCGCGTCCTCAATCAGGATGAGGTCGTGCTTCCGTGCAAGCGCCTCGATGGCGCCCATATCGCAGGCGCGGCCATTGAGCTGGACCGGACAGATGCCGCGGGTCCGCGGCCCCACCGCCGCCGCCGCCGCCGCGGGATCGAGCAGGTGGTCGGGACCGCAGTCGACAGGGACGGGTACGCCCCCGGCGAAGTGAATCGCCGCGGCGGTGGCGACCATCGTATGGGACGGCAGGATGACTTCGTCGCCCGGCCTGAGGCCGGCCGCCCGCCACAGGAAGTGCAGCCCGTCGGTTGCATTGCCGACGCCAAGCGCGTGCGAAGCGCCCACGTAGGCTCCGAGATGCATCTCGAAGTCCAGCATATCTCGCTGGAGGATGTAGGCGCCCCGTGCGAGGACATCGTGAAAGGTGGCGGTGAAGGCGTCCCGCTGGTCGGCGAACGCCTTGCGATAGTTGAAGAACGGGATGTCTCGCATCTAACTCACAGGGTGAAAAGCGCCGAGCAATATAGCCACTTGTCGCTGAGGGCGACGGGGACTAGCATGCGGACCATGTCGTATCGCACCCCTCCCTTCGAAGACGTTACCGAGACCGCCGGGACGCTAGTCACCCCAGAAGCTCGCAGCATGATCTATAGCCGGTATCAGGTCGCGGCCGAGCTCGCTAGCGGCCGCCGAGTGCTGGAAATCGGTTGTGGGTCCGGTCACGGACTTGGACTCATCGCCCGACGCGCGCGCTCCGTCGTGGGGGGCGACCTCTCCCCGACGCTGCTCGCGGCCGGCCGGCGGCACTACGGCGCGGCGATGCCCCTGGTACGCCTGTCAGCGGAGCGCCTGCCGTTCGCCGACGGCACCTTTGATCTGGTCCTGTTCTTCGAGGCGACCTACTACGTCCCGGACATGGGGGCCGCCTTTTCCGAAGTGGCGCACGTGTTGGCACCTGGGGGCACGGTGCTGTTCGTCAATGCGAACCCAGAGCGCCCGGATTTCATCCGCAGCCCGCACAGCGTGCACTATCATACGGCGGACGAGTTCCGCCGGGAACTGGAAGCACGCGGGCTTGCCGTGACGATCGAGGGAGCATTCCCGGTCGACCCGCCCGCGACGGGGGTTGCCGCCCGGGCGAAGGCGGCTGCGTTCAAGCTGGCGCGGCGCGTCATCGAAATCCTGCATCTCGTGCCGCGGACGTTGCGGGGTCGCGCTCGGCTCAAGCGCCTCGGGTTTGGGAAGCTGGTGCCCTTGCCGCCCGAGCTGCCGGAGGGGTACGCTCCGATGGCGGAACGCCGGGTACTGATGCCCGGTATGGCCGCGGGCATCAAGGTCGTCTACATTTACGCCCGCAAGTAATCACCAGAACGCCCTTCAGAGAGGCAACTATCGTGTCAGTAACGTTGGCAGCCAAACGTGTGCTGGTGCTCGGAGCCCATACCGAAGACGAGTTCGG
>JBBDNM010000035.1:0-5871 GCA_040877595.1 Gemmatimonadales bacterium | reverse complement strand
GGAGCCAAGTTCACGGTAATGCGTTTGAGCGGGAACAAGAAATTCGAATTCGCCAGCGCGGCGTACACGCGCTCGCGTCCTTCTTTCACCGCTCCGTGTGGCAGACCCACGGTCGCAAAAGACGGCAGTCCATTGCTGATGTCGGTCTCGACGTCAACGAGATAGGCGTCAATGCCGAGGACGGCGGCGGAGCGGATGCGGGCCAGCATGGCACCACGATACGGTCAGCTCTTCCACTGCCATAACCAAAACCGCCATGAGACGGTGCAGAACGTTGCTTCGATCAGTTGATCGGCAGCAGGAGCACGTCAATTGGGTAGAACATCAGGGAGGTCCCGAAACGCAAGATCGTGCGGTTGGCGATCTGTGTCCCTGCTCGAACAACGCGGCGCTCCACGGCCACATCGAAGCGCCAACCACGAATCGGCTCGATACCACCGTCCATCCGGAAGGTGGTGGTGCGGTGCAGGTCCCCGCGCAGGAACAGAATGCGTTGGCCCAGATGCACGGAGCTGAGGGACCCTCCCACGTCCTCAACCATGTTGCCGGACGCATCAAGGGGATTCATGCCATGGCGCCCTCCCGAGCCCGAAAAACGCATCCAGCCTCCGCGGGGCAACCACTGGCGAAAGCCGACCGTCCACTCATCAGCGTTCGGGCCGACATCCGCCCCGAGTGGAAGATCCCATTGCTGAAACGTATTCAGACCCAGCTTGTGTGTATAGAAGAACGGCTCAACCCGGAGATAACCGGCGAACAGATCGGTGCCCGATCCGATCGCTACCGTGCCCCACGCCTGGTACAGCAGCTTGGTCGTCAGATCGTTGTTGTTGCGACCGCCGGTCGGACGCAAGACATCGGAAATGATGGACAGGTCGTCGATACCAAGTGTCGCTGAGAACTCCAGGCCATTGATCGGACGAAAGACGCCGTCGAGGTACCAGACCGGGTTGTCGCGGTCATTGGTATTGAACTCCGCCACGCGAAGCGGATAGATGGGATTCAGGTACGCCAGCTCCACCCCCCTGTTGCTGTAGGCCAGAGCTTCGGTAAACCCAAGTTGCAGTCGAGTGCTGGGTCGAAGCTGGACCCGTCGAACCGCGATCCATCGTGATGGGGCAATGCGTGTAAGGGTACCTGCGGTGCCTGGGACCACGGTGTCCCGCGTGGCGGCGACCAGCGAACCATGCGTGAACATGTACTGCACACCAGGCGTCGCCAGCGAGATCCGCACCCAATCATAGTTCGACGAGTAGGATCGCAGAATCACGGCCTCCCTCCCTGGCGCCCCCAGCCGCTGAGTCCCAGTGCCAATATCAAACTGGAGAGCGCGATAGCGCGTCGTGACGAACCCCTGAGCCCATACCGTGGCGCTGCCTCCAGCAGTCACCTCGGGTGTGGTCCCCCACTGTGGATGGAAGCGCAGGAGGTTGCTACCCGATGCATTCTGTGCATCCAGGTGGAAGCCGATCCGGTCATACAGGGTGCCGAAGAGTCGGACGTGCTTCAGCTCGTACTTATCAGGACCTGTTCCCGACACCTCCGTTCCACCGAACGCCCCTCCGCCCATGAAATAGTCCACCGTCACGTTTGCCTCGGGACCCGCATATCGATACAGGTGCGATTCCCGCTCCGAGAGGACAAGTGAAATCTTCTCGCGCACGACCTCGACGACTCCGCGAGCCTGGCCCTGCAGCAGGGTCTGGGGCGCCACCGTATCGACGCTGAACTCACTCCGATAGGTTGCTGCGAGACTCCGGTCGATGCGCGACAGACCGCCGGCGGATGCCTCATCGAGGAGTGCCCTCAGGAGACCTCGCGTAAGTGGCAGCGCCTCGTAGTCATAACGCGGCACGACGCCGCGAACCCGCTGGCGGTGCAGCCATTCATACACCGGGTGATCGGTCGGCACCAGTGAGAGCTGTGCATGTGCCGACGTAGTCACCAGCACCCCCAGGACGGTCAGCACAGCACCGGTCCTCATGGGGCCCGCCGTGCCATCACCCGCAAGACCGCTGGCGTAACGGTCACGCCGGCAACCAATGTCGCCGCGAGTCCGAGGATGGCGAGGACACCCATGGATATCACACCGGGGTGCCCGGTCAGCAGGAGCCCGCCAAACCCCACGATCGTCGTGGTCGTCGCAGCCGCCACGCGTCGCATCGCGGCACGGAGGCCGGCCCCCCCACCTTCCCGAAACCCATGCGCGAGGTGCACGCCCACATCGTTGCCGACGCCGAGGATCACCGGGAGCACCGCCAGATTGAAGAGGTTCAAACGCACGTCCATCACGGTCATGAGTCCCACAAGCCAGAGGCCTCCCACCGCCGTGGGCAGCAAGGCCAATCCAGCCCACCGCGGGTCGCGGAAGGTCAAGAGCATCATGCCTGCCAACCCCGCCAAGAGCGCGATCATGATCCGCCGACTGTCACGTTGCATCAATCGTATCATGTCAGCCGCTACAATGGCCAGAGACGCCGCATGGTACGTTCGGCCGTCGGGCAGGTCCACGGCTCCCACCGCGTCGGCAAACGCGAGCGAATTGCGTCCGTCGGAAAGCGAGCGGGCGGGGTAAATCAGGATCACGTTCCCGACCGTGCCATCACGCGTGGTGAACGGTCCTGCCACCGACGCGGGCACCGACTCCAGCGCCACGGGCCTTTCGATGGCGACGGCGTCCGCCAGCGCATCCAGTTCCGGACTCCGCAGACGCCCGAGGGTTGGCCCCTCGAGCAACGCCCGCATCTCCTGCAGGCGCGCCAGCCGCGCCCGTTGCGCCGCGTCCGTCGCCGGGACGCGGTCCTGCAGCGCCTCCACACGTCCAATACTGGACGCTGGGCCCGCGGCGCGGGATCGAAGGATCGCCACCAACTCCGGTACGTCATGAGGCGTATCGGCCAGGAGGATAGCCGGATTGCCATACCCGTGAGCGGGGTGGACGGCATCAGCGGCACGACGCAGCTCGTGATACTCCGGGAATTCCGGACGCAAGGCGCCGGCGTGGTATTCGAACTGGACTTCGGTAACCCGTGCCAGGCCGAAAGACGTGAGTCCCGCAGCGAACACCAGCAGCACGACGGCACGTCGCGGCGTGAGGCGCACCCGCCCCGGCACCAGCGGCGCGACCATGGCCGAACCCCTGCGGTCAGCCAGCACGACGAGGGCCGGCAACACCGTCATGGTCGCAACCAGCGCCAGCAGGATTCCCGCTCCGGCAAGCACACCGAACTCGCGAAACGCCCGGAAGTCTGCCGCCACCAGCGCGAAGAGCGCCGCCGCAGTCGTCAGGGCACCGACCGCGACGGGCACCGCGGTCCCCTGGTAGGTGCGCGTCAATGCCTGGACGACGTCGAGCCCCTCACGTCGGTGCGTGCCGTACGCGGCCAAGAAGTGCAATCCGTAATCCACGCCCATCCCCACCAGCACGAGGGCGAGGGTTGTGGTCACCACGTTCAACACCCCGAACGCCAGCCACACCACGGCATACGTCCACGCGACACTCATCAGCAACGGGACCGCCACAATCCAGGAAGTCGGGTTTCTTGGACCCAAGGCTACGGCCACAAGCAGAACGACCATCGGAAGGGCGATCATGCCCCCGCGTCGGACGTGATCCATCACTGACTGGGCCTCCAGCCGCTCCTGGAGGAAGCGCCCACCGATGCGCACGCGCAGCGCGGGAAACGCATCGCCTGTCATGACCTCATCGATCGCGCCTTGCACGACGCCCAACGCCGCCTCCACAAAGGCCAGGTCACCCTGCGTGGATGCCGGGTGCAACCGCAGCACCATGGTTGCGCTATCGGCCGCAATGGGATACTCCGTACCGATGAAGGCTCCGAAGTGGTCACGCAACCGACGAATGCGATCGGCGGTGGTACTGTCAGCGCCCTCGCGGCGTGTGAGTGGATTGGCCTGGCGCCGGGCGTCACGGGCCGTCCTGTCCAACACCGACATCACGCTGTCGAGTTCGGCGTCGGTCGCGAAGTAGAGCGCGTGTTGAGCGAGGAAGTGGACATCCCGCCGGTACTCGACCCGCGGAAAGAATGGACCACCGTCGGATTGCTGCCGGGACTCAAGCAACGGGACGAGCGCATCAGCAAGGCGGCGGCTGTCGGCAAATGGGCCCTCAATTACGACGTCAATCGGATTCTCGCCTCCAATCACGTCCCGGGCGCGTTCAAGAGCCTGAAACGAGGGATAGTCCTCTGGCAGGAGCCGCCAGAGATCCGCGTTGACCCGCAACTGAAGCGCCGCGAGCACTGACAAGATGGTCATCGCTACCGCGGCCATGACCACCGCAAGGGCGCGGCGGTGCACGAACCGTGCGAGTGCGGCCCACCGTGCGGTCGTGTCAGGCACTCGTGGTTCGGCGGCGCTGAATCAGGACGAGGTTGCGGACGTAGATGAAGGCACCGGTGGACTGCCCAGCGATGAACACCGGGTCCCGCCGGGCAATGGCGTACACGAGCAGCAGCAGGGCCGCGGCAATGCTCAAGTACCAGAACGCGACTGGAATGGTGCTTTCGCCGCGCCGCTCGGACGCAAGCCACTGGATGAGGAAACGGGCACCGTAGCAGCCCTGCCCGGCGAACCCGAGCACCAGCAGCCAATCGAGAGTCATGGACATGGTCAGTCGCCTCCGCGACGCGGGACGGTGTGACGGGTCAGCCAGCGCACGGCCAACAGGCTGGTGATGCCGACGCCGAGGCGGTTCCCCACCCCGTATTTCGCATGGTCGGCGGTGCGAGGGAAGTGGCGTACCGGCATCTGTGTGACCCGATAGCCCTGCGTGCGGACCAAGTGCGGGATATAACGATGGAACGGCTCGAAGTGCGGAATATCGGTGAGACAGGTTCGACGGCAGACCGTCAACGGACACGTGATATCCGCAAAATCGTCTCCCAGTACCGTTCGTCGTACGCCGTTGGCGATGCGTGACGACCAGCGCCGTACCAACCCGTCGTGGCGCTGGGCCCGAATGCCGTGCACCATATCCCAGTTCCCCGTGCGCATCTCGGCAAGCAGGGGGCCAAAATCCGCGGGACTGGTCTGCAGGTCACCATCAATCAGTCCGACCACCTCGCCACGCGCCGCGCGAATGCCGTGCGACAGTGCCCCTGACTTTCCCAGGTTCCTCGGCAACGTGACGATGACGATCTGGTCAGTACGGCCACGGGCCAGCTCGTCCGCTGTCCGGTCGGTGGAGCCGTCATTGACGCAGATCAACTCCCACGAGCGCACTTCGAGGTTCGTGGCGAGGCTGGCGGGAATCTCGGCCAACACTCGGCGAACATTTGTTTGCTCGTTGAAGAGCGGAACGATCACGGAGAAGTGCATCACGAGTTCGTATCCTCAGGTACGACGCGCCATACCGTGCCCCCGTCACGTCCACGCTCGACCCGCACACGGATGGGTGCCCACCAGGGGCGATGATCCGCTGGCGGCGTCCAGGCCACGTACCGGTACATTGGTTCGAACCGCAGCCCCATGCCCACAAAGGCCGTGTCGCCCGCGAGGCCGGGGATCAGGCGCGGGACGTCAGTAAACGAGGCCCGGAATGCATAGACGAGCGCAACGTGCTCGCGCTGCAATGCCTGCAGCATGGCGTCTGGCGCCGGCATGTCCGGCGGCGCGCCCGCCATCAACTGCGACCACGCGACAAAACGCTCTGGCGGCACGCCACTGTAGTGAATGGCGACCGGGGCATCCACCAGCAACCGCCCTTCCATCGGCGCATTGGTGCGCAAGAACGTGCCCACCGCGCGATCCTGCGACAGCGTCCAGGCGCGAAACGCAAAGGTCGGAATCTGCGTTGCGAGCGCGACAGCCACCACCAGCGCGTGGGCGATGCCAAGGCGACCACGCCAC
>JBBDNM010000034.1:0-5888 GCA_040877595.1 Gemmatimonadales bacterium | reverse complement strand
CGCGATGGCGGGGGTCACGCGACTCTTCCGGATCGGGGGGGCACAGGCGTGCGCCGCCCTGGCATACGGTACGGCCACGATCCCGCGCGTGGACAAGATTGTCGGGCCGGGCAATCGTTTCGTGGCCGAGGCCAAGCGTCAGCTGGTGGGCACGGTAGGCATCGACATGGTGGCGGGCCCGACCGAGATCCTGATTGTGGCGGACGCCGGCGCCGATCCGCGGCACGTGGCGGCGGACCTGATCGCGCAGGCGGAGCACGACCGCGACGCCAGTGCCTGGGTGGTCACCACGTCCGCGGCCCTGCTCGATGCCGTGGACGCCGAGCTGGAGCGTCAGTTGGCGGTGACGCCGCGGAAGGACATCGCGATGGCCGCGTTGGCGGCGCACGGGGTCGGGGTCCTCACGCCCGACTTGGGCACCGCGCTGGCGGTGACCAACCTGCGCGCGCCCGAGCACCTCGAACTGCTGGTGCATGACCCGCGCGCGGCCCTCGCGCAGGTGCGGCATGCGGGTGCCGTGTTTGTCGGGGCCTCGACGCCTGAGCCGGTGGGGGACTACCTGGCGGGACCCAGTCACGTGTTGCCGACGGCGGGGACGGCGCGGTTCGCTTCCCCCCTCGGCGTCCATGACTTCGTGCGGCACATGAGTGTGGTGGAGTACACGCCTGCTCGACTGGCGGCCGATGCGGAGGCGATCATCGCGCTGGCGGAAGCCGAAGGGCTTGCGGGTCACGCCAACGCGGTGCGGATCCGGAGATGACGGACGTCGCCGGCGTGGACTGCCGTCCGCAAGGCGGCCTGACCAGGCATCGCCGCGCTCTGGGCGGCGCGTTGGCGGTCACGCTGGTGTTCATGGTGGTCGAGGCCGTGGGTGGGTGGCTGGCCAACTCGATTGCGCTGATGGCTGATGCCGGCCATATGCTGGGCGATGCGGGCGCCCTGGCGTTGGCCCTGGGCACGGCGTGGATCGCGCAACGGCCCGCGACGGCTGAGCGCACCTATGGCTATTTGCGCTTCGAGATCCTGGCCGCGCTCCTCAATGGGGCGGCGCTCTTCGTACTCGCGGCATTCATTGTGTGGCACGCCGTGCAACGATTCCAGGATCCGCCCGAGGTGCGGGCCGCCCTCATGTTCGGGGTGGCCGCCGTCGGCCTGATCGCCAATCTGGTGGCCCTCAAGCTCCTGCATGCGGGGCACAACCACTCGCTGAACATGCGCGGCGCCTATTGGCACGTCCTTGGAGACCTGCTCGGGTCCGTTGGGGCGCTTGCGGCCGCGATCGTTATTGCCCTGACCGGCTGGACCGCGGCCGACCCGGCCATCTCGATCGTGATCGCGGCCCTGATCCTGGTGGGTGGCTGGCGGCTGATCCGCGAGAGTGTGGATGTCCTGCTGGAAGCCGCACCGCGGCACATCGCGCTGGCCGACGTCGAGCGCCAGCTGGCCAGCATCGAGGGCGTCACGGACGTACACGACCTGCACGTGTGGACGGTGACGAGCGGTCTTGTGGCGATGACCGGACACGCGGTCGTCCCTGAGCCGACACGAGCCCAGGCCGTGCTGGACGCCAGCCGGGCCCGTCTGGCCCACTTGGGCATCCAGCATGTGACCCTCCAGATCGAGCAGACCCGCCACTGCGATTGACCCCCCGCTTGTGCCACAATCCGGGTTCTAAGTAGGTTTGCCGCAGGCGGCGGGGTGCCGTTTAGTAACCTATTGTCATCAAAGGGTTTAGCTTGTCCATCAGGAATGTTGCGATTATCGCGCACGTTGACCATGGCAAGACGACGCTGGTTGATCAGATGCTTCGTCAGGCTGGGGTGTTTCGCACCAACCAACACGTCGAGGAACGCGTCATGGACTCGAACCCGCTCGAGCGCGAGCGGGGCATCACGATTCTGGCGAAGAACACGGCGGTGCGTTGGGGTGAGACCAAGATCAACATCGTGGATACGCCGGGTCACTCGGACTTTGGCGGTGAGGTCGAACGCATCCTCCGCATGGTGGATGGCGTGCTGGTGCTGGTGGACTGTGCCGAAGGACCGATGCCGCAGACGCGATTCGTGACGCGCAAGGCGCTCGAACTGGGACTGCAGCCCATCGTGGTGATCAACAAGATTGACCGCCAGGACGCCCGCCCCAAGGAAGTGCACAACGAAGTGCTCGAGCTGTTCATGGAGTTGGAAGCGACGGATGCCCAGCTCAATGCGCGGTTCCTGTATGCGTCGTCGCGGCTGGGGTATGCGTACACCACGATGCCGGAAGGCGGAATGGCGGGAGGGCGGGAAGGCAGCCTCACGCCCTTGTTTGACGCGATTCTGGAGACCATCCCGGCGCCATCGGGAGATCCCGAAGGCCCCTTGCAGATGTTGATCTCGACGGTGGACTTCTCGACGTACGTCGGACGGATCGCCATCGGTCGCATCGAGCGGGGGCGGCTCCGGTTGGGCCAGGCCGTCAAGCTGTTGCCGCTGGGCGAGCCCGGCATGGTGGCGGACGAGATCACCGAGGACGCGCGCATTCAGCAGATGTATGGGTTTGACGGGCTCGCGCGGGTGGAGCTCACCGAAGCGGCCGCGGGTGAGATTGTGGCGCTGGCGGGCATGGACGGTATCGAGATCGGGAAAACGGTGACCGATCCGGCGGTCCCGGAGCGTCTCCGCGGCATCGCCGTGGAGGAGCCCACGATTTCGGTGGATTTCTCGGTGAACAACTCGCCGTTCTCTGGCCGGTCGGGCAAGTTCGTGACCTCGCGGCAGGTGCGGGAGCGGTTGTTCAAGGAACTGGAACGGAATGTGGCGTTGCGGGTGGAAGAGACCGATCGGCCGGATACCCTCACGGTATCGGGTCGGGGTGAGCTCCACCTCTCGATCTTGATGGAAACGATGCGGCGCGAGGGATTCGAGTTCATGGTGAGCCGTCCGCGCGTAATTACGCGTGTGGGCGACGGGGGCGAGCGGCTGGAGCCGTACGAGGAGCTGGTCATCGAGGTGCCGGACGACCTGGTGGGCACCGTCATCGAGAAGCTCGGGCCGCGGCGCGCCGAGATGCAGGATCTCAAGTCCACGGGGATGGGCAAGACGCGTCTCCGGTTTCATATTCCCGCCCGTGGGCTGTTCGGCTACCGGTCGGACTTCTTGACGGATACGCGCGGTGAGGGAATCATGCACCACCAATTCCTCGAGTATGCGGCGTGGGCGGGGCCGGTGGCGGGGCGCAAGCGGGGGGTCCTGGTGGCGGACCGCGAGGGCCAATCCGTGGGGTTTGCCATCTTCAATTTGCAGGAACGCGCGACGATGTTCGTGGCGCCGGGCGACCCGGTCTATGAGGGGTTGATCGTGGGGGAGAACTCCCGGGTCGGCGATATGGATGTGAATGTGACGAAGGAAAAGAAGCTGACGAACATGCGGACGACCGCGTCGGATGATATGATCCGGCTCGAGACGCCCCGGGACGTCACCTTGGAGCTGGCCCTCGAGTACATCGAGGAAGACGAATTGATCGAAGTGACGCCGGATGCCGTGCGGCTGCGGAAGCGCTCGCTGGCGGCGATTGACCGGCGCAAGATGGCCCGTGCGGCGGCGCGCGCGGCCGTGACCTAACCCGAGCCCGGATACCGGGAGGATCCCCATGTTGCCCTGGGAAGAGTCGGACGAGTCCCCGTTTGCCGTCGTGGCCCTGCGGGAGGATGATGATTTTGAGGAATCCGAGGAGTTCGAGGTCGAAGAAGAGGATGATGACGATGAGGACGAAGACGACGACGATTACGACGACATGGACGACGAGTACGACGACGAGGATGAGGATCCCCCAGGGATGGGGGACGACGAAGACGAGTGGAACTAGGGCCGGCGGGGTTGGATTCGCGCCCTGTCGTGCCTAAGTTCCGCGACCCGTTGTTTGGGGCCTGTAGCTCAGGTGGTTAGAGCGCACGCCTGATAAGCGTGAGGTCAGAGGTTCAACTCCTCTCAGGCCCATGGTGGTGCAAGTGCAGCCCCGCGGAGCGTTTGGCATGCTTCGCGGGGCTCGTTGCTACCGACCCTTTCGGGGCTTGGTGCCAGTTCGTGGTGCCAGTTCCTTCGCTCTTTCGGTCCTTGACCGATCGCGAACCGCGTGCTTGCTATAGCCCATGCGAATTCTCCGCGACTTCGAGGGACGAGCGATCCGGCTCACCGAGGAGCGCCTCGAACACATCCTGAGCCATCCCGAGATGTCCGGGCTGGAGGGCTCGATCGAGGAGGTGCTCCGCAGTCCTGAAACGGTGGTGCAGTCGAGGAGTGACCCGGACGCGCATCTGTACTATCGGTACTACTCAAGGACGGCCGTCGGCGATAAGTTCCTGTGTGTCGTGGTGAAGTCCGCCGAAGGCGACGCCTTCGTCGTCACCGCGTACCTGACCGATCGCGTGAAGAAGGGAACGCAGATATGGCCAAGCGAAACGTGAAGCTCTGGTACGATCAGGAAGGCGACTTTCTGGAAGTCATCTTCGACCAGAAGGCGGGGTACTTCCGCGAAACCGCGTCGGACCAGGTCATGGAGAAGGTGGACCAGCAGGGCAACATCCTCGGCTTTTCCGTCCTCAAGGTCTCGGCGCTGCGCAAGGCGCCGCTTGAGGTGGCCCTCTGACCTCGTCCGGGCGGCCGGCCGAGCGTCGCGTCCCCCGCCTCTCCAGCGCCACCCGCATCGCCTCCGGGTCCGCCTGCTGGTAGCACTTGAGAATAGTGTTGTGATCCTTCCACCCGCCCAGCGCGCACAGGTCCTTCAAGCTCGCGCCCTTGAGTTCCGTGGCAAACTTCCTCCGGAGTGAATGCCACCCGCGCCCAGGCACCCGAGCGATGCAGGCTGCTTTCTCCGTCCGGTCCCACCAGTCACGCGCCAGATGCCGCGACATGGCCTGAGAGGGATCGCCCGGGGCAGGGAACACCCACAGTGCCGGAACCCCAATCCATTGATGGTTAGCGCGAAGGGAGCGTTGTATGCAGTTCCCCAGACGCGAGGGCGAGCTGGTGCAACTCGCGGAAGACGTCGCCAAAGGGCTGACGAACCACGCCGAGGTGTTTCCCCGGCCCTGTGCGCTGCCGGATGCCATCGTGGAGGCCCTGGCGGTTTATCAGGAGGCCCGTGCCGAGGCGCTCGAACTGGCCGGCCGCGCGTTGCAGGTCACCTTCCGGAAACGCGAGGCGCTGAAGGAGCTGCGCCGACTGGTCAAGCCCAATCTGGTGTACGCCCGATACGCCGACGGCCCCGACGGCGCGCATCTTGGGCTGATCGGCTGGGGACTGCCACGGAAACCCACCTGGGGGCTGGCCGAGCGGGCCGGAATTTCCTATAATGGGGAAGGTTACCCCTGATGGAGAGCGAGGCGGCCGCGGACCGTGCTTATGCAGATTCCTGTTGGACCTACGCAGTTCAAAGTGAGTTAGCCCGCCGGGCAGAAGTCATGGAGCGCCACATGAGCTATCGTCACATGTTCGGGGTCGCAGGATTCATTGCCGCAGGACTGATCGTTCTGGCGGGAGAGATCGCCCTGTTGCGTGCGGAGGTAGTAGAAGGCGTCACCCGTCTCTTCGTGGTCCTCGTCGGGGGGCTGATCCTGTACCTGTGCGTTGAGCGCGTGCGGACGCACTTGCGTCTGTGGCTTGGGGTGCCGCAGGGCGAACGTGTCATGTCGCTTGCACGACGAGGGGTTGGGGTGGCGCTGATGGTAACGGGGTTGCTTCTCGCCGTTGGTCACCCCACGGATCGGATCATGGCTGTGCTGGTGTTGGGTTTCGGCCTGAGCATGGTGCTTCGCGGGGACCGGAACGAGATCGGCCGTTCGTCCCCGGCGGTCTAACAAGCGTATCTGGACTCCCCCCTTGTAAAGCGCAAGGGGTTGTTTCGATGGC
>JBBDNM010000033.1:26547-31614 GCA_040877595.1 Gemmatimonadales bacterium | reverse complement strand
CAATCGTGCCCACGTTCACATGCGGCTTGGTCCGCTCAAATCTTGCCTTCGCCATCTCTGCGTCTCCGGAGTGGTGTCGTTGGTCGCCTGCTCAAGCTCGCGATGGGGATTGAACCCATGGCCTCGTCCTTACCAAGGACGCGCTCTACCACTGAGCTACGCGAGCGGTAAAGCGGGCGACGGGGCTCGAACCCGCGACCCTCAGCTTGGAAGGCTGATGCTCTACCAACTGAGCTACACCCGCGAGTCTACTACCGTCCTCGTGCGCCGCCGTCCATGGTGGGGGAAGGATTCGAACCTTCGTAGGCTGACGCCGGCAGATTTACAGTCTGCTCCCTTTGGCCGCTCGGGCACCCCACCGATGCCCGCGCTGGGTCGTCCTGAACAGACCACCCCGCTCGTGATGCGGGCGGGGTGGCATGATCGCGCCCGGGACATCGGTCGCCGGCGCGGTACTGGAGCTGACGGAGGGACTCGAACCCTCAACCTGCTGATTACAAATCAGCTGCTCCGCCAGTTGAGCTACGTCAGCGACGTAAGACCCGAATTGCGCGAGACCTACAGGATAATCAGGGAGAAAACGAGAGTCAACCGTCCTACGTCGCCACCTTCCAGCGGGGGCCTTGGGGGGTGTCCTCGACCTCGATCCCCCGCCCTTTGAGCTCGTCCCGGATCGCATCGGCGGTGGCAAAATCCCGGGCCTTCTTCGCGGCCTGCCGGGCCAAAACGCGCTCCTCGGCCCAAGCGGCCATGCCGACGTCAGCCGACCCCGTATCTGGAAGTACATCAAGGACTTGCATAGCCTGAGACAAGGCCCACCGCACCGCCTGCCGGCCTCCTTGATCGAGTGTTCCCCGGTCCAGCTCGCGGTTGGCCCATCGGACAAACGTGAAAAGCGCCCCCACGGCCTCCGGCGCGTTGAGGTCGTCGTCCAAGGCAGCGGTGAAGGCGGCCAGGAACTTCCGGACCCCGGCCGGCTGGTCCGGGACCGGGTCCGCGGGCACATCCGCCAACCGCCGATCGAAGTCCCCGAGCCGGCGTACGCCCTCCATCGCGGCCACCAGGGCATCGTCGTTCCAGTGCAGCGACTGGCGATAGTGGGTCGCAAACATCAGGTGGCGTACCGCCGCGGGATTGACGCCTTCTTCCCGCAGGTCCCGGACCGTCAGGATGTTGCCGAACCGCTTGGACATCTTGGTCCCGGCGATGTTGAGGAACTCGCCGTGGATCCAGTGACGGACAAACGGTTTCCCAGTGGCCCCTTCCGACTGGGCGATTTCATTCTCATGGTGCGGGAACACGAGGTCCACGCCCCCGGCATGCAGGTCGAGCGTCTCGACGCCAAACCGGCCCCGAATCTCTCGCAGTGCCATCGCGGAGCATTCCAGGTGCCACCCGGGCCGACCCCTCCCAAACGGAGCATCCCACGCCGCGCCGGCCGTCTCATCCTCCGCGGTTGCGGCCTTCCACAGGGCAAAATCCCGCGCTTCGTCCTTGGCGTAGTCATCGGACGCAACCCGTGCCCCCGTTTTGAGTTCGCGGGTATCGAGCCGCGACAGGCGCCCGTATTGCGGCAGCTTCCCCACAGCGAAGTAGACGGACCCATCGTCACCCCGATACGCGAGCCCCTTGGCCAGCAACTGCTCGACCAACTGGACCATGGCGGGGATGGCATCGGTAGCCCGCGGATACACGTCCGCCGGCCGGATGCGGAGCCAGTCCCGATCTTCAAAGAAGGCCTGGGCGTACGGATCCGTGTGCTCACGGATGGTCCGCCCCCCCGCCTGCGCCTGCGCGATGATGCGGTCGTCCACATCGGTGAGGTTCATGATCAGGAAGACCTCGTGCCCCCGCCACCGCAGGTAGCGATGCAACAAGTCGACCGTGAGGAACGTGCGGAAGTTGCCCACATGCGCGTAGTTCCACACCGTGGGACCACAGGCATAGATCGTCAGGCGTGGCGGGGCGACCAGCTGCAGGGGTTCGACGGTACGCGTCAGCGTGTTGTAGAGCTGCACACTCACGCTTCGGGCCGGCGTCGCAACGCGCTGAGCAGGGGTTCCTGGTCGCCGAAGTGCAGCGTCCGTTGCGGGAAGGGGATCTCGATGCCTTCCGCATCGAGGCGATTCTTGATGCGGCGCCGGAGTTCCCGGCTCACGTCCCATTGGCGACCGGGCGCGGTCTCCGTCAGCATCCGGATGGTGACCGCGCTATCGGCCAACGCGTCCACGCCAAGCACCTTCGGTGGCTGGGCAACCGCCCCCTCCCAGTCCGGGTCCTTGGCAAAGTCCTCCGCGACCTCTTGGAGCACCCTGAGCGCATGATCGATGTTGGTCTTGTACGCCACGCCGACATCCACGACGGAGCGGGCAAAGCCCCGCGTCCGATTCGACACCATATTGATGGAGCCGTTCGGGATGATGTGCAGCACGCCGTGCAGGTCGCGCAGCATGACGATGCGCAGGGTCATCCTCTCCACCTTGCCCGCCACGCCGTTGATTTCGACGATGTCGTCCACGCCAAACTGGTTCTCCAGGAGAATGAAGAACCCCGCGATGATGTCCTTGACCAGGCTTTGGGCGCCGAACGAGATCGCCAGGCCCGCGACCCCCACACCCGCCAGCAACGGTGCGATGGCAATGAACAGGTTGAGGATCGTGAGAATGGCGCCCACAGCAATCGCCACGATGCCCACGGAGTTGAGCAAGTGCGCGAGCGTTTTGCCACGCTGCTCACGCTCCGTGAGCGTGGTCGGGTCGCCGTCATCCACTGCCTTTTCGATGCGGCGCGTCAGCAACTTGAGCACCCGCACGGCCACCCATGCGACGAGGAGCACGAGAAGCACGCTCGCGGCCTCGGCCGTCACCTTGGCCCAGTCAAGTTCGAAGGTTGGCATCACAACGTAACGTACGAACCTGCCGCCGGACGCGTCAACGCACGTCAAGGCTTTCCAAGTACGAGGGCCGCGACCGGGGCGGCCAGCCACCAGGTAAACGCACTGGCGCTCACCCAAGCCACCACGGGCACCCCAACGTGCCATCCCGCCCACCGCCCCCCTTCCACCTGCCGCAATCCCGCAACCCAGAGGCTGAGCATCCACAGCACCACGAGGTTCATCCGCGCATCCAGCAGGTCGAGTGATGCGGTGACGGCATCGCGCGCGGAAAACAGCAAGGGACCGGTGGCAAAGAGTCGGGGGGCGCTGATGACGTCCCCGGCGCGCATCCCCTCGAACGGCACGAGCCAGACCGTGATCAGTTCGCCGGCCCGAAGAACCACCAAAGGCGCCAACCCCACGACCAGCACCGCCATGAGGGAACGCCGGCCGGCCGCGCCCGTGGGCAGCCATGCACTGGCCAGGTGGAAGACGAGCGCCGCGGCCAGGAGGGGTGTGAGCGGTGGGACCAAACGGTCCAGCACCACGAGGCGACGCAGTCCGTCCATCATGAAGGGACCATGGGGCGGGCCATCGGGTCCGAGCAGCGCCACGGCCAGCGCCGGCAACTGCCGTGGCAGCGTGAGGCACCCCAGCACCACCACGACGACCCCGAGGACCAGGGCCCGACGAGTGACGAGCGGCGCGTTGACGGCCGACGCCAACGCGGCGCGCGGCTGCGTCAGGGCGTGGAGCGTCATGCCGAACGCGCCGTGGCGGCGATAAGGTCGTCGAGCGCCCGGTATCGCACCCGGGTGGCCGCTACGGCAATGCGCTGGGCGCGACAGGCGGCGAGCACCTGTTCGGGCGTGAGCCCGCGCTCCAGCGGTACGGCCACGCCCTCGCCGGTCCGGATGGCCCCGGGGAAGCGCGCGCACAATCCCGCCGCCGCCGCCAGCGCCCCACCATCGAGCGCGAGTTCCATGACCCGCTGACCCAGCAAGTCGTGCATCTGTACATCAGCTGCCAGCACCCCGCGGGTGAGGACCAGGGCGCGCGTGGCCAGGCGCTCAACCGTACCCAGATCGTGCGAAGCCACGATCATGGCCCGACCCCTCCGCGCCAACACCGCCAGTGCCTCACGCAGGTCGCGCTGCACCAGCGGGTCGATGCCTGACAGGGTTTCATCCAGCAGCAGGACGGCGGGACCCGTGATGACCGCACCAGCCAGGGCCAACCGCTGCGCCATGCCGCGCGAGTACGTGCCAATGCGCCGTTCGACGAACTCGGCGATCTGGGCCAGCTCGATCGCTTCGCGGATACGCGAAGCGCGCTCGGCGGGGTTGCGCGCGCGATGGGTGGCCAGGTAGTACAGCCACTCGAACCCCGTCAGTTCCCTGGGGAGAATGGGCGGCTCGGGGGCCCACCCGACAAGCCGACGCGCCGCAGGGGTTCCGGCTCGTTCGCCGGCAATCAACGAGAGACCATGGGTCGGTCGGCGCTCCCCGGCGAGCACCGCAAGCAGGCTGGTTTTCCCCGCGCCATTCGGACCAACCGCGCCCACGATTTCCCCCGGCGCGACTTCGAAGGACACTTGGTCCAACGCCGGCCGTGCGGCACGCCGACCGCCGTACCGCACGGTGAGCCCCCGTACGACGATCGCGGTCATTGGGCACCTCCCTCGATGTCGCGCGGTGGCAGCAGCGCCCACGTTGCAGCTGCGACACCGAGCCCAATCCACAGCACGAACAGCGACGCGTCCGCCCAACCACCCTGCGCCTCCCACCGATCGGCTCGCCATCCCAGCGGCGTCACATTCCACAACAGGACGGCACCATCGCGCACGAGCGGCCAGCGCTCCAGCATCACGGATAACGCCGTGGGCGACAATTGACCGAACAGGGTGGCGAGGATGCCCATGCCCGCCGCGCCGCTCGCCCCAATGAGTGGCGCGAGTGCCAGCACCGGTGCGGCAGTGGCGAGGATCGCCGTGAGGGCAATGCCCGCTTGGCCAATGCCTGCCGGGTTACGGGCGCCCCCCAGCATGAGGGTCGCGACCAGCGTCGCGACCAGCAGCAGGAGCGCGACGCCCGCCAACCGGCCAAACACCGTGACCACGGCGCTAGCCGCCGCTCGCCGTGCCGTGTGAAAGGCCGGACCAGGCGCAAGGGGGCGAGCCGCTGCGGTGGGGG
>JBBDNM010000033.1:0-26537 GCA_040877595.1 Gemmatimonadales bacterium | reverse complement strand
CCCCCACGCCGCCAAGCAGCAACAGGCCGGACAGTCCTCCTCCTTGATCGCGGGCCAACCCCAAGGCGACGACCAGGAGCAAGCCGGTCAGGCGCACGGCGCGGTGACGCAGGGCGAGGTGGAGGGCCAGGACGGCCTCCGCCTTCACCTGCGCGGCGATAGTCATGGGAACCTCCAGATGGCAATCGTCGGTGCCGGTCGCCGAGGATTCGGCGCCGCGGGAAAATTGCTGTGCGCGCGGTTCGCTAGTCGCAGGTTGCGGTCATACTGATGTAGCACCAGCCTCGTGCGGCGCGCGTCAAGAACCCGTCGCCGGGATACCACTCGTCGCATTGGGACATTGCGCTCAGCATGCATTTGACAAGCCGATGTTCCGTATCGCTTCCCTGGGCATCGGCGGGGGTGGGATGAGCCACCAGCCCCGTCACGCCCAGCACCAGGAGTACGCCGAAGAATCGTGACATTATTCGCTCCTTTCGCTGGGGTAGAGGTGGGGCGGCGGTCGAACCTCCCGGCCGACCGGCACGAACAAACGTTTTGGTGGTCGAGACCCTCGTCGCGAGACGATAGCTCAACACGGCACTGAACCGACCGGACGGAGTCGACGTCGCAAGGCATGATCGCTACTCGTGAATGGGGGTTAGTCGCACATGGCCGTACGAATGAGGTAGCACCAACCACGAATGGCGCTCTCGCGCCATCCGTCGGAGGGGAAGTCCTCGTCGCAACTTTCGACCGCTTCGTTCATGCACTTGACGAGCCGATGTTCCGTATCGCTTGTCTGGGCATCGGCGGGGGTGGGATGAGCCACCAACCCCGTCACGCCCAGCACCAGGAGTGTGCCAAGGAATCGAGTCATGGAGTTCTCCTTTCGCTGGGGTGGAGTGTTGTGGCGGCGTCGAACCCCCGTCCGGCCGGTGCGACAACGTAGGACACTCGGACCGAACCACAGCACCATTTCATCGCGAAATGGTGCAAAACAAAGCGGCCGGATGATCCGCAGATCGTCCGGCCGCTCTAACCGCTTCTATGCTAAGGAGTTACGCTCTTCCTGACTCCTCGTCGTCCACCAATTCGGCTTCGTCTGCTTCTTTGGTCGCTCCCCCGGCGCCCAGCTGTTGCGGTGCGCCACTCGCGCCGGCACCGAGCAGGCCCATCTTCTGCTTCAGCTCGATCAGTTGCTGATCCGCTGATCCCTTGTACTCGAGGGCCTTGAACTCGGACATGAGCGAATCGCCCGACAGTTCGCCAGCCAGTTCGGTGGCGGCAATGGCCTGGCGCTCCATGTCGTCAATCTTCTCTTCCATCCGGTTGAACGTCTCCATGGCGCTCTGGTCGTTCATGGACGACATGGTCTGCTGAATGCGGCCTTGCGCCTCGGCACGCCTCTGCCGCGCGATCAACACGTTCTTCTTGCGCTTGAGTTCCTCGAGCTTGTCGTTCATCTGGTGGAGCGATTGCTTGAGGTTCTCGGTATCCGCCTTGTGCTTGAGCCACGTTTCGTGCAGCTGCTGGGCATGCTGCAGATGCTCGGCGTGGCGCATCAGCGCCTGCTTGGCCAAGTCGTCACGACCTTCCTGCACCGCCAGCATGGCGCGCCGTTCCCAGTCGTCCGCCTGCTGCTTCTCCCGCTCGACCTGGGCCTGCAGCTTCTTTTCGTCCGCGATGGCCGAGGCCACGTCCTGGCGGACCTTGGTCATCTGGCCCTTCATGTCGATCAACGACTGCTCGAGGACCTTCTTGGGGTCCTCCGCGCGGCCGATGAGCGCGTTCAAGTTCGACCGAATGACCGTGCCGAGTCGTGCAAAGAAACCCATGGTATCCTCGAAAGTGCGGGCTGGTGAATCAACCTGAAGATTCACTATTCGGGCTGTCGGCGCCACCACCCAGGCGGGGCGCCTCCCGATGCTTGGCCAGGATCCGCTCGGCAAAGTCCAGGCGTTCCTGCATATCGACCAACTCGTGCCGCAGCGCATCCACTTCTTCTAGGACAGACTGCTGCGCCGCCTCGATCCGCCGCATGGCATCGGCCGGAAGGCCATCAACCACGGGACCACCTTGGATCCGGTTCGCGATCGCCTTGCCGATGGGCGAAATGGCCAGCAGGAACAGTGAGCCGCCACCGAAGATGAACGTGATCGCGAGAATGCCTTCCATATCCATCAGCCCTCCTGACGAGGGTCGCTACCACGCGCAAGAAGACGCTCCGCAAAATCCAGCCGTTCTTCGAGCTCGGCGATGCGCCCTTCCAAAGCGATCAGGCGTTCGGGGTCCCCCGACGTTACGGCCCCCTGCTGGTGCTTGAATCGCTGGCCAAGATACCACCGGACGGTGCCCATGACCCCGAAAAACGCCGCGAAGCTGAATCCGAGCAACGGATAGAAGTATTCGGGAGGCACGTTACTCCTTTCGGGGGGCACCTGCCCCGAGCTGGCCATGATCTGGTCGCTGCGCCAGGAGGCGCTCCGCAAAGTCTACACGCTCTTCCAGCTCGACGACGCGGCCACGTAGCTCGTCCAATCCGGCCAGTTCCGCCCGAAGATCCGCCAGTTCCGCGGGATCACCGCCGTCAATCCGCCGCTGACGCTGGTCCAGCCACCGACTGGTCAAACGAAACACGCCGACCAGCATGAACGCCAAAAGCGCCATGCCGCCGAACGGGATCAACAGTACAATCGCTTCTCCAGGATTCAGGAGCGCCCCAAAGCGTGTGGTGTGCCCCTACCTACGTGCGACGTTTCAAAAAGTGTCAGCATGCCCTTCGCTTGGCCAGCATCACTTGAAGACGGACTTGAGGTAGCCGCCTGTGACGGAGGCTTTGTCCTTGGCGACCGCTTCCGGGGTACCGGCGGCCACAAGGCGGCCCCCGGCCTCCCCCCCTCCCGGACCGAGGTCAATGACCCAGTCGGCGGTCTTGATGACGTCCAAGTTGTGCTCGATGACCAGGACGGAATTGCCGCGATCCACCAATCGGTGGAGCACGTCCAGCAGTAGACGCACATCTTCGAAGTGCAGTCCGGTCGTCGGCTCGTCAAGGATGTACAGGGTGCGGCCCGTGTCACGCTTGCCAAGCTCCGTGGCCAGCTTGACCCGTTGCGCCTCGCCACCGGACAGGGTGGTCGCGCTCTGACCCAGATGGATGTACCCCAGGCCTACGTCGTTCAGGACCTCGAGGCGCTGACGAATACGCGGCTGGGCTTCGAAGAACTCCAAGGCGTCGGCGACCGTCAGATCCAGCACATCGGCAATGGACTTACCCCGGTAGCGGACGTCCAGGGTCTCGCGATTGTACCGTCGGCCCTTGCACACCTCGCAGGACACGTACACGTCGGGCAGGAAATGCATTTCGATCTTGACCAGGCCGTCGCCCTGGCACGCCTCGCACCGCCCGCCCTTGACGTTGAACGAGAAGCGTCCCGGACCGTACCCGCGAATCTTGGATTCCCCCAGCTGCGCGAACAGCTCGCGGATAGGTGTAAACAACCCCGTGTAGGTGGCGGGGTTCGAGCGGGGCGTGCGCCCGATCGGGCTCTGGTCGATCTCCAGCACTTTGTCGAGCTGGTCCAGTCCTTCGATGCGGTCGTGCGCCCCAGGGACCGAGCGGGCGCGATAGTAGTGGCGCGCCAGCGCCGAGTAGAGGATGTCGGTCACCAAGGTGGACTTCCCGGACCCGCTGACCCCGGTGACGGCCACGAACGCGGCGAGCGGTATCTCGACCGTGAGGTTCTTGAGGTTGTGGTGGCGCGCGCCGATGACGGTGAGCGCACGGCCTGTTTCCCTGGGGCGGCGCGACGATGGCACGGGGATGCGAAGGTCACGCCGGAGGTACCGACCGGTCAGTGATGTCGGGTGCGCCGTGACGTCGTGGACGGTGCCCGCCGCAATGAGCTGGCCCCCTTCCCGTCCGGCACGAGGGCCCAGATCCACCACCCAGTCCGCCGCCTGAATCGTTTCGGTGTCGTGTTCCACCACGATCACGGTGTTGCCCAGGTCGCGCAGGCCTTTGAGCGTAGACAGCAGCCGACCCGTGTCGCGCGGGTGGAGCCCGATCGAGGGCTCATCCAGGATGTAAAGCACGCCCACCAACCGGGACCCGATTTGGGTGGCGAGTCGGATGCGCTGGGCTTCGCCACCCGACAGGGTCTGAGCGGCGCGGCCGAGCGTCAGGTAGTCGAGGCCAACGTCCACCAGAAACCGCAATCGCTCGGTGACCTCGCGCAGAATGGGGCCGGCCACCTCCGGGTCGAGGCCGTCAGGCGCCTTGGTCGAGCGCAGCGGCAAGTGCTCGAACCGGGTGAGGGCTTCGTGCACCGGTAACGCGGCCACATCACCCAGACTGATCCCGGCCACGAGTACGCTGAGACTCTCGGGCTTGAGCCGTTTGCCCTGGCAGGCCGGACACGGTCGCTCCACCATGTAGGCCTCCAGGTGCTGCCGCGCCGTGTCCGACGTGGCGTCGGTGTAGCGGCGTTGCACGTTCCGGAGGATGCCTTCCCACACTGATTCGTACGTGTCCTTCGCCTTGGCGCCCACCGGGAAGCGCAGAATCGTGTCGGCGCCGTGTAACAACTGCTGGCGCGCCTTGGCCGGGATCTTCCCCCACGGCGATTCCAGCTCGAACTCCAACTCTTTGGCGAGGATGGGAAGCAGCGTCTTGCGCAGGTAGCCCGTGGGCTCGCCCCACGGCAGGACGACCCCCTCCAGAATCGAGATGCGGGCATCGCCCAGCACCAGGTCAGGACTCACCTCTCGAGTGGTGCCGAGGCCACTGCACGTCTCGCACGCCCCGTAGGGCGAGTTGAACGAGAACTGGCGCGGCTCGAGTTCCGCGAGCGAATACCCGCACTGCGGGCACGCGAAGCGCTCGGAGAACGTCATGACCTTGTCGTCGGTGCGGACCTCGACCAGGCCCTCGGCGGCCTTCAGGGCGGTCTCGATGGAATCGTGGAGCCGTCCGCGGTCCGCCGGCCGCACCACCAGACGGTCAACCACGAGCCCGATCTCATGGTTCTGACGGCGGTTGAGTTTGGGAGGATTCGCCAGCTCGATGACCGTGCCGTCCACCCGCGCGCGAATGAAGCCTTGGCGGCGGGCGCTCTCGAACAGATCGCGGAACTCCCCCTTGCGGCCGCGAACGAGCGGGGCCACCAGTTCGATTCGGGTCCCCTCGGACCAGGCGGCGATGGTCTCGGTGATCTGGGAGGCGCTTTGCCGCCGGATGGGGGCGCCGTCGTTGGGACAGTGGGGCACGCCCGTGCGGGCCCAGAGCAGCCGGAGATAGTCGTAGATCTCCGTGACGGTACCCACCGTGGAGCGCGGATTGTGCCCGGTGGTCTTCTGCTCAATCGAGATGGCTGGGGACAGCCCTTCGATCGCATCTACGTCCGGCTTTTCCATGAGCCCGAGGAACTGGCGGGCATAGGCCGAGAGGGACTCCACGTAGCGCCGCTGCCCTTCGGCGTAAATGGTGTCGAAGGCCAGTGAAGACTTTCCGGACCCAGACAGCCCCGTGATCACGGTCATCCGGTTCCGGGGTATCTCGACGGTAATATTCCGGAGATTGTGGACCCGGGCCCCACGAACGATCAGGCGCTCTTCAGCCATAGCCGGGGAACGTACGTGGCATTGGGAGCGGCGGTCAACGGACCCTCTTGCGAGCCAATGCGATAAGCCCTACCTTGAGCGCCCCCCGTTGGTTACCAGTGTGATCGCAGGAGCTGCGCGTGGAGGGACAGACCCTGATCGTCCTCACGACCCTCGGGACCGCCGATCAGGCCCGGGCGCTTGTGCGGACCTTGGTCGAGGCGCGGCTGGTGGCGTGTGGCACGATCATGCCGGGCGTCGCTTCGGTGTTCCGGTGGGAGGGCGCGGTGCAGGAGGAGGGCGAGGTGATGGTGGTGCTCAAGACACGCGCCGAACGGTGGGAGGCGCTCCGCGCCGCTGTGGAGACCGCGCATCCGTACGATGTGCCTGAATTACTTGCCGTGCCCGTGACGGCAGGGCTTGCCCCGTACCTTGCGTGGTTGGCCCGCGAAACCGATCAGGAGGACGCAGGATGAGCCGCCACCGCCGCCGCCAACCCCGTCTGGGCGAGTACCTGCGCCCGCAGGTGGCGACCGCGGAACCGGACGTGGCACACGAACCGACAGCCACCCCGCGCCGCATTCCCTTCGCCTTCGCTGATCATGACGAGCCCGTCGCGGTACGCGCGCCAGCGCCGCGACTGCCCGACCCATCCGACCCAACCGCCGAAGAGATCCTGCTCAAGGAAGCACGGACCGCCGCCAAGACGGGCGCGCCCAAGCGCGCGGCCGAAGCCTACCGACGTGTCCTTGACCTGAACCCCAACGATCAGACAGCGCGCCTGGCCTTGGGACGCACCTTGCTGGACGGCGGTGACCCCCTCGGCGCACTCGAAGAGATGGCTCGTGTCTTGGCGGATGCCCCGGACGACGTGACCGCGCGCGTGGTGCGCGGCACTGCCCTCGGCGCACTCGGTCGGTTTGGCGAGGCGCAGACGGTGTTGCGGCAGGTGCTGGACACCGACCCGGGCAATGTTGAGGCGCACCTTGAGCTGGGATTGGTCATCGCGCGCCGGGGCCGGTGGCGGGATGCCGTACCACATTTTCGGCGTGGAGTGGAACTCGATGCCGGGCGCGCGAGCGCGTACCTGCATCTCGGCGAAGCGTTGAACCACACCGATGATCTGCAGGGCAGCCTGCAGGCGTTTCAGCGCGCGGCTGAGCTCCGGCCGAACAACCCGCGCGCCCTTCGGGGCCTTGGGATTGTGCTGGATCGTTTGCGCCGCCCCGGGGAAGCGGCCGAGATGTACCGTCGCGCGCGGGAGCTGGCTGGCGCGTGATCGCAGTGGTCGTGGATGATCTCGCGTTCGTTGAGGCGGACGCGATTGTCAGGCCGTCCACGAGTCTCCTCGAACCCACCCAATCCGCGTTGCGTCACCTCGACGAGCTGGGTGGCGCCGCATTTCAGGTCCGCCTCCGCGACGAGTTGCCCGTGGGAGCGGCCGTGGTCACCGGCGGTGGCTCCCTCCCGTCGGCTCTGGTCATCCACGCTATCATTCGCAGCCATCAGGAACCGGTCACCGCAGACACGGTGCGAAGGGCTGTGGTCAGCGCGTTGCACCGAGCCGAGGCGTGGGAAGTGGGCCACCTGGCCCTGCCCCCCATCGGAACCGGCGCGGGGCATCTCGGGTTGGAGGAGGCGGCCAAGGCCATGGCCCAGGCGCTGAGCGCCGTTCGAACCGGGACCTGGCCGCGCCAGATCACGATTGTCGTCGAGACCGAGGAGGAACGGTTGGTGTTTGCACGGACGCTGGAGCGATTGACCGTATGACGCGCCGGACCACGGCGTGGGTCGTTTTGGGCGTGTGGCTAGTCGCCTTGGGGTGGCTCGTCAAGCGCGAATTCCTGGTCCCTGCGCCGGAGCCACTGACTCTGGCCGCGTTGAGCCTGCCACCGGGCGCCAACTACTACGCCTTGACTTTGGCGGGGCAGCAAGTCGGGTTCGCCTCCACGACGATTGACACGCTCCCAGACACGTTGCGGGTGACGGACGTGATCGTGCTGGACCTGCCCGTGATGGGGACGCGCCAGCGGACCGATGGACTCACGGAAGCCATCCTGACCCGCGAGTTGTCGTTGCGGTCCTTCACGGCGAGCCTGCGCACGACGGGCACCCGCTACGCCGCCCGTGGCGTGGTCTCCGGCGACACGCTGCTCACGGTCGAAATGGACCTGGGCACCGGCCGTGACACCCTCCGCATACCCCTCGAAGGCCCGATCGTATTGCCGAGCGTGGTGCCGCTCACCGTCGCGTTCGGCGGCCGGCTGGAGATTGGCCGGTCCGTCACGTTGCGATTATTTGACCCAGCAGTCCTGGCACAACGGCCGACCACGTTCCGCGTCGTGGCCGAATCCACGTTCGTCTTTCCAGACAGTGCGCAGTACGACTCGACCCTGCGGCGGTTCGTCCCGGCGACCTACGACACGGTGCAAGCATGGGCCGTCGTTACCGAGGACACGCGCGGCCTCGGGGCCACGACCTGGATTGACGCCCGCGGGAACGTGGTGCACGCCTCGACGCCGGTCGGTTTCCACATGGCGCGCTCTGCCTTCGAGCTTGCCTACGAGAATTTCCGGCAACAACCGCCGGAGATCGTGGCGAGCCTGTCCAGCGACATCATTCAGCAAACCGCCATCGGCGCGGGCGTGCGACTGGATCCGGCCAATCTCCGGCGCCTCACGGTGCGCATTGGTGGTGCGCCGCTGGCAGGGTATGACCTGCCTGGGGGACGGCAACAACTCACCGGCGACACGCTGACCGTCACTCGGGAGACGCCCAGCCGCCGTGGCGGCTGGCGCCTCGGGAGAGCGCCGGATTCTTTGACCCCGTGGCTTGCGGCCGAGCCCCTGGTACAGAGCACCGATACCCGCATCGCGGCGCAGGCACGACAGGTCATCGGCGGAACACGTGATCCGCGCACGGCGGCCGAGCGCCTGACGCAGTGGGTCTACGGCAACCTGCGCAAGGAAATCACCGTCAGCATCCCGAGTGCCTTGGATGTGCTGGCGCGTCGCAGTGGCGACTGTAACGAGCACACGGTTTTGTACGTCGCGATGGCAAGGGCGGTGGGACTCCCGGCCCGCACGGCGGCCGGCGTGGTGTACCTGGACGGTCGCTTCTTCTATCACGCCTGGCCCGAGGTGTACCTCGATGACACATGGGTGGCCGTGGATCCCACCTTCGGCCAGTTCCCCGCGGATGCAGCGCACCTGCGGTTCACCATTGGTGGCCTCGCCCGCCAAATGGAATTGATTCCGCTCATCGGACGTCTCACCCTTGACGTCCTCGACCAACAGAGCTGACTCCATGATTCGTCTTGCAGCGTTGACCAAGCGCTACGGCGAGTTCACGGCCGTGGATTCCATTGACCTCGAGGTGCCCAAGGGCGCCCTCTACGGGTTTCTGGGCCCCAACGGCGCGGGCAAGACCACGACGCTCCGCATGATCGCCGGCATCATGCAGCCCACCGCGGGTCGCGTGTGGCTCGGCAGCGACGACCTGCTTGCCGAACCGATGCGTGCCAAGCGTCGGCTGGGCTTCATTCCTGACCGGCCCTTCGTGTACGAGAAACTCACCGGGGGCGAGTTCCTCCGGTTTGTTGCGGGACTGTACGGGCTCGACGGCGCCGTGGTCGAACGCCGCATTGATGAACTGCTGGACGTCTTTGAGTTGACCCGCTGGAAGAATGAGCTCGTCGAGGCCTACAGCCACGGGATGCGCCAGAAGCTGATTATCTCGAGCGCATTGGTACACAAACCCGAGGTGATCGTGGTGGACGAGCCGATGGTGGGAATTGACCCGAAGGGTGCGCGCCTGCTCAAGGACATCTTCCGCCAGTTTGTCGAGCGCGGGGGCACGATTCTCATGAGCACGCACACGCTGGAAGTGGCGGAGGCGATGTGCGATCGCATTGCGATCATGCAAGGCGGCCGCATCGTGGCCCAGGGCACGATGGAGGAGCTCCGCGCGCAACATCAGGGTGGTGACGCGTCACTGGAGCAACTGTTCCTCAAGCTGACCGGTGGGCTGGAAGGCCGTCAGATTGCGGCTATTCTGGCGGACGCATGACCGCCCTCATCCACGTCCTGCTCCCCAAGTGGCGCACGGCGCGCGCACGCGTACGCCAGGAAGGAGCGCGGGACAGTCGCGGGAAGATGCTGGTGCTCGGTACGGTTGGACTGGTATTCTGGGCGCTTGCTTTCGGCATGTCGTACCGTATCCTGGGCTACTTCCAGGGCGTCCCGGAGATCGGCACCCTGCTCGCGAGCAAGATGCTCGGCATCATCCTCCTGTCGTTCGCCTCCATCCTGTTGCTGTCGAACGTGATCACCGCCTTGTCCTCGTTCTTTCTGGCGAGAGACCTGGAACTGCTGGTGTCATCGCCGGTGGACTGGCTGGACCTGTATCTGGCCAAGCTCGGCGAGACGCTGGTGCACAGTTCATGGATGGTGGCGTTGATGTCCGTGCCCATCTTCACGGCATATGGCATCGTGTACGACGGAGGATGGCTGTTCCCCTTGGTGGCCGTCATCACCATGCTGCCCCTCCTGATTGTCCCGGCGGTGATCGGGACCGCCGTGACGCTCATCCTGGTGAACGTGTTTCCGGCGCGGCGGACGCGGGACCTGCTTTCCATCGTGACCATCGCCGCGGCGGGCATTCTCATCCTCTTGTTCCGGATGGTTCGACCCGAGCAGCTGGCCCGACCGGAAGGATTCAATAACCTGCTCGATTTCATCACGGTGTTGCGCACACCCACGTCGCCGCTGCTGCCGAGCGAGTGGGCGACCGATGCGATCATCAGTTGGCTGACCGGATCGTTCGACCTGCTTCCCCTGATGCTGTTATGGAGTACGGCGGGGGCTGCCGTGGTCGTCGGGGCCCTGCTCCATACCCGTCTCTACCCGGCGGGATTCACGAAGGCGCAGGAGGGGGCTGCGCGGTTTGTGCGGGGTGGGTTCTGGGAGGCGGTCCTCTCGCCCGTCACGCGCTTCCTGTCCGTGGCGCGTCGCGAGTTCGTGATCAAGGACGTCAAGCTCTTCTTCCGCGACACCACGCAGTGGAGCCAGCTGATTCTGCTGGCCGTGCTGGTGGTCATTTACCTGTTCAACATCCGGGCCCTGCCCCTGTTCAGTGGCGAGCAGGTGCCGTTCTTCTTTATCACCCTCGTGTCATTCCTTAATCTTGGTCTCGCGGGATTTGTGCTCGCCTCGATTGCGGCGCGGTTCATTTTCCCGGCGGTGTCGCTCGAGGGCCGGCAAATGTGGCTCCTGCGGTCGAGTCCATTGGATCTCCGGGCCTTGCTGTGGTCCAAGTATTGGGTGGGAACGGCTCCGCTTCTGGTGCTCGCGCTGCTGCTGACCGTGCTCACCAACATCATGCTGCGCGTCACGCCGTTCATGATGGGTGTCAGCGTCGCGACCATCATCTTGTTGACGCTCGCCATCAGTGCGTTGGCGCTCGGGTTCGGCGCGCTCTACCCGCAGTTTGAGACGGAGAACGCCGCGCAGGTGCCAACCTCGTTCGGCGGACTGGTGTTCATGATGACGACGATCGCGCTGCTTGCCGCCGTCATCGTTGTGGAGGCCATCCCGGTGTATCGCTACCTCAACGCCGTCTACACCAACCAGCCGGTGGCCGTTGACGGCCTGATGGTGGGGGCCTTCGGGGTGGTGATCCTCCTATGCGCCGTGGCCACGTGGCTGCCGTTGCGGCTGGGCCTTCGGCGCATGGAGGAGTTCGAGTTCTAGCGGCTACCGGATGCGATAAGGCACGCCCCAGGCTTCGCCGCGGTAGTCATCGTCCGTATCACTATTGAAGGTTTGGCTGTCGAGCGCGTCCACCGACAGCTGCTGCCGGCCCTCGTGCCGAGCGATCCAAATTTGCGCCCACGTGGTCGCATCCACCCGGCGCATCGGCACCCGCATCCAACCGCGCGTGTCGGCGCGCGCGTGATACAGGTGCAGGAAGACGAACGTCTCAGGAATATTCGCGAGACCCGTCGTGCTCTGGACCTCGGCCATCACCCGCACTTCGTCGCCAATCTCCAGCGCCAGTACCCCTTCCGCGGGATCGCGGCGACTCGCGTCGGTGATCGTCTTGACGACCACGCCGTTTACGGCCACGGTCACGGCAGTCAGGCTGACCGTGCGACGGGACTCATCTGTGGGGACCAAGCGACGAGGGCTTAACGCCACGAGCCGCCACCGGCGGCCGGCGGAATCGGGTTCCGCGCGACGCACCAAGGTCGCCGTCATCAGGGCCGACACATCCATCGGTTTGCTTGTCGGGTTCGGCACGCCGTCGTTGGTGCGATCCAGCATGAACTCGCCGTCCGCGAACCGGACTGACCAGTCTACGGTGGCGGTATCACCGGAAACGTTGACTTCACGAGACCGATTGGTGGGGGCGTGGTATCGGCGGCCCCACCGCTGAATCAGGGGGACCGTATCCATGGCCGCCGACGCCAAGCGAAGGTCGAAGCCGACCACGGCCAGGCTCGCATCCACCGTGGCGCCTTCCTCGCCAAAGGTTTCATCGAACCATCCGGATTCCTGCAGGATAGTGAGGATTTCGGCGCGATCGTTTTCATTGGCGTTCCCGGGGCCGGCGGCATCACCGCAGGCGACCATCAGCAGGAGAGCGACAGCCGGAACGGAGGGGTAAAGGCGTTGCATGGCGTACTCCAAGGCGTTCAGGACAGCCGGTAGACGCGGTCGGCGCTCGCGCGTTAACCGGGTTGACGGGGATCACGCCGTCAGGGCGCTACCGCACTCCGAGCAGAACCCGGCCATGGACTCGGGGCGAGGGCCACACTGCGGACACACGGCCCCATCGCGGTCCTCCGCGCGCAGCGCCGCCAACGCGGCCCCTTCATAGCGGGACTTCATGCGCGCGTAGTCATCGTCCGTGAGCTTGCCGGTCGCGTGATCGAACTCAATCTCCTGGAGGGCCAGCAGGGCCTGGACCTTGGGCGAGTCACTCTCTTCCACCGGGACCGGTTCGTCCTCGTCGGCCGATAATTCGACCGCCGGTCGGACGAGGGGTTCCAGCACGAACAGGAGGATGGCGGCGGCGACCGCGGCGCCGGCGAGGAGCTCAAGCATGTCAGCCCTCCAGGCGCTGGAGCTCGTCGGCAAGACGGGCACGCTCGTCAGGCGACAGCACGTCCACCGGAGCCGGCGCAGGCGTCGCCGACGCGACGCGGTGGCGCCGCATCAGGGTCCAACTGAGAACGCTGCCCGTGAGGACGATCGCCGTCCCGGGCAGGAGGTACCCCGCCCAGTTAAAGCCTTCCGGCGCCGGCGCCATCAGGACGGTTTCGCCGTACTTGGCGACGAACGCGTCGAGGATCCCCTGCACGGTCATGCCCTGCTCGTGGAGGCCCACCACTTCCCGATGGAGTTCCGGCGAAAACGTGCAGGTAAAATCCGTCGTGCGACAGACGTAGATATCGAGGTTACATCCACAGGTGCAGCGCAGCCGACGCTCGATGGCAATGATCTCCGGGTCGTTCTGGTAGTCCGTCACATGGCCACGCGGACGCCCCACCATGTCGGGGGCCTGCAACGCCCGGATCGTGCTGCTGTCCTGCGACGCCTGGCGAGCCGCCATCACCACGGGCGCTACGAGCGCGGTAGCAAGAAATGCGCGCCGCTTCATACGCCCACTTGCGCCGGTTCCGTCCGTCGCACCGCGCTACTGGTTCCGCGGGGTCCCGGCGGGCGAGGTGCCCCAGGCCACATCGTGATGATGCCACCCACGAGCAGCACCAAACCGCCGAACCATAGGAGTGTTACCAGCGGGTTGATCGTAATCTTGTAGACCGCCTGGTCCGTCCCTTCGACGGAACCGGCATACACGACATAGATATCTTCGGCCAGTGTGTATCGAATGGCGGCTTCCGTGGTCGGCTCGAACTGGCGTCGGCCAAACGA
This sequence comes from Gemmatimonadales bacterium, assembly GCA_040877595.1. Classification (GTDB taxonomy): domain Bacteria; phylum Gemmatimonadota; class Gemmatimonadetes; order Gemmatimonadales; family GWC2-71-9; genus JBBDNM01. The sequence goes on along the minus strand of JBBDNM010000033.1, from coordinate 13,017 downwards.
GTCGAGGTGTTGCCGCTTCTCGCTGGTCAGGACCTGTACGCGCTGCCCGTCGCGGGCCACATCGAGGGTTGCGGCGGAGATAAACCGGTTCAGTTGGGTGAACTGCGAGACACCGAGGTGCGTGAACGTGTACGTGTGGCCAAACGGTGACCGCAGTTCCAGGGATTGGCCCGGCATCAGCGACGCTTCACGCTCGACCTTGAACGCCGCGCCGGTGAACGCAACGAAGTAAATCACGATCCCCACATGCACGATGTATCCGCCGTAGCGGCGCCGATTGCGCCCGATCAGCTGGGCCAAGGCGGCCAATGGATGCTCGCCGTGCAGCCGGCGCCGCGCGCCGACTCCCCGACCGAACTCCTGTATGATGCCTGAAAGGACGAACCCGGCCAATGCCCATGTGACGATGGGGTAGAACTCGCGACCACCCATCAGCAAGGCGACCGCGACAACACCCAACGCGACCACGACCGGAACCGTGAAATGGCGGGTCAAGTTCCGTGCACTGGCATGTCGCCACGCGATGAGCGGCCCGATGCCCGTGAGTCCCAGCAAGAGGAGCCCGATTGGAATGTTGACCTTATTGAAGAACGGCGGCCCGACCGTCACTTGTGTCCCGCGCACCAGCTCGGAGACCATCGGGAACAGTGTTCCCCACAGTACGGAGAACGCGATGCCCACGAGCAGCAGGTTATTGAAGAAGAAGCTGGCCTCGCGGGACAGGGCACTTTCCAGATGAGCCTCCGTCTCGAGGTCATCGAAGCGGGTCGTGAGCAGCCAGGCGGAGCCGGCGACAATGAGGATCAGGAACGCCGCGAACCAGTAGCCGACACTCGACTGCGTGAACGAGTGCACGCTCGAGATGACACCGCTGCGGGTGATGAACGTGCCGAAGATGGACAGGAAGAAGCTCAAGGCCACCAAGATGACATTCCACCGCTTCAGCATGCCGCGTTTTTCTTGAATCATCACCGAGTGCAGGAACGCGGTCATCGTGAGCCACGGCAGGAAGCTGGCGTTCTCGACCGGATCCCACGCCCAGTATCCACCCCAGCCCAATTCGACGTAGGCCCACCACATCCCCAGCGTGATGCCGATCCCGAGGAACGTCCACGACAGCAACGTCCACTTGCGAATGGCGTGCAGCCATCCCGTATCGAGTCGGCGCGACATCAGGGCGGCCACAGCGAAGGCAAACGGGATCGTAATGGAGATGTAGCCCAAATAGAGCATGGGCGGATGCACCACCATCCCCGGATTTTGCAACTGCGGGTTCAGTCCATTGCCATCAAGCGGTGTAAAGGGGAGCCGTGCGAACGGATTGGCGGCAAACAGCATGACCGCGACGAAGAAGAGCGTGGTCCCCGAGGTCACCGCGGCCACCCACGGCATGAGCGGCGCGTGGCGGCGCGGCGTGATCCACTGGGCGGCAGCGGCGAACAATGCGAGGATGACTGCCCAGAACAGGAGACTGCCAGCCTGACCACCCCAGAACGCGGAAATGAGGTAGGGCGTCGGCAGGTTGCGGGCGGTATAACTGGCCACGTACGCCACGTTGAAGTCGTGGCGCACCAGGGCCACCATCAGCGCGAACGACGCAACGCCAAGCGCCGCGGCGAGTCCGTAGGTGGCCCGACGACTCGACTGGACGTAGGCCGGGGTGCCTCGGCGACCCCCGAGCACCCCCGCGATCACGCCCCACCCCGCGAGCAGGAAGGACAGCCACAGCGCGAGTTGGCCGAGGATCGTCATGCGTCAGGGCGCTTCCGGCACCGCTTCGTACCGCGAGCCGCACTTGGCTAGCAGGGTTGTGGCCTGAAAGACCCCTCCGTCGTCGAGACGGCCTTCGACCACGACCTCGACATCGTCGGTAAACGTGTCCGGCGCCAGGCCGCGGTACACCACGGGCCATTCGGTCTGCCCATCGGTGACCCGGAACGTGATCGTCTGGGTGGCGACTTCACGCGTGATCGTCCCACGCACGACGTTGGCACCCATCTTGACGCCGATATTCCGGAACGACGGATCCGCCTCGACCCGTTGTGCCAGCTCCGAGGGCGTGAGGAAATAGACGCCGGTTTCGGAGATCCCGGTGGCCATGAGCCAGCCGACCGCTCCGATCACCACGATACCGGCGAGAAAGACTTTCGCGGGCGCTTTCATGCGTACTCCTCCCTATGTGGGAACAATACCTTGCAATGACACAGGAGTTCAATGACCGGATAGCGAAACGCCCGGGGCCTGGGTCCCCCGGGACCCTCACGCGCCCGGAATCGCGACACCGTGACACACGATGCACATCTCGGGATTCCGCCGCCGGAGCCGTTCGGCGTTGAAGTCTGCGCCGTGCGGATTGAACCCGCGTCCGCGCACCGAGGAGTGGCAGGTCAGGCAATCCGTTTCCGTATGACAGGACACGCAGGACTCGAGGCTCCGCCGAGCCGACGGGCCATGGCCGACGAGAAATGCGGGCTGGCCCTCATGATATCCGCCGCGCAAGACACCGCCGCCGCGGGACGTGAGACCGGTCATCTGGTGACAGGACGCGCAGAACCCCGCCGGATTGTGGCAATCCGAGCACGACGTCTCCCGCCCGTACGCCGCCGCCGGGTGGCGTGCCAGGTAGTCCGCCGGGTGATACGCGCCGGAGCCTGGGCCGGGCCGATGGCAGTCGAGACAGTCGTTCCGCACATGACACGTGGCACAGCGCAGCGTCGCGGCGTCCGCTGAGGGCCCATGCCGCCAGTCCGTGAACGAGCGCGTGTGATCCGGCGGTGCGTTATTCCGATGGCAATCCGTGCAGGACGACTGCGTATGGCATGTGGCGCACGAGAGAGACCCTGAGCGCCCGTGATCCGTGACGAAGCCGGGATCCGCATGACCCGGCGGCACAGACACGTTCGCCGCAAGCTCGGTGGAGCGAGGGTTCGACCCCAACTCGGCAATCGCCGGGATAGCGGCGGCGTTGACGTGGCACGTGGTGCAGAACTCCTGCGCATGACAGGTGGAACAGGCCTGGTCCACCTGATCGGCGTGGGCGAGGCCGAAGTCTGACCGCTCATGGCTGGGGGGTTCGGAAAACTCGGCGATCTGGGATTCCGTGAGCGCCGCATCAGCCAGGCGGACGTGGCATGTCGCGCATGCGGTTGCGGGTATCGCGAGATGCGCTTCCGCGAATCCGTGGCAGGAGACACACTGCCGCGCACTGGCCCAACGGATCTCCGTGGGCTCTCCGGCTCGGGTGTGGCAATCCGCGCACGCGATCGTGTCGCCGGCCGCGGCGCGGTGGGTCTCGTGCGTGAAGCGCAGGTTCGACGCCGGCCGCGCGGTCGGCGGTGTCCAGGTGACCCGTTCGGCCACCGTCCCGTTGTGGCACGCGGCACACTGGCTCGCGGTCGGCCACAGGGATGCGTCTGGACGGGTAATCCCCCCATGGCAGGACGTGCATGTGGGGAACAAGCCGGCGTGCGCGACGTGATCGAAGGTGGCGGGACGCACCAAGGCCCGGACCGCGGTGCCCGCCACCAGGACCAGGACGACCAGTAACAGCCGACGCATCAGCGGCTCTCCGGCATGGCGAGCACGGCCGGCGGAAGGTGCGTGCGGTCGGCACCACTGCCTAGCAGCACCCGAATGCCCAGGTGCGCCCGCAGGTGGCTCCAGCGTACGGCGGCGGCGTCCGGGCGTTCGCGCGTTTCATCCACCACCATCAGACCCCCGGTCGCCGTCAGCCGGTCATGCAGGCGCCAGCGCACATCACCACCACCTTGCCACAAGGCGATGTCGTGGTAGCGCAGTTCGAGCGGACGCACGAGCCGGCCACCGTGCAGCGTCAGGTCCAAATGCGCGTGCACCGCCGCGCGGATGCGCGCATCGAAGCCCATGGACGCCGCGCCGGGGCCGAACGCCGCGTGCCCCTGGGCCTCGAGTCGCAGCACGGCCCCGGCCTGCCATCCGGCACCGGTCTGCCAGCGCCATCCGGCATCTTCCGTGGTCACCAGGGGCGTTCTCGCGTCACTCGGATCAAACCAATAGCGTTCCGCCCGTGCCCACGCGCTGACATCAGGGCCCATGGGGACGTCGAGGGAGCCGAACACCGCGCTGTAGGGCGATGGGCTGAACGCGCCCCATACGGTCCACAGCGGAAAGTACGGGCGATAGCGGCGGACCCCGATACTGCTCTGCGCACCACTGGGGGCATGCACCGCCAACGCCGCGTCCGCGCTCCCCCACACCGCCGCATCCAGATCGTACTCGGCGCCAGCGTTCAGGGAGACGCCTCGCACGACGCGCCAGTCGGCATCCGCTGCGATCCGCTCGCTCAGGAAGTAATCCACCGCGGGGTCCACCTCGCGTTGATAGACGACGCGGCCCTGCAGTGACGGCGATCGCCAGGCGATGTCACCACCAGCGATGAGCTGACGGTCGCGCGGCTGGTATTCGGCGAGGGGATTCACGGCCGCGCTGGTGGCCGGAACGGTAGCGGCTTGAGCCAATCCCCATCCACCCCAAGCGCCAATCGCCATGCGGCCGGCGGCGAGCCGCACCTCACCCTGCACGCCATCCAATCCGTGCCATCCCAGTCGCGAGCTCAGCACGGTTCGGCCGAGTCGCACCGTCACCGTGCGCTGGGCATACTCGGCGTGACCTTCGACGAGTTGGAACCGCGGTGCGGTGCCCGGCCACATGCCGCCCTCGGCCAGGTCACTGACGTGACGCGCGTTGACGCGGAGTCGGAGACCCCGGACACCGAACCCCCAGAGATCTGCCGCGACGTGTGCCTGCAACGGAGCCGCATGCACCACGGGACCCGGTCGATAGTACGTACACAAGGCCGCGCCCGCCGGACAGAACGCGGCGTAGCCGTCCGGCGTAAAGGTTGACGCTCCCGGAGCCAGCGCATCGCGCGCGACCGTATCCACCTGCAGGCCGCGTACGGCTGCTGACCGCATGCCGAGTTGCGCATCCACCCGCCACCCCTGGCCGACCAACCCCGTCGGGACCAACAGCACCAGCCAGAGGCCTCGCGGTGTCATGGTGCCCGCGTGAGGTGACGACGCCACTGGTCGGGCGACGCCAGCATGTGACACATGGTGCACTCACGGTCATCAAAATGGCCGGCCTGCTGAGGCTCGTGGCAGGTGGCGCAGAACGCGCGATCCGGCACGAGCCGTTGCACCGTGCTGGAGGCGTGGCACGCGTCGCACGCGACATGCCCCACGGACGGTGGCTCGTGCGCCGCCGTGTCCGGCATCGCGTGACAGGTGGCACAGTCACGCCGGGCCGTATGATGGTCGTCGTGGCAGTCCCGACAGGCGCGCATGTCGTCGCTGACGGCGAGCGCCGCACCATTGGCGTGGCAGGAAGTGCATGACGTGGCCGCGTGGTCGGCATGACGGAACGCCGCCTCACGCGTGGCCGGGCCCCGAGGGTGGACGGCAACCGTGACATGCGCGGCATACGGAACCTCCGGACCGCTGACATGACACCGCTGACAATCAGTCGATGGGCCATCCTGGTGGTGACAGAGCTGGCAGCCGCGGGGGGCGGCAAACACGAGGCCTTGCGTGCCGTCGCGGGTTGTGTGGCAGGTGGTACAGGACAACGTGGTGTGGCGGGCGTGCGGGAAGGAGTCGGGTGGCGGCTGGTACGGCGCATCGCGGGCCATGGGCCACGGCACCACACCGAACCCAAGCCCCGCGCCAATGCGGCGTGCCGCGGCGGCCGTATCAAACGGGAGTGCCCGGCGGAGGCGGTCCCGCTGGGATTGCGGCACGTCGTCCCGGTTGACGACCGACTCGTGGCACGCCGTACAGTCGCTGGCGTCCACGGCGGCGCGGTGCGGCTCGTGGCAGGTCAAACACGACTCCCCGATGCGGCGGTGATTCGCGCCGGTATGGAATGGCTCGACACGCCAGTTGTCGTGACACCCAGACGTCGTGCAGGTCTGTCCTGCGGCGGCGGCCGTCTCCTGGGTGTGCGGATTGTGGCACATGCCGCAGGTGCCGCCGTGCGGATCCCGGAGGGGGTCGAACGATTCGAGCACGGCGCGCATCTCGTGGCACGACAGGCACTGCGGGTCGTCGGGACGCATCGTGCCCGCTGCCGAGTCTCGTGTTGCAAGCAACGGAACCTCGGCCGTGAACTCGTGACAGGTCACGCAATGCAGGGCGGTCTGGTTCTGCATCGGGCCGATGGCAATATCCTGGTTCTCGTGACACCCTGATTGCGCGCATGTCTGGTCTACGGGCGTAAATCGATGGACCTCGACCCCGTGGCAGGTAATGCACCGGACCTCGTCCAGTGCGCTCGAATCCGATTCCAGATGGGTGCGATGCCCCGCCGTGGAGGCAATGCGCTGCCACACTTCGGGTTGTCCCGTCACATGGCAGGACTCGCAACGGGCATTAGGCACGCCCGCATGCTGGCCGATGTCCTCAGGCCGCTCGAGAACCCACAGGTACATCTGGCGGGCGGAGGCGTAGAGTGACTGCTGATGGCAATCGTGGCACGACAGGCTGTCGTGTTCGCTGGTGGTGAATCGGTTGAACGCGTCACTCATGACGTGACAACCGGTGCAAAACCCGTTGTCATGCTGCATGTAGTTCCAGCTCACCGCTCCAGCGCCCGCCGCGCCCAGTACCAGGATCCCCGCCACAGCGCCCATACCCAGCTTGAAGTTCCGCGGACGACTCGTGACCCAGTCGCGGAATATCAGGCGACGCCGCCACAGCGCGCGCAGGACCCACAACGCCACGGCGGCCCCGACGATGGCACCGCCAATCTGAATCCACTGGGGAACATGAAAGAAGAAACGGACGATCACCGCCACCCCCCCGGGCAGCGGCGATTCCACGATCACCGAGTCGATCGTCGCGTGCTGGATGACCGGCCTACCGGAACATACGGTCTCGGGAAATGCCGGACGGCATCGGGGCGAGACTGTAGGTCGTCTCGAGCGCGTCCACGGAGGCGAGCAGCAAGTACTCGATCAGGAACGGGTTGTGAATGGCCGACCCTGTCAGCTCGCCAAGACGAGCATTGAACCACGTGCCGTCGGCCACGGTGAAGCGTCCGTCGTTCCGCACGTTCTCTCCGGGCGGGACGAGCAGCAGCAGAGCGTCAATCTCGTCTACCAGGCTGGCGATGCGCGCGTTGGCGGTGATGTACGCCGACCGCGCCGCCGTCAGACTGCCATGGCACCCGGCGTTGGTGCAGGCCTGGAAACTGCGCTGCGTGAGCGCACAGTCATTGTTGGTGGGGATTCCCGTGGAATCCACACACGGGATGGCCGTGAACAGGTGACCCGTGGCGCTGAAACGGAAGTCGCCGGTGGCCGGGTCGGTCACGCTGAAGCTGGACACATGGCATGTGGCACAGAGCCGCGGATTGGCCTCGGATCCGTGCGTCCCGGCGATACGCCCGAGGGCGGAGTCAAGCTGGAATCCCGGCGGGAACCACCCGGCGCCTTCACCAAGAAGGAGCGGCCCCTCGGGGGAGTGCGGTCCGCGAATGGTCGCGGACGCAACCTCGGGCTCTGCTCGCTTGTGGTGGCATTTAATGCACAGATTGTTCTCGGCGCTTGGCACGTCAATCGGGAACCGCAACTGGGCCGAGTTGCCGGAACCGTGGGGGTCATGGCACACCGCACACACGATGCCCAGCTGTTGCTCCACGGGATCTGACTGTTCCGTGTAGCGCGTATCGACGCCCCACGCCGCCAGAACCCCTTGGGCGGTGTGACACGTAATGCACTCAGTGCGGGTCGCAGACGCCACGCGAGTGGCGTGCGCGGACGCTTCCCACTCGTCGGCGAATGGATGATGCGCGCCAGAGTGGCATTCGGCACAGGTACCATTGGCCGCAGTGGTCGAGACGGCGAGGGACGCCACCGGCTGACTGGCGCCCGGATCCTGCACGTGGGTCAGGCCAGGTCCGTGGCAACTCTCGCATTGCACATCGTGGTAGGCACTATCCGGAACGGCATTGTATCCGGCGGCGGTCGCAATCGGGTTGCCACGCTCGCTGACCGTATGGCAACCCTGGCAGAAAGCCTGGGCACTCCCCGAATTCCGCAACGTGGACCACGCTTGCGCGTGCCGAGTCGTTTGCCACTGCAGCTGAACCCCGACGTGGCAGTTGCCGCACGTCGTCTGGCGATCCGCTACGGTGTAGTAGCCCAGAAACCCTGTGGCGGCGTCGGCAGGTGGGTTGAAGGGCGCACGGTCCCGATACACAATCCGCTCCTCGGTACAGGCCGTCACGATCAGGCCAACAACGACCAACACCAGTACCTGCCGTAAACTCAGCACAGGACCTCCACGAGGGTAGCGTACGCACGGTAATAATACGGAACCCGACTGAAGGAAGTATGAAGGCACGCTGAGGCGACGGATGGTCCAAGCCGTGTCGGGCCGGAGGTCTTGACAGCCATTGGACGACGCGGGAGGTTCGCGCCGTGAACGCCAACCGAGCATCGGACGTGATCATTGTGGGCGGAGGTCTGGCCGGTCTGGCCTGCGCGCGACGGTTGCGTGAATTGGGCATTCCGGCGCTCATCCTGGAAGCGTCGGACGGCGTAGGGGGACGAGCCCGGACCGATGTGGTCCGCGGGTTTCGCCTCGACCGAGGGTTCCAGATATTCCTCCCAGCGTACCCTGAAGCGCAGTCGGTATTGGACTACGGACCCCTGGACCTGCGCCCGTGGCGGAAAGGCGCGGCGGTCTGGGCCGATGGACGATTCCATCGCGTTTCGGATCCAGGTGACGGGACCGTTCGCGCATTGGCGACGCTCTTCACTCCCGCCATGCATGCCGGAGATGCCCTGCCCTTTGCGCGGCTTCGCGCGGATGTCCTGCGGGGCGAACCGGAGGAGTTGTGGCGTACGCCCGAACGATCCACCGAGGCAGAACTGTCGGCTCGCGGGTTCTCTGATCGCCTGATCAATCGCCTGTTCCGGCCATTCTTTGGCGGCATGTTTCTGGAGCGACGCCTGGCCACATCGAATCGGGCCATGCTCTTCCTGCAGGCCATGTTTGCCCGCGGCGGCGCGGCAACCCCGGCCCTGGGCATGGGAGCGATTGCTCAGCAGCTGCGTGATCGGCTGGACGGACAACGCGTCCGATGCGGAGCTGCGGTTGAGGCGATTGATGGTGCCCACGGGACCGTGCGGCTGACCTCCGGCGAGGAACTGCAGGGCACGGCCATCGTGCTGGCAACTGACGGGGAGACGGCCGCCAGCCTGGCCGGCCACCGAACGCTGACCTTTCCAGGGTGGCGCGGCACTCAAACGTTCTACTTCTCGGCCCCCGAGCCCCCGTTGGCGGACGCGGTCGTGGTGCTGGACGGCGACGGGAGTGGTCCAGTCAACCACTTGGCCGTGCCGAGCAACGTGTCTCCCCACCTGGCTCCGGCCGGGCGCCACCTGGTTGCCGCAAACGGGTTGGGCATCGGTGCCGACGAGGCCAGCGTGCGCGAGCAGCTAAGCACCTGGTTCGGCGCCTCAGTGGTGGACCGGTGGCAACACGTCGCCACCTATACCATCCCGCGGGCCATCCCGCTGCAAGACACGCTCGACCCGGCGCATCGTCCGGTACGGCTCGGCGCCGGTCTCTACGTGTGCGGCGATCACCGGGACAACGGGTCGATCAACGGGGCTCTGCAATCAGGACGTCGCGCCGCGGAGTCCGTCTACGGGGACGTGGGCCGCTCCTAGACCTCCTGCACGTCCGCCGTCCACGAAATCTTCACCGCCGCACCCAGGCTGCCGGCCGTGGGACATTTCTCCTGATGCGTCGCCAGGGCGCGGTCGACCTTGTCCCGGTGACCGGTTGGCACCCGCAGGGTGTAGTGCACCACAATCGCGGTCAGGACCGGGAGTCGGTCATGGATCTCATTGGTACCCTCAGCCACGGCGGCAATCGCATCGGGACCGAGCGGGATCGCGCGCACTTCCAGTGCGCCAACAAGGGTGCCGAGCATTCAGGCACCCGTGGCCGCGACGATGTAGTCCACGGGGAGCGGCAAGTCCTTCGCGTCCAGCCGGTAGTGCTCCTTGATGGATCCGTGGACGCCAAAGTCGATGGATTCGCCGGTCGGCAATGTGCCGACCCGGTGTACCCCCGCGACACGGGTGATGGACGAGCGACTGACGTAGAACGGTGTTGACACAGCGAGACTCCTAGTCGAGGAAACGATCCGCCAGCCCCGTCGGCGGCCTGAACGGTGCGCTGGGTATCAGCCGATGCCGGTGGCGCGCGACAACATCATACAGTGCGTCGCGCAAGGGTCGTGGAATGATCCAGGCCGCGCGAGCCAACGGCCACGGCCACCGGAGATGCCCGGCAATCTGCAGAGCGGCAGCGGAGCGCATCAGCGCGCGGCCCCGGTCGACAACCACGAGGGAATCAACCCCTTCGAGCCACGGATGACGGTGACGCACGGCGGCGGCCGCCTGGCCCTGCAGCGGGGCGAATCGAAAGTAGGGGCGTCGCTCGCGACGCAGAATGAACTGAATGCTTGCGGAGCAGAGTCCGCACTCCCCGTCGAACAGGACGAGGGGCCGCTCATCCTTCGCGATCACCGCGGCCTTCACGCCAGTATCCCACGCCGACGCCACCCACCACCAGCGCCAGACCCATCCAGCCGAGGGGGGTGAGCACCTGACCGAACAGCAACAGCGCCAGGAACGCGCCGGCGACGGGCTCGATCGTTGCGGCAACGGCAGCCCACGCGGCTTGAATGCGCTTGACGGCCGCGAAAAAGAGGAAATTCGCCCCAAGCACCGGACCGGCCGCCAACGCGAGGAGGTACATCCAGCCACCGGTCGTGGTCGCCGGCGCCGGCGCGTGTCCGGCGAGCGTGAGCACGACGCCGAGGATCGCGGTCCCACCAGCCAACTCCCAGAACAGCACACGCAGCGTCCCGTACTGTGGCACCGCCCAGCGGGCCAGGATCGTCGTGCCGGCGTAGCTCACCGCCGCGAGCACGCCACCGATGACGCCGATCATGACGCTCGGCAACGCGGCATCGCCAATGAACGGCTGGTGGGTGGTGCCACGCACGGTGAGGGTGGCACCGACCATGACGACGACGGCGAGGCCAACCTTGAGGGCCGTCAGGCGCTCGCCGAGCAGCGGCTGGGCCAGGGTCGCGACCAACATGGGGGCGAGGTAGAGGAGTGCGGCAGCCCCGGCGACTCCAGCCCCGGCGATACCGAATTGATACGCCACCTCAAACAGGGCGACGAGCGCGCCACCGGCCCCAGCAATCAGCCAGAGGCCGCGACGATCCATCTGGAAGAACCCTGGACGGGTGAGCCCCCACACGGCGAGGACCAACACACCAATGAGGATCCGCCAGAACCCGATCCCGGTAATCGAAGCCCCCTCAGCATAGAGCGCCGTGCTGAGGGGGCCGGTGGTACCCCACACGACACCCGCGCCCAAGGCCAACAGATAGCCGGCAACGCGGGTGCGTGTGGCGGTCGCCATCAGGACATCACTGTACGTCGTACGTCTCGGTCTCGCCCGCGCTGACCTGAACGCTCAAGAAGGTCACGGACCTGCCCGACTGTGTGTCCGCCCGGAGGTCGTAACATCCGGGGCTTACGCCGGTCCACGACCGAGAGGCCCCGTCACTGATGGTCTCGGTGGAGCCCAGGCGGTCGCTACCCCACGATGGATCAGAACACAGCGAGAAGTAGACATAGAAAATGGCCTCGCCTGTGTTGTTCACGACCCGAATGGTCGCCGTCGACGGGGTCGGAGTGCCGTCGTCATCGGGCGCCGTCGTTTCCGTACACGCTACCAGTGCTACCACACCCACCATGGCCACGGCCCGGGTCAGACCGTGGAGAACCTTGTGCATGTCCACAATACCTCCAAAGGGTTGGGGACGGAGAGAATACACGGAAATGGGCCTGCCGCCAGAGGGGATGCACGGGTAGCGGGAGCGCGGCCAGCGCGCGCCGCCTACTGATTGCCTCGCAGCGCACCGAGCATCCGCTGCAGCTGCGGGCTCGAACCTACCAAGGTAACGGCCCGTTCGAGGGCCGTGATCGCGGCGGCGGTATCACCGATGGCTGCCAACGTTTGCCCGAAGGCGATCCATCCCTGCCCGTCCTCCGGGAACAGCGTGGTTTGGATCGTGAGCGCGCGGTGCGCGCCCTGTGGGCCATTCGGCAGCCGGAACAATTGCTGCGCGGTCCTCACCAGGGTCTCGGGCCCGAAGTCGAACACCGCGCGACCGTAGTACTGATCCCGGTAGCCGCGGTACGCGCGCTCCAGTGAGTCCGCACCCGCGGACTGCCATGCGGCGACAAGCACCGCTTCGAGGCGTTGCGGGGACGACGCGCCGCGGTGGCAAGTGAAACACTGGACCTGTACGCTCCCGCCCAGCGGGGCAACGTGATCCGTGTTGATCGCGCGCACCATGCGCAGCATCGCACGGGCCTTCACCTTCATTTCGCGGTCGTCAGAGGCGAAGTCATACTCGGCAAGCGGCTGGCCTTCCTCACCCACGTGGCACGTGCTGCATCGCACATCCAGGGCTTCGGTGAACCCGCGCATGATCGCGGTCAGTTCATTGCGCGAGATGTTCTCTGGAAGGACCTGCAGGTTGGTATAGGTCTCCGGGACCTGGGCGGTCGCTGTGGATCCCGCGAGCACCAGCGCGAACAAACTACTTGGACGCATATACACTCCGAGTTACAAGCTCAGGGCCTTGGGACTGACCATACCGAGCGGTTCGGCTCGGCCGGTCACGATACGGCGGTGATAATCAATTTGGCCGAGGTGATACGCCAGATGGGCGACAAGGTGCCCCAGCAGGACGGGCACCGGCAGTTGCACCCCGGCCACCTCGACCGACCGGTCGGTCGTGTCAACTGGCAGGTCGGCCAACACCGTGACGATGGTGTCGCCCGCCTGGTTGAGGCGCCGGAGGAGTTCGGCGCGTGGGAGGTCGCGGTCCGCAAACTCGGCGTCGCGATCGCGAACATAGTCGGTCCCGCCCAGC
>JBBDNM010000032.1:0-5955 GCA_040877595.1 Gemmatimonadales bacterium | reverse complement strand
GACCGCGACGCGCACCAAGCGAAACGAATCTCGCCGCAGGCCCGCACGGTCACCCCGCCGGAACCGCGCACTTGCCGTCGGGAGGACGATATGGCCAATCGGGGCGAATGGGGCGCCCATCAAGCTGACGACCGCCACCCCAACGCCAACGAAGCCTGCCGCGGTCACACCAGCCACATGCGACGTCAACATCACCGGTAACGCAAACAGCGCCCCGAGCGCCGCATCCCCCGGGACGCGCGGCACCCCGTAGCGGGCCAGGTCGCGAGCCGTTGCCCACAGGGCGCGTCGATCGAGTGCAGGCCGATTGACGCGCACCAGAGTCCAGGCCAGTACCCCGCAGGCGCTGACGCACCACCCGATCCCCGTGCCAAGAATGACTTCCGTCACGCTCTCGGGACGCAACGCAAGGACCGCCGGTGGGATAATGCCAAGATTCAGAAGCTGCAGCGCATTCGCCGCGCGCATGGCGAGGCGCCCGCGGAGCATCCCGTACGCAACCCCGTGAAACACCGCGCCTGCCAATGCCGGCACCAGTGCCCTCGTCAAACCGTGCAGCTCCGGTGTGCCGAACAACAGGAACGCCAACGGGCGCGCCAGCACGACCAGAGCTACTGCCGCCAGCGCGGCGGCTGTTCCGGCGATCAGCGTGGCCGCCAGTTGAACCCGAGCCTGTTGCGCCGGGTCGTCGATCGCGAGGGCAATGAAGCGCGTTACGCCGACGCTCAGCCCCATCAGCAGCGGCAACTGCAGCAGGCTGACGTTCCGCCGGGCCAGAACATACTCGCCAAACTCCGGCCCAGTGAAAGCGATCGCGGCCAGTCGGTACACGAGGAGGCCGCCCGCAAGGATCGCAAATTCCACCGCGAACGTCACGATGTAGTCGTATCGGGACACCCCTTCTCCGAATGGGGCCCGCCTCTGGCCCGTGCTCACCGATCTCGCGATGGCCCGGTCGGCAAACCCGCAAGTTGCGCCCGATGGTCCCGCCGATACTCGGCCCAGGAGCCCGCCACGACCGCGGCGACGCCGCCGATCAGCAACGCGATGACAAGCCACGTCAACAGATCGCGGGCCACGCTGCCGACCGGCCGAGCCGACCCCTCGGGCACCTCCACCACGGTCACCACCGGGGTGGCGCGCACTTCATCGATGCGCGCCTCTTCGAACGCGATGGCCAACTGCGTATGCACCTGCTCTCGCAGGGTGACGGTGCGTCGCAGGCGCTCAAGCGCCAGATCAAGGTCTGGGGACGAGCGTACACGGTGGCGGGCGAGGAACGCCTCCAGTGAATCTTCGGCGGCGGTCAACGCGTGTCCGACCTCTGTCAACCGCCCCTCCACGAACGCCCGTCGTGCCGATGCCTGAGACTGGCGCCGCTCCAGGTTGAACGTGGCCACGAGATCGAGCAGTCGCCGGTTGAGTTGCTCGGCCAATGCTGGCCAACGGGCCACCGTCTGCAGTCGCACAATCCCCGCGTCGCGGACGGTGGATGGTGTGACCTGCCGCCGCAGCATGCTGATGGCACGGTCAATTCGCTCTGCATCATTCGCGCCCTGGACCGCGTACAGGGACGCGAAGTCGCCAACGAGCGTATCATTGTCCGGCGTAGCGAACCGATATGAGGTGGTCACGGCAGCGCGAAGGATATCGCGCGAACGGAGGAGCTCCTCATAGAACCTCACGGGATCGCCGACCCCTGCGGCCCCTGCTCCCAAGTTGACCCCGAACTGCAGCGCGAGGTTCCCCAGCTGGGGCGCGGACGACGCGGCAGCTTCCGGCGTGATACTGGCGCGTGCAGAGAACTCCCGCCCCCGCAAGGTCAGGATGGCACCCAAGAGCAGGACCACGCTCGCAACCGCCAGCATCAGGCGCCAGCGTTCACGCATCGTGGACAGAACCGTGATCGCGGCATCCCACCCAGCGGATGCCGCCACCTTGATGTCCCCGTCCCCAACACCTTGCGACGATGGTCTTGTAGTCATTGCCCCTCCATGGCGTAGTCCAGTAGCTGCAGCAGGCGGTGACAGCGACGATCCACTGGAAAGTGAGCGAGGATCCGGCGCCGCGGATGCTCGCTTCCCGCACGATCCAACGCGGCGCGCACGGCGACGGCTTGACCGCTCACGTCGCGAGGTTCAACGTACAAACCGGCGTCGCCTACGACCTCAGGAAGGGAGCCGCGGCGCGTCACCACCGGGACGCACCCGGCCAGCATCGCCTCCGCCACCGAACAACCAAACCCTTCGTGGAGCGACGGCTGATAGTAGACTGCGGCTGATTGCATCAGCTCCGCCAGTCGATCGTTGGACACATAACCGGGCAACTCGAGGTTGGATCCACCGGCCTCCACGACCAGACGCCGTGCCGGGTCAGTGAAACGGCCGACCATCACGAAGCGCAAGTCCGGCAAGAGTCGGGACGCTCGCGCGACATCCATTAACCCCTTCCGATGGATCGAACTCTCGTCCCCAAAGGCTACCGTCAACACGATCGGCTCGCGTCGCTTCAGTGGTTCAGGTCCCGCGGGGAAGCCCAAAGGAATCAGGTGCGCCTGACGCTCGGGCACCCGCGCCAACGTCACCACATCGTGACGAATCGCTTCGGAAATGCACGCTACTGCCGCCGCGGTCCGGAAGACCGCACGACCCAGGAGGCGCGGAAGCCCACCCCGCATGTTGCCATACGCGATGCCCGGCTCGCTCACCACGTCGTACCCTCCCGTGATGATGACCACCGGTCGTCCCATCAGACGCGCCGCCAGCGCCACAGGGAGAAACCGTGTGCTGCCAAACCACAGGAGCACCAGGTCCGCCGAGGCCAGCGCGAGAAGCGCACGGACCTGTCCGGCCACAGTCGCAACGGGGACCTCGCGCACCTCATGGCGTTCCCGCAACAGGGCGAAGTCGGACTCGATGAACGACGCCATGCCGAGGGTCGGGGCAACGATGCGATATCGGCGATTCACGTCAGGACGCATGCCTGACCGTCAGGCGGGTTCGGTAGTCCTCCAAACGAGCGGCGACAAACGCATACACCACGAAAAGCGCATACGCCACCGAGGGGATAGTGTACGCAAACATGCTGAAACTGAACCCGATCAGGATGAAGGCATAGACGCCAACGAGGATGGGCATCGCCCAGCGGCGCCCGGCGATCACCCCTCGGAACGCCAGCCGCGCAATGGCACCGAATCCGCCAAGCCAGACCATCGCTCCGACTGTACCGAAGTCTTCGATCAGGCCGCGGAAGACGGTATAGATATTCGAGCGATTGAAGCCAACATCAATCTCGGGCGGCCACTCGGCCGGCACCCCGAAGAACTGGAAGAAGCGGACAAACGTCCGATACCCGCCCAGGAACTGCTGGGTCCGCAGGCCTTCCTCCTGCAACCAGATACCGAATGCGGCAATAAAGCCAAAGGGATCTGACACCAGCAACATGATGGGACGGCCGGCGGATGAGGTCTCGGCGTACCGCACGATCATGGCCAGAAGTGATAACCCGAAAAGCACGATGGCGCCCAGGATGCCGAGACGAAACAGTAGTCGGCGGCCGGCCACCGTACCGATTCGCCCCCCCCAAACGGTCGCCGCGAGATAGCTGGACAGCCAGAAGCTGCCCCCAAACAGCACACCCATCCGAGAACCGTACAGGGTGGCAACAAACACAACGTTGATCAGCGCCACAAGACCAAGGACGCGGTCCCGCCGATGTCCACCGACACGAAACAGCAGCCCGCCGAACAGCGGTCCCGAGTAGAGGCAGAGGAGCAGCACGCGCTCCGCGATGCCCTGTTCCATATCCCCATATCCGAACTGCGCCCGATTCTGCGCACTGAGTTGCGCAATCACCACGAACGAGATGATTCGCGTCGGTGAGAACCCCGCTCGCGTGAAGAGGTAGAGAATCTCGACTACTCCGGCAAGCACGAGGAGGAGGGTCACGAACCGCAGCAGCGGGAACTGCGCCAGTGTCAGGGAAGGGCGCGGTCGCCCTACGGAGGGGACGCGCGGCAGACTCCATCCGCCCACGACCACCGCAACCGACCCGGCGGCGATCCAAAGCGCGGCGAGCCCGTGCGGCGCCGGGTCGATCACGAATGCCGTTGCCAGCAACGCGTAGAGGAACCACGAGAGAGCGAAGATCGAGCCGGGAGCAGCCCAAGACCCGTCGAGGCGGTGTGCCGTCCACGCGGTGACCGCGAGTAGCAACAGCCCGGCGGCCACCGCGGTCAACGCATGTCCCTATGACGAGTCATCGCCGACAAGATAACTGTCCGGCCTTGCCGATGAACCGGCCCTATCCCTACTTTGAGCCCCACGTCCATGCCACCTGAAACCACGCTCCCCTTCGTTTCGATCATCCTCCCCTGCCGTAACGAGTCGCCCTATGTGGCCGGGCCGATCGAAACGGCCCTGAACGGCGACTATCCTCAGGACCGGCTCGAGGTCATCGCCGTGGACGGACGCAGTACCGATGGCACGCGCGCCCGGCTGGAGGCGCTCGCCGAGCGCGACCCGCGGGTGCGCGTACTGGACAATCCCGAGCGCGTTACGCCCACCGCGCTGAACCGGGGGATCGCCGCCGCCCGCGGCGACGTCATTCTCCGGATGGATGCCCACTCGGCGTACCCGCCATCGTACGTGCGCGACTGCGTGGAGGCCCTGCAGCGCCACAACGCCGACAACGTGGGCGGTCGCTGGATCATCCAGCCACTCGAACGCGATCTTCCCGCGCGCGCCGCGGAAGTCGTGCTGACCCATCCGCTCGGCGTCGGCGGCGCCACCTACCGGCACGGGGCCGCCACGCCGCGCGAGGTGGACACGGTTCCCTACGGGTGTTATCCGCGCGACCTGTTCGACCGCATCGGAGGGTTTGACCCGCACCTCCGGCGCGGCCAGGATATGGCCTTCAACCAGCGGCTGCGGCGCGCGGGCGGACGCATCGTGTTCGATCCGCGCATCGTCTGCTACTACCATCCCCGCACCCGCCTCGGCGGGTTCGCGGCCCGCGCCGTGGAGAACGGCTACTGGGCCGTGTATCCCTTGCGCTTCGGCGTCACCGCCTGCGGCCCGCGGCACCTCGCACCCGGAGCCTTCGTGCTCCTGCTGATCGCCTCACTCTGGGTCCCGCCTCTGGCCGCTGCGGGCGTGGCCTGGCTGGCAACCGTCTTGAGCCTCGCCGCGCACTCCGCCTGGAGCCACCGAGATCCTGGCTTGGCCTTCGCCGTCCCGGTCTACTTCGCGCTGCTGCACCTGGGATACGGGGTCGGAACCCTGGCCGGCCTCCTCGCCGTCATCTGGCGGCCTGCCGCCTGGCGCGCCCTCGCGGTCGCCTTCCGATGGCGATGAACACCACGCTCCACACCGGTCGGCGCGTCGCAACCAGTATCGCGTACAATGCCGTCGGCCAGGGCCTGCCCCTGCTGGTCGGGCTCCTCGCGTTCCCCCAGATCGTGCGGGGACTCGGGACCGAAGGGTTTGGCGCATTCCAGCTCGCGTGGGTGGTCCTCGGCACCCTGACGCTCCTCGACCTGGGCCTGCCGCGCGCGGTGGGGCGCTTCGCCGCCGGCATGCTCGCCACCGAGCGGACAGGTCCCCTGCCCGGCATGCTCGGAGCGGCCCTTCGCCTGCAACTCATGCTTGGCGTCGCGGCCGGTGTTGCCCTCACGCTCGCCGCGCCGCGGCTCGTGACCAGCGTGTTCGCCGTGCCTGCCGCGCTCGAGTCCGAGATGGTCTGGGCCATTCGGCTCGTCGCGATGGCGCTTCCCGCCGTGCTGGCCAGCGGCGTGCTGAGCGGCGTCCTGCAGGCCGCTCAGCGGTTCGACCTCGTGTCGCTGATTCACGGCAGCATGACGGCGGCGAGCTACGCCCTGCCCCTGCTGGTGCTGGCGGTGGGTGGAGGCCTGGTGGAGGTCGTCGCCACGTTCGTCGCGACACGGCTCGCCGCCCC
>JBBDNM010000031.1:20109-31942 GCA_040877595.1 Gemmatimonadales bacterium | reverse complement strand
AGGTGGATGACGCGATCCGCGCCATGCTCACAGCCCTCTACCGTCACGCGGTGGGCGGGTGACGCTCGTCGTACTCGGCTCCGGCAGCCGAGGCAATGCCGTGGCTCTGGCGACACCCGATGGCCTCATCCTGATTGACGCAGGTTTCGGCCCCCGCACGCTAGCCCGCCGCCTGAAGGCCGCCGGCCTCCCCACCGAGCCAATCCTCGGTATCCTGATCACGCACGAGCACGGCGACCACGCCCGCGGCGCCATTCCGCTTGCGCGAAAGACCCATGCACCGATTCTCGCGAGCGCCGGGACGTTGCGGGCCCTCCGCGTACCCACCGCAATCGAGGTCATCCCTCTTTCGGCCTACCAGAACATTGCGTTCGCGGGAATGACCGTCACCGCTTGTCCTGTGCCCCACGATGCCGCGGAACCCATCGCGGTATCGCTGGAGGGATTCGGGCATCGTATTGCGGTCGCGCTGGACGTGGGGAGAACAACGTCGGGCCTGGAATTGTTGCTACGGGGAGCGAGCACCGTGGTGCTGGAGGCCAATCACGACGATATCCTGCTTCGCACCGGCCGCTATCCACCTTCTGTGCGCGAACGAATCGCCGGCTCGGGCGGTCACCTGTCGAACCGTGCGGCCGCGGAGCTTCTGGAGTCGGTGTGTCATGCGGGATTGGAAACGGTGGTGCTGGCCCACCTCTCGGCGCAGTGCAATACACCCGCCCTCGCTCGCGCGGCGGCGATCGCGGCGCTACGTCGGCGTGGATTCCGCGGGAACCTGCTCGTGGCCGAGCAGGATCAGCCGCTGGCCGTCCCGGCACCCCGCGCGGCCTGATCAGGCCGCGATCGTCTCGTCCTCGGTCACGCGGGCCACGCGCGGCTCCCATTCCCGCATCATGCCCGCAAACGCATGGGCGATCTTACCGTCGAACTCCACGCCGGAACGCTCCTCGATGCAGGCCAGCACCTTGTCGGCAGGCCAGGCGTCACGATACGGTCGGTTGGTTCGCAGGGCATCGTAGACGTCGCAGACGTTCGTCGGCGATCTGAAGCATGTAGCCGACAATGACCTGATCGTACGCTGCATCACGGGCGCTCCAGACCAAGGGGTTCGCCCATGCGGTCCGCCTCGATGGCCAGAAGGGACAGGATCAGGAACTCGCTGAGGTCGCGCGACAGCGTCGCGCGTTCGGTCCCCGTGCCAGTTGATGGGCCGTTCAGAGGCCGACCGCGCGCCGGTCCATCGGCGGAGCCGGAGGAACCGGCACGTTCTCGGGGCGCGGGGTGGCGGGACCGGTGCGGGTCAGCGTGATCGGCTCCTCGAGATCGCCACCCGACAAGGTCAGCTGGCGACCGCGCACGCGGAAGTTGTAGACCAGCCACTCGTCGCCAAGCGCGATGAAGATCGAATCGGCTACCACACGCCAGCGGACCGTCTCATCCCCGAACGAGGCCGAGGAGTCGGCGCGTACGATGATCTCGCGGGTGCCATCCGGCGTCTCGGCACGCCAAGTGCCCACGACCGAGGACTGCGCGGTAGCGACGGGCGCGGCGGCGAACGCGAGCCATAGGGTGACAACCGGCTGAATACGCATCGGCGGAAGATATCTCACGGAGGGGGGAACCTTCAAACGGTGTCCTTCATACTTGCCAACCCGATGCGCAGTTCCCATTCTCCTGCGTTGTGATTCCCGTCACCGGAGGCCACATGTTCCTGAAGCTCCTGCCCGTCCTGCCGCTCCTCAACCTCGGCCTCACGGCGCAGGACTGGCCCGGACGGCCGGTCCATACGTACTCGATCGTCGCCGTGGACAGTATCACGGGCGAGATCGGCGTAGCGGTCCAGTCGCATTGGTTCAGCGTGGGGTCCATCGTCTCGTGGGCGGAGCCGGGGGTAGGGGCGGTCGCCACGCAATCATTTGTTGACCCGAGCTACGGGCCGCGCGGGTTGTACCTGATGCGTACGGGCACTCCGGCTCCGGCGGCGTTGGCCGCCCTGCTCCGGGCCGACCCCGACAGCCAGGTGCGGCAGGTGGCCATGATTGATGCCGAAGGCCGGGTCGCCGCGCATACCGGGTCGCGCGATATCCCGGCGGCCGGCCAGCATGTGGGTCGGTGGTATTCCGTGCAGGCCAACCTGATGCGGAATGATCGTGTCTGGCCCGCGATGGCCCGCGCTTTTGAGACCACACCAGGCGATCTGGCGGAGCGATTGATGGCGGCACTCGATGCTGCCGAGGCAGCCGGTGGTGATATTCGCGGCAAGCAGTCGGCGGCCATCGTGATCGTGTCAGGCGACCGCTCACGCCCGGCATGGGAACGCGTGTTTGACCTGCGGGTGGAGGACCATCCCGATCCGTTGGGCGAACTCCGACGCCTGTTGACCGTTGCCCGCGCCTATCAAGCCGCCACGGCGGGCGACAATTATGTCACGGCGGGACACATCGATTCGGCCCTGGTGGCCTACCGGCGGGCGTCGGAGTTCCTGCCAGACTCGGCTACCAATGGTGAACTGGCCTACTGGGTGGGTGTGACACTTGCTGACCAAGGTCGCGTTGACGAGTCGATTGCGTGGTTCCAACGCGCCTTTCACCAGGACGCCAGTTGGATCGAGTTGCTCCGCCGGCTACCAAGCGCTGGCCTGCTGCGTGCGAACGACGCCGTCATCCAGCGCATCGTTCGGGACGCTACGCGCTAGAAACGTCGACGCCCCGAGGGAGGTTAGTCCCACGGGGCGTCGGTTCAGATACCGCGTCGGCTTGGGCTTAGTACATCCCGCCCATGCCACCGCCGCCACCGGGCATCCCCGGGGCCTTCTCGTCTTCCTTCTTCTCCACCACCACGCACTCGGTGGTAAGGAGCAGGCTCGCCACCGACGCCGCGTTCTGCAGCGCCGTGCGGGTGACCTTGGTCGGGTCAATCACGCCGGCTTCGACGAGATCCTCGTAGACATCGGTCGCGGCGTTGTACCCGAACTTCTTGTCCGTGCTCTCGCGCACCTTGGCGACGACGATCGAACCCTCGACGCCCGCGTTCTGCGCGATGGCCCGCATCGGCTCCTCAAGCGCCCGACGCACAATGGTCACGCCGATCTGCTCGTCGGGATCCGTCAACTTGACCTTGTCGAGCGCGGACTGGGCGCGCAGCAGGGCGACACCACCGCCCGGTACGATGCCCTCTTCGACGGCGGCACGCGTGGCGTGCAGCGCATCTTCGACCCGCGCCTTCTTCTCCTTCATTTCCGTCTCGGTTGCGGCGCCTACGTTGATGACGGCGACACCACCGGCCAGCTTGGCCAAGCGCTCCTGGAGCTTCTCCTTGTCGTAATCGGAGGTGCTCTTGTCGATCTGCGTCTTGATTTCGGAGATACGACCCTGGATGTCCTTCTTCTTGCCCTTGCCATCCACAATCGTCGAATTGTCCTTGTCCACCACGATCCGCTTGGCGCGGCCCAGGTCCGCCACAACGGCGTTCTCGAGCTTGAAGCCGACTTCCTCGGAGATGACCTTGCCCTCGGTCAGGACCGCGAGGTCCTGCAGCATCGCCTTACGACGATCACCGAAGCCCGGGGCCTTCACCGCGCACACCTTGAGCGTGCCGCGCAGCTTGTTGACCACGAGCGTCGCGAGCGCTTCGCCCTCGACGTCTTCGGCCACGATCAGGAGGGGCTTGCCCGTCTGGGCCACCTTCTCCAGGACCGGGAGCAGATCCTTCATCGCGCTGATCTTCTTGTCATGGATCAGGATGTACCCGTCTTCGAGCACGGCTTCCATTTTCTCAGGATCGGTCACGAAGTAGGGCGAGAGGTAGCCGCGGTCGAACTGCATGCCGTCCACGGTTTCCAGCGTGGTCTCCAAGCCCTTGGCCTCTTCGACCGTGATCACGCCGTCCTTGCCGACCTTCTCCATCGCCTCGGCAATGAGATCGCCGATTTCCTTGTCGCTGTTGGCCGAGATCGTGCCAACCTGGGCGATTTCCTTCTTGCCCTTGGTGGGGGTGGAAAGCTTCTGGAGCTCTTCCACGACCTTCTCGACCGCCGCGGTAATGCCCCGCTTGATCGCCATCGGGTTCACACCCGCCGTGACGCTCTTCAAGCCCTGGGCAAAGATCGCCTGGGCCAGCACGGTCGCCGTGGTGGTGCCGTCACCGGCCACGTCGCTCGTCTTGGTGGCGACTTCCTTCACCATCTGGGCGCCCATGTTCTCCACGGGATCGCTCAACTCGATTTCCTTGGCGACGGTGACACCGTCCTTGGTGACCGTCGGGCTGCCGAACTTCTTGTCAATGACGACGTTGCGGCCCTTGGGGCCCAGCGTCACCTTGACCGCGTCCGCCAGCTGGTCCACGCCGCGCTTCAGGGCGGCGCGTGCGTCGACGTCGAAATGCAGTTCCTTCGCGTTTGCCATGTGTCAGATCTCCTCGATGATCCTCAGCCGACTACGGCCAGGACGTCGCTTTCCTTGATGATGAGCAGTTCTTCGTCGTCAATGGTGACTTCGGTGCCGGTGTACTTCCCGTACAGGACCTTCTGGCCGGCCTTGAGCTCCATCGCGACCTTCTCGCCCTTCTCGACGCGGCCGGGACCGACCGCAATCACTTCACCCTGCATCGGCTTTTCCTTGGCGGTGTCGGGGATGTAGAGCCCGCCACGCATCTCCGTTGTGTCCTCCAACGGCCGGATGACCACCCGGTCCGCCAGCGGGTGGAGCTTGATCTTGCTCTTCAACGCTGTTGCCATGTGTTGCCTCCAACATACAAGTTGTTGAGTGACAATAACTTACAAGCGTTAGCACTCCATGTATATGAGTGCTAATCAACAGGTAAGCTATGGTGTTGCTCTCCACTATTCAAGGGGGGTCACTCGACGATGCGGCGGGCGGCCACCCAGCGGCGTTGCCAATACACGCTGTTGGGGTCCGTGGCGATGAGACTGGCAAGGACGACGCCTTGCGCCGAGCTGTGGATGAACTGCCCGTCACCCACATACAACCCGATGTGCGAGACGCCCCGCCCCTCGACCGAGAACCCCAGGAGATCGCCGGGACGCAGCTCAGTCACCGACGCACCTACGGCGATCCCCTGCCGCATCTGGTCTCGGCTCACCCGTGGCAGGATGATGCCGTGTTGCCCGTAGGCGTACAGGATCAGGCCCGAACAGTCGAAGCCGTTCTCGCTGGTGCCGCCCCATTGGTACGGGGTTCCCATGGCGTCGATCGCCGTGCGCACGACGTTGCCGCTCACCTCAGCGCCGGATCCCCGCGCACCGCCGTCGCGCACGAATCGCTCCACGTCGCCCCCACTCGGCGCGCGAGTCGGAGTGGGTCGCGTGCCAAGGCCAGGACGCGTGCGTGCGCTGATCGGGAAACTCAACCGACCCTCGATGGTCCAGCCGCGGCGATCGGCCGGGTCCAGCTGCCAGAACCCAGCGACCCCGGCGTCCTCCCAGCGGTATCGCGCCTCAAGGGCCACAGCGGGCCCCCCGAACAGGGTGAGCGCATACCCCACGCCGGCAGACCACACGGCATCCATGTTCGCGTCCGCGTGCGTGAGTCCCACCCCGGCCGACGCGACGCCGTACACACCCCGCCCATCGCGGAACAGACCCACGCCGAGCAGCGCGCCCGTCTGCGTGCGCTGAACGGCGGCCAGGTGATCGTCGAGGTGCGTGATGCCGAGTGACCAGGAAAGGGGCCCGAGGAACGGGCCATAGAGCCCGGCGGTGAACGTGGTGGCGGGTGTGTCGTGCCACCAGCGGCCGTACCGCGCTTCGAAGCCAATCTGCCCCGCCAGCGGGGTCGTGGCGGAGGCAATCGTGATGGCCGTCACCAATAGGGTCTGTCGCACGCTAAGTGCAAACGTAGCAATAACCTACGTACTGGTCAACAGTTCATCAGTACAACTACGTATTGTCGGCCTCGGCGCCGAATCTTACCGTTGCCCGTTCAATCCGCGATGCTTCTGGATCGATGCTCCATCGGTCCCGCCGTCTACAACAGATGCTGTCCTTGGGGACGCCGACCTCGCGGCGTTTCCTGCTGTACCCTCTCGGGAGGAGTCATCGCATGAGGAGGATTTCGGGTCTTCTGGTGGGCGCGCTCGTGTTTCTGGCTGCGTGCCAGGATGCGACGCAAACGCCGGACGTGGTTGAGGCGCCTCACCTCAGCCCCGCAGTGAGCGGCGCCATTCCCGGCCAGTACATCGTCGTCTTCAACGACGGCGTGGCGGATCCGCCCGGCCTGGCACGCCAGCTGGTGTCGGCCCATGGCGGATCACTCCGCTACACGTACGAGCATGCGCTGCGCGGTTTCGCGGCGGAGCTGTCACCGGCGGCCGTTCAGGGCTTGTCGCGCAACCCGAATGTAGCGTACATCGAAGCCGACCAGGTCATGACGGCGATCGGTACGCAGACCAATGCGACGTGGGGGCTGGACCGCATTGACCAGCGCAGCCTCCCGCTCGACGGAACCTACAACTACAATCAGACCGGAACCGGCGTCCGGGCCTACATCCTGGACACGGGGATCCTCACCTCCCACGACGATTTCGGTGGTCGGGCATCGGTCGGGTTCGATACCTTCGGGGGCGACGGGCAGGACTGCCACGGCCACGGTACGCATGTCGCGGGCACCGTCGGCGGTACGACTTGGGGCGTCGCGAAGCAGGTGTCCCTGGTCGCCGTGCGCGTGCTCGACTGCAACGGCTCGGGCACCACGAGCGGCGTGATCGCGGGCGTTGACTGGGTCACGGCCAACGCGGTCCACCCGGCCGTCGCCAATATGAGCCTGGGTGGCGGCGCCAGCTCGTCACTGGACCAGGCGGTACAGAATTCGATCGCCTCCGGCGTGAGCTACGCCGTGGCGGCCGGCAACGGCAACTTCGGCGGTCGGCAGGACGACGCTTGCAAGTATTCGCCGGCGCGCGTTCCCGAGGCGATGACGATCAGCGCCACGAACGACAGCGACACCAAGCCCAGCTGGGCCAACTACGGCGACTGCGTGGACTGGTTCGCACCCGGCGTGAGCATCACGTCGGCGTGGGCGACCAGCACGACGGCGACCAACACGATCAGCGGCACTTCCATGGCCACCCCGCATACGGCGGGCGCGGCGGCGCTCTATCTCGAGACCAACCCCGGTGCCTCGGCGCAGACGGTGCGGGACGCGCTGTTTGACCTCACGACCAAGGGCATCGTGACGTCGTCAAGCACGGCGAATAACCACCTGCTGTTCAGCCTGATCGGCGACGGCGGTGGTGGTGGCGAGCCCACCAATAGCCCGCCCAATGCCTCGTTCACGTTCAGCTGCACCGACCTGAGCTGCTCGTTCGATGGCGCCGGTTCGACCGACAGCGACGGCAGCATCACGAGCTACGCCTGGAACTTCGGTGATGGCTCGACGGGCTCGGGCGTTACGGTCAGCCACACCTACGGCGCGGACGGCACGTTCACCGTCACGCTGACCGTCACCGACGACGATGGCGCCACGGACAACGCGTCGCAGAACGTCACGGTGTCGTCCGGCGGGACCAGCGATGGCATCGCGCTGAGCGTCACCGGCTACAAGGTGCGCGGCGTACAGCATGCCGATCTGACGTGGTCCGGGGCGACGTCCACGAACGTGGACATCTACCGGAACAACAGTCTGATCACTACCACCGCCAATGATGGCGCGCATACCGACAATATCGGGGCGCGCGGCGGCGGGTCGTACACGTACCGGGTCTGCGAGGCCGGCACGAGCACCTGCTCGGCGGATGTAACCATCAGTTTCTAGTTCCCGCTGGTGCGCATCGGGAGGGGCGACACCTGTGTCGCTCCTCCCGATGTCGTTTCGGTCCTATATTGGGACCCATGCCAACCGTGACCGTGACCCGCCGCGTGCACTTCAATGCCGCCCACCGACTGCACAACCCGGCATGGTCGGACGAGCAGAATCGGACCACGTTCGGGGTGTGCAACAACCCGAATTATCACGGCCACAATTACGAACTCGACATCTCCGTCGAGGGCGTGGTGGCCCCGGAGACCGGGTACGTGGTGGATCTTGGTGTCGTGAAGCGGATTGCGGAAGACGCCGTCGTGGCGGCCCTCGACCACAAGAACCTGAACCTCGACGTGTCGGCGTTCCGGTCACTCAACCCCACCGCCGAGAACATCGTCGTGGTAATCTGGCAGATGTTGGAGGGGCGCCTCCCCGGACGCCTGGTGCGGCTGGTCCTGTGGGAGACGCCCCGCAACAGCGTCGTGTACGAAGGACGCTAGTCTAGATCTGCACGGTTTCCATGATCTGGCGCACGGCATCGGCGGACGCGGCCAAGGCTTTCGTTTCCTCCGCTGTCAGCTCCACCTCGACGATCTGTTCGAGCCCGCCTGCGCCCAGCTTGCAGGGCACGCCCAGGAACAGGCCCGAC
Source organism: Gemmatimonadales bacterium (assembly GCA_040877595.1). GTDB lineage: Bacteria > Gemmatimonadota > Gemmatimonadetes > Gemmatimonadales > GWC2-71-9 > JBBDNM01. Next base: position 23,536 of record JBBDNM010000031.1, on the reverse strand, counting down.
ATGCCGTACTCGCCCTCAAGCCATGCCGCACACGGCAGGATGCGCTTCTTGTCCTTGACGATCGCCTCCACCATCTGCGCGCCCGCGGAGGATGGGGCGTAGTACGCCGAGCCGGTCTTGAGATACTGCACGATCTCGGCCCCGCCGTTCCGGGCGCGCTCCACGATCTTGTCGAGTGTTGGGCGGTCCAGTAGCTGCGTCACCGGAATACCGGAGATTGTCGTGTAGGAGATGAGCGGCACCATGGTATCGCCGTGGCCGCCCAGCACCATGGCCTGGATGTCTTCGACCGACACGTCTAACGCCTCGGCCAGGAAGCTCCGGTACCGCGCGGTATCCAGTACGCCCGCCATCCCGATCACGCGCTCCCGCGGGAACCCGGTGACTTCCTTGGCGACCCAGCACATCACGTCGAGCGGATTGGACACCATGATGATCGTCGCGCCGGGCGACGTGCGCTTGATCTCGAGGCTGACGACCTTGATGATGCCGACGTTGGTCTTGACCAGATCGTCGCGGCTCATGCCGGGCTTGCGGGCGATGCCAGCCGTGACAACGACGATGTCGGACCCTGCCGCGGGTCCGTAGTCGTTCGCGCCGATGACGCGGGTGTCGAATCCTTCGATGGGGGCCGACTCCCACTGGTCCAGGCCCTTGCCCTGCGGTACGCCTTCGACGATGTCCACCAACACGACCTGGCGAGCGAGTTCCTTTTCCGCCAGCCGTTGCGCGAGCGTCGCGCCCACGTTGCCGGCACCCACCACCGTGATCTTCTTCATGCGGATTCCATCTCCAGGCCGAGGCGGCGAATGGCATCGTACAGAACAATGCCGACCGCAGTGGCCAGATTGAGGCTGCGAACGGCCGGCCGCATCGGGATGCGAAACTGCCGGTCAGGGTATTTCGTGCGAATGCGTTCGGGCATCCCGTCCGTCTCGTTCCCAAACAGCAACACCGAATTCAAGGCAACGGGCGCTTCCGTATAGGGCCGGGTGCCGTGCGCCGTAAAATATAGACACCGGTCGCGCACGACCGCGTCACGGAACGCGAACCAGTCGGGGTGCTGCCAGAGGTCCACCGACGGCCAGTAATCGAGACCTGCGCGCCGCAGTTCGTCGTCGTTGAGGGTGAACCCCAGCGGCCCGATCAAGTGCAATGTCGTATCGGTCGCGGCGCACAACCGGGCAATGTTCCCGGTGTTGGGCGGGATGCGGGGCTCAATCAAGGCGACGCTCAGGCCCATGTCACTCCTCCCGCCACGACGCGGCGCCGTCGTCGAGGATCTCGCGTTTCCAGACGGGCAACCGTCGCTTGGCTTCCTCCACCACCCACTGACACAACGCAAAGGCTTCCGCCCGATGCGGCGCTGCCACCGCGACGCCCATGGAGGCCTCACCGACGGGTACCGTGCCCACCCGGTGTACCCCCGCCACGGCGGTGCTTGGCGCCCGCCCACGGGCTTCCGCCAAGATCCGGCTGAACTCCTCCTCAAGCATCTCCGCATACGCCTCGTACTCGATCCAGGCCACCGGCCCGTCATCCAGACCGCGCCGCACGGTGCCCAGGAACAACGCCGTGCCGCCTCGGTCAGACGACGCCACAGCAGCCAGCAGTTGCCCGGGCTCGATGGGATCGTGCGTGACGTGGACCATCAGCCGCCTGCCAAGGGCGGCAGGAAGGCGACTTCGTCGCCATCGGTCAATGAGTGCCCACTCGGGACGTGCGTCCGGTTCACGGCCGCCATGAGATGGACGGGAAGGCGGTCGCCCGAGGGGACCGAGGCGCGAACCCGCGCGACCAGGTCAGCCACCGTGGCCCCGTTGGGCACCGGCACGTCCACACGCTCACACCCCAGTAGTTCGGCGTAGCGGGCAAAGAACCGGCAATGGATGGTCAGGGTGGACATGGGGGAAAAGTAAACGCCCCACCGACAGCAGTCAGCGGGACGCTCCATGTGCGACTCAGGGCGTTACGTCAGCCAGCCTGTCCGGCTGCCTGCTCCTCTTCCTCCGCAACCAATATCCGCAGCTCCTTGGACGGCTTGAACACTGGGACCGGGCGCGCCGCCACCTCGACGGGATCACCCGTGCGGGGATTACGGGCCATACGGGTCTTCCGGCGACGGATCTTGAACGTGCCGAACCCGCGGACCTCAATGTTATGCTGCTCGGCCAGCGAAATTTTTACGGCGTCGAGAAACGCATCCACCACCCGGGCGCAGTCCTTCTTCGAGATCATGGGCCCCGCCGTCCGGGCAATCATGGCCGTCACCCGCTCGACGAGATCGGCCTTGGTCATGCAACCCCCTTTTGGGCTTTCCGGACCGGCCCGGCGGGACTGACTCCCGGGGGTCGCGGGGGGGTCAAGGTAGGGGCTTACCTATTGACTGTCAAGAGTTTGGACGAATTCGCGAAAGTGATTTCGGGCGTCGTGGGGGCCCGGCGAGGCCTCCGGATGGTACTGAACGGCGAAAATTGGGAGTTCCCGGTGCCTGACGCCTTCCACGGTGTCATCATTGAGGTTACGGTGCGTTACCTCAAGTTCCTTGGCACCTGGCACCTCGTTAGTCGTTCCAGTTACAGCAAATCCGTGGTTTTGGCTCGTGATGAGCACCTGCCCGGTGGCCATGTCGCGCACCGGTTGGTTCCCTCCCCGATGCCCGTAGGGGAGCTTGTGGGTCTCCGCGCCAAACGCCAACGCCAGCAACTGGTGGCCGAGACAAATACCGAATGTGGGCAGCCCTTCCTCCGCCAGCGATCGGATCTCTGGCAGCACATACTGAAGCGCCGCGGGGTCACCGGGGCCGTTCGACAGAAACAACCCGTCGGGCTTGAGCGCGCGCACGCGACTGGCCGGCGTGCGTGCCGGTACGACGGTCACACGGCAGCCCTGCGCAGTCAGCAGCCGCAGGATGTTTCGCTTCATTCCGAAGTCGTACGCCACAACATGGTGACGGGCGTCGGGCGGCCCTTCAACCACCTCCGTCTGTACGCCCGCTTCGGACGCCAGGTCCAATCCCTCCATGTGCGGGCTCGCCTCGAGCGCGGCGCGCGAAGCTGCGGTCGGCTCTGCCCCCGAGGCAATCACAGCCCGCATGGCGCCGCGTTCCCGAATGTGGCGGGTCAACCGGCGGGTGTCCACGCCTTCCAGCACCGGGACCCCGGCCTGATCGAGCCAGTGATCGAGGGAATCGCTCGCGCGCCAATTGGAGTGATGCCTGGCAAGCTCGCGCACCACGACCCCGCTCACCTGGGGACGTCCGGATTCGATGTCCTCGGGATTGATCCCGTAGTTCCCGATCATGGGCGCCGTCATGACGACGATTTGACCACGATACGACGGATCGGTGAACACTTCCTGGTAGCCGGTCAGGTTGGTGGTAAACACCGCCTCACCAGTGGTCGCAGAAACCGGACGGGGGGGGGGG
>JBBDNM010000031.1:0-20099 GCA_040877595.1 Gemmatimonadales bacterium | reverse complement strand
CGCGTGGTTCCGGAAAACCACGCGCCGTCGTCGAGCAGGAGATGCGCCGGATGGCTGGTGATCAATTGCCGCCCTCAGTGGGCGCGGGCGTCCCGAGTTCCAGCGGGAGCGGCTGCGGGGTCACCGGGCTCGGTGCCTGAATCTGGCCTTCGATGATCGAGCGGGATGGACCGCCGCGCGTGGACATGCCGGCCAGCACCAGCGAGAGACTCAGGAAGATCGCGCCACCCCACCAGGACAGCTTGGTGAGGACCGTGACCGCCTGTCGGCCGCCCAGGAACGTATCGGTAGATGCGCCGCCACCCATGGCAGCAAGCCCTCCGCCCTTCCCCGCCTGAAGCAGGATGACGGCCGAGAGGATCACACAATCCACTACGAGCAGAACGAGCAACAGGGCATACATCGTCAGGGAATCCTTTGTCGGGGGGGAAGATACCCGCGACCGGGTGTTGAATCAATCGGCCGTGGCGGAGGTAATGGCTGACCATTGCGCGGGATCAATCGAGGCTCCTCCCACCAGCACGCCATTCACATGCGGCTGCGCCACGAGGGCGGCCACGTTATCGGGCTTGACGCTGCCGCCGTACAGAATGACTTGCGAGGGCATCAGCGCCGCCCGGATGACACGCTGAACCTCGTTGGCGTCCTCGGGCTTGGCGGTGCGCCCCGTCCCGATGGCCCACACCGGCTCATAGGCAATCACGACACGCGCCAGCTCGTCGCCAGCCAGCCCATCCAGTGCGCTCAGGTGCCGACGGACCACGGCTTCCGTCTGCCCCGCCTCTCGCTCCGTCAGGGTCTCGCCGACACAGAGCACGGGGGTCATGTCACCCGCCAGCACGGCGCGCACCTTGCGGGCACACTCAGCGTCGGTCTCGCCGAACACATGACGTCGCTCACTGTGGCCAACGAGGGCCAGCGTGGCACCGGCCTCCCTGGCAATGGCGACGCTCGTCTCGCCCGTAAACGCGCCCGAGGCCTCCCAGTGCACATTCTGGGCGCCTACGGCACACCCCGAATGGCCGCGTAGCATCTGTGCCACCGTGGCAATCGCTGGCGCCGGGGGAAAGAACCATGCTTCGCGGCCCGCCGAAGGCCTCCAGCCGGGCATCCAGGCCTCGATCAACCGCCGGGCGCTCTCGGGCCCGTGGTGCATTTTCCAGTTCCCGGCGAAGATCAATCGCTTCATGCGGCGTCCAGTGCTGCCACGCCCGGCAGCGTCTTGCCTTCGAGGAACTCGAGCGACGCGCCACCACCCGTAGAGACATGGGTGACCTTGTCCTCGAGCCCGGCGGCGGCAATGGCCGCGGCCGAGTCACCCCCCCCAACGATGGTGGTAGCGCCTTGCGCCGTGGCATCCGCCAGCGCTCGGGCAATCGCCATCGTGCCGGCGTCAAACGGTGCGGTCTCAAACACGCCCATGGGACCGTTCCACAGCACGGTTTTCGCCCTGCGGATCACGGCGCCAAACTGCTGCTGGGTGGCCTCGTCAATATCGAAGACCGCCCAGCCCGCCGGAATGGCGTCCCGGGCCACTTGTTTGCGTGGTGCGTCCGCGGTCAGGGCGGTCGCCACGACCGCGCCCGCTGGCAGTTGCAACTTGTCGCCCGCGCGGGCGAGCAGGTCACGCGCCATGTCAACGCGCTCGGCCTCCACCAGCGACTCCCCGGTCTCCAGGCCCATGGCGCGAAAGAACGTGCACGCCATCGCACCACCGACCAGAATCGAGTCAACCTTCGAGAGCAGCGCCTCCACGACATCGATCTTGCCGGAGATCTTGGCTCCGCCGAGGATCGCCACGAAGGGTCGTTGCGGGTTGGCGAGCGCCTCGCCCAGCCACTGAAGTTCGCGGGCCATGAGGAAGCCGGCCACCGCGGGTTTGAGTCGGTGGGCCACCGCCTCCGTGGAGCTGTGGGCCCGATGTGCGGACCCGAAGGCGTCGTTGACGTAGAAATCCCCCAACGCGGCGAAACGGTCGGCCAGCGCGGGGTCGTTTTTCTCTTCCCCGGGAAAGAACCGCGTGTTCTCGGCCAAGGCGACCTCACCGCGCCGCAATGTGCGTGTCGCACGGACGGCGGCGTCCGATGTCGGATCCTCGAGGAAGGTCACCGGTTGGCCCAACGCCGACTCCAATGCGCGCGCGACCGGCCGTAACGAGAACTCGGGCGTCGGCCCCTTCGTGGGGCGGCCGAGGTGCGACAGCAGGACCACTCGGCATCCCCGGTCACGCAGCCACCGGATGGTGGGCAGCGCGGCATCGAGGCGGGTGGTATCGATCACCACGCCGTCCTGGATGGGCACATTGAAGTCCACCCGCACCAATGCCCGCAGGCCCTCCAACGGCTGGTCCGCGAGGTCGTTCAGGGTCCGAGCCGTCACAGACTCTTGGCGACGTGGTGCATCAGGTCGACGCAGCGCGCCGAGTAGCCCATTTCGTTGTCGTACCAGGACGACACGTGGACCAGCGTCCCCCCAATCACGCTGGTGGACAGGGCATCCACGGTGCTCGAGTGCATGTCACCGATGTAATCCACGGACACGAGCGGTTCATCGCTCACCGCCAGGACGCCCTTCAGGGCGCCGGCCGCAGCGTCGCGGAACGCGTCATTCACTGCCTCGGGCGTTGTGGCCTTTTCGACCGTGCAGGTGAGGTCCACAATCGAGACGTCCACGGTGGGTACGCGCAGCGCGACGCCGTCAATCTTCCCCTTCACTTCGGGAATGACGAGCGAGGTCGCCTTGGCGGCGCCGGTGCTGGTCGGGATGATGCTGACCGCCGCGGCGCGTGCGCGCCGCAGGTCTTTGTGGGGCAGGTCGAGGATCGACTGGTCGTTGGTGTAGCTATGCACGGTGGTCATGAACCCGCGCTCGAACCCGAACGCATCGCGAATCACCTTGACGACCGGCACGAGACAGTTGGTCGTGCAGGAGGCATTCGAGATGACGTGATGCGAGGCCGCGTTGTAGTCGGCGTGATTGACGCCCATCACGATCGTGATGTCCTCCTGCTTGGCAGGGGCGCTGATGATGACTTTCTTCGCCCCGGCGGCCAGGTGCAGCGCCGCCTTGTCCCGGTCGGTGAAGATACCGGTGGATTCCAGCACGATGTCCACCTTGAGGTCTTTCCATGGCAGCTTGGCAGGATCGCGCTCCGACAGCACCTTGAGGGTGCGCCCATCCACCCTGATTCCCCCGTCCACGGCCACCACCTCACCCGGGAACCGTCCGTGTACCGAGTCATACTTGAGCAAGTGCGCGAGGGTCGCGGGGCTCGTCAGGTCGTTCACGGCCACGAGTTCGAGGTTTGCCTTGATGCGCGTCATGGCACGCACGACATTTCGGCCAATCCGGCCGAAGCCGTTGATCGCAATCCGGACCGTCATCGGGTCGTTCCTTGCAAGGGTCTTCGAAAGGTGTCTGAGTTCAACTGGCGATGCGTCGTCCCCACGGTTCAGCTCGGGCAAACGTGACCGCCTGCACCGGTCCCCAGCCCGCCGAGCGCAGCGCCTGGGCGGCGGCCAGCAGCGTGGCACCGGTGGTCAGCACATCGTCCACCAATATAACGGTCCCGTGACCGTGATTCGCGGCGAGAAACGCACCCTCGACATTGGCCCGGCGGGCTTCCGGGGCGAGCTCGGTCTGGGTCTGCGTCTCGCGTTGCCGCACCAGCAATTCGGGCCGCACGGGCAGGCGCCACCGGCGACCCAGGGCGTGGGCGAGCTCGGCAGCCTGGTTGTAACCGCGGGTCCGGAGGCGACGACCCCCGAGCGGGATCGGGACCAGCACGCCACGCATCGCTGCCAAGCGGTGCGCAGCCACGTCGGCCAGCGGTTCAGCCATCGCGCGCACCCCACCATACTTGAGTGCATGCACGGCCTGCCGAGCTTCGTCACCCAGCCAGACGGCGCTGCGTACGGTCTCCAGCCCATCCCATTCAGCGCAGAACCGGCACGGACCGACAGGGGGCAACGGCTGGGAGCATCGTGTGCAGCCGGGAATGACTGAGGTCAGGCGATTGCGACACAAGGCGCAGAGGAGCGCGTCGTGCTGCGCGTCGGGGTTACCCGGCTGGGCGCAGACCACGCAGGCATTCGGCAGGAGGAAGCGGGCCAGCGCATGGCCCCACGTCGCAATCACGGCGTGAGCGCCCGCTCGACGGCGGCCCGCATGATGTCGCGCGGCGCCACCACGCCGGGGAAGAACCGCTCGAACGCCGCGGCTCCCTGCCCAACCAGCACACCACGACCATCCGCCGCACGCAGCCCGGACTTGCGCGCCGCACGCACCAGGGGCGTACCACCCGGCGCGTACACCAGGTCGAGTACCGCCGCCGCACGCGTCAGGCGTTCGGGCGGAAACGGCAAGGCGTCATTCCCGGTGAGACCCAACGGCGTGGCGTTGATCAAGGTGCCGGCGCTTCCCTGATCATCCGGCGCGGCATCAACGCCACGCTCGTGCGCCCAGGCCGCGAACGCGACCGCGCGTTCAGGCTCGCGCGATCGCACTCGCAACGCGACGCCCTCCGCAGCCGCGGCGAGCGCGACCGCACTGGCACTGCCCCCCGTGCCGGCCAGAACCCACGGACCCGGTGCGCGCATGGCACGGGTGGCTTCGAGCACGCCAGCAACGTCGGTGTTATCGCCGTGCAACGCCCCCTCAGCGACCCAGAACGTGTTCACGGCGCCACTCACGCGGGCAAGTTCCGTGAGATGGTCCACCGCCCGATAGGCCGCCGCCTTGTGCGGCACGGTCACGTTGCCGGCGACCTGCAGGCTGACCAGCGACCCCAAGACCGACCCGATGGCCGGCACCGGGACTGCAAGCGCCACATAGACCGCATCGAGGCCCAAGGCGCGGATCGCGGCGTTGTGCATGGCCGGAGAGACCGAGTGCCGCACGGGATCTCCGAGAATGGCCAGCACGCGCGTGCGTCCCGTAATCATCCGCCGCCGGCCTCCCGCAGCCGACCAGCGGCAACGCGTACGAGTTCATCCAGGTCGTCAAAGGCCTGCCGATACGTTTCAATATCGCCGCCAAACGGATCGCCGACCTCGCCTTCACCCTCCGGCCGCCCCGCGAACGTGCCCAGCAACGTCGCCTTGGGACCGGCGCGCAACTCGCGCAGCCGCGTGAGGTGATGCTCCGCCATGGCGAGGATGTGGTCGGCCTGCTTGACGAGATCATCCGTCAGGAGCCTGGCGCGGTGCCCCGAGAGGTCGAGCCCGTGTTCCAGCCCGACCAGATATGCCCCCTCGGACGCCGGCGCCCCGTCCCACGCTCCCGTGCCAGCCGAGCTGACGGTCACGCCGTTCAACCCGCGCGATGCGATCTCGCGCCGCATGAGCACCTCGGCCATCGGGCTGCGGCAGATGTTGCCGGTGCAGACGAACAGGATGTGGGTCATGGCGCGAACCGCCCCACCCGGGCACGCAGTGCGGCGCGTGGCAGGGCCCCTTCCCGTACCAATCGCGTCTCGGGCGTGGTGCAGTCCACCACCGTGGACGGTGGCACGTTGCCCAACACGCCGCCATCGAGGACCATCAGCGTTCCATCCTGTACCGCTGCAGTGAACGTTGACGCAATCGCCGCGACGCCGGGCGCCGTGGGTCCTCCGGGCCGATTGGCCGAGGTCGAAGTGAGTGGATAACCCAAGCTGGCCACCAGGTGGGCGATGCCCGCATGGGATGTCCACCGGACGGCGATCCCCCCTTCCGGTCCCCGGAGCGTCTCGGGCAGCTTCGCGCCTCCCGACAGGATCAGCGTCAACGGGCCCGGCCAACACGCATCAGCCATCGCGCGGGCCGCTTCCGTGAACCACAACCCGTGGGACTCTACCATCTCGTTGGATGCCACCAGCAGGAGAAACGGCTTGCCCACCGCACGGCCCTTGAGGGCCGCCAAACGCTCCACGTCCGCCGTCAGCGGACGCGACCCCAAGCCATACACCGTTTCGGTGGGATACGCCAGCAGACCGCCGCGACCCAGATGGTCCCGCACCAGGGCGACCGCCGCCTCCTGCTCCGCGGTGGTGCGAAACGGGACCACCGTCATCGGAGCCACGCCTCCACCAGCGCAAAATCGTCGGGAGTGGTGAGCTTGATGTTGCGATGCGATCCGGGCACAAGGCGTACCGTCGTGCCCAAGGCCTCCACCATGGCGGCGTCGTCAGTGGCGCCGAGCTCACCCAGGGTTTCCGCCCTGGCAAACGCGGCCTCGAGCACCGGGCGTGGAAATCCCTGCGGCGTCAGCGCCCGCCAGAGCCCCACTCGCGTTGGTGTCTCAACCACTCGCCCGTCATCGAGCGCACGCTTGAGCGTATCAGCGACCGGCACGGCGGGCACCGCACCCTCGCCGGCACGCGCCCCGGCGATCACGGCATCAATCTCCTCGCGCGTCACCATCGGGCGGGCGGCATCATGTACCAGGACAACACCATGGCCGGGTGCAAGCGCGCGCAGCGCCTCGCGAACCGACGTGGCCCGGGTGGCACCACCGGCCACGAGGCGTACCCGATCACCGGCCGCCTCCCTGAGCCAACCTGGCGGGTTCGCGGCAACCTCCGCGGGAAGCGCCACGACGATCTGCCCAACATCAGGATGCGAGGCGAAGGGTCTGATGCTGCGCAGGAGCACGGGTTGACCGGCGAGGAGGCGAAACTGTTTGGGCTCGCCACCACCCGCCCGCTCTCCCCGACCACCGGCAGGGATCAGGACGCCCACGTCAGGCAACGAGCCGCTCCGCCAATTGGGCCACATGGTCCACCGCCACGACGCGCATGTCGGTGTTCGGCGCGCGGCGGCCCGACACGAACGCCCGGCGGAAGCCGAGTCGTTCCGCTTCCACCAGGCGACGCTCCACGCCTGCCACGGGTCGGACTTCGCCACCCAAACCGACCTCACCCAAAAAGATGGCATCCGATGGGACGATCTGGTCGTTCACGCTCGACACCAGAGCTGCGACCACCGCGAGATCCGAGGCGGGCTCGATGAGCCGGACACCGCCGGTCACATTGACGAACACATCGAGATCATGGAACGGGAGTCGCGCCCGCCGCTCAAGCACCGCCAACAGGACCGCGAGCCGCTTGTGGTCCAGCCCGGTCGCGACCCGTTGCGGCGTGCCGAAACCCGACTTGGCGGCAAGGCCCTGAATCTCGACAAGCACGGGCCGCGTCCCCTCCATGAGGGCCGTCACCGCCGAACCGGAACCGCTGGTTTCGCGGCCGGCGAGGAACGCCTCGGAGGGATTCGCGACCGGTATGAGTCCTTCGCTCCGCATCGCGAAGATCCCGACCTCGTCCACGGAGCCGAAGCGATTCTTGACCGCGCGCAGGATACGGAAGTCGAGGCTGGGTTCGCCCTCGAAATAGCACACCGTGTCCACGACATGTTCGAGGGTCTTGGGGCCGGCAATCACGCCGCCCCGGGTGACGTGACCCACGATCAGGACGGCCGTACCGCTCGCTTTCGCGAACCGCATGAGCCGGGCCGCGCACTCACGTACCTGACCCACATTGCCGGGGGCGCCCTCGAGGTCATCGGTATACGACGTCTGGATGGAGTCCACGACCACGACGCGTGCGCCGACCTGAATGGCCTGCGCGATGACCGCATCCACGCGTACCTCAGCAAGCACCAGCACCCCGCCCGCATCTTCCCGAATGCGATCGGCCCGGAGCCGGACCTGCTCGACCGACTCCTCCCCTGCGGCGTAGAGTACCGGAACGCCCGCGCTGGCCAGCCGCCCGGCCGCTTGCAGCAGGAGGGTGGACTTGCCGATCCCCGGCTCACCACCCACCAGGACGAGCGAGCCCGGGACGATGCCGCCGCCCAGGACAAAATCGAATTCGTTGATCCCGGTGATCAAGCGGGGGGTGTTCGCGGTTGAGACGTCGGCCAGCCGTTGCGGCGCCTCTCCCAAACCGGCCGCAGGCTTCCCCTTCTCCACCCGCTTTTCAACCATCTCTTCGACCAGTGTGTTCCACGCCCCGCACGCATCACAACGGCCCGCCCACTTCGGATGATCCGACCCGCATTCGGCGCAGCGATAGACCGTCCGGCGCTTAGAAGCCATCGTGACTCGGGCCGGCGTCACGCTCGGTGTGGTTTTCGAAGCGGGTGTGCTGCTTCAGGAACGTCAGCTTGATCGTACCCGTGGGCCCATTCCGGTGCTTGGAAACCAGCAACTCTGCCACACCCTCCTGGGCACCGCCCTCCTTCTCCAGCAGACTGGCATACATCTCGGCGCGGTAGATGAACAGGACCAGGTCGGCGTCCTGCTCGATCGCGCCGGAGTCCCGGAGGTCCGACAGCATCGGCCGGCGGTCGCCGCCCCGTTGCTCGGGCGCACGGGACAACTGGGACAGCGCGATGACCGGCGTCTGCAGCTCGCGCGCCAGCGCCTTGAGCGAACGGGAGATGTAGCTGATCTCCTCCTGCCGACTCTCCGACCGGGCGCTGCCGCGAATGAGCTGGAGATAGTCCACCACCACGAGCTGGATGTCGTGCTCCGACTTGAGCCGTCGCGCCTTGGACCGCAGCTCAAGGAGGGTCAGGGCCGGCGTGTCGTCGATCCAGATGGGCGCGGTCCCGAGAAGTCCCGCCGCCTTGGAAAGCTTGGGATAGTCCTCGTCCCGCAGCTGGCCGCTCCGCAGCCGATGCAGGTCAACAAAACTCTCTGAGGCGAGCAGGCGCTCGACCAACTGCTCGCGGGACATTTCCAGTGAAAAGATGGCGACGGGCACCTTGTGCTCAAGCGCAGCGTTCGCGGCGATATTCAAGCAGAACGACGTCTTTCCCATGGACGGACGGGCGGCGATAATGATGAGATCGCTCTTCTGGAACCCGTTCGTCTTCCGATCCAAATCTGTGAAACCGCTCGGAACTCCCCGTACCGATTCGTCGCCTCGATGGCGCGCTTCAATGCGCTCCATCGCCGTCCACATCAGCTCCTTGATGCGAACGATTTCCTGTGTTCCGCGTTCGTTTGATACGTCGAAGACCCGTTGCTCGGCCATGTCCAGCAGGTGCCCGACGTCTTCACGCTGCTCATAGGCCGACTGCACCAACTCACTGCCGACCTCGATCAGGCGTCGCAGCAGCGCCTTGTCGCGCACAATGCGCGCGTGGAACTCGATGTTGGCGGCGGTGGGGACCATGTCGAGCAGTTCGGCAAGATAATCCATCCCACCGACCGCTTCGAGGTCGCCTTGCTTGTGGAGTTCATCCCGGAGGACGAGCGGGTCGAGCACATCGCCGCGCTCGAGGACGATCTCCATGGACCGGTAAATCCGCCGGTGGCTGTCCCGGTAGAACACGTCGTCCTGAAGGAGCTGCACCGCCTTGAGCGCCGCATCGGCGTCCAGCAGCATCGCGCCGAGCACGGACTGCTCGGCTTCGGGACTCCACGGCGCCTGGCGCAGAGGACGGGCGTTATCGGTCGAGGAGCTGACGGGCAATGCGGACATCGTCCCAGGTCGGCCTTTTCCAATTCGGGTTACGCAACAGGGCCGCGGGATGGTACGTCACCACCAGCGGAATTCCGTGAACCATATGAACCTTGTTGCGGAGCGACCCCAGCGACTGGCGGACACCAAGCAAGGACTCGGCGGCCGTGGCTCCCAGCGCGAGCAGCACCTTTGGGCGGATGACCCCAATCTGACGGAACAAGTACGGAACGCAAGCGGCAGCCTCGTCCGGCATCGGCTTCCGGTTTTGGGGCGGCCGACATTTCACGATATTCGCGATGAAAACGGTCGGCCGCGGACACTCGATGGACGCCAGAATGTCATCCAGCAGTTGGCCGGCCCTGCCAACAAACGGTCGGCCGGTTTCGTCTTCCTGCTGCCCCGGCCCCTCACCAACCACCATCAGCCGAGCGTCAACCGGGCCTTCCCCCGGCACCGCCTGCGTCCGGCCGACGTGCAGGCCGCATTTCGTGCACGCGCGGACCATCGTCGCCACGGCATCGAGCGATGCGGTCGCCAGGAGATCGGCCTTGAACAGGTCGCCTTCGGCTGGCCTCGGCACGGTGAGGCCGCGCTCGGGAATCGGAGGCAGGTCTTTGGCCCATTTCCGGGATGGAGCAGGGGCAGCCGGGGCAGCAGGTGCAGGAGATTCCTCCATCCAGAACGTCCCCTCCCCCATCTCCACACGCTGCGCGAGATACTGCCGCACCCGCTCGTCCATTACCGCAGGGCCTCGATGGCGTCGAGAATGCGCTCGGCTACCTCAGGCTTCGGCAGTAAGGGGACCTCATCCGCCTGACCCGGCGTGAGCAGGGTGACACGATTGGTGTCTACCTCCGCACCAGCGCCCCGGTCGCCGGCGTAGTTCACGACGATCAGGTCCAACGCCTTGCGGGCCAGCTTCTCGCGTGCGCGTTCGAGTCCCCGCTCCGTTTCGTAGGCAAAGCCCACGACCACGGCGCCGCGCTTGCGACGCTTGCGCGTTCCCTCAAGCACGTCGGGCGTGGCCTCCAGCTCCAACGTCATCGCGCCGTCGGCACGTCCCTTCTTGTGAGCTGATGGCGTGGCAGGCCGGAAATCCGCTGGAGCAGCCGCCATGATCAGACAGTCAGCTTCCGGAAGGTGCTGGGCCACGGCGTCGTGCAACTCGGCGGTCGACTGGAAGCGGACGGCGTCCGGCCCATGCGGCATCGGCAAGGGCGTAGGCCCGGCGATCAGGGTGACCTCGGCGCCCCGCCGCCAGGCGGCCGACGCCAAGGCAAAGCCCATACGGCCTGACGACCGATTGGTCAGTACCCGAATGGGATCCAACGGCTCGCGGGTTGGGCCCGCGGTCACCACCACCCGCTTCCCGGAGAACCATGAGTCTCCCCGGCGCAGCCAGCGGACCGCTTCAAGAAAGATGTCGTCCGGCTCGGACATCCGGCCGGGCTGGTCGCTCGGTCCTTCGGCCAGGGGGCCGGTAGCCGGGCCGACAAACCGCCAACCTCGGGAAGCCAGAGTGGCCATGTTGTCGCGCGTAGCGGGATGGGCGTACATCCGGTCGTTCATCGCGGGCGCGGCCAGGATGGGGCTGGTCCGCGCCAACAACAGGCTCGTAAGCAGGTCGTCAGCCAGACCCATGGCGGCCCGAGCGAGCAGGTGCGCGGTGGCTGGGGCGATGATCACCAGGTCGGGGTCACGCGCCAGCCCGATATGCGCGAGCGCCCGTCCCGGCTCCCAGAGGGAAGTCAGCACCGGGCGCCCGGTCAGCGCTTCAAACGTCGCGGGGCGCACAAACTCCTGCGCCCCGGCGGTCATCACGACATCGACGACCGCGCCGCTCTCAGTGAGCCGGCGGGCGAGCGTGCAACTCTTGTAGCTCGCGATGCCGCCCGACACGCCAAGAAGGACGTGCCGGCCGGACAAGGTCACGTCTCGTGCCGCCGCCGACGGATCAGCCGATAGGTCAGCCCCCCCGCGACGAGTTCCTCGAGCGCCCGGGTGGTGAGCTTCTTCTCGAACTGTACCGAACGATCCCGCGGGAAGTCGTTCACGTACCGCGCGAAACGCGCGGCCACCAGCACTCCGAGGTACTTGTTCCCCGCGCGCTGCGCGAGTTCGTCTGGCGTAATGATCTGCATGCCTGCTCCTTCAAGGCGTCGAACGGGCCAGCTCAGCCGCGAGCTCGTCCCTGAGACGCGAAACCTGCGAGTGTAAGGCCTCCCGGGGCATACCCGAGGGGCGGCCATCAATGATAGCTGATACGGCGGCCACGGCGTGGTCGAGTTCAGCGTTCACCACCACAAAGTCGTACTTCGGGGCTTCCGCCAACTCGACGAGTGCGTGCTCGAGCCGTGCGCGCACCGCTGCCTGATGTTCGGTCTTCCGTCCTCCCAGCCGCACGAGCAGGTCGCCGGCGGAGGGAGGAATAATAAATACGGAGAGCACGTTTGCCCACTTGGACCGGACCTGAGCCGCCCCCTGCACCTCAATATCCAGCAGGGCGTGCCGGCCCGAGCCGGTCAGCCGCTCAACCTCCGACCGCAGGGTACCGTAGCGATTCCCCCCATATTCCGCCCATTCCAGGAACTCGCCGCCTGCCACCCTGCGCCCGAACTCCTCGGCTGAGAGGAAATGGTAGTCCACGCCGTCCTGTTCCCCCGGCCGTGGCGAACGGGTGGTGGCCGAGATGCTGTACCCGACATCGGAGCGTCGCTGCTCCAGCGCGCGGGCGATGGTGGTCTTGCCGGCGCCGGAGGGCGCCGAGAGGATCACGAGCCGGGGTATCACTCGATGTTCTCGAGCTGTTCCCGAAAACGTTCCAGCTCGCCCTTCATCCCGATCACCACCTGTACGATTTCCGCATCATTGGCCTTCGAGCCAATGGTATTGATCTCCCGCAGCATCTCCTGGGCCAGAAACCCGAGCTCCCGCCCCACCCCACCATCACGGCCCAAGGCCGCGATCGCGGCATCGAGGTGTGTACCCAGCCGCACGATCTCCTCGCGCACATCGAGTCGCTCGGCGAGGAACGCGATCTCCTGGGCCAAGCGGTCTTCGTCTACGGTGCGTCCGTCCAGCAGCTCCGTCACCGATGCCCGCAGGCGGTCGCGCTCACGCAGGACTCGGGCCGGCGAGAGCTCGTCCACGCGCTGCAGCGCCGTGCGGATCGTGCCGAGTTGGTCGCGCAGCTCGGCGGCCAGCGCCGCCCCTTCGCGGTCCCGCATGGTCAGGACGGCCGCCACGGCCTCCGACACCACCGCCAGCACCTCGGGCGTGGGTACCGCCGCGACATCGGCTTCCGACGCGAGGCTCAAGACACCCGGAAACCGGGCGACGGATTGGAGGTCCACGTCGCCACTGAGGCCCATCGTTTCCCGCAGCTCGCGCAGGGCGGCGACGACCGCCCGTGCCCGTTCGAGATCGAGGTTGACAGACGCACCCACGGGGGGCTCATCCACCCAGCGCAACTGGACGTTCACGGCGCCGCGCGCCAGTCGAGACCGAATGGCCTCGCGCACCGGCTCCTCCAGCATTTGCAGGCCAGCCGGAACGCGGACCTGAATGTTCAGGTGCTTGTGATTGACCGTGCGGACTTCACATTGGAGTCGTCCGCCCCCGACGGGGCTCGTGGCCACACCAAAGCCAGTCATGGACCGCGGCATTCAGTACACCTGCACGAAGTTCAAGGGGAGATAAGGTACTGCGCGCCGCCTCATGACGAGAACTCCCACTTCACGCCAAAGGTCTGCGCGTTGCGTGGCTGGATGAAACCGGGCAAGTACCCCACCGACGCGTTACGGGCATTCCGCAGCGAATAGAACGCGCGAAAGCCGGCGATCTCGAACTGCACGAACCACTCCTGGAACGTGACCCCCGGCAATGCGATGGCGGACCCTCCCACCTGACCGACCGTCCCCCTGCTCCACGACTCAAACGACCATTGAATCTTGAGGTCAAACGCGCCGCTCCGGAACGTGCGCCAGAACTTGTTGCGATAGGTGAACTGCACGCGGCCGTGCGTCGGCGGCTGCAGGTCGGGGCTGCCCGGCCCCTCCGCATCGGCATACGAACCGGTGATCGTAAAGGCACGTACGGGCCCCAGGCGCACCCACGCGACCACCCAATCCGATTCGGTCACGGGCCGCAGGGCAACCGCTGGAGCCAGGGTGAGCGTCCCGGGGCTCCACGCGCCGCGCCGTTCCACGCCCACGCGACCGGCCAGCCGTCCATCGGTATACGCCAGGCGCACAGCCAGGTCCGTGGTTCGCTGCACCGTATCCGCCTCAAGCAGCGGATGAGCCACCGCGCGCGTCCGCACCGCCTCCCCGTTGATTCCAATCCGTCCGAAGACGAACCCACCGGTGCCCCACGTGCGCCAGCTGTCGCGCTCGAATCCATCACGGGTCCAATGCGCCGCGCCCCGGACAACGATGGACCCGAGGCCCGTGAACCCTGCCTCAAGATCGGCGCGGCGTCGCACGGCCCCATCACCTAACCCAACGCGAAGCCGAAGTTCGTCGCGCGCGCCACGGTGACCCGCGTCCACCATCACTTCCCGCATCACCCGTTGACCGAACAGGCTGTCCTGATATCCGCTGGAGCGCAGCGCCGTCCCGGCCGACCAGCCCTCCCCCAACGGGCGCGTCGCGGCCCGCAGCATCAGCAAGGCGTCGGTACGCTGACCGTCGCGCGCGC
The DNA here is from genome assembly GCA_040877595.1 of Gemmatimonadales bacterium. GTDB lineage: Bacteria > Gemmatimonadota > Gemmatimonadetes > Gemmatimonadales > GWC2-71-9 > JBBDNM01. Next base: position 5,953 of record JBBDNM010000031.1, on the reverse strand, counting down.
CGAACGTGATCCCGCTGCTGGTATGGGGGTCCCGCGAGAGCTCCCGCCGCCGGAACTGCCATGTGGCTTGGATGGTCGGCGCAGGTAACCAGTCCAACCGGGCCCAGGTGTCGAAACGACGGTCGCCCACCGGCGCCTCTGGTCGTTCGGTGCGCATCGCATCACCCGCCACACTCAGGCGGAGTCCCCCCTTCCAGCCTTGCTGGAACAACCCCGCATACCCACCCGTGCGCAGGGCGCCGGACACAATGCGCACCACCGAACGACTTTCCTGCTGCTCGTGGCGCTCCGAGATCAGGAATACGCGAAGGCGCGCGGGCAGCATCTGTACTTCGACCCGGCGCAGCGTGAACAGCGAAATAGCGGAGAGGTCGGGTCCGACCGAGTCCGGCCCAACGGGTTGCCACGGTATGCCATCCCAATACAGCTCCACGCCGAACGCCCCGCGCCCGCCGACGCCCACCTCGGCCGCGGATTGCACGAAGCCCGTTCGCGCGGTGAACACACCCGGCACCTCGGCGAGCAGATCGGCGACCGTGAACGCGCTGGTCCAGACCAGGGAGTCCCGGTCGAACACCCAACGACTGCCAACCGGCAGCGGTCCGATCGGGCCCTCGAACGCGACGCCCACCGCGGCCTCGGGCACCGGTGGCGTGCTGTCCACCGCGACGCTGTCCTGCGCCACGGCCACGGCCGGCAGGAGCGCCAGCCCCGCGATGCACGCGCTGCGGGCGGTCACCCCCGTGCGCGTGCGAGCACGAACTCGGTGAACAGGCGCACGCCCACCCCGGTGGGTCCCTTGGCCATGTCCGGACGATCTGCGTCCGTGTAGGCCGTTCCGGCGATATCACAGTGCACCCACGGCCCGTCGGTCACGAATTCGCGGAGGAACCACCCCGCCGTGATCGCACTGGCGCCGCGGCCCGCGCTGTTCTTGATATCGGCCCAGTCGGACTTGATCTGTTCGCGATACTCGTCCAGCATCGGGAGTGGCCAGGTGCGCTCGCCCGAACGGGCACCTGCCCGTCGGAGTTCTTCCACCAGCGCTTCGTCATTGCCCATGATACCGGTGGCGTGCGCGCCAAGGGCAATCACCATCGCGCCTGTCAGCGTGGCCGCGTCCACCATCACCGAGGGCTTGAACCGGCGCGCATACGACAGGGCGTCGGCCAGAATCAGCCGACCTTCGGCATCGGTGTTGATGATCTCGATGGTCTTGCCGAGGTGACTCCGGATGATGTCACCCGGCTTGAGCGCCGTACCAGACGGCAGGTTCTCGACGGAGGGGATAATGCCCACCACGTTGAGGGAGGGCTTGAGCTGTCCCAACGCCTCGAACGTGCCGAGCACGGCCGCCGCGCCGGACATGTCGTACTTCATTTCCTCCATGCTCAGGGCCGGCTTGATGGAAATGCCACCCGAGTCGAACGTGACGCCCTTCCCGATCAGGCACACCGGCGCATCCCGCCCGCCCCCGCGATACTCGATGGCAATCAGTCGTGGTTCCTGCACGGAGCCCTGCGCCACCGCCAACAGGGCGTGCATGCCCTCCTTCTCGAGCAGGCTGCGACCAAGGACGCTGACGCGGAAGCCGTAGGCCTTGCCCAACTGTCGGGCGATGTCGGCGAGGTAGCCCGGCGTGCAGATGTTCCCCGGCAGTGCCTGGAGGTTGCGCGCCAGCTTGTGCCCCACCGCGATCGCGGTGCCCACCCGGCGGCCGCGGTCCATGTCGGCGCGTTCCTCGCGCGTCGCGATGAGTTCCACGGATTTGAGTGGCGGCTTGGCGTCGGCGCCCTTGAGTTCGCGGAACACCCACCCGCCCTGCGCGGCCCCTTCCACCACGACCTGGCCAATGGATTCGGGGTCGAGCGTGCCGTGCGTCTCGTGGGCGAGCGCAAACCCCATGGTGGGTGCGCCAAGCTGGACCGCGCGGCGCGCAGCCAGGGCGGCGGCCCGTCGCACGGCATCGCGCGTGACCTGCGTGTTGGGCCCCAGTCCCACGAGGAGCACGCGCCGACCCTTGGGACCATACAGCAGGGCGGCCTCGTCGCGGTCGCCGTGGAAATCGCCGAGGCGTCGTACCCGCTCGATAGCGCCGTCCAATGCGTCGTCCAGGCCCAACAAGGAGGCCGGCAGCTTGCCGTCCCGCTTGGCCATCGCCACGGCGAGCAGGTCAACCTTCGCTTGGTGGAGTTCGATCACACGAACGATGGACTTCACCCCGCCTCCTCTTAGCCCTTGTTGATGTGAGCGATCACGGCATCCCCGAATCCGGACGCCGAGACTTCGCGCGCCTTGGGCATTTGCCGCGCGAGATCATAGGTCACCGTCCCCGCCACGATGGCGGCTTCCAATCCGCGCACGATCAACTGCGCGACGTCCGTCCAACCGATCTCCTCGAACATCATGACCCCTGAGAGAATGACGCTCCCCGGATTCACCTTGTCCTGACCGGCATACTTCGGGGCCGTGCCGTGCGTGGCCTCGAAGACCGCATAGCCGTCGCCGATGTTGGCCCCCGGCGCCATGCCGAGTCCGCCGACCTGCGCGGCGCAGGCATCGGACAAGTAGTCACCGTTCAGGTTCGGGGTCGCGAGCACTGAGTATTCGGACGGCCGCAGCAGCACCTGTTGGAACATGGCATCCGCGATGCGATCCTTCATCACCACCTTCCCTGGTCCGCTCTCGCCTTCCTTCACCGTTTGGGCGGCAAACCGCTCGGCGGCGACCTCATAGCCCCAGTCACGGAACGCGCCCTCGGTGAACTTCATGATGTTGCCCTTGTGGACCAGCGTCACCGAATCGCGTCCGCGATCAATCGCATACTGAATCGCCTTCACGACGAGGCGCTTGGAGTTCTTGGCACTCATCGGCTTGATGCCGAAAGCGCTGCCGGGCTCGATTGCCTTGGTTTTGAGCGTGTCGAGCAGGAACGTCCGCAGCTTGTCGGCCGCCTCCGAGCCCGCCTGAAACTCGATGCCCGCGTACACGTCCTCGATGTTCTCCCGGAAGATCACCACGTCCAGCTTGCCCGGATCCTTCATCGGGCTGGGCACGCCCTGAAACCAGCGGACCGGCCGGACGCAGGCGTACAGGTCCAGCAGCTGGCGCAGCGCCACGTTCAGCGAGCGAATGCCGCCTCCAACAGGCGTAGTGAGCGGTCCTTTGATCGCAATGCGGTGCGCCCGGATCGCGTCGAGGGTCGCCTCGGGCAACCACTCGCCGGTCGCCGCGTGGGACTTCTCCCCGGCCGCGACTTCCAGCCAGTGCACTTGGCGTTTGCCGCCGGACGCCTTCTTGACGGCCGCGTCGAAAACGCGCACGGACGCCCGCCAGATGTCGGGGCCGATGCCGTCGCCCTCGATGAAGGGAATAATGGGGTCGTCAGGCACCGCATAGGCGCCATTGGACCAGGTAATCCGACTGCCGGGCATGGTCGCTCGTGGTGAAGCGTGGGTTGGTAAGGCTACTACGGCCTACAGAAAGATGCGACCCTTGGTGTAGGGCCATTTTTCCCAGAAACTGGCATACCAGAACCGCGTCCGTCTGTGCGGAACCTTCCACCACGGATGCAGGGGGTCAGCCGCCGGAACCGGCCCTGGGTGTGCCGCGACCTGCACGGTGCCGCCACAGAATGGACAGGCGTAATCGGTCACATCGGGCGGTGCCCACCAGATGTAGGGCGCGCGGGCGATCTCCGGCCAGGTGGCACAGTCGTGCCGGGTGGGCTGTGCCCGTTGGGGGGCGCCCCCGACTTCCTGAAAGAGTCCGCAGAACCGGCAGGCGCGGTAGCGGGTACCGTCCACCGCCACGCGGGGCCCGTAGAACCCCGACGTGCCGCACTGGGGGCAGACCGACGGGTCGCGTCCTTCGGCGAACAGGGCAAAGGCCTCTTCATCCCAACGGCTGGCCGAATAGGCATCGGGCGTGAGGTCCGCGACCGGCGTGGGGTCGCCGTCGGTCGAGGCCGGGGGCCGGACCTTGCCGGTCGCTCGGCGCTGGGGTTCGTCAGGCATCGTAGGCGAATCTAGCTCGGAGGCGGCAGTCGCTCCGTGTCCTTCTGTCCCAGCAGGCGCTCGGCAAAGTCCAGCCGCTCATGCAGTTCCTGCTGGCCGTCGGTGAGCTCACGGTGGACGGAATCCAGTTCCAGCCGCATGTCATCAATGGCGCGCCGCATGTGGGCCAGTTCCTCTGGATTGGCCCCGCGCTTGATTCGGCTTCGGAGCCACAGCCACCAAGCCGTGAGGAGCACACCCATGCCGGAGAGCACGGTGATGGCGCTGGCCAGGATGATCAGTTCGTCTTCGGTCATGGGGGACTAATACGGGGGACGGAGGGGGATGTGTCAACATGCCCGAGGTGGGAGTCGAACCCACACTCCGTTGCCGGAACGGGATTTTGAGTCCCGCGTGTCTGCCAGTTCCACCACTCGGGCGAGCGGTGGAATATACTACACGGGTGTCCGTCGCTCCGAGCGATGGGGCGCCACGGCGAGGGCACGCGTTGCCGTGCTTCAGGCCGGTGTGCTGTTCGTAGATGAAACGCTGTCATCCCGGTTTGAGATTGCACACAATCGCCGGTGCCTCTCCCCGTTGCTGGTGGAGGGGCTCGTTTACGGATGGAGCGACTCGTGCTTCCCAACCACTTGCGGACGAACCATCTGTCGAAATCGGCGATCGCCCGTCAGCTCGGTGTGAGCCGCCGCAGCGCCTAACAAAGGATCGCGGCCGCTCCCGCTGAGGTTGCGCTCAAGCACCGACCGCAATGGAGGCGCAGCTCGCCGCGCAAATCAATCTCGGCAATATCCGGCGGATCGCGGCCGCCATGCGATCACCGTGGCTGTCGGCCATAGTGGACCATCGGCGACCTCGACTTCACCACTTGACAGGGCTCCCCTTGGGCTGCACCATGTGGGTGACCGGACCGGGTCATGCATCACGTCCTTGGGGCCGCCACGGGAGCAGCCCGCCACTTGTCAAGTCAGTACGGAGGTAAACCATGAAAAGGAGCACCTCGCCTACATTCTGGATGGCAGCCCTCGCCGTGACACTGGCACTGATGCTGCCGTTCACGCTCTCACCGACCGAGGGCATCGAGGGGAAAAACGCTTGTGCAGATGGGTCAAGCACGTGTTGTACGGACTACTTTTCAGCTTGTTCGGGCGTTGGCGTAGGTTGGTACGACACGGGAATGTGTGGTCCGTGCGACTCTCTCTACAGTTGCGGCCCCACGAAGCCAACAGGATAGTCTAGGCCGGAGGAGCTATGCGACCCGGTCCGGTCATGTGTCTCGCACTTCTAGGAACCTTGGGATGTCGGGAGGGCTCTTCGGAGCGCTACGCAGAGTCCGATGCGTTGAGTTACGCCGTGCCGATAGTTGCCCTCGACCCACGTGCTGTCCACCGCAGTGATGACCTCGGATTTCCGTTCAGCCCGGTTGCGGTCGGCGACTATTTGGTGGTCCTCAATGTTTACAGTCCCCCGCATATTCACGTCCTCCACACCGAGACCGGGGCCCTCGTGGGTGCGTTCGGAGGGTCGGGACGCGGCCCAGGTGAGTACCTCGCGCCAATTTCGGCAAGCCTGGAACCAGGGTCGCGAGACTTGGTCTGGGTTAACGACCCCAACCAGGGGAGGCTGACCCTCGTCTCCCTTGCACGAATGCTTGCCGGCGCCGATCCCGTCGTGCTGATGAAGATCATAGAGTATCCAGGCTTGCGCCAAGTTCTGCGAACGCCGGATGATCGGTTTCTAGCAAGTAGCGCGAGTGGGGCCTATCGTTTTGCGCTCATAGATGGCGACGGGCGCATTGAGGCGCGCCTTGGAGACTCGGTGGATCACGCGGAGGACGTACCCGCATCAATAGCGGGCCAAGCCGAAGAAGCCTTAATCGCCTTGCACCCGGAGCGAGACTTGATCGCCGCGGCGGGCATCAGGACTGGAAGATTGCTAAT
>JBBDNM010000030.1:0-32008 GCA_040877595.1 Gemmatimonadales bacterium | reverse complement strand
TGCGCATGGCGTAGAGCGGCAACGTGCTTTCAGTGCTGGACAGGGTGCCGATCTGGGGGTAGTCCGCCGGGCCGTCGGTTTCGAACACGAGGATGCCGCGGAACACTTCCGTAGAATCGTCCACCAGTGCCAGGGCAAATCCGGGTTGGGCTGGGAACCCCGCGCCCTCGTATCCCGCCACAATGCCCTGTTCACTCCGCGCCACGAGGGCCCGTGCGGTACCATGGCCCACTACCCGAGCCGGTACGGTGCCTATCATGTCGGGCGGCGCAACATCCATCACCGTGGTGCCCAGCTGAAACCGCTCGATCACGCGATTGCCGGAGGCGATGGCCTGCAGGCCGCAGAACATGCTGTTCTCGGGATTGCGGTCGCGGCTGCATGCCGCGAACGCCAAGGCGAGCACGCCGACGCGGGTCCACAGGAGTTTTGCCATGCGTTCAAGGTATCACGGACCCGCGGAGGGCGCACCTGCTTGCTCGGGCTTCGCGCGACCCGTAACCTTACGGCGTGACCGATCCATCCCAGCGTTCCCGCCTGCACGCCGCCGCCGTCGAGGGGCGGGCGGCGCTCGGCAAGTTGCGCGAGCTGTTGACCGAGAGCGAACGGGTGCTCGCATCGGAACAGCGCCAGTGGGCCGATGCGGAACGGCGCGGCCAGATGGCCGCCGGCATCGGCGATCCCGAGACGCAGCGTATCGCCGAGGAGTTCTCGGCGAAACACCGCGAGCGCGTGGCCGTGTTGGAGCGGAAGGTGGAGGCGCAACGCGCGGAGATCGCCTTGCTGCAGCGCGATGTGGATGCGGTGGTGGCCCAGCTCAAGTCGGCCGGTTTTCAAGCGGGACCCGTGCCGGACCCTGGGCCGGATCTCGATGGCGAACGATTGCGTTCCCAGCTCGATCACTCGGCCCGTGAGGCGCAGGCCGACGATCTGCTGAGCCAGCTGAAGAAACGGATGGGCCGTTAGCGGGCGGCTGCCATCAGGCGGCGTGTGTACGGGTGGGCCGGCGCACGCACCACGGCCATCGTCGGTCCACTCTCCACCACCCGACCGCCTTCCAATACGACCACTCGGTGCGCGAGTTGCGCCGCGGCCGCGACATCGTGCGTGATGATCATGGCCGTCAACCGGTGGGCCCGAATCACTTCGTCCAGCGTGGCGAGCAGACGCGCACGCGTGAGCGTGTCGAGCGCGGCGGTGGGTTCGTCGAGCAGGAGCAGGTCGGGCTCCACGGCGAGTGCTCGGGCCAGCAGGACGCGCTGGCGTTGACCGCCGGAGACTTCGTGGGGGAATCGCTCGGTAAGGGCGCGCGGCAACCCCACGGGATCCAGCAAGTTATCGCGCAGTGGCAGTCCATGTATCGCGCGCGCTTCGGCCAGGGCATCGCCCACGCGTTGGCGTGGGTCGAGCGCCAGCCCGGCGTCCTGCAGTACGAGTTGCGCGCGGCGCCGCATGGCGCGTCGTGCGGGCTCGTCCATGGTGGAGATGGGCGCGCCCTCGTGCCATACCTCGCCCGCGTTCCACGGCACGAGACCCACGGCGCATCGGGCGAGCGTGGACTTGCCGGCGCCGCTCTCGCCCACCACGGCCACGATCTCGCCGCGCGCGACCTCCAGCGTCACGTCGTCAAGGGCCGTGACGACGCCAAAGCGCTTGGTCAAACCGGTAAGCGCAAGTCGTGCCGTCATGCGCCCGCTCCCGGCAGGACCGGCATGGCGGCGACCAGTGCCTGCGCCGGTTCGCTGTCCGGCGGGACCACGGTGCCGTCGTGCAGCCAGACCATCCGATCGGCCACACGACGCGCGGCCGCGAGGTCGTGGGTAATCAGCAACAGGGCCAGCGATCGCGCGCGCTGGAGCGCGACCAGGCGGTCGAGCACGGCGTGCCGCAGTCCCGGATCGAGCCCGGTGGTGGGCTCGTCGGCGATCAGCAGGGCCGGTTCACGCGCCAGCGCGATGGCGAGCATCACGCGTTGGCGCTCGCCGCCCGACAGCTCATGGGGATACCGCCGCCAGACGCGGTCCGGGTCGGCCAGGCCCGCGTCTTCGAGGGCACGGCGCGCCGCGTCCGGGGTCACGCCTTCGCTCACCTGCCGGCCAATCCGCATGACCGGGTTCAGGCCCGTGCCGGCATCCTGGAACGCCATGGCGACCGGCCCGGACCGTTCTATGATGCCCTCGACCACGGCGTCCGGCGGCAGGAGGCCCGCGGCGGCCAGGGCCAGGGTACTCTTACCGGCGCCTGATCCGCCCACCACCGCGCAACGCTCGCCGGACGCGATCGTGAGCGACACCTCGCGGAGCGCGAGGGTGTCGCCCAGACGGACGGTCAGGTGCGTGATGCGCAGGAGGGTCATCGCATCCTCGGGTCGAGTCGGTCGCGCAGCGCATCGCCCAGGGCACTGAGCGCGGTCACGGTCACCACGAGCGCGACGCCCGCGGACAGGGCGATCCACGGCGCCGACGACAACGCGGTCGTGCCTTCGCGAATGATTGAGCCCCACGAGGGGGCGGGTGGACGCAGGCCCACCCCGAGGAAGGCGAGGCCGGACTCCAGCAGGATCACCTGACCCACGCCGATTGTCGCCGTGACGATCACGGGCGGGAGCACATGGGGCACGATGTGTTGCGTCAGAATGCGGCGGGGCGTCGCGCCGAGCGCCTCGAGCGCGAGGACAAAGTCCCGGTGGCGGAGACTCAAGACTTCCGCCCGTACCAGACGGGCGGTGCCAAACCAGCCGGTGACGCCGAGCACCACGATGAGGCCTAGGGGTCCTGCGGCGTCCCAGAGCGCCAGCACGAGCAAGGCCGCGAACACGCGCGGGATGGCGAGTCCGGCGTCCACGAGCCGCATGAGGATCGTGTCTATCCAGCCACCGAACCACCCGGCCAGCAGGCCAGCGGCGGTCCCGAGCACGGCCGCGGTGCACACCGCGAGGGCGGCGATGCCGAGGGAAAAGCGGGCACCGTGCAGCAGGCGGCTCAGCAGGTCGCGGCTGAACAGGTCGGTGCCAAGCGGGTGGCTCCAGGAGGGCGGCTGGACGCGCCCGCCCGCGAGATCCAACTGCATAATCGGGTCGTACGGCGTGAGCCACGGCGCCAGGAGGGCGACGAGGCTGATCACGCCCACGACGGCTCCGGTGGCGACCAGGCGGGCGCGTATGCTCACGCGGTACCCCGCGTGCGTGGGTCGGCCCAGCGGGTCAGCGCGTCGGCCGCGATGGTACTGAGCACCACGAGCACGGCCGCGACGAGGGTGGCGCCTGCCACCACCGGATAGTCCCGGCGCAGGATGGCGTCGGCGGTGACGCGCCCCATGCCGGGCCACGCGAAGACGGTCTCCACCAGGACGGCGCCCGACAGCAGGGCGGGCGCGATGAGGCCCAGCAGCGTGATGGTTGGCAGCAGGGCATTGGGCAGCGCGTGTCGCCAAAGTACCGCGCGTGGGGAGAGGCCTTTGGCCCGTGCGGTGCGGATGTAGTCCATGGCGAGCACGTCGAGCAGGGCCGTCCGTTGATACCGGGCAATCAGGCCGGCGCCGGCCAGCCCGAGCGTCAAGGCCGGCAGCACGAGGTGATAGAGGCGATCGGCCGCCAGGGTCAGCCAAAGGGCGTCCGACGCCAGGGTCACATCGCGCGCACCGCCAGGTGGGAACCATCCGGTCCCGATCGCGAATGCTGCGAGCAGCATCGCCCCCAGCCAGAACACCGGGGTCGAGAACAGGGTCACGCTGACCAACGAGAGCACGCGATCGCGTGCCGACCGCGGCCTGGCGGCCTGGAGCAGGGCGATACCGACGCCGAGCGTGAGCATCAGGACGATCGCGGCGGCGGCCAGCAGGAGCGTATGCGGCAGGGCCGCAGCGAGGATGGCGCGCACCGGGCGTTGCTGGCTCAGGGAAACGCCGAGGTCGCCTTGAGCGACTCGCGACAGCCACTGACCGTATTGCACCAGGACGGGGCGATCGAGCCCAAAGTCGCGCCGGACGCGCTCGGCGATCTCCGGCGGCAGTTGGTGATCATCCAGGGTGGTGAGCGGCGACCCGGGCGCCGCATGGATCAAGGTGAACACGATGGTCACGACGATCGCGACCGTCGTCGCCCCGCCGAGCAGGCGGCGACCGAGCCAGGTCAACGGCGCCATGTCCACGCCGGATCCGCAAAGAGGTTGGGGGTAACTAGTGCCGGCGAGGCCTCGCGCGTCCAGGGACCACCCCACGCGGATTGTGCCGCGGCGGCGACCGCGTCACTGACTTCGTCGAAGGTGGGTACGCGGCGCAACACTTCGGCCAGGCCGGCGGCGGGGGGCGGCGCGGCGCCTCCCACGGTGAGTTCGGCGACGCGTTGTTGGCGATTCTCGATCAGGATCGAGCCGTGCTGCAGGAACGCGGTGCCGTCCCGCACCTGGGCGCTGCCAATCACCTTGCGCTCGCTGGCCATGACTTCGCCGCCCACCGGCGACGCGAAGCACGCGCCGGCGTCCGGTCGTGGTGTGCGGCCGCGCGGGGCGAGCGTGGCGCGGGCGCCCAGCACGGTGAGCGCGTGTGCCAGCACTTCGTGGATGGCCTGATAGCTCCGGGGCAGCGAGCCGAACCGCGCGATCGGTGCGGCTACGGCGTAGGTCACCTCGGTATCGTGCCAGACGGCGCGTCCGCCGGTGGGTCGGCGTACGGTGTCGAGTGCGCGTGTGGTGATGGCGGCGCGATCATAGCGGCGGGTGGCCGGCTCATTGCGACCGAACGAGAGGCACGGGGGATCCCACCGGTACAGGCGCAAGAAGGCGCTGCCCTTCTGGGCCAGGGCCAGAAGGGCGGCGTCCACTCCCATGTTGATCGGGCCGGAGCGGCCTTGGGGCTCGACGAGGAGCGCCCACGTGTTCACGTCGCGGCGTACTCTTCGATCGGCGGGCAGGCGCAGACCAGGTTGCGGTCGCCGTAGGCCGCGTCAATGCGCGTCACCGAGGGCCACACCTTGTGCTGCCGCGTGGCTTCCGTGGGGAACGCCGCCATGTGCCGGCTGTACGGCCGATCCCAGGTGTCAGCCGTGAGCACCGCCAATGGATGGGGCGCCCGCGTGAGGAGGTTGTTGTCGCGGTCGGCGGTTCCCGATTCGATGTCGCGAATCTCCTGGCGGATCGCAATCAACGCGTCACAGAAGCGGTCGAGTTCTTCCTTGGACTCGCTTTCCGTGGGTTCCACCATCATGGTGCCGGCGACGGGGAACGACATGGTCGGCGGATGGAATCCGTAATCAATCAGGCGTTTGGCGATATCCTCGACGTCAATACCGGAGGTGGCCTTGAGCGGGCGCGGATCGAGAATGCACTCGTGGGCGACCAGGCCGTTGGCGCCGGCGTACAACACCGCGAAGTGTCCTTCGAGTCGCTTGGCGATGTAGTTGGCGTTCAGGATGGCCACCTTGGTGGCGTCCGTGAGCCCATCCGGTCCCATCATGGCGATGTACGCCCAGGAGATGGGCAGGATGGACGCGCTGCCCCACGGGGCCGCCGAGATCGTGCCGCACGAGTGCGCGTGTCCGAGCGGCACCACCGGGTGATCGGGCAAGAACGGCGCAAGGTGCGTTGCCACGCCGATCGGTCCCATGCCGGGACCGCCGCCACCGTGCGGGATGCAGAACGTCTTATGCAGATTCAGGTGGCAGACGTCGGCGCCGATGTCACCCGGCCGGCACAGGCCCACCTGCGCGTTCATGTTGGCGCCATCCATGTAGACCTGGCCGCCATGCGCATGCACGATGTCGCACACCTTCTTGATGGTGGCTTCGAACACGCCGTGCGTGGACGGATAGGTCACCATCAGGGCGGCCAGTGTCTTCGCATGTTCGGTGGCCTTCGCTTCCAGGTCGGCCAGGTCAATGTTCCCGTCGCGGTCGGTCTTCACGACAATGACCTTCATGCCGGCCATCACCGCGCTGGCGGGATTGGTGCCGTGCGCCGATTGCGGAATGAGGCACGTCGTGCGATGCGTGTCGCCGCGGCTGCGATGATACGCGCGAATCACCAGCAACCCGGCGTACTCACCCTGCGACCCCGCGTTGGGCTGGAGCGAGAGGGCCGGGAATCCCGTGACCTCGCCGAGCCACGCCTCGAGCGTCTCGAACATCTCCGTGTAGCCCTTGGCCTGCTCCCGCGGGGCGAACGGGTGCAACTGGCTGAAGCCGGGCCACGAAATCGGCATCATCTCCGTGGTGGCATTGAGCTTCATCGTGCAGGAACCCAGCGGAATCATCGCCGACGTGAGCGACAGGTCGCGCATCTCGAGCTTCTTGAGGTACCGGAGCATCTCGGTCTCAGCCCGGTACCGGTGGAACACGGGGTGTTCGAGGAAGCCTGACGAACGGCGGAACGCCTTGGGCACGATCACGTCTTTGGGTGGTGCAACGAGCTTGGCCGGCTTGGCATCCACGGCGAACGCGGCGATCAGATCCTCGAGATCCTGCTCGCTCACCGTTTCGTCGAGGGCAATGCCCAGCCGGGTCGGCGACAGGATCCGCACGTTGATGCGGCGGGCGGCCGCGGCGTCGCGCACCTTGGGCAGGCGGGCCGCGTCCATCTGCACGGCGAGCGTATCAAACCATACGCCGTGCACGATGGTGTAGTTCATGGCGGCGAGCGCCTTGGCCAGGCGCTGGGCCTGGCCATGGACGCGGCGGGCGATGGCCCGGAGGCCTTCAGGCCCGTGCCACACGGCGAACGTCCCGGCGATGACAGCCAACAGGACCTGGGCCGTGCAGATGTTGCTGGTGGCCTTCTCCCGGCGGATGTGCTGCTCGCGGGTCTGCAACGCCATGCGGAGCGCAAACCGGCCATCGGCGTCCCTGGACACCCCGATCAGGCGGCCGGGCATCAATCGCTTGAAACCTTCGCGGGTCGCAAAGAAGGCCGCGTGCGGGCCGCCGTACCCGAGTGGCACGCCGAAACGTTGGGAGTTGCCGATCGCGATGTCGGCGCCCCATTCGCCCGGCGGCGTGAGCAAGGTCAGGGCCAGCAAATCCGTGGCGGCGGTGACCAGCGCGCCAGCGGCATGCGCGGCCGTGCAGAGCTCGGCGTAGTCCACCACTTCGCCGTCGGTGGTCGGGTACTGGACGAGCGCGCCCACCACGTCGCCACCAAACGCGAACTCGGCTGCGTCGCCCACGACGATCTTCACCCCGCGCGCCTCGGCACGCGTCTTCACGATCGCGATGGTTTGCGGGTGGCAACGGGCGTCCACCAGATACACCGGCGTGTCGGGCTGGTGCTTCACGGCGCCGATGCTGAGTGCCATGGCTTCGGCCGCGGCGGTGCCCTCATCGAGCAGGGAAGCATTGGCGATCGGCAGGCCCGTCAGGTCACTGACCACGGTCTGGTAGTTGAGCAGCGCTTCGAGGCGTCCCTGCGAGATCTCGGGCTGGTACGGCGTATAGGCCGTGTACCAACCGGGGTTCTCGAGAATGTTGCGCTGGATGACCGGCGGCGTGAGGCACGCGTGGTAGCCCAGGCCCAGGTACGAGCGCCAGACCTCGTTCTTGCCGGCCAGCGCGCGCATACGCGCGAGTACGTCGGCTTCGGAGGCTGCGGCCGGCAGGGCCAGCGGGGCCTTCATGCGGATGTCGCTCGGGACGACCGCGTCCACCAGCGCGTCGAGCGAGGCGTAGCCCAGGGTGTCCAGCATGGCGGCCACGTCGGCCAGGCGAGGACCGAGGTGGCGCGTGACGAAGGCGTCCATGGCGGGGACGCTACTCGCCGATGTGCTGTGCGTAGTCGTCGCTGGAGAGCAAGCTGCCGAAATCGGCAGCGCGGCGCGGGCGCAGCTTGATCATCCAACCGTCGCCGTAGGGATCCTTGTTGACCAGGGCCGGATCATTCTCGAGCGCGGTATTGATGTCGACGACCTCGCCGTCGAGCGGACAGAACAGTTCGGAGACCGCCTTGACGGCCTCGATGGTGCCGAACACATCCATGCGGCTGAACGTGGAGCCCACGGACGGCAGGTCCACGTACACGACATCGCCCAGTTCACCCTGGGCGTAGTCGGTGATGCCAATGATGGCGACGTGGTCTTCTACCCGCACGTACTCGTGTTCGTCCGTGTAATGCAGATCAGTGGGAACGTTGGACATGAGCCTTCCTCAGCGCGCGAAGAAAATTGGCTGGAAAATGCGGAGGGGAGATTAGCCCGCCCCCAGAGGCAAGTCAAGCGATTCCGGCACGTTGTCGCAGCGCATCCCAGACCGCACGCGTGCGGGCGCGCAGGTCGTCCAGGGTGCCCTCGTTCTCAATGATGAAGGTGCTGCGCGACCGCTTCCTGGCCGTGGGTTGCTGGCTCGCCATCAGCCGGTCGGCTTCGTCAGGCGCGAGACCGCGGAGCCGCGTGAGCCGGTCGCGGCGGAGGGTTTCTGGTGCGTCCACCAGGATCACCGCGTCGAACGCGCCGGGATCCAGCACCTCAAACAGCAGGGGAATGTCGTTCACGACCACCGCGGCCCCCGCCAGGCGGGCTTGCTCGACGGCCGCCGAGCGCGCTGCGGCCACCGCCGGGTGCACGAGGGCCTCCAGCGCGCGGCGTTCGGTCGGATCGGCCAGTACCCGGGCGCGCAGGGCGGCGCGATCCAGCGTACCGTCGGAAGCCACGATCCCCGGACCAAATCGGCCGACGATGGCGTTGAACACGGGGGTGTCGGGGCGTTGGGCTTCATGGACCAGCCGGTCGGCGTCAATGACGGTGGCGCCCCACTCCGTGAGCAGGGCGGCGACGGCGGACTTGCCCGACGCCGCGTTGCCGGTGAGCGCCACGTTCAGCATGTCAGAGGAGGGCGCCCTGGTGGCGGTCTACGCGCGGCACCGTGTGGCAATGGCGGCAGCGCGCTTCATAGGACTCGCTTCCGCCTACCATAATGGTGGGTGAGTCATACACGGCCGGCGCACCATCAATCAGGCGCTGATTGCGACAGGCCAGCTCGCCGCACACCACGCAAATGGCGTGCAACTTGTCCACCTGTTCGGCGACGGCCATGAGCTCGGGCATGGCGCCGAACGGCTCGCCGCGAAAGTCGGTGTCGGTTCCGGCACAGATCACCCGGATGCCACGGTCCGCCAGGGCCGCAGCCACGCGCACGATCCCGTGGTCCAGGAACTGGGCCTCGTCCACGGCCACGACTTCGGTGTCGGGGGCCACGGCCCGCATGATCTCCAGGGCCGCATCCACCGGACGGGCATCCACGGTAATGCCGTCATGGGTGGCGATCCGGAAGACCCCCTGGTACCGGTCATCCAGATGGGACTTGAAGACCTGGACGCGCCGCCGGGCGATGACCGCCCGCCGAACCCGTCGGATCAGTTCTTCACTCTTGCCGGAGAACATGACGCCGGCGATGATTTCCATCCAGCCGGGTCGTGTGCTGTGGTACATTCCGCCGCGCTCGCAGTCCGGGAGGCCCCCGACGATATCCTCGACCCCGGTCCGGGACAAGCCGCTTGCATGGACGCGTCCAGGCGCCATATTCCGGGGCCAACGAACCGACGTACCGTTACGGAGGAGGACAGGTGAACAAGCAGGAACTGATTGAAGAACTGGCGGCACAGGTCAATCTCGCCAAGAGCGAGGCGGCCCGGGTCGTTGACGCGCTGTTCGGCGGCGACGGCGTCATTGTGCAGGCCCTCCGGAAGAACGACAAGGTGCAGATTACCGGCTTCGGCGTGTTTCAGACGCGCGAACGCGCCGCACGCGAGGGTCGGAACCCGCGCACCGGCGAAGCCGTGAAGATCGCCGCCGCGAAGGTCCCGACCTTCCGGGCGGGTCAGGCCCTGAAAGACGCGATCAACCGCTAGTCAGCGCTGATCCAGCCGTGCCGTGACGCGGCGTCCGCGGATACTGATTCCCGTCAGGCCGCGGAGCGCCGCGTCTGCGTCTTCGGTCCGGACTTCGACCACGCAGAACCCGTCCCGCAGGTCCACCCGGCCCACGTGATCCTTGGCCAGACCCACGCCGTGCAGCAGGGCCCCCACGACATCCGCCGGTCGCGCCCCTTCCTTCTTGCCGACATCCAGCCGGAGCTTGACCCACGAGATGGTCGCCGACTGGGCGGTCGGCACATCCGCCACCGCGAGCGCGGATGCCGCGGCCGCGACCATCGCCGGGTCCCAGACGTCGAACAGCGGCCCCAGCGTCAGGAGCTCGGCCTCGAGGTCGCCCGCCTCCAGCCGATCCCGCAAGCGTCCACGCCATTGGGCGGCGCGGTCACGGGCCCGGTCGGTCTCATTGGCCACCCGCTGCGTGCGCACGGTGCCGGCCATGCGTTGCAGGGCGGGCAATTGGTCTGGGCGGATCATCACGATGACGCGGCCCGAACGCTCAACGGCAGCCGCCACCAGGGCGGGGGTCGGCAGGTCGGGCAGGATGACCAGGTCGAGCGGCCCGGCCGGCGGTTCCGCGCCGACCGTGAGGGCCGGGTCGCGCGCGAGATCCATCCAGCGCCCGACGCGGGACGGCAACGCCTCCCACAGCATGGCCGAGGCGGGGTTGTGCTGGTCGAGCAATTCGCGCACGAGGGCTGGACGTTGGCGCTCGTCGCAGAGCACGGCGTGTACTTCCCCCGCCACGGCCATGGACGGGACCGCCACCCATTGTGGCGCTCGATGCGCGTAACGCGTCAGGAACTCGGTGCAGGCGTCCGGGACGCTGGGGCACAGAATGCGCTGCGCGTCGCGGGCTTCGCCGAGGATAGCGGCCAGCGTTTCGGCATCACCCAGGCGGGCGATGCTTTCCGGTCGGATGACCGCGATGCGACGCAGGTCGGTGAGTTTGAGTGCTGAGAGCTCCGCCAGGCGCAGGGCGTCGGCCGGGGTCACCACCAGCGTACCGACCTGACCCGCCCGCAACAGGCGCGCCGTGCGGGAGAGTCCGGTACAGGCGTGGAGCGGACGCAGGGGAGCGATCCAACCGAGGGTGGCCGCCAGTTCCCGGGCTTCGGCAATGTCCGGCACGAGGATGACGAGCCGGAGGCCCGCTTCATCGGCGGGGAGCAGATCAAACAGCGGCGCCAGCATCCAACCAGCCGGCGGTACCACGACAACAATCGTCTTGCCGGACGCCAACGCGCCGCGCGTGGCGGCGTCGGGCGACGGCGCAAATTCCCAGGACACGACCAACCCTCGGTTGTCAAAGACAATGGAATACAGCGGCAGGGGATGGTACCTTGAGCCTTGTCCCCACGCAACCATCGAGTGCCCGCTGATGTCTGGTTCTCCCCAACTGCTGCTTGCCCTGATGCTCCTCGGCAGCGCGCCGCTGGCGGCGCAGGAGCCGGCACGCCGCGGCGCACGTGACCTCGGCATTACCGTCGGCGTGTTGTCGCCCGGCCCGCGCAACGCCATCACGGACGTCGCCGGTGTGCGGGTAGGCCACACGACCGTCGTGGACGGGGATTCCATCAACACGGGTGTGACCGTCGTGCTGCCCCACGGCGGCAACCCGTTCCGTCGCAAGGTGCCGGCCGCGATAGTCGTCGGGAACGGCTTCGGGAAGCTGGCCGGCAGCACCCAAGTGCAGGAGTTGGGGGAGCTCGAATCCCCGATCGCCTTGACCTGCACCCTCTGTGTTCCGCGCGTGGCGGATGCGGTCCTCACGTGGCTGCTCGGTCTGCCCGGCAATGAGGACGTGCGCAGTGCGAATCCCGTGGTTGGCGAGACAAACGACGGATGGCTGAATGACATTCGCCGCCGGCCGGTGACGGAAGCCCATGTTCTCGCCGCACTGGCTGCGGCGGACACGGGTCCCGTGGCTCAGGGCAGCGTCGGGGCCGGTCGCGGGACGGTGGCCTTTGGGTGGAAGGGCGGTATCGGGACGTCCAGCCGGCGTCTGTCGGCCTCGCTCGGCGGGTGGACGGTGGGCGTGCTGGTCCAGAGCAACTATGGTGGCGTGCTTGCGATAGACGGAGCACCGGTGGGTGAGGCGTTGGGGCGGCATTACTTGAGGGAGCAAGGGGCAGGGGGCAGAGGGCAGGGGGCAGGGGATGTGGGGGACGGGAGCATCATCATCGTGGTCGCGACCGACGCGCCGCTGGACCATCGCAACCTGGAGCGATTGGGGACGCGCGCGCTCGCGGGGTTGGCGCGAACGGGGTCGAGCTTCACGAACGGGTCCGGCGATTACGTGATCGCCTTCAGTACCGTGCCGGTGGCCGACCTCGCCGCAGCGGGCCCGGTGGCGAATGACGATGTCAGTCCGCTGTTCCAGGCCGTCATCGAAGCAACGGAGGAAGCCATCTACAATTCGCTCCTGCTGGCCACGACCGTCCGCGGGCATCGCGGTGTCATCGAGGCCCTGCCGCTCGCCGAAACCGTGGACATCCTGCGACGCCACGGCGTGGTGCGATGAGCCAGGCCGACCTCCCGTTGTCTCCCAACATCGCGCACCTCACGCCGAGCGAGACGCTGGCCATCAATGCGCTCGCGCAGAAGAAGCGCGCGGCCGGCGAGGACGTGATGGACCTCTCGGCAGGCGAACCGGATTTCCCCACGCCGGCGCTTCCGGTGGAGGCCGGGATTCGCGCGATCCAGTCCGGGAAGACCCGGTACCCACCCAATAACGGCGTGATGGAACTGCGTGTCGCGGCCGCGCGACATCTCTCCCTGTTGTCCGGGGGCCGCCCGGTCAATGCCGATAACGTGCTGGTATCGAGCGGGGCCAAACAATCCCTGTTCAACGCCTGCTTCGCGCTGTTCGGGCCCGGCGACAAGGTGCTGGTCCCGTCGCCGTACTGGGTGTCGTATCCACAGATGCTCCATTTCGCGCGCGCGACCCCGGTCTTCGTACCGGGCGCGCCGGAATGGAGCCTCAAAGTGAGCGTCGCGGATCTCGAAAAGGCGGCCGATGCCAAGACTCGGGGGATCATTCTGTGCTCGCCCACGAACCCCACGGGCGCGGTGTACGCCCGCGCGGAGCTCACCAGGATTTTCGAATGGGCGGCCAAGCGCGGGATCTGGGTCATCAGCGACGAGATCTATCGGCGCATTCATTTCGGTCCTGGGCCGGCGCCGTCGGCGCTGGATCTGCCGGACGAGTTGCTCACGCGGACCGTGGTCATCTACGGCGTGAGCAAGGCGTACGCGATGACGGGTTGGCGCATCGGCCTGACGCTGGCGCCGGCCGCGGTCCTCAAGGCGATGGCGGGCGTGCAGTCGCACATGACGAGTGGCGCGAGTCACCCGGCCCAATGGGCCGCCGCCGCGGCGCTCGGTGACGAGCGCGTGGAGCAGGATGTCGCGCGCATGGTGGACGCGTTCCGCGCGCGGCGCGATCTGGTGGTGCGCACGTTCCGTCGCGACCTGCCGGGGGTCGAGTTCGTGGAGCCGGTGGGGGCGTTCTACCTCTTCTTCCGGGTGGATCATCTCTTCAGCGGTGACCTCACGTCGGCCGCCGTATTCTGCGAGCGCCTGCTGCAGGAGGTCGGTGTCGCGATGGTGCCGGGCAACGCGTTTGGCGACCCGCGATGGGTGCGGTTGAGCTACGCGACCGGCGAGGCCGAGATCACGCGCGCGCTGGCCAGGCTCGCCGACTTCATGCGGCGCGGATAGCGATGCACGCGTTTCGTGCGCGCATCCGCGCGGCTCTGGCCGCGGCCGGCGGCACCGCGGCGCAGGGGCGTGTCGTGAGCCACGTGGCCCAGCGACCCCCACGGCCGTTCGCGGAGAGCGCCCTGCTCGAAGGTCCGGCGATGCGGGCCCACGCGGTCGGCGCGCCGGAACCGATGGAGGGCGTAGTCGGGTTTGTGGACGGCACCCAGCGGTACGTGGTGGCTGGGTACGTCGGGATCACGCCGGTGGTCCACGCCGTGGTCGCGGCGGCCGCGGTGGAACGTACCGAGGGCAACCTGCGCACCGTGGCTGACGATCGAGAGGAGTTCCTTGTGGTGCCGGGTGGGCGTCTCGATGCGCATGCCCAAGCGGCTCTGACCGAGGTCGGGCTGCCCATCCATGAAGGCGAGACAACAGAACGCCCGCATCCAATTCTCGATCAGGTGCTGTGCGGTGAGGCCGTCGAGAAGCGGCGGGTCCGTTGCGAGCGTGCGGCGAGTCGCCGCTTCCAGTCGGAGCGGCCCGCGGCGTGGTTCCTGGTGGATGGCTCGCTCGGCGACCTGGCGGATGGCGCGCCGCGTACCGTCGGGGTGATCAAGAGTCACGACACGCAGTTTCTTGACGGGCACGATCTTCATGTGGTCTGCACGTTGGCGCCCGGGGAGCGTTCCAGCGTGTTTCAGCGTTCCGGGGCCCCGGATGTACACACGTGGTACCTGCGCCTGTGGCCGTGGGACCAGGCGACGCAGCTGCACGGGTTGATCCGCGTCGAGGCCTCACGCACCACGGATCCAGGCCGCATCAGCCGCTGGTTGCTGACCGAGCGCACGCCCATCGCGGATGACGCACGCTGGGACCGCTTGTTGTATCCGATGCATCGTGCCGAAGCGGTGCTGCGCGCGCGTCTGGGCGGGTGGCAATGACCGCGATCGGACGCGTGGTCGCGACGGAACAGCAGCCGGCCGGGCCGCACCAATTCCATTTCTGGACGGCGACCGACACCACCATCGGCATCGGGGCCATTGTGCGCGTGGCGGGTGTGGACCGCACGGTCTACGCGGTGGTGACCGATGGTCGTTCGTATTCCGACCTGCCAACGGCCCTCATGGATGTGGTGGCCGCCGAAGGCGACCCGACCGTTCCGCCGTCGCCGACCCGTCGGGCGGAGATCCGGCTGTGGACCGCCAATGTGTTGCGCCAGCTGCCGGAAGAGCCGTTACAGCCGGTACCCATCGCGCCGGTCCATGCGGCCGCGCCGGAGGATGTCGCCGTGGCGCTCCGCATGGATGCCTACCTGCACTCCGCGGAGCCGTCCGGCATTCCGCTCGGGATGTACTCGGCGGGCGGGACCGAAGCGCCGGTGTACCTCGATGCGGATTTCCTGCTGGGGCCGGAGTCGGCGCACCTGAACATCAGTGGTGTGTCGGGTCTCGCCACCAAGACCAGTGCGGTCTTGTTCCTGTTGCAGTCGGCGTTCGCCCATTTCCGTGGCGGCCGGGTGGCGGCGGTGTGCTTCAATGTGAAGGGTCCCGATCTCTGCTTCCTTGATCGTGGGGCGCCCCTCGAAGAGGCCGATCGCGCCATGTACGGCGCGCTCGGCGTGCCGGCGGAACCGTTCGCCCGGGTGCGCTATTTCGCGCCACACAAGGCCGATGGCGTGAACCTGAACACGCTGCGCACGCACGCGGAACTGGTCAACGACGTCGAGCCGTTGGTCTGGGGCCTGCACGAAGTACTGGACTACGCCGAGGTCTTGCTCAACCGCGATGACATTGACGCGAAAGCCGATGCGTTCCTGGATTTCCTGGCCGATCGCATCGTGGGCAAGCAGTTCGAGGACGAGTGGGGCAACCGGCACCATGTCACGAGTTTTGCCGAGCTGGAACGCCTGTTCCGCTGCATCTTTGACGGGCTCGAGATGGGTGGCGGGCGCGACATCTGGCGCACGCATCATGTGGCGACCATTCGCAAGGTGCGGAACCGCCTGTTGAACATCTCCACGCGCTGCAAGGGATTGGTCACTGATGATGGCGCGGCGCAGGATGTGCCGTTCGGCCAGTTCGACGACCGCGCTGTGTACGTGGTGGACGTGGCGGGTGTGGACCAGTTGGGGCAGGATCTCGTGTTCACGCGGGTGGTCTCCAAGCTGCGCGAGCATCTGGAGCGGGGTGATCTGGGTGTGGACCATGTCATCGTGTTCGTGGACGAACTGAACAAGTATGCGCCGGCCGAGGGCCACGACACGTATGTCCGGAAAATGCTGCTGGACATCTCGGAGCGGGGACGCTATCTCGGTCTGGTCCTGTTCGGTGCGCAGCAGTTCCGGTCCCAGGTCCATCGGCGGGTGGTGGGCAACGCGGCCACGGTGGTCTACGGCCGGATGGATACCGACGAGCTGGCGACGCCGGGATACCAGACGTTGTCGCCGGCCACCAAGATCAAGCTCGCCACGCTCCCCAAGGGCGAGTTGATGGTGCGCCATCCGCACTTCACGCAGCCGGTGTTCGTGCGGTTCCCGCGACCGGCCGCGCTCACGGGCCGCCAGGGGATCGAGGCGTATCCGCCCCGCGCCGACGTCCCATTTGCGGATGCGGTCGCCCGCCAGCTTGCGGCGCTTGATCGTGGCATCGCCGCCGGCCGGGTGCGTGACCTGGTGGCCGGACGACCGGAACAGGATGTGCGACGGGCCTTGATAGCCACCCGTCGCACGCGTCCGGCGGATCCTTTAGCGTACTTTCAGGCCCAGCTTGGACGGGCCCCGGTGCGCGAGGTGGCGGAACGCCCGCGCGAAGGCCCGGCGCCGGTGCGCACGTTGGATGATCCCTATGCCCCGTAGTTCAGGGGTTGGAGGCCGCATGCGCTCGACACTGTTACTGGCGATGACCCTCGCAAGTGTGCCCGTTGCGGCGCAAGGCGAGGCATTCCGGTTCCGGTACCAGCCAGCCTCGGGGCGTGGCATCCAATCGCTGACCGAAACGCGGACCGTCACCACCATGACGGGGTTGCCGCGGGTACCCGATGGTACTGCCGTCGAGGTTGAGGCGCGCATTTTCGCGCAGGAGCGCGTCATGGGAACATCGGGGGGTGGATTTCGCGTGGGTGTTGGCGTGGACTCGGTGCGTGTGCGGGGTCGCCAGAGGGAAGCAGCTTGGGTGGACCTGCCGACCCCGCCCTTTGCGGGGCGAAGCACGCGCGCCGAAGTCACCGATCGCCTGCACGTGACCGGTATCGAAACCACGGCACCGGAAGACGGGACCCTGCTTCGGATCCTGACCGGTTGGGTGGCGAATCTCGGGTTCGCGTTTCCCGATAGCGCGGTGCCCGTGGGCGGCACGTTCCGGCCGGGTGCCCAGGTGCCGTTCGAGGTCACCTTGAGTGACGACGCCGGGATCGGCGTCAGTGAGGTGTTGCTCGGCGATCTGGCCCTGACGCTGGACAGCTTGGTCGCCCGTCCCGGTGATACGCTGGCGTACCTGCGGTTTGGGGGTCAGTTCACGCCGCGTACCGTCGAGACGGCCGGTGAGGGCGGGTCACGATCCGACACGTTCGAGGGAGGATTTGTCGGGAGCCTGCTCTGGTCCACCGGCTGGAACGCCTTTGTCTCGGCCGGATTGCGCGTGCGCGTTACCGGCCGCCTCCAGCAGGAAACGGCGGGCGGCATGGTGCAGGCCGCCGTCGAGTGGGACGCGACGTTGGTCCATCGCATACGACCCTGAGCGTTTGTGCGGATCGCCCACCTTGCCGACCTCCATCTGGGATTTCGCCAGTACGCCCGCCAGACCCCGCAGGGGATCAACCAGCGGGAGGCGGACGTGGCGAACGCCCTACGCGCGGCCCTCGACGACGTCATCGCGGCGGCACCCGACCTGATCCTGATTGCCGGGGATGTCTTCCAGCACGTGCGCCCGACCAACGCCGCGATCCTGTATGCCTTCCAGCAGTTCAGTCGCCTGCGACTCGCCCTGCCCGGCACCCCCATCGTATTGATCGCGGGGAACCACGATACGCCGCGCTCGGTCGAAACGGGGTCCATCCTCAAGCTGCTCGGCACCATCCCGGGCGTGCATGCGGTGACCGACGAGCCCCGCCGCGTGGTGTTCCCCGATCTGGCAGCCAGCGTGCTCGCGGTGCCGCACATGGCCTGGTTCGGTGAGGTGCGTCCGGCGATCACACCGGACGCGGACGCCCGCGTCAATATCCTGCTCATGCACGGGGATGTGCCCGGGATCGTGACCAAGGAAACGCCAGGGGCCGAGTTCGGTGGCGCGGAGCTGGACGCTGCGGTGTTGCGGCGGCCGGAGTGGGACTACATCGCGCTGGGTCATTACCACGTGCCGATGCAGGTGGCGGAGAGCGCGTGGTATGCCGGGGCGCTGGAGCACGTGACGGTGAACATCTGGGGCGAAGCCGGGGAACGGGGTGGGGCCGACCGCCCAGGAGGCAAGGGATGGCTGCTCGTGGAACCGGGGCGACCGGCGCAGGTCACGTTCCGGCCGGTGCCGGCGGCACGTCGGGTGCTGGACTTGGGGCCGATTCACGCCGCAGGGCTCGAGGCGGCGGTCATTGACCAGGAGATTGCCGCGCGCGTGAAGGCCGTGCGCGGGGGGATCGCCGACCAGATCGTGCGACAGGTCGTGTGGGATGTGCCACGCCCGACGGCGCGGGAACTGGATCATACGGCGATCCGTGCGCTCAAGGCGCAGGCGCTGCACTATCACCTGGACCTGCGACGCCCCGAGACCGGCCGGCCCGCCGGGATTGGCACGCCGGGCCAGCGACAAACGGTGCCCGAGCTGGTGCAGGCGTATCTGGTTGTGCGGCCGCTGCCCCCCGGCGTCCCGCGCGAGCGTGTGCAGGCGCTGGCGGCGGAGACGCTGGCGGCGGTGGAACATGACGCCGATGAATCAGGCGCCTGATGGAACTCCGTCGTCTTAAACTGGAAAACTTTCGGCAGCATGCCGACACCGAGCTGACGTTCGGACCGGGGCTCACGGCGATCATTGGGCCGAACGGGTCCGGGAAGTCCACGTTGCTCGAAGCGATCGCGTGGGCATTCTACGGGACGCCGGCGGCCCGCGGCACGCGCGACTTTCTCCGGTGGAACCGCGCGCCGGCGCGTGCGCGAGTCACGGCCGAGGTGGAGTTTGGTCTCGGTGCGCATGTGTATCGCGTGGTCCGATCGCTCAGCACGGCGGAACTGTTTCAGGATGGCGGCGCGAGCCCGATCGCCAACAGCCCGAAGGAAGTGACCGCCCGGATCGAGCGCCTCCTGGGCATGTCACGCCCGGAGTTCTTCCAAACCTACTTTACGGGACAGAAGGAGCTCACGGCGTTCCAGTCCATGGGCCCGGCCGACCGCGCGCGGTTCCTGTCGCGCGTGCTGGGGTACGAGAAGCTCAAGCTGACGCAGGACCGCCTGCGTGAGGGGCGATCCATCCTCAAGGGGGAATTGGCAGGACTCGAAAGCACCCTGGGCGATCCCGAGGTTGTCGCCAAGGAATTGACCACGGCGACTGAGCGGTTGCGGAAGGCGGAGGCGGTCCTGGCGGGCGCCGAAGCCGCCCGCAAGAATGCGACGGAGCAGCGCTCTGCGCTCGAGCCACCGTGGCGTCAGATGATTGAACGGCGCGAGGCGGTCAGCGCGATGGAGAGCGATCGTCGCGCGGCGGTGCAGCATGTGGATGAAGCGCGGCGTGAACACGAACGGCTGGACCGCGAATTGGCCGAAGCGCTGGGCGCGCAGGACCGCTTGCGTGAGCTGGAGCCGGCGCTGGCCGATGTCGCGCCGCTGCGCGAGGAGCTGGATCGCCTCGAGCACGAAGCGCGCGGCGCCGCACGACGTCTGGATCTCACTGGGGAGCGTCGCACCGTACAAGAGAGCGCGGTGGCGTTTGCTGCGCGGCTCACGGAGGCGCCAGACGCAACGCCGGTGCTGGTCGCGGCCCGCGAGGTGCGGGGAACGCGCCAGGCGGAGCTCACGGCGCTGCGGGACGCGTGGCAGGCGGATCGGGCCGAAGCGGCAGCGCAGCGGCGGTCGTTGCTCGACCAGTATCGTGATGCGGATCAAGAGCGCAAGCGGATTCAGACGGCGGGAGCCGATGGCAAGTGCCCGACGTGTCGTCGTCCATTGGGTCAGGAGTATGCCGGCGTGCTGGCGACGCTCACCCGGCAGCTCGAGGATATCGAGCTCAACGGCAAGTTCTTTGCGAAACGCGTGAAGCAGCTGGAAGCCGAGCCCGAGGCGGTACGGGACGCGCGACAGCGGGCCGAAGCGGCGGAGCAGGCCCTGGCGGCGGCGACCGCGACGGCGCACGATCACGACGAATGGCATCGCGAGCACCGACGACTGGCAGAACGATTGGCCACGCTGGACGCCGAACTCGCGGCCCTGCCGGATCGTTACGATGCTGACCGGCACGACGCGGTGCGGGCGTTGCTCCGGGCCAAGGAGCCACAACGCACGGAGGCGGCGCGGCTTGGGGCGCTGGCCACGCGCGCGGAGCGTCTGGTGCACGAGGCGGAGGCCGCGGAGAAGGGGTTGACGGAACGCGAGCAGCGTGCGCGCGACCTTGATGCGGCCATTGCCGGGGTTGGATTCCGTCAGGAGCAGTTCGACGCCGCGAAGGTGGCGTTTGAGGCCGCCGACCAGCTGCTGCGCCAGTCGGAGGTTGCGGTCGCGGTCTCGGCAGGCGACCGTAAGGCGGCCTCCGAGGCGGCGGCAGCGGCGGAGCGCCGCCGGGCCGAGTGGGCGACCCGTGCTGAACGCCGCGCCGTACTACGGACCGAACTGGCGGTGCATGATGAACTCGACCGTGCGCTGGGCGACTTGCGTACCGACCTGAACGCGCAGTTGCGGCCGGAGCTGGCTGATCGGGCGTCGCGCCTCTTGGGTGACCTCACGGACGGCCGCTACGACGCGGTGGACATTGACGACCAGTACAACGTCCTGGTACTCGAAGGCAGCGAGGTGCGGCCCGTGATTTCCGGGGGCGAAGAAGACGTGGTGCATCTCGCGTTACGGCTTTCGATTGCCCAGATGGTGTCCGATCGCGCCGGTCAGCCGCTCTCGTTGCTCGTGCTCGACGAGATCTTTGGTTCGCTCGATGAAGGCCGGCGCCAGCATGTGGTGGCGTTGTTGCGGGGCTTGGGCGACCGCTTCCCCCAGGTGGTGCTCATCACGCACATCGAATCGGTGCGGGATGCGGTGGACCGGGTGCTCCGGGTCTCGCTCGATCCGGAACGCGGCGCCGCGGTCGTGACGGACGAATCGGGAGCACGCGATGTGGCGGCCTGACCACCAACTGCGGGGCCCCTTCCCGGCCACCGATCGTGACATCCCGGCGGTGAACCGCCTGTTCAGTGACGCGTTCTCCGATCGGTATCGTCGGGATGGCTTGACGGGCGTCCGGGTTCCGCCGTTGGATCCCCGTATCTGGCAGTTCGCGTTTCGCACTTCGGGCGCCGGGGCGTTCCTGTGGCGCGATGACGACGGCGAGGTGGCGGCATTCAACATGGTCCATCGCGCGGGCCGTGAGGGATGGATGGGCCCGCTCGCCGTGCGACCTGATCGTCAGGGACGTGGCGTGGGGAGAACGATCCTCCAAGCCGGTATCCAGTGGCTCGAGGACGGGCGGTGCAGCACGATCGGGCTTGAGACCATGCCCCGGACCATGGACAACATCGGGTTCTACGCTCGCCATGGGTTCGTACCCGGCCACCTGACCGTCACGATGGGTCGCGATGTGACCAGCCGCAATCCGCGCGATCCGGGATTCCGCCTGGCGGCGTTGCCGCCCGCGGAGGCGGACGACTGGCGCGCACGCGTGCTGGCCGTCATGCGTGACGCGACGGGCGGCGCGGACTACGCACAGGAGTTTGCGATGACGCACCAACTGGGGCTGGGGGACGCCAGCGTGGTGGCCGACGATACCACGGTGCGCGGGGTGGCCCTGTGGCACACCGCGCCGCTGACCGAGGGACGACGGGCGGATGAAATCCGTGTGCTCAAGCTGTACGCGGAAGATGAGACGGCGTTGACCGCGGTGCTGGCGTCGGTGGAATCGGCCGCGGTACGTGTCGGCTTGCCGCGGGTCAGCGTACGATGTCAGACGCGGTACGCGGTCGCGTGGCGGCGACTGCTCGAGCGAGGATATCACGTGCGCTGGACCGACCTGCGGATGACCCTGGCCGGGCATCCCGAGGCGGAGACCGGTGCAACCATGGCCTTCACGAATTGGGAAATCTGACCCTGCTTGACGCTCCGTGGGACACGTCGTACCTTCGAGTCGAGCAAGGAAACGGAGGCGGGGAGCTCAATTATTGAGCCAACAAGCTCGAATACGAGGACGCTTGCTGCGGCCCATGTCATGCCCCTCGGGGGAAGGCAGCCGTCGCAGCTCGGACTCGGGACGTTTCGATTCGGGCTTCAATAATCCTCCCCGTCTCTCTTGATGGTGGCCGCCGGCGGATGACGCGCCGGCGGCCCTTGTTTTTCCCCTGATGGGAGGCGTACGCTTCATCCTATGCAATCGAGAATGTCGCAGGATCGTCTCGCGCGGCGGGCGGACAGCGCCGCCTCCTATGAAGCCATGGTGCGCGAGCAACTGGCGCTGATCGGTGAAGACCCAGGTCGGGAGGGGCTGGCCAAGACCCCGGAACGGGTGGCCAATGCCATGCAGTGGATGACCCGCGGCTACGAGTCCTGCGTCGAGGACGTCGTCAACGACGCCGTGTTCGAGGAATCGCACGAGAGCATGATCCTCGTGCGGGACATCGAGATCTACTCGCTGTGTGAACATCACCTGTTGCCGTTCTACGGCCGCGCGCATGTGGCCTATATCCCGAACGGCAAGATTATCGGATTGTCCAAGTTGCCTCGGATCGTGGACGTGTTCGCCCGGCGCCTGCAGGTGCAGGAACGCCTCACCGACCAGGTGGCGGACGCGGTGATGCAGGTCCTGGAACCCCATGGGGTGGGTGTGGTCGTCGAAGCGTTCCACCTGTGCATGATGATGCGGGGCGTCGAGAAGCAGAACTCGCGCACCGTGACCAGCGCCGTGCGCGGCACGTTCCGCGAAGATGGACGGACGCGAGACGAGTTCCTGCGGCTGGTGCACGGCGGTCCGGGCCTGGAGTGACGGCGCTCGCCGGTCAGGTGGCGGTGGTGACGGGCGCCACGCGGGGCATCGGCGCCGCCATCGCCGCCGCCATGGCCCGGGAAGGCGCGGTCGTCGTGCGCGTGGCGCGGCGCCTCGGTTGTGACTGTACCGACGAGGCCCAGGTTACCACGCTCGCCGAGCAGGTACGCAACGCGCATGGCGCCCCGCACATCCTCGTGAACAACGCCGGCGCCTTCCTGCTCAAGCCCCTCGCCGACACCACGGCGCAGGAGTTCCGCGCCCAGCTCGAGGCCAATACGGTCGGGCCGTTCCTCATGCTGAAGCATTTCCTGCCCGGCATGGTGGCGGCGGGTCGCGGTCACGTGATCACGATCGGCAGCATCGTGGACTATCAGGGGTTCCCCGGCAACGCCGCCTATGCGGCCAGCAAGTGGGGGGTGCGCGGGCTGCACGAAGTGGCCAGGGCGGAGGTCGCAGGTTCCGGCGTGCGGTTCACGCTGATTTCACCGGGACCGACGGACACGCCACTCTGGGATCCGATTGATCCTGACCGCCGACCGGATCTGCCCAATCGCGATGCCATGCTCCGTCCCGAAGAAGTCGCGGAGGCGGTGCGCTTCGTCGTCACGCGAGGGACGGTGATCGAGGGGCTCCGCCTCAATCCGCATGTCTAGTCGCTTCGCGGCGACCCTCTTCCTGGTGGCGGCGTGCAGTCCTGACGGCCAGCCGGACCTTCCGGAGGTCCGCTTCGGCATGTACGTGCTGGCGCGCGATACCGCGCCGGATGGCACGATCTGGGTGGGCACCTACGATCACGGCCTGTGGCGGCTGACGCCGGGTGCCATCGCGTGGGACAGCGTGCCCGGCATGGAGCCCGTCCATGCGTTCACGTTTCAGGGCGATACCATCTGGGTCGCGACGGTCGGCCACGGCTGGGCGCGTTCGCCTGATGATGGCGCTTCATGGGACCGATGGACCATGGCGCGCGGCACGACGCCGGCGGGGTTGGCCCGCCGCGGCGACACGATCTACGTCGCTACGCTCGAAGGTCTCTACACCACGCAGGACCACGGACGCACATGGCGCGTGATGCCCGGTCTGCGTCACCCCTATCTGCTGGCGTTCACCGCGGTCGGTGCACGCCTCTACGCGAGCCACGGCCGGGGCGTCGAGGTCTCGCAGGACGGCGGGCGCTCGTGGACGTTTATCGTGCCGCCCGATGAAGACCTCCACAAGGTGCGGCAGTTCGCGGCGCCCGGCGAGGGTCCCGATCGGTTGGTGCGCTTCGTGACCACGCCGGCCACCCCGGGGCGTGCGCAGCTTGTCTGGTACCGTCCAGGACGCGCCGACTCGGCCGCCGCGCCACGACATGCCTGGTTTGTCCGGCCCATTGCCGATGGGGAACAGACCTACCTCGACCAGACGGTGCGCTATGGGGACCGGCGCGAGGGCGCGGTGCATCGCGGCGTGGATGTGCCGAACGCGTTGGGCACGGTCGTGGGCGTGATCGGCGACGGCGTGGTCCAGTTCACGGGTGACTCGCCGCTCGGGCGCACGGTAGTCGTCCGCCACGATCGCCAGCTGACGGCCGGTGATTCCGTCTTCGCGGTGTTCAGCGTGTATGGGCATCTGGAGGCCGTGGAAACGGGGCGGGGAAGGCGCGTGGCGCCTGGCGAACCCCTCGGGCGGGTCGGCGCGACCGGCGGCGCGACGAGCCCACGCCTGCACCTGGAGATCCACGCGGTGCCCCGCGCGCTGGCGGACTCGCTGGCCCTGATCGTCGGGCCGCTGTCAGGCCGGTACGCCACCAACCCCGAGCTGTGGCTCGCGCCGGTACGCCACGCGGGAATCGTCGCCGGCACCGTGCGATTGGGCGATGCGCGCGTCCGCGGGATCCGGATCTACGGTCTCACGAAACTCCTCCCGCACGAATGGCCCCTGGCGTTTGTGACCACGTACGACGCTGATGTCAGCTCCTCGCCGGCGTACGGTGAGGATTTCGCGATCACCGATGTGCCGCCCGGCGACTACCTGATCGGGGTGGACCTCGAGGGCCGGCGCCAGTTCCGGTCCATCAACGTGCAGCCCGGGGCCGTCACGTGGGTGGTGTTCGGGCGCTGATGTTCATCGAGATCACGGAATACCTCAAGTGTCCGGCCAACCACGCGGCGGCGTGGCTGGTGCTGGCGCCGGAGCGCCTGGAACAGCGGCACGTGGTGACCGGGATGGTCGGGTGTCCCGTATGCAAGTCCGAGTTTGCGATTCGTGATCGCGTCGTGCAGTTTGGCACGGCACCAGCGTGGAGTGGTGCCGCTCACGTGCCGGGAGCGGCGACCATACAGGCCCTCATCGGGCTCGAAAGTCCCGGAGGCGTGGTGGTGCTGGTGGGGTCCGCGGCCGACGTGGCAACCGAGCTCGCGCCGCTCATGCCCGGCGTCCACCTCATTGTCGTGAACGCCGAGCGGCCGGCGCCAGGTACCTCGCCCGTCGAGTCGGCGTCAGGGCTGCCCCTGCGGGATCGGATGGCGCGAGGCGTCGTGCTTGGGGGCGAGGCGGTGGACTGGGTGGCCGAGGCGCGCCGGGTCGTGCTGCCGGGCCAGCGTGTCGTGGTGTTGCGTGACGCCGTGCCCGTGGTGGAGGGGCTTGAGGCGCTCGCGTCCGGGGACGGGCTCTGGGTGGGTCGGCGGCGCTAGGACGACTCGGCGTACGCTCCGGCAATCTCCTTTTCATACTTCTGTTCCACCACGCGCCGTTTCACCTTGAGTGTCGGCGTGAGTTCGCCGCCTTCGATCGTGAAATCGTCGCGGATCAGCACGACCTTCTTGGGCGTTTCATAACTGGCCAGGTCCCGCAGGGCGCCCATGACCTCGCGCTCGATCTTGGCGCGCGCGTCGGGCTGGGTCATCAGCGTGTCCGGGTCGGCTGGCAGGCCACGTTCCCGTGCCCAGGCGCCCAGCGTGTCGAAGTTGGGAACCACGAGCATGATGGGGTACGGCATGCGGTCGCCCAGCATGACGGTGTTGAGCACGAACTTGTTGGTCTTGACCCGGCCCTCGATGGGTTGGGGCGCGATGTTCTTGCCGCCCGCGGTGACAATGAGGTCTTTCTTCCGGTCGGTGATGCGCAGGTAGCCATCGGGATCCATCTCCCCTACATCGCCCGTGTGGAGCCAGCCTTCCGCATCGATCATCTCCCGTGTGGCGTCCGGGTTCTTGAAGTACCCCCGCATGACGTTCGGTCCGCGGCACAGGATCTCGCCGTCTTCGGCGAGTCGGACTGCGACCCCAGGAAGGGCCGGGCCCACCGAGCCGATGCGTGGCCGGTCGAGCGGATTGAGCGTGATGACCGGCGAGGTCTCGGTGAGGCCGTATCCCTCGAGGATCGGCAGGCCGGCCGCATAGAAGAACTTGCCGATGGCGGGCAGAAGCGGCGCGCCACCCGAGACAAAGAAACGGATCCGACCTCCGGTCCGGGCCTGGAGTTTCCGAAACACGAGGGCGTCGGCCACGGATTTGGCGGCGCCGAGCGTTCGGGGAACCGGTTCGCCCGCCAGGACGCGGTCGGCCCACGCCTCGGCCTGCCGCTTGGCCCAATAGAAGATGCGCCGCTTGAGTGCGCCGCCGGAGACCGCATTGTCGAGCACGCGGGCGTACACCTTTTCGTAGAATCGCGGTACCGCGAGCACGACCGTTGGGCGCACCTCGATCATGTTGGCCGCGACGCGGTCCATGTGCTCGGCGTACACGATCGTAACGCCGGCCTGGAACATCGTGTAGTGCCCGCCCATGCGTTCGAAGCTGTGCGAGAGCGGGAGCAACGAAAGGCACGAATCGTCCGGACCGACCGGCAGCACCTTGAGCGCCGCGATGACGTTCGAGACAAAGTTCCCATGGGAGAGCATGACGCCCTTGGGATGCCCGGTGGTGCCCGACGTATAGATGAGCGTGGCGAGCGCGTCGGGGGTCACCGCGCGGGCCCGCGTGCGCCAATCGGCATGTCCGGGCTCCGCGGCGGCACCTTCGCGCATCAATTGGGTCAGGGACACCACGTCATCGCGGGCGAGCGTGCTGTCGAATGCGATCACGTGCCGCAGGTGGGGCAGGGTGGCGCGGACCGCCTGGATCTTGGCGAGTTGTTCCGCGTTCTGTACGAACACGGCGCGCGTTTCGGAGTCCTTGAGGATGTATCCCACCTGGGTCGCAGGGAGGGTGGGATAGATCGGAACGTCCACGAGTCCGGCGGTGAGACAGGCAAAATCCGCCACGGCCCAATCGGGGCTGTTCTCGGACAAAATGGCCACGCGGTCGCCCGTGCCGAGTCCCAGGTCGCTGAGGGCCATCGAAACCTGTTGCACGCGTTGGAGCAGTTCCTGGTGCGAGATGTCGTGCCACGCCTCCCCGTGCTTGAACCGCACGGCGGCGCGTTTGGACGCGTAGCGCTCCACGGCATCGAGGAACAGGTCGTTGAGGGTGCGGGGTTCGCGGATCACGGCGATGCCTTACGGGAAACGAAGGAGAAAGCGGACCGGGCTGCCTGCCACGGCACCACCAAGCGCCGTGGTGAGGGTCGCCTCAACCCGCGCGCTGTCTGGCGCTGTGCCTGAGAAGAGTGCTATGGCCGTGACGACACCGTTCCCCGCCGAGACCAGCGAGACCGAATCGCGCGCCGTCGAATCGTGAGCCGGGGGCGCGCGCAGCCGGACGGCGCCGGTGGGATCCAGGATACGAAAGTGTGTGATGACACCGGCCAGTGGCATGGGGGTGCCGGGAAGGGTCGTCAGGTCAAGCACCCGGATCCCGAACGGGGTGTTGGGTCCGATAGCCGTGACAATGGTATCGCTGGCCGCCTCGACCGAGTCCGGCGCGCCGGCGACGGTGACCGCGACGGCGGTGGCCCGCAGGTCGCCGACGCGGGCTTGCACGCGCCACGGCCCGCCGGGCGTGACGCCCGTGACGACACCCGTCACCGTGTCCAGCGTGATGCCGGGCACCGTGTCGAGAATCCCCCACGTGATGTCGGCCGCGACCGGACTGCCGGCAACATCCAGCGCCGTCGCGGTCAGGGTGAGTGATGCACCCTCTTCCACCCGTCGCGCGGTGCTGCCTTCGACTTGCAGGGCGATGACCTCTCCAAAGGTGCCGGTCAACGTCTCGCACGCCAGCAGGACCGGCAGCGCCAGGGGGAGCAGCCGGCGGATCATGTCGTGCCGCCCTGTTCCACCTCACGCAACGCGGATTCCGCGTGCGTGACCCAGCGTTGGGCATCCGCGCCGCGGGGCGGCCGCGCGAGAAACGCGCGCAGGTGCTCCACGGCCTCGGCGTGGTCACCACGCTTCAGCAGGAGGAACGCCACGCCGTAGTGTGCGCCGGGCAGCGTCGCGTCAATCTGCAGTGCGCGCCGGTAGATCCGGATGGCTTCGTCAATCCGGTTGGTCTTGGTGAAGGCGATGGCCATGTTCTGGAGCACGCGCAGATCGGCGGGGTCGTCGCGCAACGCCAGCCGGTACGAGGTGAGCGCCGCGTCGTAGTCGCCCTGCCGCTCGAGCGCGAGGGCCTCGTTGAGATAGTCGAGCCGCTGTGGACGGAGGTCCGCGCGGCCGCGGCCAAAGAGACGTTTCCAGAAGCTCATCTGACGCGCAAGATACCGTTGGCCCAAGCCGTGGGCTAGGTTGCGAAGGTGAGGAAGCCCCCTGCCGGTGTGCCGCGTGACGTACTCGAAGTGGATTGGACGCTCTTCGGGGAGTTGTGTCGCGCGTTGGCCCTGCGTATTGCCGCCAAGTACGACCCCGAGATTGTCGTCGGGATCGCCAAGGCGGGCGTCATTCCCGGCGCGGTGGTGGCGTCCATTCTCCAGCGGGATTTTGCGTCCATGGCCGTCACGCGCCAGGGCACCGATATCCGGCCCACGCTGGTGACCGCACCCCCGCCATCCGTGAAGGGCCGTCGGGTCCTGATCGTGGACGAAACGTGTGATTCGGGTGACACCCTGAAGCTGGCGGTCTCGGCCGTGAAGAAACACGCCCCGCGCGAAGTGCGCACGGCCACGTCGTTCTGCACGCGCGCGTATGCGCCCGATTTCCATGCGATGCAGACGGAGAGCCTGATTATCCTGCCGTGGGATCGGGAGATTGTGGCGGGTGGGGAACTGGTGACGCGACCTGACTATGCGGCCTGGCTCGGGAAAGCGCGTTAGCGAGCCTCCGCGTCAGCCGTCTGACTTGTGCCGACCTTCCCTAGCTGACGGCCCCTTCCCAGGAGCCGCCCGCCGCCATCGCGTTGTAGGCCGCTGTCACGGATTCGGGTGAGCCCGCCAGGAAGCGGCAATGGGCATCCCCGCGTGAGCGGCACTCCACTTCCATCACCGCCACATCGCGATCGGCCAGGCGGCCCATCACGTTCGTCAGCATGCCGGCAGAAAAAAAGCACGTGGGGGTGTCGCCGGAGCCGGGAGCGGCTTCCGCCCAGTCGGGTGAGGTCAGCGTCAATCCTGCCCGTCCCACCGCCGCCACCGTGAGCGGTCCCCATCCCAGCGCCGCGAAGAACGCTCCGAGACATTCGTTGAGGTTTGCGGCATCCAGCTGACCAGGTTCGTCCACACCGGTCCAGGTGCGCAGCCAGCGGCGCAGGTGATCGTAGATCTGGTCCCCGGCAGCGAAGCCCGCTTCCTGAAACGCCGCCGCCATGGCGTCGCCGGCGTCGCGCGTGAGGGCCGCCCGGAGGGTGAGAAGTCCCTGACGGCCAAAGGCGACCAGATCGCCTTCGAGCGTGATGGGCGGTGGGGTCTGGGTGGTCACGGCCGGAAGGTAGGGTGCCGGGGTTGCGGGCCGCAAGTCAGCGACGTCGGCCCTCTTCGGCCAGGACCGTCGTGGCAATGTCCACCAGACGATCCAGCTCGTCCGCCGTGGCGCGGCCGAGGCGTTCATCCACGCCGCCATGGCGGGCCGCCATCGTCCGGGTCAGCCGGTCGAGGAAGGCCACAAAGGCCGTACGCTCCTGCTGCGCGCGGTGGTCGTCCTGCGTGGCGCCACCCGAGCCGAGGGCCTGCAACTTCTCGTACCGCCAGGCGCTCCGCAGCACCTTGGCGGTCAGGGCGCCGAGCGCTTGCGTGAATCGGAGGTCTTCCTCGGAGAACGGCTGGGCATCGCGGAACGTGCGGAGCATGATGGCCCCGATGACCACGCGGCGCCACGTGATGGGAACCACGGTAATGGAGCGGACCTTGCGATCGGCCAGGGCGCCGCGAATATGCTTGAGGCCGGGATCGGCCTGCGCGTCCGCAATGAAGACCGTCTCGCCGGACTGCAACGCCTGCTTGAGTTCTGGGTAGCGTGCCAGGTCCACCACGAAGTTGCGGATACCCGGATCTTCATACGAGGCCACGAGCCGTGCGGTCGTGCCGCCGCGCTCGGCCAGGAAAATCGAACAGCGATCCAGCCCAAACGTCTCGCCCAGTTTCCGCGTGATGGCCTGGACGATGTCGGTGAACTGGAGGGATCCGGCGATATCCTGCAACAGGTCCACCAGCGCCAGCAGGTGGGTGCGCTCGCGTTCCAGCTGGGCGACACGGGCGCTCAGGTCGGCTACGGTGGGTTCGGCCATACGGAAGTGTGGTGCGCTCGACGGACCAGCGTCAAGGATGCTAGGATTCTCTACAGGAGGCTCCCCCGAATGATGTCGTTGTTGTTCGCCCTGATGCTCGCGCAATCGCCCCGAGAACCGGTCGAGGCCTTGCCGGGTGCCGGTCGCCTGCCCGACCATGCCGCGACCGCCGCCCGACGGTCCGCCCTCATGGCACGAATGGGGCGCGGCGTGGCCATCGTGCGCGCCGGCACATCGCGTGATCTCGAAGTCGATGTCCTGCAGGACAATGACTTCCGCGCCGACGATACGTTTTTCTATCTGACCGGACTCGAAACACCCGACGCGGTGCTGGTCCTGGCCACGCGGCCCGACGAGGCGTTCCTGCTGCTACCGGCCCGGAACCCCCAGCAGGAACGCTGGACCGGGCCACGCCTTGGCCCCGGGCCTGAGGCGACGCGCTGGTCCGGCGTGCCCACATTGTCGGTGGCCAGCCTGGACTCGCTGGTGGCGGCACTGGTGGCGCGGTCGGGCGCCGTACGGGAGGTCGGGCCCGCAGTGGACTCGATGCGTGTCTACAAGGATGCCGATGAGGTCGCCCGCCTGCAGCGCGCGATTGATATCACGGGTGAGGCGCATCTCGCCGCCATGCGCGCCGCCCGCCCGGGGCTGTTTGAGTATCAGGTCGAGGCCGTGATCGAGGGCACGTTCCGTGACCGCGGCGCGGACCGCGTCGGGTTTCCCTCGATTGTCGGGTCCGGCCCGAACGCCACCACGTTGCATTACGACTGGAACCGCCGACGCATGGACGCCGGCGACCTGATCGTGATTGATATTGGCGCCGAATGGGGCCAGTACTCGGCCGACATCACGCGGACCATTCCGGTGAGCGGGACGTTCACGCCCCGCCAGAAGGCCATTTACGATCTCGTCCTGGCCACGCAGCAGGCGGCCATTGATGCCGTGCGGCCCGGCGTCACGGTCGCCGACCTGAATCGGATTGCCCGGACCTACATGCAGGCCAACAGCGGGACGTTGTGCGGTGACGGGGGGTGCGGGCAGTACTGGATTCATGGTTTGGCCCACTGGCTCGGCATGCGGGTGCATGACGTGGGCGATTACAACCTGCTGCTGGCCGCCGGGGCCGTGCTCACCATTGAACCGGGTATCTACTTGCCCGGCGAGGGATTCGGGGTGCGCATCGAAGACGACATTCTGGTCACGACGACCGGTCACGAGGTGTTGTCGGGACGCATTCCACGCACCACAGCCGATATTGAGCGCATCATGCGCGAAGGGGGAAGCAATGACTGATGAACGCGATGAGGATATGGTGGACGAACTCGAGGACGATCTGGAGCCTGAGGTGGGCGGGACCTCCGGCCGCACCGGATTCTTTACCGGGTTGGTGGTCGGCGCCCTGCTCGGTGCGGGCGTGGCGTTGTTGATCGCGCCGGAACGCGGGCGCGTCACGCGCAAGCGCATCGGCAAGACGATGCGCAAGCTGGCGGACGACACGCGGGAGAACGTGGAAGGGTGGGCCGACGATGCCAAACAGGAACTGCGCCGTCGGCGTCGGCGCCTGCGGAGGAAACTGCGCCGCTAAACGGAACCTCTGCACAAGTCGCCGGCAATGGCTCGGGCCGCTGCATTGCGGATGCTCCGGGTTTCCCGTCGGCGAGCTATGGCACTGACGCGGCCTCCGCGACCGCCGTCTGACTTGCGCAGACCGTCCTTA
>JBBDNM010000029.1:7139-32081 GCA_040877595.1 Gemmatimonadales bacterium | reverse complement strand
GGCCAGGCTCGTGGGTCTGGGGCTTAGTGCGTCTTGCGTCGACCCCGCGCCGCTCCCTTGGTTTTCTTGGGCTTCCGGCCCTTGATGGAAAGCGTACGCCCGTCGGTACCGGTCGCGGCGGCTTCTTCCGGCGTTCCGTGGGGCTGCTTCCACACGTACTGCTCGCCCTTGAAGTTGCGGATCACGATCTCGTCGTCGGTCAAGCGCACCACATACTCCGGGAGCAACGGGATCTTGCCGCCGCCGCCCGGTGCGTCCACCACCAGCTGCGGCACCGCCAGGCCTGACGTCCAGCCCCGCAGGCCCTCGTAGATCTCCAGGCCCTTTTCGATGGTGGTCTTGAAATGCTCCACGCCGGCCACGTTGTCGCACATATAGATGTAGTACGGGCGGACGCGGGCGGCGAGCAACCGCTGCATCAGTTCCCGCATCACATCCACGTCGTCGTTCACGCCTTTCAAGAGCACCGTCTGGCAGCCCATCGGGATGCCGGCATCGGCCAGGCGACCGCAGGCGGCGATTGCCGCCGGGGTCAGCTCGTCCGGATGGTTGAAGTGCGTGTTGATGTAGAACGGATGGTACTTCTTGAGCACGTCACACAGCTCGGGCGTGATGCGTTCCGGGAGGTGACACGGTATGCGCGTCCCGATACGGATCACTTCGAGATGCTTGATCTGGCGCAGGCGCGCGATGATCTGGTCCAGGCGCCGGTCGGACAGCAGCAACGGATCGCCACCCGACATGATGACGTCGCGGATCTCGGTGTGCTGCTCGAGATACTGGAACGCGCTCTCGAACTGCGACATCGGGATCTTTTCCGGGTCACCCACCTTGCGCCGCCGGGTGCAGAACCGGCAGTACGTGGCGCACACCGGGCTCACCAGGAACAAGGCGCGGTCTGGATAGCGGTGCGTGATGTTCGGCACCGGCGAATCGGCATCCTCCCCAAGGCTGTCCATGACGCCGTCCGTGATCTCGAGCTCGTCGAGCGTCGGGATGTACTGGCGCCAGATGGGGTCTCCGGGCTCCTTGATCAGGTCCAGCATCGCTGGCGAGATCCGGAACTCGAAGTTGTCAGCTGCCACCTGGAGTCGTTCCAGATCGGGGAACTGCTCCGCCCCGAACCGGTCCACCAGCTGCTGGAGCGTGTGGAGACTTTTGTTGCGTAACAGCTGTTGCCAATCAGACATAGGTAACCGCCTTGGTGTATACGATGAGCCCGTCGCCCGGCGCGTAATAACCGGGGATGCGGGCCTGGGCCGTATAGCCCAATCGTTCGTAGAACGCCCTGGTCGGCGCGTAACTCGCGCGCGACGAGGTCTCAACCACGATCAGCCGCCCACTCCTCAAGGCAATGACGTCCTCGCAGTGCGCCATCAGCTGTCGTCCGATCCCGCGACCGTGCGTGGTCGGGTCCACGGCAATCCAGTACAGGTCCCACGTGCCCAGCGTCCCCGGCGTCGCGCCAAAGGCCGCCCACCCCAGCATCTGGCCCTGCGCATAGGCGCCGACATGGGAATAGTCCACGTCGGGCTTGGCCATGGCCCCGTCAAACACCTCGAGCGCGATGGCGACCTCTTCCGGCCGGAACACGTCGGTGGCCTCGAGAATGGCCCGGACCCGCGCGCGATCGGCGGCACGCGCGGTCGCCAGGGTCACGACGTCGGCGGCCACGGTCACTGGGCGGCCTTGCGCTGCCGGGCACGTTCCGCGCGGGTCGTGGTGCCGGTCGTCAGGGCGCTGGCAGAAGCCGTCTGCGTCGCCGCCTCGATGGCATGCTGCGCGATGCGCATCACCAGGTCGTCGAAGGTCCAGCCATGGGCCCGCGCCATGCGCGCCAAGCCCGCGTCTTCGCTCAGGTCGGGATTGGGATTGACCTCGATGACCCATGGGTTGCCGTCCGCGTCCACGCGGAGGTCCACGCGCCCGTACCCCGTGCCGCCCACCGCGCGCCAGGCGGCCTTGGCAATCTCCGACAGTTGGGTGGTGAGTTCATCCGAAATGGGCGCCGGACAGACTGGTTGGCTGCCGAGGTCGTCCGGGCTGCCCGGCACCCACTTGCCCTCGAACGAGACGATGTGCCAGCGATCCTTGTCCATGCCGGAGAAATCGATCTCCGAGATGGGGAGCACCTGCTCGCCCACGAGCCCGACGTTGAACTCCCGGCCCGCGATGAATCGCTGGACGATGACTTCGTCAAACTGTTCGGTGAGCGCCGCCACGCGCTGGCGCAGCGCCTTGCGGCTCGTCACCACCGCGCCCTGATCAATGCCCACGCTCGCGTCCTCGGCGGCAGGCTTGACGATGGCGGGCAGCGGGAAGTCGTTGGGCACACGGTGCCCGGCCGGCATCACCCACTCGGGTACCGGGAGACCCTGGGCGGCCAGCCAGGCGTTGATCACCGGCTTCCGATGGCACAGCGCCGTGGTCCGTGTCCCGCAGCCGGTGAAGGGCGTCCCCGTGAGCTCGAGCGCGCCGACCACCATGGGCTCGAGCCCGCTCACGCCTTCCAGGCCTTCGCACAGGTTGTACACGAGGTCGGCAGCCTGGCAGGCCTTCACCCACCCGAGTCCCTGCCGCACGGGCACCTTGCGTACCTGGTGGCCCGCCGCGCGCATGATGACCGCGATACGCTGCAGGGACTCGTGGACGCCCGTGACGTCGGCGTCCGACCAATGGTCGGCTCCGGCGTCGTACAGGATGACGACCTTCACGCGACGGCCGCTGTGGCGCGCGGCGTCAGCCGCTGGCCGGTGTGGCGCTGCCACGCCAGGCTCGCCACTTCCTGGATCAAGCCGTCGTACGTCATCCCGGCGGCGCGGGCCGCGGTCGGGAAGCAGCTGTTGTCGCGGGGATCGGGGAGGACGCCGGGCAACGGATTCACTTCCACCACGTTGGGCACATGGGCGGCATCGAGCCGCACATCCACCCGGGCCCAGTCGCGGCAGCCCAGCGCCTTGCAGGCGGCCACCGCCACGTCACCCACCTGGCGGGCCAGGGCCTCCGGGATCCGCGCCGGGCACTCGTGCACCTCGATCGCGGCTTCGCGGTTGTCCCAGATCCACTTGGCCTCGTAGCCCATCACGGGCAACGCGCCGGCCGGCAGCGAGTCGAACTTGAACCGCACGAGGGGCAAGGCCCGCATCGCATCGCCGTTGCCCAGCACCGCCACCGTGAACTCGTCCCCCGGGAGGTAGGTCTCGGCCAGGACGGGTTGGGCGTAGGTCGCGAGCAGGAACTGCGCCCGGGCGACCGCCTGGTCCGCATCGGTGACGTAGTTGGCCTCAGCGATGCCCTTGGACGATCCCTCCCACGCGGGCTTCAAGAACAGCGGGAACGGGAGCGCTGTGCGGAGCCGCGCCACGTCGCGCGCGTGCTCGACAAGCACGAACGGCGCTGTAGGGATGCCGCGCTGGGCGAACGCTTCCTTGGCCCGGCCCTTGTGGAGGGCGAGCGTCAGCGTGAGCGGGTCGGACGCGGTGTACGGTAGCCCAAGGAACTCGGCGATGGCCGGCACGTGCGCCTCGCGGGACGGGCCCGAGACACCTTCGGCGATGTTGAACAGGAGGTCGATCCTGGAGTCGGCAAGGCGCGCCGGGAAGTCCGAACCGAAGGCTTCGAGGCGAATCACCTCGCCGAGAGCGGAGAGCGCGGCGGCGACGGCGTCGATGGTTTCCGGTTCATCCCACTCGACGAACGCGTCGTTGCCGTGAGCGGAACCGTCCGTAGGTCGCTGATTGTACGCCAGCCCAATGCGCATCGAACTCCGACATGGAGTTGTTGTTGCGCTACACGATACGACAACACGAACCGTAACGCAATACTTTTTGCGGAGTTTTCTGCGGCGGGTTGGTGCTGCTCAGCGCTCGTAGTCGCGGTAGGTGAACGCGTAGGCGTGTCGTTCGTCGGCTGGATGTTGCTCTTCGCGCACCAGTCGCCATGTGGAAAGGTCCACCTGTGGAAAACGCGCGTCGCCTGCGACATCGGCATGCACGTCGGTGAGGTACAGGTGGGTCGCGTGGGGGAGTGCGGCGGCATAGACGTCGCCGCCACCGAGCACGAAGAGCGATCCGCCGGCGTGTTCGACCGCCTCATCGAGCGTGTGGACAACCGTGGCGCCCGGGGCGTGGTACGCGCGGTCGCGAGTGAGGACAAGGTTAGTGCGGTCGGGTAGCGGACGGGTCAGCGTCTCCCAGGTCCGGCGTCCCATGATCACCGTGTGACCGGTCGTAAGTGCTTTGAAACGCTTGAGATCGTCCGGCAGGTGCCACGGCAAGCCGCCATCCACCCCTATCACACCGTTGGCCGCCCGCGCGGCGACGAGCGCGATCACACCGCCACCGGTGCGGTGATGTGGGGATGGGGGTCGTAGCCCTCCAGTCGGAAGTGCTCGTAGCGAAACGCGTCCAGCTCGCGGACGGTCGGGTCCATGTGCATAACTGGCAGGGCGCGGGGTGTCCGGCCGAGTTGCTCGCGGACCTGCTCTACATGGTTCACGTAGATGTGGGCGTCACCCAGCGTGTGGATAAACTCCCCCGGCGTGAGCCCCGTCACCTGCGCGATCATCATCGTCAAGAGGCTGTACGAGGCGATGTTGAACGGCACGCCCAGGAAGAGATCGGCACTGCGCTGGTAGAGCTGGCAGGATAGCCGCCCGCCCGCGACGTAGAACTGGAACAGCGTGTGGCAGGGGGCGAGGGCCATCTGCGGCAGGTCGGCCACGTTCCACGCGCTCACCACCAGCCGGCGGGAGTTGGGATCCTCGCGGAGGCGCCGTACCACATCGGCCATCTGGTCCACGGTCGCGCCATCCGCGCCCGCCCACGAGCGCCACTGCTTGCCGTACACCGGACCCAGTTCGCCGCGTTCGTCCGCCCACGCATCCCAGATCTTGACCCCGACCTCCTGCAGCGAGCGCACGTTGGTCTCCCCGCGCAGGAACCAGAGCAGCTCGTGCACAATGGACTTGAGGTGGAGCTTCTTGGTGGTGACGAGCGGGAAACCCTGGGTCAGGTCGTACCGGGTCTGCCATCCAAACACGGACACCGTCCCCGTGCCCGTACGGTCTTCCTTCGGGGTGCCGTGGTCAAAGACGTGGCGGAGCAGGTCGAGATACGGCTTCACCCAGGTTCCTCAAGGAGCGAAAGTGGCTCGGCACGGAACGCCGCGCGACAGCCGGGAGGCGTGGTCGTCATGCCGTGGCGAGGTGCCGGAAGTACCCGCGCACCAGCGCGTTGCTTGGCGCGATCGCGTGGGTCACCATCACCGTGCGATAGACCTGTTGGCGCGTGATCTTGACCTTGTGGGCGGGGTCGAGCAGGCGCGGGTCCCGCT
Source organism: Gemmatimonadales bacterium (assembly GCA_040877595.1). Classification (GTDB taxonomy): domain Bacteria; phylum Gemmatimonadota; class Gemmatimonadetes; order Gemmatimonadales; family GWC2-71-9; genus JBBDNM01. The sequence goes on along the minus strand of JBBDNM010000029.1, from coordinate 26,747 downwards.
CCGCCCGGGCCAACGTGGCCACCGCGAAGTAGAGCGACGTCAGGCAGAAGATACGGATCCGCCACGCGCGGCGCGGCAACAGCACACAGTACCGCAGGGCATCGTCGAGATGGCCGCGCGCCTTGGCGATGAGGATGTGCATGACCTGCTGGGCTTGGGCGGCATGCGCCGGGTCGTCCAACTCGGCCGGGTGAATACCCGCCATCTGGCAGAGCTCCTGCGGCACAAAGCTCCACCCGCGGCGGCGATCGTCCGCCACGTCCTTGATAATATTGGTGAGCTGGAGCCCCAGGCCAAAACTGGTCGCCAAAGCGTCCAGCCGGTCAAATCGCTCAAGACTGATGCTTGGGTGATGACGGCGGAACAGGCCGGTCAGCAGGTGACCAACAGTTCCCGCGACGATGTAACAATACCGATCGAGGTCTGCGACGGATGCCAGTGCGGTGAAGCCATCCTGCCGCGTGCCGGCCAGTCGCGCAAACTCGGCCATGCCGAACGCCATCTCACGCACCCACGGCGTGACGGCAGCGCGATCGCCTGCGGGCAGGGAACGGAAGACGCCAAGGACGCGTTGGGCGTTGGCGGCGAGGGCCGCCTCGGGTCCTGCGCGCTCGGCAAACGCGGCGCGGAGGTCGTCGCCCTGATAGGCGGCCGAGTCGAGTCCCTCACCAAACGCCGTGAGCAGGGCGACCTGACGGTCCGCGCCAAGCGCGGGCGTGTCTTCCACCGTGTCGGCGATACGGCAAAGCAGGTAGGCGGTCTGCACGCTGTCGCTAAGGCGGGTGGGCAGCAGGCGGATGCCCAAGGCGAACGTCCGGGAAACCTGCGGGAGCATCGCGCGCGCGTACGCGCGATCGGCGTCAGGCGTCACCGGCCGACGGCGCGCTCCGTGATGTAGCGCTCGAGTTCGCGCACCAACTCCATGGCGGGATGGTCGCGGGGAATCGGGCGTTCGCGCCGTGCGCTGATATCCGCGCCGCCACCCAGAAACGGCGAGTACCGGGCCTCGATCGCGATCCTGCTGCCATAGCCCGTTTCGGCGGGAACGACGACGATGCGGAAGCGCACGGTACGCTCAGCCGGCGGGAACTGGTTGGCCGCCTGGACGTACTGGGCAATATCGGTGTAGTTGGTCTCGACGACCCCGCGCACGGGATCATGTGCCCGCAGGGGAAACCCCTGGGCGGTGACGGCGTCGAGGGCGATCGCGAGCGCGTTAGCGGGCGAGGCGTCAACTTGAAACTCGGTGGCGGGCGGCACGGGCCGCGGCGTGCCGGAAACGCACGCCGCAAGCCCTAGCATCGCGACCCAGCCGATGCGTCTCATCCGGCGACGGCGGCCTTGGCCTGCCGCAGGACGCGGTCGAGGAACCCCCGTCCCGCATGCCCGGGCGGCAGCATCATCTCCGCGTCGCGCGGGAGCACGGACGGGTCGACCGTCCGTACGCTCACGGCTTCGCCGATGACGGTACTGGCGTCGGTGCCCATCGGGTCCACGAAGAAGCGCAACCTGATAAACCGCTCCGGCGATCCGCGGTCGAACGACCCGCTCTGGCGCGACACGAGGTCGTACCACTGCGTCTCGATGTAGCCCTCCGCCGGACTCTGCCACTGCACCCGCATGCCTTCGGCCGCAATGGCCGACAGCATGGCGGTCACGACTGCGGGAGGGGCCGCCTGAATGGTGTCGCGTACGGCCTGCGGGAATGGCGCGTACGACGGCCGAATCCCGCCCGCGCACGCGGCCAGCAACAGGGCCGCGCCGCCGAGCTTCACAACGCGTCGCATGACAGTCTCCTCTATGGTGTGGTGTCCCGTACTCCCCGCAGCCATGTTCGTACCGGCGGCGGTGGGGCGCAAGGGCAGGCCTTACAGCCCCAGCGCGGTCACCACAGGGGGGGTCTGGCGGTAGTCATAAAAGCCGACGCCCGACTTCTTGCCGTACATGCCGGCCAACACCATGCGCTTGAGCAGGGGCGGGGGTGCGTAGCGCTTCTCCCGGTACTCGTCAAACATGATTTCGGCGATCTTGTAGGTGGTATCCAGGCCCACAAAATCCAGCAAGGTGAACGGTCCCATTGGGTGGCCGCAGCCCAGTTGCATGCCTTTGTCGATATCCGGGACCGTGCCGACCCCCTGCTCCAGCGCGCGAATGGCGTCGAGCAGGTAGGGCACCAGTAACAGGTTCACGATGAACCCCGATGAGTCCTTGGCCGCGATCGGCTCCTTGCCGAGCGAGCCGGCGAATGCCATCGCCCGATCGAACGTGGCGCCGGAGGTCGTCACCGTGCGCACCACCTCCACCAGCTTCATCAACGGCACGGGATTGAAGAAATGCAGCCCCACAAACCGGTCGGCTCGTTGGGTGGCTGCGGCCATCGCCGCGATGGTCAGACTCGACGTGTTGGAGGCGAAGAGCGTGGGCGCAGGGCACAGGGCATCCAGCTGTTTCCAGAGATCATTCTTGACGTCGAGGTCTTCGGTCACCGCCTCGACGATGATGTCGCAGTCCTTGAGCGCCGCCACATCCGTGGTAAACGTGAGCCGACCCAGCACCGAGTCGCGGTCGGCGGTGTTGAGCTTGCCCTTCTCGACCAGCTTCCCGAGGGATCCCTCGATCCGGGACTTGCCCTTCTCGTTGAACTCGGGTTTGACCTCACGAACCACAGTGGTGTAGCCGGCGGCGGCGGCCACCTGGGCAATGCCGCTGCCCATCAGGCCACACCCGAGTACGCCCACCCGCTTGATATCACTCATGTACGTAGTACTCCCTGTTAGGCTCCGAACGATTTACGAATCTCGTCAGCGATTTTGAGGAACGCGCTGGGGCGGGGACCTGCCGGCGCGCGTTGTGCCTGGATCTCGCCGTGCTCCAGTCGGTCCAGCACCTGTTCCAGCGCCACTTCCATGCGATGCACTTCCTGCCATTGACTGCGGGCGACCCCATAGCCGAACAACGCCGCAAGCGGCGTCGCCATGGCGGCGGCCCACGGGGCCACGCCCACGCTCATGGCGACCACCGTGGTCACCGCGCCGGCCGTGACCAGCACGGTCGCGCCCGTGACATGCTCGCGACGGTGGTTGGACAGGTCGGCCGTCAGGCGCACATGGGTGCGGTTGTCGCCCAGGTCCGTGACGGCGCCGCTCACCTCGAAGGCCCGCGCCAACTGATGCGAATGGCCGCTCCGGAACGAGCGCTTCATGGCGGCCAAAGCCCCACGCTTGGTCTCCCACACGGTGACATCGGGGAAGCGACGCTTGACTTGCAGCACCTCCCCTTCGTCCATCCACCAATGCAGGGATTCCGAGACGGTCTTCGCCGTCTGGGCGACCACCCGTTCCGCGTGGACATGCGCTGGTCCGGCCAGGAACACCGCGAGACCACGCTCGGACCGCACCACGGCGCGCGTGCGCTCCTCCAACATGGCCCGCTTGATATGCGCGGGCGAGAGCCCGACATCCTCGCCGAGCTGGTACAGCTCCACCTCGGTCAGTCCCTCACTCAGATCTCGCTCGGACGCCTGCAGCTCCGCCGCCCGCTGGATGATGCGTTCCAGGGAGCCGCGATCAATGCGACGGCCGGGCGGGACGGTATCACTCATCCGATCAGAATGCCTCCACGATCACCGCGGCGCCCTGGCCGCCGCCGATGCACGCCGATCCGAGTCCATACTTCTTGCCCGCGCGCCGCAACGCGTGCAGCAGGTGCAGGGTGATGCGGGTGCCGGTCGCGGCCAGCGGGTGGCCAATCGCAATGGCGCCGCCGTGCACGTTGGTGCGGGCGCGGTCCAGCCCGAGTTCCTTCTCGACGGCCACGTACTGCGGGCTGAAGGCCTCATTGACCTCTACGAGATCCATCTGGTCAAGTGTCATCCCCGCCTTGGCCAGCGCCTTGCGCGCGGCCGGTGCGGGACCGATGCCCATGTACCTGGGCTCAACCCCGGCAATGCCCCAGGCGACCAGACGGCCGAGCGGCTTGTGATCCTTCGCCTTGTCCGCGCCGGCAATCACGACGGCGGCCGCGCCATCACAAATGCCGGACGCGTTGCCCGCGGTGACGAATCCGTCCTGCTTGAAGTACGGAGCGAGCGCGGCCAGACCGTCGAGCGTCGTTTCCGGCCGCATGTGCTCGTCCTGTGCCCAGTCGTCCATCTGCTTGGTCTTCCGATTCTTGATGGGGACCGGCACAAGTTCATCCGCAAACACGCCGTCGGCCCACGCCTTGGCCGCCCGCTGCTGGGAGAGCAGCGCGTAGGCATCCACTTCCGCGCGCGTGAGTTGGTACTTGTCCGCGAGGTTCTCGGCCGTCTCGGCCATGGAGAGTCCGCACTGCGGGTCCTTGAGCGCCTCCCACAGGGAATCCTCCAGCGGTGGTGTCGGGCCCAGCCGCAGGCCCCAGCGCGCGCCGCGCAGGACGTGGGGCGCCTGGCTCATGGACTCGGCGCCGCCCGCCAGCACGATGTCAGAGTCGCCGAGCAGGATCTGCTGCGCGCCCTGAATGATGGCCTCGAAGCCGGAACCGCAGAGGCGGTTCACGGTCACAGCCGGCACCTCGATGGGCAAGCCGGCCTTGAGGCCGACGTGGCGCGCGAGGTAGATCGCGTCCGCCGAGGTCTGCTGTGCGTTGCCGAAGATCACGTGGTCGAACAGATCTGGCGTGATGCCTGATCGCTCGATCGCGTGACGACCCGCGATGGCGCCAAGATCAATGGCCGAGTGGTTCATCAACGTGCCGCCAAACTTGCCGAATCCGGTGCGCACGCCGGAGAGAAACACGACGTCGCGCGACTGGCCTTGGGTCTTCATGTAGGAACTCCGCGGAATGCCCGTGTGTGCGTGAACTGTGAGCTTCCTAATATGGAAGAGGGGAGGGGGGAGGGGGAGGTGTCAGATACGGTCGAGTACCGCCTGCGCGGCGGCGGTGGTGCTGAGTTCGCCACCCAGATCCCGGGTCCTGATACCATCGGCAAGTGCCTGCCGGACAGCGACTTGAAGGGCTTGAGCGCCTGTCGGACATCCGAGATCGTCGAGCATCAAGGCGCCGGTCAATATGCTTGCCATGGGGTTGGCGACGCCTTTTCCCGCCAGGGGTGGCGCCGAACCATGTACCGGCTCAAACAGTCCGGCTCGATCAGGGTGAAGATTGGCGCTCGCCGCGAGGCCCAACCCGCCCACGAGTCCGGCGCCGAGATCCGAAAGAATGTCGCCGTACAGGTTCTGCGTGACCACGACCTGCAACCGCTCCGGCGCCTGCACCATCTCCATCGCCATGACATCCACGTAGCGGTGTTCCCGCGTGATGCCCGGATACTCCGTCCCGATCTCATCGAATACCCGCCGCCACAGGCGATGGGCGGGGATGGCGTTGGACTTGTCCGTCATCGTCACCAGCGTCTTGCCGTGCTTTGCCGCCCAGGCAAAGGCGGCCTGCACGATGCGACGGATCTTGGGTACCGTATGGATCTCGTGGGAGACCTGACGTTCCTCCTCCGTGCCCACCGCCTCCGCTGTGCCCTCGCCGAGATACGCACCTTCGGTGTTCTCGCGGAAGATGACGAAGTCCACGTCCCGCCCTCCCGCCTTCCCGCCTTCCCGCCTGAGTGCGCACAAGTCCGGGTGGAGCAGCTCAACCGGTCGGAAATTCACATACAGATCAAGCCTGAACCGCAGTCCGAGCAGGATATCGCGCGCGTGCTCGTTGTCGGGGACGCGCGGATCGCCGAACGCTCCGACCAGGATGGCGTCGACATCGTCACGCAAATATCGGAACGTGCTGTCCGGCAGGGATTCGCCGGTTGCCAGATAATGATCGGCACCCAGCGGGAGGTCATTCCAGGCGATGGTGGTGTCGTCGAGCCGGGCGGCCCGCTCGATAGCGGGACGCGCGGCGTCAAGGACCTCGGGTCCAATGCCGTCGCCGGCAATCGTGGCGACCGTGACCGTTCGTGTCATCGCGCGGATGGCGTCCCACAGGCGACGCAGAAGCGCCATCCGTTCTCGAGTGCATCGCCGCACTGGACACAGGCGCGCACGCCCGCCGCCTGGCCACAGAACGGACAGAAGGTCACCGCGCGATGCAGCGGTAGCGTGCGCCCACAGCTCTTGCAGGTGCCGCCCTGCACGGTACTCGGCGGAGTCGGCTCCGCGGACTCGAGGGCAAACGGGAGCTCGGGTTCGGGATCGGGCTCCGGTTCGATCTCGCGTTCCTGACTGTACCCACTGCTGCGGCCGCGTACGCGCCGGACGGCTGCCGAGTCGAGTATCACGTGAGCCGCCGCGAATTCCCGCACGATCAACGGGTCCGGATTGGGAGAGGCGACCTCGTCGGCCATCATCTGCCGGGCTTCCTCGGGTCGCGCGGTGGCGAATCCGCCCTCGCCGGCCAGCAGGCGCAACACGGCCATCTCGTAGTCTTCATTCGTATCAATGCCGATGCGCTCGCGGCAGCGCCGATAGGGCACCAGTTGCTGATAGATCTCGGAGACCTGGATCGGGCGGGAGAGGCGCGCCGCGTCCTGGGCGGCGACCGTTTCGACCAGCAGCGTGAACAGGCGCTCGACGTCGTGGCGGTCGTCCCTCAGCGCCACCGTCGCTCCAGTTCGTGATAGTGCACCGGCACGACGCCCGCGGTCACCAGGAGCTCGACGCCGCTGGGGTCGCGGTACGCCTGCCGGTAAAACACGTGCGTGACACCGGAGTTGATCACCAGCTTGGCGCACATCACACAAGGGCTGTTCGTGACGAACACGACTTTGTCCTTGATCGCGCCCGGGGCCTTGATGAGTGCGTTGACCTCGGAATGGATGCAACCGCACTGGCCAGGCACCGTGGAATCGCACCGATTGGGCAGGCCCCGCGCATTGCCGTTGTAGCCGATGGCGAGGACGTTCTCCAGCGCCGCATCGGTGACCACCGTACCGACCTGGAGCCGACTGCACGTCGAGCGCTTGGCCAAGTCTTCCGCCATGCGCATGTACACCTCGTACAGGGGAATGCGGTCGAGTTCCGGCTCCATCCCGGCGGGCAGCAGGTTGCGCGGATGCGTGTTGGCGGTCACCCCGTCCTTGAAAACCGTCATCGCGTCCCGAGGGTTGCGGCGAGCGTGCGGTAGTCCCGATCCGGATCGTAATCCCTAAGCTCATCCTTGGCGCGCCGCGCGGCCAGCCAAGTCCCGAATTCGCTCTCCACCGCCGCCGGGGACGTCTGCTGCATTTCGGCGGCCTTCACGGCGAGGGCGTCGGCGTATTCGTTCTTCACATGCCCGGCATGTCCGCGCACCCAGCGGAACGTCACCGCCCGGCCCGTGAGCAACCGGTCGAGGGCCTGCCAGAGCTCGAGGTTGAGAATCGGCCCCTCTTTGCGACGCCAGTCGCGGCGCTTCCACCCCGACATCCACTCGTTCACGCCCTTCACCAGGTATTCCGAGTCCGACACGTACAGGACGGGCTGCTTCTTGCCCGCACTGAGCACGGCCATCGCGGCGATCGCGCCGGCCAACGCCATCCGGTTGTTGGTGGTGGCCGGTGCATGCAGGTACAGGTCGCGCCGAACGATCCGCGTGCCCTCCGCGGTCTCGAACAACAGTCCTGCGCCGCCCGGGTTGTCCCCGTCGCGTCCGTTGCCCAGACAGCTTTCGTCCGCATGAATGATGACTGGTGCGCTCACAGACTCTCCGATACCGTAATGTGCCCGGGCGGGCCGGCGTGCACCGAGCCAATGACGTGCGCCGGAACGTTGCGGGATGCCAGGGCACCTTCAAGGATAGCCAGTCCCTCCGCACCGACCGCAATCAACAATCCGCCTGACGTTTGCGCATCGGCCAGCACGATGCGGCGCGCATCTCCGAGCGTGTCGGGAAACGCCGTCCAGGCACCGGCCGACGCCAGGTTGCGCGTGGTGCCCCCCGGCACGGCGCCCTGCACGATGGCCTGGAGTACGCCGCCCATGGTCGGCACGTCCGCCGTGATGGTTGCCGCGACGTCGCTCGCTTCGAGCAGCGAGTGCAGATGCCCGAGCAGCCCGAATCCGGTGACGTCCGTGGCCGCATGCACGTGCGCGGCAACCTCTCGCATCGCCTCAGCGCCACCTGCGTTGAGCGTCGTCATCCAGCGGACCGCTTCGGCCAGATCGCTTTCGGTGAGCAGGTCTCGCTTGAGCGCGGTGGCCAGGATGCCCGTGCCCAACGGCTTGGTGAGGACCAAGCGGTCGCCCGGTTGTGCTCCCGCATTCGTGATGATGTCCTCGGGGCGCGCCTCGCCGATCACCATCATGCCGAACTTGGGCTCGGCGTCGTCAATCGAATGCCCGCCCAGCACGAGGCATCCGGCCTCGCGGGCCAGCGCCGCCGCGCCGGCCAGGACCGGCCCGAGCAGCGGCAGCACGTCAGGGTCGCGTGGCCACGCGACCAGGTTCAGGGCAAACAACGGACGCGCGCCCATGGCGTAGATGTCGCTCAGGGCGTTGGCCGCCGCGATCCGCCCGAACGCCGCCGGATCGTCCACGATGGGCGTAAAGAAATCCACCGTCGCGACCAGGGCACGATCGGGCGCCACCTGAAACACGGCAGCGTCATCGCGGGTCGCGGCGTCCACGAGCACCCGAGGGTCGCTCACCGCCGGCACGTGGCGCAGCACCTGCGCCAACTCGCTACTCGCGAGCTTGCAGGCTCAGCCTGCGCCGTGCGACAGGGCGGTCAGCCGGATCCGCGATCGTTGATCGCGCGGCGTCGAAGCCACAAGCCTCCGTGGAGTTGAGCGGACTAGCGCGCGAGCGCCGCCGTGGCGGCGGCGCGGGCGTACAACAGGGCCACGTCCTCGTCCGCATCGGCGGGCAGGGGCGGGAGCGATTCCAGATGTTCGGCGACCAGGGCTCGCGTGCGGGCCTCGGGCACCGGCACCAGCGCCTCGAACAGGTGCGCCGCCGGCAAGTCGGTCGCGATCAAGGCCTCGGTCCACCCGGTGACGCGCTCACGAATGTCTGGCGACGCCATGGCGAGCGCCGCCAGGGCGAGCGCCGCGAGTTCGGGCTTGAGTGCGGATGGGCCAATGCCCAACAGCACTTCGAGGTGGGCGCGCACCGAGCCCCGTTCCTCGTGGCCCGCGCGAATCACCTGACGCAACGCCAGGCAGCTCACCGCAAAACGCGCATCGGCCTCGCGGTCGAACAGGACACCCGTATGAATCACGAGTGGTGCCACCGGGGCCTCACTGGGCCCGGGGGAGAAGAAGCCGGAGCCTTCCCCCTCATGCTCGCCCCAACGGCCCGGCGCGTCCTGCTGCTGCAAGAGGTAGCCCGACAGCCGGACCACCGCCGCGTGGTCCGGTGGTGCCTGCAGGTCGAGCAACTCGCGCAACGCGTACGCGGTCAGGAGCACCGAACGATCAATGCTGCCGTCCAGTGTACTGCGACGACGGCGCTCGCGTATGAGCTGGTCGGCCAGTTCGTCGTCATCGGGGCGCGACACGCCGAGCAGGCGCCGGCCCACGACGCCCGCAACCGTCTTGCGTTCGTCGAAGAACGCCCGCAGGGCGTCGTGGTGGGCCGTCAGGGCGCTCACGGTTGGCTCCCGGCCGGGTCGTACCCTTGGCCTGCGATCACCACACGCTCGATGCGCGCAACGTTGCGGATGTCGGCGAGCGGATCGGCGGTGAGGACCACGAAATCCGCTGGCTGGCCAGCCGCAATCGCGCCGATCGAATCAATGCCCAGCAGCCGTGCGCCATCGCGCGTGGCCGCCAACAGGGCTTGCGCCGGCGTGAATCCGGCAGCGACCAGGGCGGCGAGTTCCTCGTGCATGCCCGTTCCAGGAGTCCCGCTGCCGCGTCCGGCATCAGAGCCGGCGCCCACAATGCCGCCGGCGGTGCGGAAGCGGCGGACAAACAACTCAGACGCCGCGCGTCGTGAGCCGGTGCCGCCGCGCCGCGCCAGGGCCGGGACTAGGGTTACGCGCGCATCCATGAGCAGGCGGACTACGCGCTCGGCGTCGGCCGAGTCAGGCACCTGCCAGTTGGGTAAGCCCGTGAGCAGCTCGATGCTGCGCACGCCTAACCGGACCGCCGTCGCCAGATCCACGTTGCCCAGCTCGACGGCGACGGGCGTCTCGAGGGAGCGCGCCTCGTCGAGCAGCACTTCCAGCATCCGGCGGTCCAGTCGCGGGCCGATGGAAATCTGCGTGACATCAATCAACACGCGGTCGCCCACCAGGCGGCGGGCCTCACCCGAGCCCCGGATGATCGTGGCGTACGGCCACGTCGGGGACGGCCCGTCGCCAGGCGCCCCGGAGATGAACAGGCGGGGCCCGTCCACCTCGCCCACGTCAATCGCCTCACGCAGGGCGACGATCTCGGACTGCGGTCCGCCCATGTCGCGCACCGATGTGACGCCACCCGCCACCCACTGTCCCGCCGCGTCACGGGAGACGTGGGCGTGCGCATCCACCATGCCGGGAATCACCCAGCGGCCATCCAGCCGGACTTCCACCGCGCCGCGCGGGACACGAACGAGATCGGGCGGGCCTGCCGCCTGAATCCGTCCGGCGGCGACCAGAATCACGGCATCGTGAATGATGGGCGCCCCGGTCCCGTCCCACAGTTCCATACCGACGTACGCGGTTGTCCCCTCACCAGGAGGGGTGCAGCCGAGGACGCCGAGCAGCATGAAGGTCAGTGGGCGCATGGATCTCATTGGGGGAAGTTTGCACAGACGGGGGTGTCCCGGACAACACCGGGACCCCCCCGCCGCGGATGATCGCCTGAGGTCAGCGCTTCTTCTTACGAACCGCCTTCTTGACCGGTCGCTTCGCGGCTTTCCTCTTGGCGGCCTTCTTGACCGGCTTTTTCGTTGCTGCCTTCTTCTTGGCCGGTTTCTTCTTGGCCACCGGCTTCTTGGCGGCCGGGGCTGGGCGGGCCGGAGCCGTGGCTGCCGGACGCGCATCCACCCTGGGCGCGCGCGCGGGTTCCGACCACAACGATGGGGTTTCCTGCTCGGGCGGCTTAATGGGGGGTGGGACCGGCATAGGGTCCCACATCCCGGGGCCGCCGAGCCCGGTATCTGCCGAGCTCAAGGTCATGTTGCTCCCTCCCAAAGGGACGACGGATTGGACCTGAAAACTTGGGGTCCGGCATCACGGCTTGGCAAGGGGACGGGTGCTAGCTTGCGCTTGACACCCGGGTCCAAAACGGGCTACGTTCGCGAGCGTATCTGCTGACCATTTCTATAGTTAGGGGCCCTCCGCAGGCCCCGGGGACCAAGCATATGAAGTGCAGTCGTGGCGTGGCTCTGGCGTTGATGGGACTGGCATCGGCCGTCGCCGGGCCGCTGGCGGCCTTGCAGGTGACCGAGGTGCAGGTGTCGCCGCAGACCGTGTCGCTCACCGCAGGCCAGCAACAGGGCATGTTCGCGACCGGGTACGACGGGCGCGGCAACGTCGTGGCCACCGCGACGTTTACGTGGCGCAGCTCCGATCCCAACGTCGCCCGCGTTGAACCAGATAACTCCGCCCCGGGTGTGGCCATGGTGATTGCTGTGGCGCCGGGTTCCGTCACGATCGAGGCCCGCGTGGGCAACGCGGTGGGCCGCGCGACGGTGCAGGTGGGTGGTGCGGGTGGTGTCGCGGTGGCGGCGGGCTCCGGCACCGCCACGGTGTTGCGGGTCGAGCCGTCGAATATTCTCCTCCTGCCGTCCGAACAGCGGCCACTCATTCCGGTCTTCTTGCGCGATGACGGCGAGCCGGCCGCCCCGCTGCGCGTCACATGGGAGTCCCTCAACCCGAGTATCGTCAACGTGGGCACCGACGGGAGCGTCATCGCCATTTCGGAAGGCCAGGCGGCTGTCCGCGTTACCGCTGCCAATGGTCTCACCGCGATCGCCCCGGTGAGCGTGAGCCGCGCGGCGTTCGCTTTTGATCGCGATGTGCTGTCGCTCTCACCAGGCCAGGAGCAAGCGCTCGTGCCGAAGGTGCCGTCGCAAGGCGACCGTATCCTCCCGAGCAGTGGGCTGAGCTGGCGCAGTTCGAACCCGGCCGTGGCCACTGTGTCACAGATCGGGCTCGTCCGGGCGATCGGCGCCGGCAGTGCACAGATCATCGCCCAGGGGTTCTTGCAGGAGATCACCACCGAGGTGCGTGTCCACCGTCCCGTCCGCACCATGGAACTCTCGCCCGGGCCATCCGCTGGGCCGGTCATGGTGCCGTTCAGTGGTGCGGTGACGTTCGTAGCCCAGTCGCTAGCCGATGACGGCACGCCCGTGCCTGATGCGCCCATCCAATGGCGCGTGGACGACACGACGGTGGCGCGGTTTGACGGCGCAACACTGCAACTGCACGGTCTCAAGTTGGGGTCCACCCGCCTGCACATTCGCGGTCCTGGACCGGGCGTGCTCGAAGCGTCCTGGGCCGTGGAGGTCGTGGCGGGAGGCCTCGCGACGACGCCGGCGCGCATCGGGCTGGGCATCGGCGGCACACAGCAGGTGGTGGCGCATTTCACCGACAGCACCGGTCGCGCCATCAGTCCGGCCACCGGACACACGTGGACCTCCACCGCCGAGAGCGTGGCGCAGGTGTCTGCCAGCGGCGTGGTCACGGCCGTCGGGCGGGGGCACGCGATGCTCGTCGCCGCGACTTCGTGGGGTGCCGCCGATACGGCGCATGCGTACGTTCAGGGCGAGCTCATCTTTGCCGCGAACCGGGGCGGGTCCATCAACCTGTGGGCGGTGGATCGCGGCACGCCGGGCAACGCGACGCAGGTGACCAGCGATGCCGGCACCGAAGTCGCCCCGGCGTTCTCGCCGGACGGCGCGCAGATCGCCTTCGTGTCGACGCGCGACGGCAACCCCGAGATCTACGTGTCCAACGCGGACGGGTCGGAACCGCAGCGCCTGACCAATACGCCGGGGGTCGAGGATGGACCGGCCTGGTCGCCCGACGGCGAGCGGATCTATTTCGTGGCGGTCGAGCCCGGTGGGAGGGCGCAGGTGCATGTGATGAACGCGGATGGCACCGGTCGCCGGGCGCTTACCCAGGCCGCGGACGGCACCAACTTCCAGCCCGCGGTCTCGCCGGATGGCAGCACGATCGCCTTCACCTCCACGCGTGACGGCAACTACGAGATCTATCTGATGGATGCCGATGGCGGGAACGCGCGCAACGTGTCCCAGTCGCCCGGCAAGGAGTCCGTGCCCCAGTGGTTCAGCGACGACCAGCTGGGCTTCCTCGTCGAGACGCGTGTCGGCGCCACCATGCAGTCGGTTGTGACACGGCGCCAGTTGAGCTCGAGCCAACAAGCCCCGTTGAGTCCGCCGAGCCTCATCATCACGGACTTTGCCATCTCGCGTGACGGCCAGATGCTGGCGTTGCAGGTGGAGCGGTTCGGGCAGGACGGAAGCATCACACGTCGTCTGTTCATCATGTCCATGAGCGTGGGCGGCCCGCTCGAAATCCCGGTGGCCGCCGCGGACGAGCAGCAGACCGGCCCCGCCTGGCGCTGATGCAGGCGTTCGTCATGCAGGGCCACGGCGGGCTGGACCGGCTCGCCCACGCCCACGTGCCCGCCCCCGAACTCTCGGCTCCCGATCGCGTGCGCATCCGCCTCAAGGCAGGTGCGCTCAATCACCTCGACCTCTGGACCCTCAAGGGCCTGCCCGGCCTCTCGCTCACGTTCCCCCACATTCTGGGTGGTGATGGTGCGGGCGTGGTCGAGTCGGTGGGCTCGGGGGTGACGCGCGTGGCGCCCGGCGATGCCGTCCTCTTCAATCCGGGCATCTCCTGTTACCAGTGCGAATGGTGCACGAAAGGCGAGCATTCCCTGTGTGTGACGTACCGACTGTTGGGTGAGCACCTGCCCGGCACGTTGGCCGAGTACATCGTCATGCCGGAGAGCAACGTCGAGCGGTTTCCGCGGGCGGATCTCACGTTTCCGGAAGCGGCGGCGTACTCGCTGGTGGCGCTGACCGCCTGGCGTATGGTGGCCAACCGCGGCGCGCTCAAGGCTGGTGAGACCGTGCTCGTATGGGGTGTCGGCGGTGGGGTGTCCGGCATGGCGGTGCAGGTTGCCAAACATCTTGGGGCCACGGTCATCGCGACCTCATCGAGTGATGCCAAGCTTGCAGCCGCAAAGGGGTGGGGGGCCGACATCACGCTCAATCACGCGAAGGTGGATGTGGCGAAAGAAGTGCGCGGTATCACGGCCAAGCGCGGCGTGGATCTGGTGGTGGAGAACGTGGGTGAAGCGACTTGGGATCAGACGATGCGCAGTTTGGGACGGCAGGGCCGGGTGGTGACGTGCGGGGCGACGACGGGCCCGATCGTGTCGCTCGATATTCGCCGGCTGTTCTGGTACCAGCAGACCATCATCGGCTCAACGATGGGGAACCAGGCCGAGTACCGCGAGGTGGTGCGGCTGTTGGGCGAGCGGAAGCTCAGGCCGATGGTGGATTCGGTGGTCGGGTTCGGTGACGCGGTCAAGGCCTTCGAGCGGTTGTCGAGCGGGGTCCAGATGGGGAAGGTCGTCGTAGAAATGCCATGAGCCGCAGTCGGCGTCCCGACAGCGGCTCATAATCTATATGGAAACGGAACAGTTTAGCGTTCCGACTCAGATCCCCCGATCGAGAAACACTTCCTGCGCAAACGGACCAAACTCGGGCTCGCCAGTCACGGCGCGCACTCGGCCCAGCGCCTGTCCCTTTTCATCGTACAGCGTCATGTCGTTCGTGCTCGTGCGCCGGCGCTCAACCCGTCGAGGGAGCGGATGGAACCGGAATGCTAGCGTGCCGGGCAGCGGTGTCTCGTTTGTCCTGGCGACCATTGGGGCGCCTCCTTTCTTCACATGCATAGACGCTCGATAGTCTCGAAAGGTTACACCGGCCTTTGTCAGCGGCCGGTCAGGCGTCCCTAGCGGCGATAGCGCTCCAGCCACTGGAGATCGTCCTCGTCTATCCGTACCGCGTACAAGGTGCCGTTGCCGAACCCGACGAGGCGCCGACCCTCGGCCAGCTCCACCTGGCGCACGCGCTGGCTCTGGCCGTTGAACACGTCATACAGTTGCCGCGTTGCGGTGGCAGGGCGGCTCACACGCACCCAGACCTCGCCGTCCGGCGTCGCGAACACGGCCTCGAACGGTGGCTTGACCTCGGGGAAGTCCACTTCGTCCAGGTTGGGGCGTGGGACGCGCATGGTCTGGGTGCCCTGGGGGCCGCGCATGATGGCTTGGCCCGTCCCCGCCTGATCGGCCCACGCTTCACGGTCACGTTGGGTAATGCGGACGGGCTGGTAGGAGACCGTGGGCCCGGCCACCGGGCGCGCGCCGCCGAGCCAGCGAACGTGGTAGGGCTCCGGAAGCACTTGGGCAACGCGGCCGTCCGGCGTCACGACCCACTGCATCGCAGGGACGAAGGCCCGCCGCCGGCCTTGTGCCGAGGCCGCGCCGCCTGCCCCAACACGCACCGTGACCGCGCCGCCGGCATTCACGGGCACGTAAAACAGCGTATCAGCACCGCGGCCCGTGGGGCTCCAGCGAATCACCGGCAGCGAATCCGGAACGCTGGCGGGGCCGCCGCCACCGAAGCTCAGGGGTGCGAGCCCGTACAGTCGTTCCTGTCGGTCGACGGCCCGCGGCAAGATCAGCGCGCCCAGGCCGTTCCCCGAGAACTGCACGGTGTTGGATGAGACCGTCCCGCTCGCGGCGATCAGCATGCCGCGGCGGTTGGCGAGGTCCAACATCATCGTCGTGTCCCCGGTCCATTGGAACAGCTGGCCGGGCGTGCCGAACTCGCCGGGGCCGCTACCCTGACGGCCAATCATGGTCATGTTGCCGGTGCGGAAATCCAGCAGGGCGACCGTCTGCTCAAGCCGGTCGGCAATGATCACGCGGCCGTCAGGCAGTTCTCGGAGCCCGATCAGACTGGAGAACGCCTCGGCAAACTCGGCCTCAGGCCGGTCGAGACGGACGGGGGCCTGTGCGGCAAGCGGGACGGCGACGAAGAGGGCGATGAACAGGGTTCGCATACGGGCATCCTGAGTGGCGTCTGACATCAATGGATGCTCGAGGGGCGCCGACGGTCGCGGGGTCAGGGGAGGAGGCGGAACCCGGCGGCGACGAAGTGCTGGTCGAACGCGAAGGCGGTGTCGATCCCCTCGCGGCGCATCAGCTCGAACGTGGCCGCATCGGTCAGGGTGTAGGACGGGTGGGATTGCGGAGCCAGCCACCGTGCGATGGTTTCGAGGACCATGCTGTGGGTGACCTCGACCCACGTGATGCGCGGGTCGTCTGCGGCTTTGGTCAGTGTGTCGAGCCCGCGCTTCGGGCCGAGGGCCTGGGCGACGTACCGGTGCAATTCGGCCAGTACGAGCGTTGTGCCGATGAGATGCTGGCGGTTGCGCGTGACCCGATCAATTTGTTCACGTGCTCTGAGGTGGTACTGGTCGCGCGGACTGGCCAACGCGATGAGCGCGCCCGTGTCGAGGGCGATGCGTCGGCTCACGGCGTTGGACGCTGTCGCAGTCGTTCCTCAAGGGCCTCGTTCAGGTACTTGTCGTGGTTGATCGAGGCGTCGGTTGGGGCGTTGGGGTCGTCGATGATGCCGATCAGGTAGTGCAGGGGCCCGCGGTCGTGTTCGCTGGCGAGGTGCCGGATCCCGCGACGCAGCACCTCGGCGCGCGACAGTCCCTGCTCCTCGGCCAGCCGATCGAGCAGGACGCGGTCGGCCTTGTCGAGATAGACCTGGACGGGCTCCTTCACACGCTTCGGCATGGGGTAAATGTATCCTATACATGTATGAAGGCAAGATGTACATGTATCCGCCGCGCGATGAGCTTGGTCTGTTCGACATCAACCATGGGATGCGCGGATTGGCAAAGCTGCGTGGCGCGTTCATCGGCCTGCTGGGCGTGGTCTTCGGTACAGCGCGCCGTGACGAACCAGGCGCCAGAGGGCCGAGGTGATCTCGACCTCGGTCGCCGGCAACCATCCCCGCCAACCACGCATCTCACACCAGTCACGCTGAACCGCGGGCCGCCGAAGGACCGGTGGTGGCGGTTTTGGGGTATGGACCCCAACTTGGCACGTTCCTACTGATGTAGCGCCTTCGGGAGTGGATACCTCGTGCAACGATTCTTCCCTTTCATAGCCGGCCTCGCGATCCTCGGAATTCTGGCCGTCGGCGCCTGGTGGCGCCTGCGGCCCGATGCCGCGACCGGGGCCGATTCCACGGCCCAGGGCGATGCCACCGAGACCTCGGCGGGCACCACCTTCTCCACGGAGGTCGCCATTCCGGTGGAAGGCGCCGAGGTGGTCCAGGGACCCCTGATCCTCTCCGTGAGTGCCGCCGCCCAGTCCGCCGCGGCGCGCGAAACGAACATTCTGGCCCAGGTCAACGGCCGGGTCATGCGCCTGCCGGTACGGGAAAACCAGACTGTCCGGGCCGGCCAGATCCTGCTGCAGATTGACTCGACCGAGTACGCGTTGAACTTCGCGCGGGCCGAGGCGCAGTATGCACAGGCCGAGGCCAGTTTCCGCGAGCTCACCCTGTTCGACGATCAGATCACCGACAGCGCGGTGCGGGCCGAGCGCGACCGCGTGGCCCGTGCCCGCAGTGGTCTCGATCAGCAGGCCGTGGCCGTGCGCGTGGCCCGCCTCGAACTGGAACGCACCACCGTACGCGCGCCGTTCGCGGGACGCGTCGCATCCATCCAGATCGTCGAGGGGCAGAACGTCCGGCCGGGCGATGAGTTGGTGACGGTCGTGGACCTGGATCCGATCCGGGTCGAAGCCGAGGTGCTGGAGAGCGAGATCGGCTGGCTGGCCGAGGGCCGCGGCGCCGCGGTGACGTTCGCCGCCTTCCCCGGGGAAGTGTTTCAGGGCACGATCGAAACCATCAATCCGATGGTGGATCGCGAGACGCGCACGGCCCGCGTCACGGTGCGCCTGCCAAACCGGGACGGCCGGGTGCTGCCCGGCATGTATGCGCGCGTGGCCCTTGAGGCGCGGCGGTTTGAAGACCGCATTCTCGTGCCGCGCGCCGCCATTCTCGAACGCGACCGCCGCACCATGCTGTTCGTGTACGAAGACGGGTTTGCCAAGTGGCGCTACGTGACCACGGGTCTCCAGAACGACTCGCTGATCGAGATCGTGCGGCACCCCGATACCGAGATGGTCCGCGCCGGGGAGACGGTGCTCACCAACGGTCACTATACGCTGATTCATGATGCCCGGGTGACGGTGGTCGCCGCAGTCCGCGGGGAAGCCGGTGGGAGGCCGCGATAATGCGCCTCACGCATCTTCTGCCCCTTCTGTCCCTCCTCATCCTGGCCACGACGGATGCGATCGGACAACAAGTGACCTTGGCCGAGGCCCTCTCCCTTGCCCGGCAGCACAACACCGACTATCGCAAGGCGCAGAACGACGCCGGTGCGACCGGCCTCGCCGCAACGGCCGGACGCCTGTGGTTCCTGCCCAGCCTGAACGCCTCGTTCGACTTTGGGGCCAGTACCACCACGAACACGACCGTTGCCGACGTAGACGGGCGCCCGATTCCGCTGCCGAGTCCGGTCAACTTTGAATCGAGTTCGGCGAGCCAGAGAATCAGCACCTCCCTGATCCTGTTTGACGGATTGCGCAACGTGCGCGGCGCGCGCGTGGCGTCGGCCCGCGCCCGGGCGACAGACGCCACCGCGGACGCCACCGCCATTCGCGTTGATGCCCAGGTGACGCGGCAATTTCTCACCGCCCTGCGGCAACAACGATTGATCCAAGTCGAGGAGCGGTTGCTGGCGTCGCAGCGCGACCAGTTGGCCGCCACGGAGCGCCTGTTCCGCACGGCAAGCGCCAACCAGGTGGATGTGCTCGGGGCGCAGGTTGCGGTGGCCCAGCAGGAGCAGGCGCTGGCCAATCAGCGCGGCGAAGCCGAGAAGGCGGGCCTCGAACTTGCCCGAGTGATTGGCCTCGACGAGATCACCCCGCTTTCGCCGAGTGGCGATCTACCCACAGCGTTTGACCCGGCGACCCTCAGCGTTGATGTACTAGTGGCATCCGCGACCGCGCAAAGCCCGCGCATCAGGCAGCTTGAGGCATCAGCTGATGCGGCGAATGCTGAGGCGGGCTCCAGCTACGGCGCCCGCTGGCCGACCATTTCCGCCAGTGCCGGCCTAACGCGGTCGCTCATTCTGCCAAACTACTCCGCCTTTGGCGAACTCAATCCACAGAATCGCTCATTGGGTTTTAGCCTTTCGATCCAGGTGCCGATCTTCACGCGATTCCAGACCTCCGCCAACATCGTGGCGGCCAACGCCCGCGCCGACAACGCCGACGAAGACCTCCGCGCGGGGCTCCTGCAAATCGAAACGGACGTTCGCTTGGCGGTCGTGGACCTCCGCAACGCGTATCAGGCCCTGGTGCTGGCCGAGCGGTCGGCTGAACTGTCGGCGACGCGTATGACGCTCGCCCAGGAGCAGTATCGCCTCGGCGCCATTCAATATCAGAACCTGCAACAAGTGATAGACGGCGCCGCCCAGACGGAGCGCCAGGCGGTGGGTGCGCGCTTCAACTTCGCGCTTGCTCTCGTGACGCTGGAAGAACTCGTGGGCAGCGAGGTGCGTCCATGATGCCCGTGCACCGTGCAC
>JBBDNM010000029.1:0-7039 GCA_040877595.1 Gemmatimonadales bacterium | reverse complement strand
CCGTGCACCGTGCACGGGGGATGGGGTCTGTGAGCCTGCCCCGCCTGTCGATCCAGAGACCGGTGGCAGTGGCCATGCTGTTCCTCGCCATCGGGTTCGTCGGCGCCATCTCATACATCCGCTTGCCGATTGACCTGTTGCCGGACGTGGCGTATCCGCGGCTGATCATCTACACGACCTACACCGATGTGGGCCCCTCGGAGGTCGAGCGGTTTGTCTCGGCCGAGATCGAGCGCGCCGTGGCGGCGGTGCCGGGTGTGGAGCAGGTCGAAAGCACATCGCGCGAAGGCGTCTCGCTCGTGTCGCTCCGGTTTGCGTGGGGCACCGACATGGATTTCGCCGCGCTCAATGTGCGCGAGCGACTGGACAACATTCGCGACCGGCTGCCCGAACTGGCATCGCGGCCCGTGGTGCTGCGCACCGACCCGAACGCCGAACCGATCATGGCCATCAGCGTGGCGGGCCGGAACGACCTGCGCGCGCTGCGGGACCTGGCCGAAGAGGTCTTCAAACGCCGGCTCGAACAGATGGACGGCATCGCCCAGGCGGCCACCCTGGGCGGCCTGGAGCGCGAAATCCAGGTCGAGGTGAATCCGCGGCTGCTGGAGAGCTACGGCATCACGATTGACCAGGTGGGGACGGCGCTCGCGGCCGCTAACCAGAGCGCGCCCGGCGGCACGGTGCAGCGCGGCCGGTTTCGCTACTCGCTCCGCACGCTGGGCGAGTTCCAGACGGTGAACGAAATTGCCGATGTCACGATTCGTCGCCCGGACGGCACCGGCGCGGGTCGCGCCGTTCGCCTTGCCGACATCGCGGTCATCACGGACGGTTTCGAGGAACGGGAGTCCATTGTCCGTTACGATGGCACGGAGGCGGTGGGGCTGCTGCTGTTCAAGGAAAGCGGGGCCAATACCGTTCGCGTAACGCAAGAGGTGGAACGCGTCCTCGATCAGTTGCGGCGTCAGTATCCCGACCTGCGCGTCGAGATCGCCATGGCGCAGGCCGGGTTCATCTCGGACGCCATCAGCAACGTGGTGCAGGCGTTGCTGTTCGGTGGCGTGCTGGCGTTTCTGGTGCTGTTCCTGTTTCTGCGGGACGTGCGCTATCCGGTGGCGGTCGCCCTCGCGATTCCGATTTCGGTCGTGGCGGTATTCCCATTGCTCGATCTGGGGAGTGTCAGCCTCAATGTGATGTCGCTGGGCGGGCTCGCCCTGGGCGTCGGCATGCTGGTGGACAACTCGATCGTGGTGCTCGAGAACATCTTTCGCCACAAGGAACTCGGCGCGAGCCCGGAGGAAGCCGCCGCGCGCGGCGCCGAAGAGGTCCAGGGGGCCATCGCCGCTTCGACGCTCACCACGATCAGCGTGTTCGGGCCCATCATCTATGTGCAGGGTGTGGCGGGGCAGTTGTTCCGGCCGCTGTCGCTCGCGGTGGCTTTTGCGCTCCTCGCGTCGCTGGTGGTGGCGCTGACGTTGCTGCCCGCCCTAGCGGCGCGGTGGAAGGGCGCCGAAATGGTGCAGCTGCCGCGGATGTTCCGCGGCGTGCTGGACGCGTTCGACAGGCGGTTTCGGGTGTTCGCCGACTGGTACCACCGCCGCCTCGAGGAGGCTCTCGAACACAAGGGACGCGTGGCCCTCGGCGCCCTGGCACTGCTGGTGGGCGGCCTCGGACTGGGCTGGACCCTCGAGCGCTCGGTGTTGCCCGACGTGGACCAAGGGGCCTTTGAAGCGCGGCTCACGCTCCCGCGCGGCACGCCCATTGAAGAAACGGAGCGCGTGGCCGGCCGGCTGGAGCATGTGTTCCTGGCCGACCCGGACGTCGAGGCCGTGTTCAGCCGGATCGGCCGCGAGGCGGCGGTGGCCGGCGTGGAAGAAACCGAATCCGGCCTCAACACCGCCAAGCTGGAGGTCCGTCTCCACGAGGGCGCGTCCACTCGTCGTGCGCTCGAGCGCATGGCGCCACAACTCGCACCGTACCCGCCGGACGTGATCGCCATCGAGACCGGCCGCGCCACGGCGCTGGGCCGCCTGCTCGGTGGCGGCGAGGCCGACCTGGCCGTGCGCGTTCGCGGTGATGACCTGGACGCCGCCATCCGGTATGCACTGGATCTGGAGCGGCGTCTTGTCGCCCACCCCGCGCTCACGAACGTGCGACTCGAGACAGGGCCCGGCCAACCCGAAATCCGCGTGGCGATTGATCGAGAGCGCGCCGCCAGCTACGGGATCGAGCCGCGGCTCGTGGCCCAGACGGTCGAGCGCTACATGCGCGGCAGCGTGGCGACACAGTTCGTGGACTTCGACCGACGCATTCCGGTCATGGTGCGTCTGCCCGATGTCAGCCGCCGTTCCATCGAAACGCTGCGGGAACTGCGCGTGAACGGCATTGCGCTGTCGGAACTCGTCACCCTGCACGAGGAACTCGGGCCCGCCGAAATCCGGCGCGTGGACCAGGGCCGCACGGCCACGCTGCTCGCCGACGCCGGGCGCGGCGGGCTGGACGGCGCACTCGCCGCCGTTCAGGAGGCGTTGCGCGACTCGCCGCCACCGCGGGGGCTCCGCGCCGATGTGGGCGGCGAGAACGAGGAACGGCGGGAGGGCTACCGGGCGCTGGCATTTGCCTTTGGCCTCGCCGTACTGCTCGTGTACATGATCCTGGCGGCGCAGTTCGAGTCCCTGATTCATCCGTTCACCATCCTGCTCGCGGTGCCGCTCTCGACGTTCGGCGCGGCGTTCGCGTTGTGGATCGTGGGTGGAGGGCTCAACACGATGTCCCTGATCGGATTCGTGATCCTGGTTGGCATTGTGGTGAACGACGCCATCGTGAAAGTGGACTTCATCAACCTGATGCGTGGCCAGGGCATGAACGTGCGGACCGCCGTGCTGGAAGCCGGCCGCGCGCGCCTGCGCCCGATTCTCATGACGACCGTCACCACCGTGCTGGGGTTGTTGCCGATGGCGCTGGGACTTGGTCGGGGTGCGGACCTGCGTGCCCCGTTGGCCGTTGCGGTGATAGGCGGCCTCATCAGTGCCACGGCCCTGACGCTCATCGTGGTACCGGTGGCGTACGAAATGATTGAGAACCTGAAGCAGAAGTTCACGTCGGCGTTCGCGACGAGTGCCGCATGATTCGCCTTTTCATCAAGCGTCCCGTGGCCGTGTCGATGCTCTACATGGCGGTCGCCCTCCTCGGCGTCGCGGCCTGGCGGAACATCCCCATCGAGTTGCTTCCCGACACGGACTTGCCCCGGTTGAGCGTCCGGGCGCAGCTCCGCGGGGCGTCGCCGGAGGTGACCGAGGCATTCGTGACGTCTCCGCTCGAGGGGGCGGTGCAACAGGTGCGGGGCGTTGAGAAGATCACGTCCACGTCGTCGGAACAGTTCGGATCGGGTGTGGCGACCTTGGAAGTTGAGTTCGGACGGGATACCGACATGGAGTTCGCGCGTCTCGAGCTGTCCGAACGCCTGGCCGCCCTGGAAGAGGACCTGCCGGTCGGCACGTTCGGGCCCACGGTCCAGCCGTATGTGCCGCAGGAGTTCCGCGAACAGCAGCAGCCGTTCATGACGTACACCGTGACGGGTCCGTTCACGCTCGAAACGTTGCGTCAGTGGGTGGAAGACGTCGTGGCGCCTGACCTCACGCAGATCGACGGTGTGGCGGTGGTGGACGTGTCGGGCGGACGCGCGCGCCTGCTTGAGATCGAACTCGACGAGCCGCGCATCCAGGCGCTCGGGCTCACCCTCGCCACGGTGCGGCGTCGCGTGCAGGAACTCGAATACGTGCGCGAGGCGGGCGCGGTGATGGAAGCCGGGACGCTCCGCACGCTGGCCATTCGCGAGACCGCCCAATCGGCCGACGACCTGCGGCAAATCATCCTCTTCAGCGACCAGGGACGCCTCGTGCGGCTCAATGACGTCGCCGTGGTGCGGCATACGTTTGAGGACGCGCGCAGCCTGTACCGCATTGACCGACGCCCTGCTGTGTCCTTCGAAGTCGTGCGCGGGAATCGCGCGAACGCGGTGGCGGTGGCCGACCGCGTGAAGGAACGCATCGCCGCGATTGAGCCGAGCGTGCCGCAGGGCGTGCGGATGATCCTGGACAACGACCAGAGCGAGGACATCCGGACCACGTTGAGCGACCTCCGCACCCGCGCGATGGTGTCTGGGGCGGTGATCTTTGCGGTGCTGTTGCTGTTCCTCAGTTCGTTCCGCTCGGCCGCGATCGTTTTCATGACGATCGCGTTCTCGATCCTGATTGCGCTCAACCTGATGTACTTCGGCGGCTTCACGCTCAACGTGCTTACGCTGATGGGCCTCGCCATGGGCTTCGGGCTGATCGTGGACAACGCGATCGTGGTGCTGGAAAACATCTGGCGCAAACGCCAGCGAGGCGACACCGACCCGGCGCATGCGGCCGAGACGGGGGCGCGCGAAGTGGTCCTGCCGATCCTGGCGGCGACGGCGACGACGGTGATCGTGTTCATCCCGTTTGTCTATCTCCAGGGCGAGTTGCGCGCCTACTACATGCCCCTCGCCCTCGTCGTGGGGATGGGCCTCGCGGCGAGCCTGTTCGTGGCGTTTACCTTTATCCCGAGTCTCGCTGTCCGAATTCTGGGAGACGGGAGACGGGAGACGTCAGCTCCGTCTCCCGTCTCCCGTCTCCCGTCTCCCGTGACGCGTGGTATCAGCGCGTGTACGGGCGTATCATCGGCGTGACCCTCCGGTGGCCGTGGGTCACGGTCGTACTCGCGATCGTGATCCTCGGCGGGAGTTGGCGGTTGTTCGACAAGCACGTGACGCGCGGCGTGTTGTGGGGTTCCTGGGGAGGGCAGAGTTCGTACATCTCCATCCAGATCCGGCTGCCGCGCGGCGAGGAGCTGCAACAGACCGACGAACTCGCCCGGTTCTTCGAGGACCGTCTGGCCGTCATGCCGGAGGTGGAGCGGTTCACCACGCGCGTGCAGCCGCAGTATGCGTTCATCCGCGTGGATTTCCCCGACGCGCTCGACAATTCGCCCATTCCGCCCGCCATCAAGGAACAGATGCTGGCGTACAGCTACCAGTTTGGCGGCGCCGAGGTGCGAGTCTTCGGGTATGGGCCCTCGTTCTATGGCGGTGGGGTGAGCCCGCCCAACTACAACATCAAGGTGCTGGGCTACAACTATGAGGAAGTGCGGCGGATCGCCGAGGATATTGGCCGCCGAGTGGAGCGGTTCTCCCGTGTACGTGACGTGGACGTGAACTCGACGACGGGCTTTGCCCAACGCGACCGGGCCAGCGAGTACGTCCTGGACCTGGACCGCGCTCGGCTTGGTCTCCACGGGCTGACGGCCAGTGAGGTGGTCGGGTTTGTCGGCGCGGCTGTTGGGGGGCGGATGCAGAATCAGGGGAACGTCATCCGCGTGGGCGGGGAAGAAGTCCAGTATGCCATCACGTTTGCGGGCAACCGGGATGTGGACCTGCTCGAACTGGAGAACTTGTTGATCCCGGCGCCCGGTGGGACAGGGGTACGCCTCGCCAATGTGGCGACACTGCGCCAGCGCGACGTGCTGGCGCGCATCGTGCGGGAGAACCAGCAGTATCAACGGGTCGTAAGCTATGAGTTTCGTGGGCCCACGCGGCTTGGCGACCGTATTCGGGACGCCGTGATTGAGGCGACCACCCTTCCTGACGGCTACGCCATCGAGAAAGCCGACACCTGGCGGTGGAACGTCGAGGAACAAGAGGCGATCTGGAAGATGCTGATGGTCTCCCTCATCCTGATCTACATGGTGACGGCCGCGCTGTTCGAGTCCATGCGCCAGCCGTTGGTGGTGCTGTTGACGGTCCCGATGGCGCTCGTGGGTGTGTTCCTGATGTTCTTCTACTCGAACGCGACGTTCACGCGCGAGGCGTGGATCGGCGTCATCATGATGAGCGGCATCGTGGTGAACAACGCGATCCTGCTCATCGACCATATCAACCAGTTGCGCCGGCGCGATGGCGTGCCGTTCCTCGATGCGGTAAAACAGGGCACGATCGAGCGGGTGCGGCCCATCCTCATGACGAGCGCCACAACCATCTTCGGGTTGCTACCGTTGGTGCTGTTTGCGGATTCGGTGGATACGAACATCTGGAACGCGCTGGGGCTGGCCTTGATCGGTGGGTTGGCGAGTTCGACGCTCTTCGTGCTGACCGTGACGCCAGCTGTGTATTTGATATTTGAGCGGCGGAAGGCGAGGAGGATGGAAGCAGCGAAACTCGCGGTCGCCACGCCCTGACGGATTTACCACGGAGGGCACGGAGAGCACAGAGAACAAGAGTAGGTTTGCTCCGTGTTCTCCGTGCCCTCCGTGGTTAATTCTCCTCAGACGAATGATCGTGGATGATGAACCAATTCGTGCCGCGACGCTCCACCACGAGCGTGAACGGCCCCGAGCGCCAGGGCTCTCCGTCGCGCACCAGTACCCAGCGCGCGTAGCCCACGGCGTGCAGCGGATCAATCATGTGGATGGACATGTCCTCGAACCGGAGGGAATCCCGGGTGGCGCCGGGCTCGAAGAGGGGGGCATAATTCGCCTCAATGACATCGTAGCCGCGCAAGAGCTCTCGATGCCCGACGAACGTCGTGTTGGAATCCGGCGCGTAGGATGACATGAAGCCGTCCAGGTCGCCGGCGTTCCAGGCGGCGGCCGAAAGCTCGAGCATTTCGCGGATACTGCCCTCTGCCGAATGGCCGGGTGTCGACTCGGCGCATCCGGCGAGTAACAGCAAGTGCAACGTTATCAGGGTTCGTGGCATCCAAGGTCCAGGTGAAATCCTGTCCCACAGTGAGGTCATTCCCATGCGTCCGCAAGCCCTGAGCCCCACGAATCTCCTGCCCCTCCTGTCCCTGCTCCATCTGGCAGGGTGTGGGGGTCGGGATCCGTCTGCGGCCTGGGCCGGCTCGGTAGATACGTTGCCCTCAGGCATGGTCGTCGTGACCAACCCGGCTGAAGGCGTGTGGGACGAGACGACCGCGTGGCGGGTGACGCCGGTGGTACGCATCGGTGTGCTGGAGGGCGA
>JBBDNM010000028.1:0-6275 GCA_040877595.1 Gemmatimonadales bacterium | reverse complement strand
CGGGCGGTTAGCTCAGTTGGTTAGAGCGCCACGTTGACATCGTGGAGGTCACAAGTTCGAGTCTTGTACCGCCCATCGTGCGGACGCGCCCTTAGCTCAATTGGATAGAGCGTTTGGCTACGGACCAAAAGGTTGGGGGTTCGAGTCCCTCAGGGCGCATGGTTGGGATATGTCGGGGCGTAGCGCAGCCCGGTTAGCGCGCCTGCTTCGGGAGCAGGAGGTCCCCGGTTCGAATCCGGGCGCCCCGACCATTGCGCGCCAGTAGCTCAGCTGGATAGAGCGTTGGCCTCCGGAGCCAAAGGTCACAGGTTCGAATCCTGTCTGGCGCATGGTGTTTCACCGCCCTGACCCGCGACGGGGGCGGCAGCAGGGTGGTACAGCCAACGCTAGCGCGCATCGGTCGGTATCCGGAATTGCTCGTCCACCGCAGGATTCTCCTCTCCCAGCACCCGGCCCGCGATGTATTCGCCGAGGACCGGCCCAAACTTGAATGCCTCGGCAGAACCGCCGCCGGCGATCCAGACGTTGCCGAATTGCGGGTGCCGGTCAATCAGAAAGTTGCGCGTGCTGCTGGACTCGTAGTGGCACGCGCGGGTCTCGAGCACGACGGCGCCCCGCAGGTCAGGGAAATAGTCGTCGAGGATCTGGCGCGGCCGACGATGGTGTTCCGGCGGAATCCAGCGGTCGCTGTAGTCCGGATCTTCCACCGGCCGGCCGCCCGTACGCACGCGGAATCCGCGCAGGTCCGACTGGAGACCCGGCCATCCGGTGCATCCGGGCACGCCCCAGCTCGGCATGTTCGGGTGCATGAACCGCGCGTCGCCGGGCGGGATACCGAAGTAGAACGTGTGGCCGATCGGCGTACGGATGTGTTCGCCGATGACGTCGGCGAAGACGTTCGGGAACCAGGGACCACACGCGAACACGAAGTGCTCGGCGGACAGCGTGGTGCCATCGGCCAGCGCGATCTGTTGGAGTCGGTCGCCCGCGTGGGCACCGGGTGCGGCACGCCCGATCTGAATCGTGCCGCCGCCATGTTCGAAGACCGTTGCCACCGCCTCGATCGCGCGCCGCGCCCGCACGACACCAGCGTCCGGTTCGTACAAGGCGGTCGTCACGCGGTCCACGCGGATCCAGGGCCAGCGGTGCCGAACCTCCTCCGGCGTCAGCACCTCGTAACGGATGCCAAGGGCATCCCAGTTGGCACGCGTGTCGGTGAGGTAGGGTTCCGGCTCGGGTCGCATGATCAGATCGCCAGCCTGGAAGAACACGGGCGCGCGCATCGCCTCACGCGAGACGGCATCCCAGGCAAGCCACCGTTCGATGGCCAGCTTGGCCCAGCGTCCCCAAAACATGCCGTGTGGCCTGTCGCCGTACGATGTGCGCACGCCGCGCGTCTCGTCACCCGAGGTGGAGCGGGAGTTGGCCGGCCCGTGCAGGTCCACGACGCGCACGGTGGCCCCACGCCGCTGCAGGTGCAGGGCGGTCCACATCCCGAACGCGCCGGCCCCGACGACCACGACGTCTGGCGAAGCGGAGCGTCGCGTCCGCCGCGCGGGCGTGATCCCCAACCCGGCACCCAGCGTAGCGGCCGCAAGGAACGCGCGTCGGTCCATGGTCATGGGGCACGCTCCGCGGCCGGACCGATCGGAATGCCTGC
The DNA here is from genome assembly GCA_040877595.1 of Gemmatimonadales bacterium. GTDB lineage: Bacteria > Gemmatimonadota > Gemmatimonadetes > Gemmatimonadales > GWC2-71-9 > JBBDNM01. Next base: position 4,615 of record JBBDNM010000028.1, on the reverse strand, counting down.
CAGGGCGGCTCGGCTGGCGGGCAGTTCAGACGGCCCCGCGCGATAGCCATTCATGGAAAGCACATACGCCACGATATCGACGTAGGCGGCATCCGACAGGTTGCCTGGATTGTCTTCCGGCATGGTTTCACTGATGACGCGATAGAAATCCCACGCGGTGCGCTGCCGCCACGTAAAGGCGAAATCCTTGCCGCGGAAATCGCCCAGCGCGTGGCAATCAAGGCAGACGCGCGCAAAGGTCTGCCCACCGCGCTGCGCCTGCGCAGCGGTAAAGGCCCCTGACACCTGCGCGGCAGGCGCCGCGCGGGCGCGCGGTGTGCCTGACGCCGTGCACGCGGCGGCCAGCAACGTCATCGTCGCGGCGCGGATCACATCCCGCACCTCAGCGCCGCGCGAACTTCTGGGCCCGCATGCCGCGGATGTCACCCACGAACACGTTGCCGCGACGATCCACGGCCACATCGTGCGCCCAGATCATCTGGCCGGCAAGGCGACCGTACGACCCGAACGTGTCCAAGATGCGGCCGTTCAGGTCGAGGCGGTGGATGCGGGAGCGATCAAGCGGCAGCGTGTCGGGACGGGCGGACTGGTAGTGCCGCGTGCTCCAGTAGTCCCCGCCGTCGGCCACATACAGGAAGCCATCGGGACCGACCTCCACGCCCCACGGGCGTCCCAACGCTTCGCCGCTCCACTCGGTGATGTAGGTGCCGTCCGCTTCAAAGACCTGGATACGCACATTGGAGCGATCGGCCACGTACACGCGGCCCTGCGCGTCGAGCGTGATGCCATGCGGCAGGCGGAACTGTCCGGGGCCGGCGCCCTGCTCTCCCCAGGAGAAGAGGAACTCGCCGGTGGGGGAGAACTTGGCCACGCGATTGTTGCCGTACCCATCGCTGACGTAGAAGGATCCGTCGCGCGCCACCGCCACGTCGGTCACACCATTGAAATGGCGCCCGTCCTCACCGCGCACGCCGGCTTCGCCGACCACCAGCAGCAGTTCGCCCGTGGGCGACAGCTTGAACACCTGGTGCAGGTTGTTGTCCGTCGCCCAGATGTTGTCGTCGTGGTCCACCGCGATGGCGTGCGGGTTGAGGAACAACCCGGCTCCGAGGGAGTCCATGATGGCTCCATCGGCCCCGATGCGCAGGATGGTCGGCCGCTCGATGGGGCCTTCCCCGGGAATCCACGTGCGGTCGGCGCGATGGAAGATCAGCACCTCGTCGCGCGACGTGACGGCGACGCCCGCGGTCTCTCCCAACCGATAGCCCGGGGCCAGACGAGGCCACGTGTGGTCAACTTGGTACGCGTTGACCAGCTGCGACCGCGCGTCCGGCAGGCAGGCGGCCCCGGCCGTGCTGGCGGCCACCGCGACAAGCGTCGTCCACCTCATGGATTGCCTCCGGGCATGGCAATGATCGGATTGCGCAGTACGCCCAGCCCGGCGATCTCGACTTCGACGACGTCGCCAGCCTGCATGGCGCGACGCGTACCGGGCACGCGCCCTACGGTTCCGGTGAAGAGCAGGTCGCCCGGTTCGAGCGTGACATAACGACTGATGTAACTGATCAGGTTGGCGACGCTGTTCGCGAGTTCGCTGGTACGCCCGCGCTGGACGACTTCCCCGTTCAGTCGGACTTCCACCGCGACGTCGAGAAAGTCGAAGTCGGTCACGATCGACGGGCCGATGGGCGCCCAGGAGTCCATCCCCTTGGAGATGAGGCGCGTGGGCTCTTCAATGCCCTGCCGTTCGCCGTACCATGTGTTCTCGCTGTAGTCATTCCCGATCGTGACGCCAAAGACGTAGCTCAGCGCCTCGGCCTCGGGGATATGGCGGCCGGTGCGCCCAATGACGACGACCAGTTCGCCCTCATAGTTGAGGTTACCCGCTTCGGGCGGGAGTTCGACGGAATCTTCGGGACCGACAATGCTCGTCGGGAACTTGGCGAAGTACCGCGGATGCGGGATCGGGCCCGTGCGGCCGGCCCCCAGCGTGTTGACCGCAACCCCGATCACCTTGCGTACGCGTTGGGGATCAATGGGCGCGAGCAGTCGCACGTCGCCGAGGGCAAAGGTGCGTCCCGTGCGTTGCGGCGATTCGAGCAGGTCACCGCGCAGCTCGTGGATCGTCTGCCCCTCAAGGACTCCGTACGTTGTCCAACCGCCGCGCGCAAAGCGCACGTAATGGGTCTGGGCGGCGAGTGGTGCGGCCAGCGTCGCGGCGACGCCGAGGGTCAGCAGGATGGGTCTCATGGCGTCTCCGGTAAGGCCAATGCCACCAGCTCCGCCTCAACGCCGGGACCGGCGATCGCGATGACGATATACTGGCGACCGTTGTGCATGTACGTCATGGGGGCGGTGTTGGTCTGCGCGGGCAACTGGATGCGCGCAATCTCCTGCCCGGTGCGCTTGTCCACGGCGTGGAACCACGGGCTGCCGTTGCGGCCTTCGCCATAGAACAGCAAGGACCGTGTGGTCAGGATGTTCGCATGGGAGCGATGACCGGTAACCGGGAGGTCCACCCCCTGCAACGCCGGGTGGTTGCGTACCGCGTCGGGCGTGTCGCCGTTGGGAATGCGCCACAGGTGGTTCCCGGTGGTCAGGTCCATCGCCACGATGCTGCCATACGGTGGCTTGAAGAGCTGCAAGCCCTGCGGTCCGCGGATACCGCCGGGGCCGGTGGACACATATCGCGCAGTGGACTCACGATCCGCACCCGGCACCATGGCGATCACGCTGTGGCCGCGCTCAGTCGCGACATAGAGGACGCCGGTCTCCGGATCCACCGACGACCCGCCGGGAATGTTGCTGCCGCCATTCGCGCCCGGCACGACAAACGTGCCGCGGGTGCCGTCCGCGGCATTGAGCAGTGAAGGCGGCGAGAAGATCGGTCCCATCCGGTATTGACGGGCAATCGCAAGCGCTTGGGCGCGGAGCGCAGGCGTAAAGTCGATCAGGTCGTCTTCGGTGATCCCCTGGAGCTCAAACGCCGCCGGGCGCGTGACATGCGGTTGGGTGGGCCACGACCGTTCGCCGGGCACATCCGACGCTGGCACCGGACGTTCCTCGATTGGCCACACCGGCCGGCCGGTCTCGCGATTGAAGACATAGGCCCACCCTTGCTTGGTGGTCTCGATCACCATGGGCACCAGGCGGCCGCCCATCCGCACGTTGACCACGTGCGGCGCGTCAGGGTTGTCCATGTTCCAGATATCGTGGTGCACCATCTGGTAGTGCCACACGCGTTGCCCGGTGGCGGCGTTCAAGGCGATCAAGCTCGTGCCGTAATCGTTCCGGCCGGGCCGTTCCCCGCCGTAGTAGTCGTTGGTGGGCGTGTCGGTGGGGATGAACACGAGGCCGCGTTCGGAGTCCGCGGAGAGCGGCGCCCACGACGAGACATTCCCGGTGTACGCCCACGAACTGTCTTCCCACGTCTCATGGCCCGGCTCCCCGGGACGCGGCACCACATGGAACGTCCACCGCAGCATGCCGGTGCGGGCATCGTACCCCCGCACATGCCCGGGGACGTTCTCACGCCGCAGCGGGTAATAGCCGCGGTCGTGCGAGTTGCCGACCACGATGACGCCATTGACGACGATCGGCGGTGACGACGAGGTGATATCGCCGGAGGCGAGGACACCGCTGTCCGGGTGCACGGGGAAGTCCCCGAGACCCAGGTGGAGGTCCACGATGCCGTTCAGGCCAAACCACGACACCGGCTGGCCGGAGAGCGCATCCAGCGCGGCCAGATAGTAGCCGGGCGTGATGACGTAGATGATGCCCCGTCCGTCCACTTCGGCGTACGCCACGCCTTTGCCGTAGTTCTGGCGGGTAGAAGCGGCCCAGCGCGGATTCTCGCGCATGCGCCACATCCACAACGTTTCGCCGGTGGCCGGATCAATGCACACGACCGCGCGGCGCGTACCCGCCACGGTGTAGAGGCGCCCGTTCACCATCAACGGGGTCGCGCGATAGATGTAGTCGGGCGCCGGTCCGTAGTTAGCGGCGCGCCAGCGCCAGACCACCTGCAGGTTGGCCACGTTACTGGCATTGATCTGGTCGAGCGGGGCGTAGCGGGTGCTGCCCTCGTCCCCGCCCCAGTAACGCCACTCGCCGTGGGCCGTGCCGGGCAGCTGCGCTTCCGCCCGTTGCACGCTGCACGTTGCCCGTTGCACGCCGCCCCCAAGCGCGAGTATCACCAGCATGTAACGGGCTACGCCCCGGACCCGTGCCATCATTTCCTGCTCCCTTCAATAAGGATGCGCCCGAGCTCATTCGGCTCCGGCGAGAGGTCACGCGTGCCCGGCGGGAGGCCGTTCAGCTCGAAGAGATACGCGATGATGTCGGCATACTGTTGTCGCGTGAGGCTGCCGGGACGGTCCTCGGGCATGGTCCCCTGGACCAGATCGTACAGCATCCGCACGCGGGTACCCGACCAGGATAACAGCAGGTTGCCCTCAAAGGCCTCGGCTTGGTGGCAGCGAGCACAGGTTTGTTCGAAGGCCGCCTGGCCGCGGCGCGCCTGCGTGGTGGTGTAGACACCGTGACGGGTGGAGATGACGGAGTCCGTCTGGCCGGTCGCGGCGGGCACCGCGACCAGCCAGAGGGCGGTCAGGAG
>JBBDNM010000027.1:0-6433 GCA_040877595.1 Gemmatimonadales bacterium | reverse complement strand
GCGGAGGCCGCCACGCCATACAGCGTGAGCGTCAGCCGCGAGCCATCTTCGTCCATGCGGAACGGAATACGCGCGGGCAACGGAACGCGCAGTGTAACGGACCGATCGCTGGGGAACAGACGGAGCGACTGCATGGTCCCGCCGGGCGGCGGCGTGCCGGGTGGCAATGCCTGGATGTCGCTCACGTTCACCCAGGCGACGGTCGCCGCGGAGAGCTGGAGTCGCACCTGGTCACCCACACGCCCACTGACGGCCGCCCGGGTACCGTTGGGAAAGAACCAATGGTAGGTGGCATTCGGCGCGGGGCGCCCCGGCAAGATCAAGTCGGAGGTGCCGGTACGCGCGGTGTCGTCGTCCACCACGACGACCATGGGGTTCGCGATGTCAACCACGCCCAACCGGAGCGGCCACCGTGCGCGCGCCGTATCCAGGCCCGTGACCACCTCGACCCGCGCCCACAGGGTATCGGTCGGCACGTCCACGCCGGCGGGCCACGGCGCCATGATCAGGCCGGGGTCGGGGCCGGCGGGACCGGTCAGCCAGCCTTCATACCGATCGGTCTCCGGCGGCGTGTCCTCGGGCGCTTCGACGCCAAAGGCGCGCACGCCCCAAGGAACGTCGACGGCTCGAGCAGCGGGCACCAGCGGAACACGCCGGGCGTCGGCCAGCACGAGTGCCACCTCGGCGCCCGGGGTGGCCCGCACCGCCAGACGGACGCCCTCAGCAGGGCGCACCCACCAATCCCCGCGCGGGCGGAGGCTCATCGTGTCCACCCACGGACCAATCGGGGGTGGTGTGTACGATGCGGGCAAGGCTGCCGCAAAGGTCCGCCGCATCGTGTCGGAACCCGTGAGGGCCACGAGATCGAACTGCGCGACCGTATCGCGCGGCAGCGGCACCCACGCCAGCCACGCGCCGTTGGCGAGAACCGGCACCGGCACGCCGTTGACCGTCAGGTGCGCATCGCCGCGGCCGACCGAGCCAAACAGGAAGGTCGAATCCCGCGCGGCAATCGGGTCCACGGCCCGCGGCACGGGCACGGTGTCGCGCACGCGCGGGTACACGATATCAATCATGAGCGGGCCGGAGGCCGGTGCCGGCGCGGGTGCCCGGGCGGGGCGACCGGTGCAGGCGGCCAAGGCCGCGAGGACCGGAAGGAGGCGGCGCATGGACGCGAAGTTACCCAAGGGATAGATTGGCGCCACTCATGACCGTCTGCCCTCACTGCGGAAGAAGCAACGATTCCGGGACCTATTGCGGCGATTGCGGCAAGGCGCTCCCCAGCGCGGGCGCCACGAGCACCTGTGGGCACTGCGGCCATGGGCCGCTCAATGCAGCGCTCCCGTTCTGCCCGGCCTGTGGTGGCAAGATTGGTCCCGCGGCGTCTGCGACGGCGAAGCCTCCCCGCACCTCCGAGTTCACGGCCCGCCGTGCTGGGGCGGCGGGTCAGCTGGTGCTGCTGGACGATGCGGGCCAGCCCGCAAGCACGCACCCGCTGACCGGAGACGAAACGACGGTAGGCCGGATGGACGCCGACGTGGCGTTCCCGGATGACCCCTTCCTCTCCCCGCTCCACGCGCAGATCAGTGTCCGTGAGGGCAAGTTTTTTCTGCGTGACTTGGGCAGCCGGAACGGGACGTGGTACTTTGTGGAGGAACCCTATCGGCTGCAGGACGCGGACCTCATCTTGGTGGGGTCGCAGGTCATCAAGTTCCGCCGGCTGGGGTACCCGGGACCGAACCCACCAGAAGCCGATGCCACGCGTCGGCTCGGCAGCCTGATTCCGAGTGCCGACATCGCGAGCCTCGTGCAGCTGCGCGCCGATGGCAGCGGCCGGGACGTCATTCACCTGTCACCGGGCCGCACCGTCAAGGTCGGGCGCGACAAGGGCGACTGGGTCTTCCCGTACGATCCGTCCATGAGTGGCGCGCACTGTCAGGTACGCTCGGAAGACGCGGATTTTGTGCTGGTGGACGACGGCAGCCGCAACGGGGTGGCCGTGAATGTCCGCGGCGAGGTGCAACTCCGTCACGGCTCGCGCGTACTGGTGGGCGACAAGATGCTCAAGCTGGAGACCGCGTGAAAATTTGCACCACCTGCGGCCAGGAATGGCCCGACGAACAGAAATTCTGCCCCAATGACGGCTCGGGCTTGCGCTCGGCCGGCAAGACGGCGGATCTGGTCGGTAGCGTGGTGGCCGAGCGGTATCACATCACCAAGAAGCTCGGGGAAGGCGGCATGGGCGCGGTCTACCTTGGCGAGCACGTCAAGATGGGCCGGAAGAGCGCCATCAAGGTCATGTCGCAGTCCATGGCCAACGATCCCGACTCCATCGCCCGCTTCAACCGCGAGGCCGCGAACGCCGCCCGCATCAATCATCCCCACGTCTGCGCCATTTACGACTTCGGTGAAACGCCCGATGGCGTGATCTACCTCGCCATGGAGTTCATCGAAGGCGAGGCGCTGACCGACCTGATCGAGCGCGAAGGCGCCCTGGCGCCCCAACGCGCGGTCAAGATCATCCGGCAGGCGGGCGAAGGGCTCCAGACCGCGCACGACATGGGCATCGTCCACCGCGACTTGAAGCCCGACAACATCATGATCGCCCAGAACCGCGACGGCGATGTGGTCAAGGTCGTGGACTTTGGCATCGCCAAGGCGATGGGCCCCGAAGAGGGCCAGAATGTCACCAAGACGGGCCTGGTGGTCGGCACGCCGGAATACATGAGCCCCGAACAGCTGTCGGGTGACAAGCTGGACGGCCGCAGTGACATCTATTCGCTGGCGCTCGTGTTCTACCGGATGTTGACGGGCGACCTCCCCTTCCAGGCCGATAGCGCGCAGGAAGTCATGATCAAGCGGTTGACGGACGAGCCCGCGCCGCTCAACGACACCATGCCGGAGGGCAACTTCCCCGCGGCCCTCCAACAGGTCATGGACCGCGCGCTGGCACGGATGCCGAGTGAGCGCTACGCCTCGGCCGCGCAGTTTGCGAAGGATGCCGAAGCCGCCGTATCCGGCATGCCGATGTCGGCACCCGTGGCGGCAGCGGATGTCGACGGCGCAACCCAGATCATTGACTCGGCCCAGACGGCCGCTGTCGCAAAAACGCGAATCGGTGGAAAAGCCAAGACGCCCGATACGGCGCAGCCGATGGCGTCCCCGCCCATACCGCCCAGGAAGAAGCCTACCGTCGCCATCGCGGCCGGCATTGCGGTTATGGTGATGGGTGGAATCGGCGGATACGTGGCGATGCAAGGTGGCAATGACCCTCTCGCGACCAACCCGCCGGTGACGCAGGACACGGCCCAATCGCGCACGCCAAGCGATTCTCATGCGGCGCCCAATGTGCCACCGCGAAACACGACACCGCAGCGCCCTGAGAACAGGCCGCCGCCAGAAACGACGACCGTACCGGTGCCTACTGCAACCACCGTCGACACCGCGGCCATCCTCAGGGAACTCGATGGATTATCGCGCCAATACGACTCTCCTGAGCAGTTGCCTGCTGCTCGACGGCGTGCCATTGCGATATACGATAGTGACCTGCCGCAGTCTATTCGGGCCCACGCAGCGGCGAATGTTGCCGAGTCGTACCTGGTGGAGAATCGTACCGCTGAACTCTGCCAGTGGATTCAGCGCGCCATGACCTTGGCTCCGAGCAGTGCCGCGTTCCGATCGGTCCACGCGCGAGAGTGCTCGTGACTCAATCCGCCACGAACTCGCCCATTCGCGTCTCCGTCTTCGGCAAGACCGATGTCGGGAAAACGCGCGACCACAACGAAGACTGTTTCCTGGTCGCGAACCTGACGACGCGCGAGGCCTCGCTCCAGCCCGAAGTCCGCGACCACGAGCTCGGCCCCAAGGGCACGCTGCTCTGCGTGTCCGACGGCATGGGCGGCGCCGCGGCCGGCGAGGTGGCCAGCGCGATGGCGGCCGAAACGATCTACAAGCACCTGAGCGACTCGTGGCACGGCGACGAGGACAGCTCGCCGCAGCAGTTCGCCTTTCGGCTCAAGGAAGCGGTCGAACGCGCTAACGCCGCCATCCATTCGTACGCGCGGGAACATCCGGATCTCCGCGGCATGGGCACCACGACCACCGCCGTCGGCATCCTGGGCGACCATCTCTACCTCACGCAGGTCGGCGATTCACGCGCCTACCTCGTGCGCAATGGCGAGGGGATCCAGCTCACCAAGGACCAGTCCTTGATGCAGCGCCTGGTGGACGCCGGTGAGCTCACCGAAGAAGAAGCCGAGGTCAGCGAGCGCCGCAACATCATCCTCCAGGCCCTTGGTCCGGAGTCGCGGGTCAAGGTGGACCTCACGCACCAGGATATGCGGCAGGGCGATGTCATCGTGCTGTGTTCGGACGGCCTGTCGGGTCAGGTCAAGAACGACGAGATCGCGCAGATCGCGAGCCAGCCGGACAAGACGCTGGTGGACATGTGCAGCGAACTCATCGCGCTCGCCAACCAGCGCGGTGGACCCGACAACATCACGGTCGTGATCGCGCGGGTACATGGCGATGGCCTGCGAAATCCCGGTGACGGGGCGTCGGTGGGTCACCAGGTCTACCCGCTGCTCGACACTGAATCCACCACCGAACCGGTGCCGGTCTACAAAGGCAGCCCGCCCCCGGAACCACGCGGCTCACCGGCCGCCCGCCTCGCTACTGTGGCCGCCGTCGCGCTTGGAGCGGCGGCGGTTTTTGTCTTGACGTCCCTGTGATGCCCGGGAGGGAATCGTGAAGTTGCAACTCACCGTGCTCGACGGCCCCCGCAAGGGGATGACCGCCGTCTTTTCCGCCGACGTGAGTGTCGGCCGCCATCCCGGTTCCGCGTTCCAGTTCGACCCGGACCAGGACCTGGAAGTCTCGAGCCGCCATGCCGTGCTCGTGCGCGACGGCGACAAGTGGTCCGTGCGCGACCTGGGCAGCAGTAACGGGACGTTGGTGAATGGCCATGCCATCACCATGGATGTGCGACTGGGCAATACGGATCAAGTACGGTTCGGGAAGGACGGCCCCAAGGTCGAGATCCGCCTGGTGCCCGACAGCACCCCCGACCATGCCCCGCACTTCCCGGTCACGCGCAGCTCGGCGAGCCAGGCCAAACCTTCCACGGGCGCACAGCCAGCCGCAGGCGAGCTGGTGGACACGGGCTCGCGGCGGCCCTCAGGTGGGACCACCCAACGCATTCGCGTGGAGGTCGGGCGGCAGACGCGACGCGTGAAGACGGTCGCGGGTGTGCTGGTGGGCGTGCTGGCGGTGGTGGCGGGTGGATTGTGGGTGAACAGCGCTCGGCAGCGGTCGGCCCGTGCGGCGGAAACGGCGGCCATGCAGGCCCGCATAGACAGCATCCTCGCGGAGTCCGAGCAGGCCATCACGCAACTCCAGGGACAGATGCAGGGACTGGCCACGGCTCTGGAGCAATCGCAGGGCGACGTGCAGCGCCTGACGCAGGACCTGACCCGCGCCCGCCGGAGCGGCAACAGCGAGGAGGTGGCCCTGCTGACGCAACAGCTCCAGGACGCGAGCGACGCCTTGCGGTATCAACAGGCAGCCGCCCAAGTGGACTTCCGGGCCATCAATGATGCAAACCACCGCGCGGTCGCCATGATCTGGGCAGATTTCGGGAATGGGGATGTGGGAGTGGGCACCGCGTTCGGTGTCCGGACCGACGGCCGGATGATCACCAACCGCCATGTGGTGGCTGGTGCACAGGGCAACCGCACCGCCCAACGCATCGCGGTCCAGTTCACGAACTCGGACCAGGTGTTTCCCGCCCGCGTGGTGCTCGTGGATCGCAATCACGATCTCGCGATCGTCCGCGTCCAGGGCATTGCCGGCGGGATACCGACAGTTCAGGGCATGGCGGACGGTGCCGACCTGACGCCCGGTGACCCGGTCGCCATGATCGGGTTCCCGCTGGGCAGCGAGTTGCCCATGCATTCCTCGGGCGAACGTCCGGTGGTACGCACGTCGCTCACCGCGGGTATCGTGAGCAAGGTGCTCCCGGACCTCGTCCAGCTGGACGGGTATGGCGCTGAGGGCGCGAGCGGCAGTCCGATCTTCAATCAGCAGGGGCGGGTGGTGGCGGTACTGTACGGCGGACAGCCGGGTACCAGTGGTCGCGTGATTTTCAGTGTGCCGGGGCGCTACGTTGACGAGTTGATACGACAAACCAATTGACCGGAGTGCATATGCGTCGGCCCCTCAGGGCATTGCTGGCTACCATGACCCTCGTCGCCTGCGGCGAGTTTGGTCCGTCGTGGACGGTGGACCTCTTTGTGCCCATTCGTTATCCCGACGTGCACCTGGCTGACTACGCCATCGGCGGCGTCATTCCTCCGGTGGACCTGTCCTTCACGTCACCCCAGGAATCGCAGGACATGTCGGGCATCATTGACCAGGTGTTGTCGAGCGATCTCGT
>JBBDNM010000026.1:49900-143083 GCA_040877595.1 Gemmatimonadales bacterium | reverse complement strand
CGCGGATCGGAGACCAGCACCTGACCAGCGACACCCTCACGCTCGCCGTCGGCGACGTGGAGCCGCCGCGGATCACCCTCAGTACCCCGCCGCACGGTGTCACGCCCGGGACTTCGTTCGTCCTCGGGTTCAGTGCATCGGATAACGCGGGCATCGTGCGGGCGGAAGCACGCTTCACCGGCGCGTGGACCGCAACATACGATCTCCGCCCCGACGGACGGTTGTCCTTTCATGCACCATTCACCGTGGTGGTACCGCCCGGTCCCGTGCCGGGTGCGCATATCGACCTGACGGTCGAGCTCGAAGATGTTCGGGGTAACACAGACAGCGCACGATGGACGTTCACGGTCGTGGATCCCGTGCCTCCCCAGGTCTTCCTCGGGCTGCTGGGTGCACGGAGCGTGATGGCGTTTGTGGGGGCCACCGGACGGCAGTTCTATGCCCACGTCAGTGGCAGCCCCATGTCCCTGAGGGTGCGGGCGAACGATGGCGTCGGACTTTCACACGTTGTGGTGGTGAACCCGCTGGTGGGGTCGGTGGATACGATCCATCTGTCGGGATTTGCGGCTGACACCACGTACGCGGTGGCGGCGGTTGTGCCCGAGGGCATCCGCGGATGGATCACGGCGGAAGCGTACGACCTGGCCGGGAACAGCCGGACCGACAGCTTGGCAGCAGGCATCTATCACGCCCGGACGCCGCCGTCGCAACCCCTCCCGGCGCATTCGCGTTACTTCCGTTTTGCACCGGATAGCGTCCACTTTCTGGGGACCGGCATTCCCTCAGGGCCTGTGCGAGTCTTTGCGCTCAGCCCGTTGCGACTGGTCCGCGATTTGCCGCTTGCGAGTACTTCGTGGAGTGGTGACTTCACCGCGGGGTCCGACAGCGTCGTGATCAGTGGGAATACGGGGGCGGGTCTGTATATCGGGCCGCTGCTCGGTACAGCGGAAGACTTCGTGAGCATTCCCCTCGGCGCTGCGCCGCGGTTTGTCGCCGTGCGAGCGGACGGAGCGATAGGCGCGACGGCACAACAGACCTTCCCCAACATCTTGAACTATGTCCTGTTGTCGCCCAGCGAGCCACCGACCCAGATTGGACCGAACAGTACGGACCAGCGGGTGGCGCGTCCTGAGGACGGGTCATACCTGGTTTTCGGGTCAGGCGTTGCGTTGCGGAATGGGAGCGTTCATGCACTCAACGGCGGATTCGCTTCGGGGAGCCTCAGCATTTCGGCCAACGGGGATTTCATACTGGCGGGGGCCGCGCTGTACGACCGCGATGGCGTCTTCCTGTTTTGGTTGACGCCACCTGTCGAGGGGCTGACGGCCGTGCGCGGCGCCCCGACCGTGACAGGAATCGGGCCCGATGGGACGTACGCGTGGTTGGGGTACAGCAACGATCCGGAAGTGGTGAAGGTGCGGGTGAGCGATGGGGCCGTCTTGGACCGTATCCTGCTGCCGTTCATGCCGGCCGAGATAGCGTTGTCGCCGTCAGGCGATTTCCTGGTCGCCGGCTCATTCGGGTCTTCCCTTGTTATCGATCTGCGGTAGCGCACGTCCAGCGGTTCCCGCAGGGCGTTTACACTACCCCACCCGCCTCGTCTTCCGCCTCATGAAATCCATCAGGATGTACTGCCCCAGCGTCATCGTGGACGTGAAGTAGGCCTTCCCCTTCGCGATCTCGCACACCCGCTTGACGAACTCGACCAGACTCCGCTCCCGCGCCAGCATGAACGTGTTGATCAGAATCCCCGCCCGGCGGCAGGCGGAGACCTCGCGATAAGTCGCGCGCAGGATGCGCGGGTCCAGGGCGGCAGAATTGATATAGATCCGGCCGTCCGGCAGCGTGAGGGCGGACGGCTTGCCGTCCGTGATCATGATGATCTGCCGCATGTCCTTCTTCTGCGCCAGGAGGATGCGGCGCGCGAGCTTGAGGCCTTCGGCCGTGTTGGTGTGATATGGCCCCACCTGCACGTCGGCCAGCTTGCCCAGCGGAATTTCCTCGGCGCCGTCATGAAACAGCACCACGTTGAGCGTGTCGCCCGGGAACTGCGTGCGGATCAGGTGCGTCAGAGCCAACGCCACCTTCTTGGCCGGCGTGAAGCGGTCTTCGCCGTACAGGATCATCGAGTGCGAGCAGTCGAGCATCAGTACCGTTGCGGCCGACGACCGATACTCAGATTGGTGCACCATCAAGTCGGGATAGTCGATATCGAGAAACGGATCAGATTCGCTGTTGCCCGTTCGCGTCCCCGCGTCCCCGCGTCCACGCATCAACGTCCGTTTGAGCGTCTCCGGTACATCGAGGTTCATCACATCGCCAAATTCGTACTGCTTCGACGCCGCCTCCGCCTCGATTCCCGTGCTCAGGTGTGCGGTGTCGTGGCTCCCGAAGCTTGACTTGCCCACGGCGCCGATCAGGCTCTTGAGCGAGCGGTAGCCCAGGAAGTCCACCGCCTTGGTCGTAATTCCGAAGTTGACGTCCTGACTCGCCGCCCGCGCCTGACCGTCCGGTCCGAACATGCCCTGTTGGCCGCCCGGCATCTGCGGCGCCTGCTCGGCCGTGAGATATCCTTCCTCCATCAGCCGCTTGACGATTTCATCCAGCAGCTCCGCCAGCTCAGCCTGGATCTGCGCATCACGGTTCGGATCGCCGGTAGTATCGCCGCGCAGCACCTGCAACATCTCGGGCGTGAGTTTGCCCGAGTCCTTGAGCGCCTGGAGGATAGCCTGCCGCAACGCGTCCATGGACCGCGTGTCCTCGTCGCCAAACTCCCCCCAGTACGGATGCCACGACGGCCCGCCGGCAAAGCCGGATTGCAACAGGAAATCCCCCAGCTGCTCGAGCAGATCCTGGAGATTCACCGCGTCGGCCAAGCGCGGGATGTACTTGCCGTAGGTGTGGAAACCCATGCCGGAAGGTGACCAGGAGGGAGGGATCAGGCAATGATGAACGGCGTGCGTGGTGCGTGGTGCGTAGTGCGTAGAACGGAATATCCACGCACCACGCACTACGCACTACGCACGCCCTATATTGCACATGTAATGCATCTGTACTACATTGACGCATGTCCGAACAACTGTCCCTCCGCCTCCCCGCCGACCTCGCCAAGGCCATCCGGAAGCTGGCCAAGGCGCGCGGGGTCGCCCGCGGTGCCGTGGTCCGTGAGGCCATCGAGGCCTACCTCGCGAGCCCGGCCGTTGATCGGTCGCGCGCGGCCGAACGCCTCGCGCCGTACCTGGGCTCGGTCAGCCTCGACTATGACGCGATTCGCAACGATCCCATCGCCGACCAGATCTATCGTCACAACTGGCGCGAGTAGCGTGTCCCCCGGCACGGTGCTTCTCGACACCGGGCCGCTGGTGGCGGCGCTGGCTCGTAACGATCACCAGCATGCGCGCAGTCTGGACCTCCTCACCCGCTACATCGGCCACTGCGTGACATCAGAGGCGGTGGTGACCGAGGCCACCCACCTCGTGCGCCGGGGCGGAGTCGAACCGTGGGTGGTCGTCGAGGCGTTGCTGGATGCCGGCGTCCCGATTCGCGGGCTGGACCCCCCGGACCAGCGTGCGGCGAGCCGGCTGATGCGACAGTTTGGAACTGATTACGCCGATGCCACCCTCCTGGTGCTTGCCGAGACACTCCAACTCCGTCGCATCCTGACGTTCGACCGCCGGGACTTTGCTGCGGTCCAGGTCGGCGGCGCACCGCTCGAGATCGTGACCTGATGGCACCACGCGCCCGCGCCGGTGCCCTGAATGTCCCCGCGTTCCGGATTTTCTTTGTCGGGTACGTGGTGTCGCTCATCGGCGTCTGGATGCAGCGGACCGCGCAGGCCTGGCTCGTAGTCGAACTCACGGACTCCCCGTTTTACGTCGGTCTGGTAGACGCGCTCGGGACGCTGCCCGTCCTGCTGTTCTCGCTCTACGCCGGTGCCGTGGCCGACCGGGTGTCACGCTACCGCATGGTGTTCGTCACGCAAACCTTCGGCATGCTGCTTGGCTTTGCGTTCGCGATCATGTGGTACTCCGGCAACGCCACCATCACGCTCGTAGCCCTGCTCGCCGCCGGACTGGGGATCGTACAGGCATTTGATATCCCGGCACGCCACTCGTTCTTCTTTGATCTGGTCGGTCGAGAGCATCTGCCGAGTGCGATTGCGCTCAACTCCTCGGCATTCAACGGCACGCGCGCCATCGGCCCGAGCATTGCCGGCGTCCTGATTGGTGCGTTTGGCGTTGGCATCTGCTTTCTACTGAATGGCGTGACGTTCCTGGCCGTGCTCGGCGTCATGCTGGTGATTCGCAAATCCGTCGACCGCAGCCGGCCGTCAGCCACCGGCCGTCCGTGGAACCGGATCGTCGAGGGATTGCGCTACGTCAACGGGGAACCGCGGCTGCGCCGCATCGTCTTCAACATCGCGGCGTCCAGTATCCTGTCCATCCCCGTGCTGACCCTCATGCCGGTTCTCGCCCGCAGCGTACTCGAGGTGGGCGCCCGTGAGTTTGGCTGGATGATGTCGGCGGTGGGACTGGGCGCGCTGGGTGGTGCACTCGTGCTGGCCCTCTACGTGCACGAACTCCCGAAGGGCCGAGTGCTGGCATGGAGTACTGCGGCTTTTGGGTTGCTGGTGGCTCTGGTGGCGTTGTCGCGGTCATTGCCGCTGACCTTGGTGCTGTTGGCCATGATGGGTGCCGCCATGATCATCGCCACCGCACTGACCAATACGCTGATTCAATCCATCGCCCCGGATGAGTTCCGTGCGCGAGTCGTATCCGTCTATACGGTGGCATTTGTCGGGATGGCACCGATTGGAGCGTTCGCGGCTGGGACAGCCGCAGAGATGGTGGGGACAACATGGGTGTTGACCTTGGGCGGTCTCACCACGGGAGTTGTGGCCTGGCTTGCCTTGGGTCGGCACCCGGGGGTTGTGCAACTGTAGCGCGCGAAGAGGCAGTCGCCCACCGCTACCGAAGTTCTCGCAACTCCGTCGCCGCGACGATGATATCTGCGCATCCCTCGTATCCGAGCGCCTCTGAGTTCAGGCAGAGATGATAGTTGGCAGGGTGGGCCCAGTGCCGGTTGTAGTGGGTCTTCACGTACCGCTCGCGGTTCTTGTCGATATCGTCCAGCGTCCGTCCCGCTTCAACCTCACCAATATCGAGCCGCTTCATCACCGCCAGGATGCGCGCGGCCCGCGGGGCGACGATGTAGGCATGGAGCGTGCGTTCGCGTTCCGCGAGATACGCCTGCGCTCCGCGTCCCACCATCACGACGTGCCCATGTTGCACGGCCTCGGTGATAACCCGTTCGGTCATCTCAATGATACGGTCTTCGTGGCCCACCGCTTCCGGGGGCGCGCCGGTGGCGACAAACACCTCCGGACTCGAAATCGCCAGTGCGCGCGCCAGCCGCTCAATCAATCCGGGCACGCGCTCCTCCTTCGACTCCACTTCAGCCGGATCTATGCCCGCCCGCTCGGCCACGCGGTCCACGAACTCATTGTCAATCAATGACCAGCCCAGGCGCTTGGCCACGAGCTTCGCGATATCGGATCCGCCGGACCCGTACTGACGGGAAATGGTGATGACGGACATCAGGCGAACAAGTTGGGACCACCGAGGCCGGTTCCGCCAGCCCCAGGGCCACGCTCCCGGCGTGCCATCACGTATCCCAACTCATCGTTGCGTGAAATGCGCTTCTGCGCGACCAGACCCTCGAGCACCAGCTCGCAGGCCGCCACCATCGCGCCCGCATCCTTGGTGGGCGCCAGCCCAGTGTGACGCACGAGGTCCAAAAGGCCCGGCACCGAGCTGAACGCCTCGAGCAGCAGGTCGGTCCGCTCCTGGTCGGCCACCTTGAGCGCGGCCCCGCCATCAAACCACATCACCAGGCCATCCACGTCCGCTCCACCAGCGCGGGCCTCGAACGTGCCGCGACAGGCGCGCCGGATGAGATCAACCGCGATGGCCTGCGCCCCCTGCAGTTCGCCCTCATACTCAAGCTCGATCTTGCCCGTGACACTCGGCAACGCGGCGTAGATGTCCGACACGCGCGGCACGATCGCCTTTTCCCGATGCGTGACCGCGCGCCGCTCGGCGTTGGACAGGACGGTCTCCAGCACCGAAATGGGCAACCGCTGGCTTACGCCGGAGCGATGATCAATCCGCTTGTCGAAGCGCGCCTCAAACGCGATCCGTTCCACCACCTCACGCACAAAGTCGGGTACCTGCACCCGCTTGCCGTTCCGGTCGGTCCACGCTTCCTGCGCGGTGATGGCCATGCCGTACTCGACCGTCGGCGGATAGTGCGTCTGGATCTCGGCGCCGATCCGGTCCTTGAGCGGCGTGATGATCTTGCCGCGCGCCGTGTAGTCCTCGGGATTGGCCGAGAACACGAGCAGGACATCGAGCGGCATGCGGATCGGATAGCCTTTGATCTGGATGTCGCCTTCCTGCATGATGTTGAACAACCCCACCTGAATCTTGCCCGCCAGGTCCGGCAGCTCATTGATGGCGAAGATGCCGCGGTTGGCGCGGGGCAGGAGTCCGTAGTGAATGGTCAGTTCGTCTGACAGCAGGTGCCCACCGCGCGCGGCCTTGATCGGATCCACGTCGCCGATGATATCCGCGATGGTCACGTCCGGGGTCGCCAGCTTTTCCACGTAGCGCTGCGCACGAGGTACCCACGCAATCGGCGTACGGTCGCCATGCTCTTCGACGAGGGCACGCCCGAACTTGGAGATTGGCGCAAACGGATTGTCGTTGATCTCCGATCCCGCGATGATCGGGATCTGGTCGTCCAGCAGGCGCACCAGTTCCCGAAGGATGCGGCTCTTGGCCTGACCCCGCAGCCCCAGCAGAATGAAGTGATGGCGCGCGAGCACGGCGTTCACGACCTGCGGAACCACCGTCTCCTCATAGCCCACGATGCCGGGGAAGACCTCCTGCCCGGATTCCAGGTGCTTGAGCAGGTTGGTGCGCATCTCGTCGCGCACAGTGCGCAGGTGTTTCTTCGGGTCAGCCCAATCTGACTGCTTGAGCTCGCCGAGCGTGTTCGGGTGCATACCGTACACTAGCCGTCTGGCCGCTTGGCCGTCTAGCCGAGTATCAATCGCACCGCGACCACTCCGTCGGCGACGAGTTCTACGGTGACTGCGCCGTCCTGCACGGTGAGCACCGCGCGATCGCGCTCCAGCAGGTCGCAGGCGTACGCAGTGCGGATGGTATGGAGATCGCTCTGCAGAGTGATTGGTCGAGCCACGCCCATGATGTCGTGCAAGTACGCGATGACGCCGTGGCCGTCATCTGCTGGGCGCAGCCCCACCAGACGGGTACCGGGATCGCGCAGATTGAGCACGCGGCCAAAGCCTGGCAACGCGTTTGAGCCGGTGCCTGGGATGGGGAGGGCGATCAAAGGATGGCCCAACGCACCAATCCGCCATGGATCATCCGCGAGCGCGGTGCCGGCAAACGCCAGGCGAAGTCGCAGTCCGCCGGATGGGCCCATGTGACGCAACACGCCGTCGGCGTCACGACTGAGCACCGCACCGTCAGGACAGGCGACCATGAGCGAGCCGGCGGTGCCGTCGGCCGCCCACCAGTCGCCCGCCGAGACCCCGTGCATCGCGCCGTCCGCCTGACCCATACCCAGCAACTCCGCCCAGCGTGTGCGCGTGCCGCCCACCGCTGCATCGAAGCGCCACGCATGGTCCCACGGACCACCGTCGGTCTGCACGTCCAGCGTATCGAGGCCGTTGTATAGTGTGAACGTTGTGGTCCAGCGGGACCCGCCCGCCACGTGGCGCACGACGAGACGCTCTCCGAAGGCACGAACGCGGGTGACGCCGATATCCATCGCGCGTGCATCCGACGCCACCATGAGCCCGTGGGTGCCCGCGAGTTCCGTGCCGCTTGGTTGGTGGAGCAGGGAACTGATGGTGCCGCGCTCGGTCAGGCGCACACGCCACGTGATGTTGGCGATAACCGGCGGTGCGGTCGTCGTCGGTTCCGGCCAGGTGATCGGCGCTGGCGTTGGCACGACAGCATATCCTGGACCCGGAATGTCCGTGGCAATCCACTCGCCGTCGCCCGCCCGCACGACGTCGGTGCGCCCGAACGATGTCGCGTTGAACACGATGGTCCCGGCGTACGCGGAGCGTATGGCGTTCGCGATGGCCGTCCGAGCATTCCCGGACGCGCCGAGCGGGGATGCCAACGGGGCGAACAGCGAATCGCCCTCCGACTCGAGGGCGTCTCGACGCTGGGCTGCGCGTTCGGCGAGCGCGTCCGGGCCCCCAGGTAGCGCAACACCAAGCATCGTGATTCCGCGCGTCCGCATGTCGGCGGGGGCCGTGCCCACCGCGAGAACCGGCGCGGTGAACCGCGTGCGCCACGCGTCGAACAACGCCGCCAATCCGTCGGTGTCCTGATGGATGGGTGTTACGACGAAGCCTCGGTGGAGCGGAGCGTCGTTCGCCACCAGACGTTCTTCCACCAGGCGTTGCAGGTCGGCCAGCGAGGCCGGGATCTGGTCCACGACGGTCCACGGTTCATCCAGCATGCCGACCGTGCCGGTCAGTCCGGAGCCAGCCAACACGGACGGCAGCCCGGCAAACCCGCGCAACGCCGTGCCCACGGGCGCGAGCGGCAGGCCCGACGCTCGACTGGCCATCCACGCGGGCCAGACGATGCGCGCGGCCGCGAGATCGGTAGGTGCTTCCGCATGGCGGACGGGGTCGATCTGTGCGCCGACGTCGCGTAACGCAGCGACAGGGACGCCACGCCACATCGCGTCGAGCGTCGCGAGCGTCGCGGTGATCGAGGCGGGGTCGGCGAGCAACAGCCAGTGCAGGGTCCAGCGGGGCGTGGGGGTCAGCGTGAACCGATCGCGGAGCGGGCGCTGAGTTCCGGGGTACTCCAGTTCGGTGCGCACACGCAGCGGTCGCTCGAGCGGCAGCCACAGTTCGCCCGACAATCGGCCGTCGCCAACCGAGATCACGCCGGCCGTGCCGAGGAGGGCGTTGGTGCGCTCATCGTACACGCGCAGTCGTCCGGCGGGCGCGTCGCTGTTCCGCACGACAAGGCGGATCAACGTGCGGGTACCGTCCGGATGACCATGGAATACTGTCGGAATCGCCTCGACCGCAGGTATCATCTGCGCGGCGAGATGGCGCGATGCGACCGCCCCGAGTACGGCGCCCGCGCTGGTCAGGAACTCTCGACGGGGTACCATGCGCCTCGCTAGAGCGCCGCGATAGCGCGGATGCCGAGCGCCGCACACAACAGCACAACCGCAACACCAGCCATGTTGCGCCACCCACCGTTGACCGCGTCACCGAGCAACGTACGCGAGTTCATTGCCACCAAGAGCGCCGCTGCCACCAGCGGCAACATCAATCCGTTCAGCGCCTGCGCCGCGAGAATCAACGGAACCGGGCGCGTGCCGACGTAGGCAATGGCCGCGCCGACGGCCAGCGCCGTCAGGAACGTCGCGCGTGCAACCACGTGCGTGGTGGCGCGGCCGCGACCCAACAGGTCAAGCAGCGCGTACGCTGCGGCGAGCGGAGCGGTGATCGCGGAGGACAGCCCGGCGGCCGCCAGGCCCAGCGTGAACGCGCGCGATGCCCAAGGGCCCAGCAACGGTTCCAACTGTCCCGCCATGTCGCCCGCTGAGCGAACGGCGGCACCGTCCAGCGCCGCCGCGGCCGTGACCACGATCGCGGCGGTAATCACGCCGCCCAACGCCACCGACCAGTAGAGATCACGACGCACGGCCTGCAGGTCGGCCTGTCCGCTGAACCGCTCGTTCACCGCCGCGGCATGCAGGAACAGGTTGTACGGGACGATGGTCGTGCCGACCAGGCCCAGCGCGGTGAGCGTGGCGCCATCAGGCAGGGAGGGAATCGTGAGGCCGCGCAGCAGTCCCGGCACCGAGGGCAGCACCATCAAGGCCGTGGCAAAGAAGACGAGCCCCATGATGGCGACGCATACCACGAGCACACGCTCAATCAGCCGATAGCGTCCCGACCACAGCAGCAACCCCGCGAGTACTGCCGAGACCAGCACGACGTACTTTGGCTGCACACCCGCGGCGGCTCCAAGGCCCAACCCCGCGCCGGTCAGGTTGCCGGCCTCGTACGCCACGACGCCCACCAGCACCGAGACGACCGCGAGCCAAGCCAGCCCCTTTCCCGCCTTCCCGCCCGCCCGACTGAGGCCCGCTCCAATGCCAGCACCCGTCACGATCCCCAGCCGCGCCGCCATCTCCTGCAACACGATGGTGGCGACCGTCGCAAACGCGACGCACCAGAGCAGGGCACTACCGGTGCGTGCGCCTGCGAGGGTGGCGGTGGTGACTGTTCCTGGTCCGATGAACGCGGCGGCGACCACGGCCCCGGGCCCGGGGCCGGTCCACTTCATGGGTCAATCCGGAACGGCAACTCCACAACGGTGGCCTCGGCGCCGGCCGCGAGTACGGGCCGGTCGAGCGCCACTTCTCGACGAAGCAATGCGAGGCCGATCCACCGCTCGACGGGCTCGAGCCACAGCACAGTGCCTACACGTCCGCGTGGCTGATCGTCCTGCGTGATGTCCGGAATGGCACCGTTCGGAACGCCGTCCCAGATCAATCCCACCAGGTGGCGATTGGGATGGCCACGGAAGTGCACGCGCGCCACGGTCTCCTGCCCGGTGTAGCAGCCCTTGGTGTACGAGACTCCGCCGATCTCGTCAAGACGCACTTCCTGTGGCAGCGTCTTGTCGCCGATCTCCACGCCAAGGCGCGGCCAGCCGGCCAGTACCCGCGCCAGTTCCAAGCCTGAGGGCGCGTTCACCATGACACCGGCCCGCGCGAGCCGCCGGCGCAACGTTTCCAAATGCTCCTGAGCGATCAGCAGGTCGGCGATGAAGGCGGCAGGCCCAGTCGGCCGCGCGATGTGGAGTGGGATGCCATCCGTGATGGCAGCCTGGATGCGTCCGGGTTCCGGCACGGTGAGGCCCACCCGCGCGAGCGCCGCCACCGTCTCGGGACCCGCCACCCGCAGGAGGACCATGCCGGCTCGTTCCGACACCCTGGCCAGTCGGGGAGGCAGGGAACGCGTGAAGATTTCCCGCACCGCGTCAGCGCCTTCGGGCGGGATCACGAGCGTCGCTCCCGCCGCCTCGCGCCAGATCCACAAGTCACTCAAGATCATGCCCTTGGGCGTCAGAATTGCGCCATAGGCATGCCCACCGTCACCGGGCTTCTCTACGTCCGTGGTGAGCAATCCCTGCAGACTCGCCACCGCACCCGGTCCCACGATATCCAGGATCACGGCATCCACGGGGGCGGCCAGGGCACGGTCCAGCACCGCCTCGGCCACGGCCGACGGCAGGGCCTCGGCATCCAGGACCCGAGGCGCCGCGAGCAGGGTGTCACTCATCACGGAGAATGTATCCCCCGGGACCGGTAGCTCGCAGCAAGCAGTTCCACAGGGTGGCAGACCGCCGTCGCGACGCCCCGGGCAGCCAATCCGGCGCCGATCTGCATCTGACATCCCGGGTTCCCCGTAGCGACGGCATCCACATCGCTCGCCACCAGCGCGTCCAGCTTGCCGGCCAGAACCTCACCCGCGAGCGCCGGCTCGAGCAGGCTGTACAATCCCGCGCTGCCGCAACACCGATCAGCTCCGGCGTGCGGTACCACCCTGAGTCCCGGAATAGCCGCAAGTACTGCCAGGGGTTCGGTGACCACGCCCTGCGCGTGCTGCAAATGGCACGGCGCGTCGTACGCCACGCGGACTGCGAGCGGACCTCCTGGCGCCGGCCCCGCTTCGGCCAGCACCTCCATCACGTCGCGCACACGGTCGGCTACGCGGCGTGCGTCCGCGGCCAAGGGGTCGTCGGCAAGCAATGAACCGTACTGTTTGAGCATCGCGCCGCAGCCGGCACTGTTCACGACGATGGGTCCTTCGGTGTCGCGGAAGGCCAGCACGTTGACCCGCGCGAGGCGGCGCGCGTCGTCGTGACGGCCCGCATGGGCATGCAGCGCGCCACAACAGCCTTGGCCGTTCGCCGCAGTGCACGCGTAGCCGTTCGCGGCCAGCGTGATGCGCGTGGCGTCATGCACATGACCAAACAGTTCACGCTGGATGCAGCCGAGGAACAAGGCGGAAGGGCGTGAACGCGGGAAGGCGGGAAGACGCGTCCGTCCCGCCTTCCCGCCCCCCCGCCATGGGGTCGTTGCCTGGAGCATCCGGATCGGGAGGAACGGCCGCACCAGCCGCGCACACCAGAACACCACGCGGCGCAACGGCGCATGCGCCATCAGGAACAATACCAGCCGCGCCCGCCACGGCACTCCATGTGCCGTCGCGATGTCCGTGCGGGCTGCCTCGAGGGCGGTACCGTACTGCACGCCCGACGGGCACGCGGGTTCGCAGGCGCGACACCCGAGGCAGCGGTCGAGGTGATGCGCGACGGTGTCGTCCGTCGGGGCGAGCGTGCCGCGGGCCAGGCCTTGCATCAGCACAATGCGGCCGCGCGGACTGTCCGCCTCGTTGCCGGTTACGGTGTACGTCGGGCACGCGGGCAAACAGAACCCGCAATGCACGCACGGATCCAGCCCGGCGTACCCGCTAGACAACGAACACCCCGGCCGGATCAAACGACCGCCGCAACCCGTCCACGAGCGGCGCGACCCCATCGCGGAAGGAGCCGTGCACACCCACGGTTGATCGGACAGTCCACGGCGCGCGCTCGAGCGTGAGCGGCATGTGGTGTCGGGCGCAGGCAGCGCGCGCGCGCCGCAGGGCGGCGGCGTCCGCCGTGCCCGACCAGCGCACGCCGTCCTGCGTGGTGAGCGTCTGGTGCGGTGGCAACTCGGCGGCGAGCAGCGTGATAGCCAAGTCATGCTGGGTCCGCAGTGCGCCGACGCTCAGCACGACTGGTCCGGTGGGGTTGTCGTGGAGTGGTAGTCGGTCACGCAGGCGGAGGTGTGCTTCGACAATGACACCGAACGCATCGAACCCGCCGATGAACAACTTGGCCAGGTCGTACCCGGCGACATTCTTGAGGACGCGTCCACCGACCGTAAGGATCCGTCCGTCGCCGGTGACTGCGGTAAGCCCGAGGACCTCATCGCGAACGTGATCGGCGCCAACGGCGAGCGCACTGCCGACGGTACGACGGGTGCCGGGAGCCTGGAGACCGACCGCCTCGATGGGCGCGCCGGCGCCGGCCGTGACCACCTGATCCGCGGGTGAGGGGTCCCGAACAGCGTCGAACAGTCGCGTGCTGACGGCCAGGTCGGCCGGTGCGTCCAGCGGGGACCACGCATCGTGCTCCACCCGGACCCGCCACCGTTCGCGGGTGGCGGCCTGGAGCAGTCGGGCCATGCCATGCACCGACCGAGGCGCAACGCGTGGGGTGCCGTCCGGCGCCGCATCCTCCGCGGCGCCGGCCCCGGCGGTCAGGCCGCAGCCACCCCCGAGTCGAACTGGTCACGCGTTGCCTGCACAAAGGCCTCCGTTTCGGACACATACGGTAGCGCCGCGTCGGGCGACCAGAATCCGCGCAACAAGCTCGGCAGGTCAAGGGTCGCCATCGAGGCGAACCCCGTGGGAAACTCGGCCACGGCCCGGCGTTGCATTTCGTCCGCCGGCAACGTGGTGTCCCACGGATGCTTCTGCATCCACACCCGAATGCTGGCGGCCGTCACGGTCGCCTGATAGGCCCCCTGCATGGCGCGTGCGCCATCACCGGATGCCAGGTGTTTCCGCGCTTCCTGTAAACGGTGGACCGCATCCTCCAGCTGCTCGTCGAACAACGTTCTCCAACGTGTAGGGATCATGGGCCTCCATTTGAAGAGTCTAAGGGTTGAAGAGTTGAAGGGTGGAAATGTTGGTGAAACTCACGCCCTGACGGTTCAGCTCTATCATGTCACAGGCTCGTTTCCTGAGACGGAGAAGTAGGGCTGACATCCCAATTGCGTCGGGCAGCGTCGTCTGCTGGCGCCAATATCGCTGAGGGCAGCGCTAAGCCCACCAAGCGGGAGTTTCGTCGGTATCTGTCCATTGCAATTACCTCATTGAATGAGGTTGGTAACTGGCTACTACTTGCCCGGGATGTCGGTTACCTCACCCCGGATCAATGGCGTGACCTCGACGGACAACGAAACCACGCGGGAACGCTCTGCTGGTTCCTGCGCCAATCCTTGGAATGAGTCCCTATCCAACCCTTTCACCCTTTCACCCTTTCACCAACTCTTCCGCTCTTCCACTCGTCCACCAACTCTTCCACTCTTCCACTCTTCCACTCTTCATCTTTTCATCTTTTCTACCTCCCTCCCCATTCCCGACAGGAATGTATCGGGAGAACCTTTCCCGGGTTTGCTCGCTCCTGGACATCGAAAACCCGCCGTACGGCGCGCATGGCGCCCAAGGTCGTTGGCGAGAATATGGTGGTCATGTACCTGAGCTTATCCAGCCCTACACCATGCTCCCCCGTTATGGTCCCACCCGCCCCGACGCAGAGGGCCATGATCTCCCCCATCGCCTCTTCGGCGCGGCCCCGCTCGGCGGGGTCGGCCCCGTCAAAGCAGATATTGGGGTGCAGGTTGCCGTCCCCCGCATGAAAGACGTTCCCTATCGTGAGACCGTGTCGCTCGCCAATTGCGCTGATGGCGTCCAAGACGTCCGGTAATGCCGTGCGAGGCACGACGGCGTCCTGCACCATGAGATCGGGGCTCAGGCGCCCCAGCGCCCCGAACGCCTTCTTGCGTCCCTGCCAGAGCCGCTCGCGCGCGGCAGGGTCCGCTGCTACCCGTACCTCGGTGGCTCCGGCGCGCCGGAGAATGGCCTCGACGGCCGGCACCTGGTGATCCAAGGCGTCGGCCTCCGGTCCGTCCAGCTCGACAATCAGGACCGCCGCCGCATCGGTCGGGTAGCCTGCGGCATAGCGCGAAGCTTCGACCACACGAATGCAGGTCTGGTCCATCATCTCGAGCGCGGCCGGCACGATCCCTCCCTCAATGATCGCCGAAACCGCGGCTCCGGCCGAGCGGAGCGTGGGAAAGGCGGCGAGCAGCGTCCGCACGGCGCCCGGCAGGGGCACCAGCCGAACCCGAATAGCGGTGGCGATGCCGAACATTCCCTCAGAGCCAACAAACAGGCCCACCAGGTCCGGCCCCCACGATGCGCCGCTCGGCGACCCCAGCGTGGTCACCGTGCCGTCGGGGAGGACGACCTCAAGTTCGAGTATGTGGTTGGTGGTCACCCCGTACTTGAAGCAGTGCGGCCCGCCGGCGTTCTCGGCCACGTTGCCGCCGAGGGTGCACGCCGTCTGGCTGGAAGGGTCCGGGGCGTAATGCAGGCCCAGGGGCGCCACCGCCGCCGATAGCGTGGCGTTCACCAGGCCGGGTTCGACCAGGGCCGAGCGGTTGTAGGAGTCGATCTCGAGAATCCGGTTGAGCCGGGTCAGCACGATCAGGGCGGCGTCGCGGTCGGCCAACGCACCGCCCGAGAGACCGGTGCCGGCCCCGCGCGCGACGAACGGAACGCCGTAGTGGTGAAGAATCCTGAGAACGCCGGCCACCTCATCGCGCGAGCCGGGAAAGATGGCGAAGGCCGGACGCCGGACGAGCGTGGGCAGCGCATCGCGCGCATAGGTCGCTAAAAGCGCAGGTCGGGAACGGACATGCCGTTCACCGACCTGGGCGATCAGCGCGGACTGCAGCGCGGCGTCTATGCCGCGACCCAGAATGCCGCGAGGGCCTTTCCGTGCGGGCTCTGGCGCAACTTCTCGAAGGCCCGTTCCCGTATCTGGCGGATCCGTTCGCGGGTGACGCCCATCAGCTCGCCAATCCGCTCCAACGTCATGCCCTCGGCGCCTTCGTCGAGGCCATAGTAGAGATACAGGATCTTGCGCTCGCGCGGCGTGAGGTACTTCTGGAAGATGCTGTCAATAAACTCGCGCTGGAGGGTCTTGTCGGTGCCTTCTTCAATGTCCGAGCCTTCCTGACCGGCAAAGCGCTCGCCGACCGTCGCCGCATCCTTGTCGCTCCGATCAATCGGCGCATCCAGCGAGATCTCGGCGGCCGTCATCCGTCGTGCGGCCCGCACGTTGGTTTCCGTCTCTTCGAGCGCCTTGGCGATTTCCTTGTCGGTGGGCTCGCGTCCGAGTTCCTGCGTGAGGTAGGTCTCGGTACGGGACATGCGGATGAGCTGGCTGTTCTGGTTGAGCGGGATACGGACGGAGCGCGTTTGCTCGGCCAACGCCTTGAGCACCGCCTGCCGCACCCACCACACGGCGTACGAGATGAATTTGACACCCTGGTCGGGGTCGAACTTCTTGACCGCCTTGAGCAGACCCTCGTTGCCGATCGCCACCAGTTCCGACAAGTCGAGGCCGTGACCCTGATACTTCTTCACGTACGAGATCACGAACCGCAGGTTCGCGGTTACCAGGCGTTCTGCCGCGGTCGGATCACCGTTCTGGGCAAGGCGCGCAAGCCGTCGCTCTTCGAGCGGATCCTTGATGAGGGGCAGTTTCTGGATGTCGTGGAGATACTGGTCAAACGCGCCGGATGGACTGGCTCGAAAGAACGCCTTGGACTTGGCGGGAGCCTTTTTCTTCTTCGCTGCGGAGCTCTTTGCTACGGCCATGAACGCTCCTGACGGTGGTGGTGGGACCGATCCGTGCACACCGAATATAGGAAATGCCCGAAAAACCGTCAAGAAAACCGATTTTTCCACATCACAAAGTGTTGCGGCATATTGTCTTGCGAATCTTTCCCACGACCGCTGTCACGCCAGTCTCACGCCACTGACAGTTCCATGACGCAAGTCGTTATTCATTAACAAGTTAGCGATTGTTGAAATGTTGGCGAATTGCGGAACATGTTGCTATCAATAGAGATGAGTTCAGGAGGCTTGGACGGCCTCGACGACCATATTCTCGGGTACCGGCGTCGTCCAAGTTTCGGTGTTCGTTTGGTGTACGGCGCCGATCGAGGCCAGCAGGGTGAGGCGAATCTCGCCGCCGCGGTTCTTCTTGTCGGCAGCAAGCGCCTCGCGCAACCGATTGCGATCGATCGTCGGTGGCGAGACGGGCAACCCGCACCGTTGGAACGCGTCGCGCAGGCGGCCAGCGGTACCGCGTGCCGTCACACCCAGCTGTTCGCCGATTCGTGCCTCCACCACCAGGCCGATCGCGACCGCCTCGCCATGTGCGAGGGTGTAGTCGGAGGCGGTCTCGAGCGCGTGGCCCACGGTGTGGCCCGCGTTGAGAACCGCTCGCCGGCCCCGCTCGGTTGCGTCCGCAGTCACGACCTCGGCCTTGATCGCGACGGACCGGACCACAGCCTCGATCAGCGCCTCAGGGTCGGCGGCAAGCAAGGCGTCTCGCGCCGCGACCAGACGATCGAAGTATCCCGCATCGGCGACGGCGCCGTGCTTGAGGGCTTCGACCAACCCCGCGCGGCGATGGGCTGGCGGGAGCGTCGCGATCGTATGCACGTCGGCCAGGACGAGTCGCGGTTGGTGAAACGCCCCGATCAGGTTCTTGCCCTGCGCCGCATCCACCCCGGTCTTCCCGCCCACGGAGCTGTCCACCATGGCGAGCAACGTGGTGGGTACCTGCACGTACGGAATCCCGCGCAGGTACGTCGCCGCGACGAAGCCGGCCACGTCACCCGGCACGCCGCCGCCCAGTGCGACCAGCGCGCCATCACGCCCGAGGCCGCTCGCCAGCAGCGCATCCGTCAGCTGCGTCCACGTCGTGCGCGTCTTCTGCGCCTCGCCGGCGGGGAACGTGTGGATGGTGGCGTCCAACTGGACCGCCAGGCGCGCAGCGTAGAGGTCGGCGACCGTCTGGTCCGCGATGAGGGCGTAGCGGGCCGCCGGGCAGGCCCTGCGAATGCGGTCGCCCGCCTGCGCCAGCAGCCCGGAGCCGACCACCACGCCATACGCTCCGTGGGGCAAGGGGACGGCAACTGTCCGGGCGGTCACAGCGTCACTTCTCCCGTGATGATGCGGACGGCCTCGCCGCCCACGCGGACCTGCCCGATCGTTCCGTCGACGGCAACCGGGACTTCCACGTGCAGGGTGCTGGGCCGGCCGATCTCTGCGCCCTGATGCAAGGTGAGGGTCGCCCGACCGCCGACGAGTTGGACCAACCCATGATGCACCAGATACGCGCCCAGCGCTCCGGCCGCCGACCCCGTGGCCGCATCCTCCGGGATGTTGAATCCCGGGGCAAACATCCGGCAGAAGACCGTTCCGCCCTCAGGCGGTGCGAACAGCATGACGCAATCCGAGTCGTGGCTCCGCAACAGCCGCGCCAAGCCCGCTCCGGTGCCGCCGGAAGGGAGCCCCGTCAACGCGGCTCGTGTGACGACCGGTGCCATCACCTGGGGAAGCGCGGTCGAGACGACCTGTGGCAGGGGATGCGCCGTCAGGGCATCGGGTCCGCCCACGGCCAGCGCGAGCGCGGCGCGGTCCACGGTGTCGCCGAACAGTGGAACCGTCTGCGTCATTACCACGCGCGTCGGTCGGCCGCCGATCATCGTGATATCCACCGGTAAGACGCCGCGCCCGGTCTCCTGCGTGATGGTCGTGGTCCCGTCCGGCGGGAGGTCAGTCAGCAAGCCCAGATCGGCAAGCGCCCACCAGGTGCCGATGGTCGGATGGCCCACCAAGGGTACTTCAGACGTCGGGGTGAAGAACCGGATGTGTCGGGTGGCGTGGCTGGACGGAAAGACGAAGGTCGTTTCCGACAGGTTCATCTCGCGCGCGAGCCCCTGCATGGTACCTGCGTCGAGCCCGCGCGCGTCCGGAAACACCGCCAGCGCGTTGCCGGCGAGCGGTCTCGTGGTGAACACGTCGAGCTGATGGAACGTCCAACGCGGCATTACCAGGTGGTCTCGCGGATACCCGCTTGATGGTTCGCCAGGCGTGCCAGCGTGAACAGCAAGTCGGACAGTCGGTTCACGTACCGCACGATGATCGGCGGGACGCCCGCCGAGTGATCGAGGGCCACCACGGCCCGTTCTGCGCGTCGGCAAACCGTACGAGCCATATGGAAGGCGGCGGCCTTCGGTGCGCCGCCGGGCAGGATGAATGCCTCCAGCGGTGTGAGCTGCGTGTCAGCGGCATCAATCGCCGCTTCCATGGCGGCAATCCGCGCGTCATCGAGCTGTGCCTTGGCGAGCACCTTGCTCACCTTGGCCGGATCGGGGGACGCCAGCTGGCCACCGATGGCAAACAGGTCGCGCTGGATGCCCGACAGGAGGTCCTGGTGAAAGTCTCGCGGCTCCACCGCGAGCGCCCAGCCGATCACGGCGTTGAGTTCGTCCACCTCGCCGTACGCGGCCACCCGCGCGTCGTCCTTGCCCACGCGTCCGCCGCCCAGAAGGGCCGTGTCGCCATCGTCACCGGTGCGAGTATAGATCTTCATGCCTGAGAAGATATCTTGACTTCCATGACTCTGCGGATAGCCGTCATCGGATCCGGTCCCGCGGCCTTCTTTGCCGCCGACCACCTCATGCACCGCGACGGCCTCGATGTCACCGTGGATATCCTCGAGCGCCTTCCGGTTCCGTACGGCCTGGTGCGGTTTGGGGTGGCACCGGACCACCAGAAGATCAAGAGCGTCATCAAGGGGTTTGCCAAGACGGCCGCCCATGAGCGCGTGCGCTTCTTCGGCAACGTGGACGTCGGCCGCACGGTGAAGCTGGCCGACCTCCAACGCCATTACCACGCCGTGCTCTTCGCTACCGGCGCCCAGACCGACCGCCGCCTCGGCATCCCGGGCGAAGACCTGATCGGCAGCCATCCGGCCACCGAATTCGTGGCCTGGTACAACGGGCATCCCGATTTCCAGCATTGCACTTTCGATCTGTCCGGCAAGCGGGTAGCGGTGGTGGGGGTCGGCAACGTCGCGGTGGACATTGCACGGGTGCTGTGCCGCACGCAGGCGGAGCTCGCGGCCACCGACATCACGGACGCAGCCCTCGAAGCCATCATGGCGAGTGGCATCGAAGAAGTGGCCATGCTGGGCCGACGTGGCCCGGCCGAGGCGGCGTTCACCAACCCGGAAGTCCGGGAACTCGGCGCACTGCCGGGGGCCGACATCGTGGTGCGCGCGGACGAGGTCGCCGACGAGCCGCTCACGCCCCCCGATCGCCCGACGGCCAAGAAGCTGGAAATTCTGCGCGAGTTTGCGCAACGCGCGCCTGAAGGGAAGCCCAAGCGCCTGGCGATCCGATTCTGTGTGTCGCCTGAGGCGTTGATCGGCGACGAGACCGGCCACGTGCGGGCTTTGCGCGTCATGCGGAACCGACTCGAGCTCAAGGCGGGTCGCATCGTGGCGGTCCCCACCGGCCAGGTGGAAGAGATGCCGGTGGATCTGGTGTTCCGTTCGGTCGGGTACCACGGGGTCGCCATCGCCGATCTGCCGTTTGACGAACGATCGGGCACGGTCCCCAACCACAAAGGCCGCGTGAAGGACATGGTGGGATATTATGTCGCCGGCTGGATCAAGCGGGGTCCGAGCGGAGTGATCGGCACGAATAAGGCCGACGCCAGCGAGACGGTGGAAACGGTATGCGCCGACGCGCCGACCCTGCCCACGCCGCCCGCACCTGATCCCGCCGCCGCGCTGGCCACCCTGCAGGCGGCGTGCGGTCAGCTCGTGACGTGGCAAGACTGGGAACGGTTGGACGCGGCGGAGATCGCTGCCGGGTCCCCGCTCGGACGACCGCGGGTCAAGGTGGTGCGGGTCGCGGACATGCTTGGGAGTGGGGCGCCGTCGGCGCCGTGAGCGAACCCGCGTTCCTCCTGTTTGCCGGCAAGGGCGGGGTCGGCAAGACCACGCTGGCCGCCGCGACCGCGCTCGCGTTCGCCGAACGGGGGCACCGCACACTCCTCATTTCCACCGACCCCGCCCACTCCGCGGGTGACGCACTGGAATCGTCGCTCGGCGCGGATCCCACACAGATCGTTGATAACCTCTGGGCCGTGGAACTCGATCCTGATGCCGAGGCCGCGCGATACGTTGACGGCGTTCGCCGCCATGTGGCGGATATCACGCCCCCGGGCATGACGGGCGAAGTGGATCGCCAGCTTGCGATGGCGCGGGAGACGCCCGGCGTCGTGGAAGCCGCCATCCTGGAGCGGCTGGCGGTGCTGACCGAAGGTCTTGGATCCGGCTGGGACCGCATCGTGGTGGATACGGCGCCGTTCGGTCATACGCTCCGCCTGCTCGCGATGCCCGACACCATGCGCGTCTGGCTCGATGCCGTGATTGGCCGGCGCCGCAAACTCGGCGCACTGGAACAGATGTGGCGGACCGTGCGGGGCGACGCGCCCGACACGGACCGCATCCTGGCGGTGCTCGAGGCGCGGCGGGAACGGCTCCGCCGCCTGCGCTCCCTGCTCACCGATCCGGCGCGCGCCGCCGTAACCCTGGTGGCGATTCCCGAACGCTTGAGCCTGCTCGAAACCCGGCGCTCCGCCGAGACGCTGCGCGGGAGTGGCATCAGGCCGGCCGCCCTCGTCGTGAATCGCGTGGCCGTGGAGGATGGCGAGCACGTCGCAGCGTTCCGCGCGGCGTTCCCTGAACTGCATCTGACCGAACTGCCCCTGGCGCCGCGTACCGTGCGCGACCGTGCCCTGCTGCATTACATTGGCGCCCGCCTGGAGGGCTCCCCGTGAACGCCATTGTCCTGCTGATTGTCGGCCTGCTTGCGTTTCTGACCGGCTACCGTCTGTACGCCACGTACCTCGCGGAGCGGATCTATCGATTGGATCCGGACTATCGCACGCCGGCGCACGAGTTTCAGGATGGGGTGGACTTCCTGCCCACCAACAAGCACGTCCTGTTTGGCCATCACTTTACGTCCGTTGCCGGCGCCGCGCCCATTGTCGGGCCGGCCATTGCCGTCATCTGGGGCTGGCTGCCCGCGTTCCTGTGGGTGGTGTTGGGGACCGTCTTCGCCGGCGCGGTGCACGATTTCGGTGCGCTCTGGATCAGTACGCGCCACAAGGCCAACTCCATCGGAACGCTTACGGCCTCGATCGTAGGGTCCCGGGCCCGGGTACTGTTCCTGCTGATCATCTTTTTCCTGCTCCTGCTCGTGAATGCCGTGTTCGCAGTGGTCATTGCGAACCTGTTCATCGCGAACCCCGGTGCGGTGCTCCCGGTCTGGGGCAGCCTGGTCGTCGCGGTCATCGTCGGCCTGCTGATCTATCGCACCAAGGTTGGTATTCTCCGACCGTCGCTGGCCGCGTTGGTCATTCTGTATGTCCTGATCTGGGTAGGACAGTACGCGCCGTACACGCTGCCTGACCTGTTTCAGTTCGTGCCGCGCGAGGGCCAGTCAGCGGCCCAGGCGGTCGCCGATGGCCAGCGCGTTGGGTGGGTACTCATCCTGTTTGTGTACGCCTTCGTCGCGAGCGTACTGCCCGTGTGGCTGCTACTCCAGCCGCGCGACTACGTGAACAGCCATCAACTGTTCGTCGCCTTGGGCATCATCTTTTTGGGTGTCCTCGTGACCAACCCGATCATCGAGGCGCCGGCGATCAACACCAACCTGCCGCCCGATGCGCCCAGCTGGTTCCCGTTGCTGTTCATTACCATTGCCTGTGGCGCCATCAGCGGCTTCCACGGACTGGTGGCATCGGGGACCACATCTAAACAGCTGGATCGCGAGACGGACGCGCGGTATGTCGGATACGGTGGTGCGGTGGGGGAAGGGACGCTGGCCTTGACATCAATCCTCGCCACCACGGCGGGCTTTGCCATCTACGCCGGGGCGGACGGATGGCACGAGCACTACGGCACGTGGGCCCGCGCGTCCGCCGGCGCAACCATAGCGTTCGTCAACGGCGTCGGCACGCTGGCCGAGGGTATCGGTATCCCGCACGCGGTCGCCGTCATCTTTGCGGCGGTGGTGGTGATCGCCTTTGCCTCCACCACGATGGACACTGGGGTGCGCCTGCAGCGGTACATCGTCAGCGAACTGGCGGTCCAGTACCGTATGCCGGCCCTGGGCAACCGATGGTTGGCCACCGGCATCGCCGTGGTCGCGTGTGCCGCGCTCGCGCTCGGGCTCGACCGGGGTGCCGGCGGCATGCGGCTGTGGCCGTTGTTCGGCACGACCAACCAGCTCACCGGGGCCCTCACCCTGCTGGTGATCACGCTGTTCCTCAAGCGGCTGGGCCGACCCATCTGGGTGACGGCCGTGCCCATGGTGTTCCTGCTCGCGATGACCACATGGGCCATGGTCATCAACCTCATGTGGTATTGGACGGACTCGCAAACTCTGTTGTTCGGGGTGGGCGGTGTGGTCTTTGTGCTTGAGCTCTGGCTGGTGCTCGAGGCCTGGGCAGCGCTCCGCAAGCGCGCCCCCTAGCCACCACAGCCCTTCCGCCGTACGTTCGAATTCCCCTTCACCTACGGGGTGTCGTATTCCGATCGGATCGTCTTCAGAACCAGAGTGGCTGGCCGGGGGGCGCGAAAAGCGCTCGTCGGGGTCGGCCCTTGCGCCCGCGCCCAAGGCCCAGGCCGAACGCAAGGCGCCCACCGACATGCGCGGCAACACCGCCATGATTACTGGTGGGGCCACGGGTATCGGGAGGGCGGCGGCTCTCGAGTTTGCCCGTCGCGGCGTGAACGTGGCCTTCAACTACGTGGACCTGCCCGGGCGGGACATCGGCGCCCAGGCCCTGATGACCGAGACCGCGCTTCGCGGGTACGGGGTGTCGGTGTATTCCGAAGCGTGCGACGTCCGCAACCTGGATGCCGTCGAACGCTTCGTGGAACGTGCGCGGGGCGAGTTGGGCGGTGTGCACTACCTCGTCAACAATGCCGGTATTACCCGCGATGGGGCCCTGTGGCGTCTGCCCGACCAGGACTGGAAAGACGTCATTGATACCAACATCACGGGCGCCTACCACTGCACCCAGGCGGTGTCGCGTCTGTTCCGGGCGCAACACTACGGCAAGATCGTCTCCATCTCCAGCTACCTCGCCTACCAACCCAGTTTTGGCGTGTCGGCCTACGCCGCCAGCAAGGCGGCGCTGGTTGGCTTGACGCGGTCGGCGGCGGTCGAGCTTGGGCCGTCCAACGTCAACGTGAACGCCGTGGCCCCCGGTTATGTGCGCACGGAGCTGATTGCGACCCTCCCCGAGGATGTCATTGAACGGGCCAAGAAAGACGCCGCCCTCGGGCGTCTGGCCGAGCCGGAAGACGTGGCCAATGTGGTGCTGTTCCTCTGTTCCGAGGAGGCCCGCCACATTACCGGACAGGTTATCTTGGTGGACGGCGGGTTGAGCATTACCTGACTGCCGCCAACCCCAAACCCTCCTCCACAAGCGCGCTCACGTGGCACAACGACTGATCCTGTTCCTGACTGCGCTCGGCGTCGCTTGTGGCGGTGCGCCGGCGGAAGCGCCTGCACCGTCGCCCGCGGCTCCGTTGCCGACGGCGGGGCTCGCCGGCCAGAGCGTCGCGGTCACGCCGCTCACGTTGTTTGCGGTGGACGACACGATGGGGTGGGTGGCCGAGTTGACGCCGCGCCGCGCGGTACTCGATCACGCCGACAGCGTGCTGGGCGCCCTGCTCACCGAGCGGTCGCCGGAAGTCACGTGGGTGCTGCCGCCGGCCTTGCGCCGCGCGGCGGAGCGGGCACCCGGGATACTGGCGTCCCCGGATCAGCTCGGCACGGCCTTGTTGCGGCACCCGCAGGCGCAGGTGCCCGATCCACTCCGGTCACAGCTTCGCGCGCTGGCCGGGGTGGCCGGCAGCCGCTACGTCCTCGTGCCCGCCGCCCTGGTGTTCCGGCCGGCGGACGGTGGTGGACGGGCGGAGTTGATCCTCGTCCTGGCCGACGTGCGCACCGGACTCATCGGATGGCGCACGGTGGCCCACGCAACACGCGATGCACCCTGGCCGGCCTTTGAAGCGGCCGTCCGTTCCCTCGTTCCTGGTCTGCCATGAGTCATGTGGTGACACTGATCCCGGGTGACGGGATTGGCCCCGAGATTACCGACGCGGTACTCCGCATCCTCGCCGCCGCCGAGGCGCCGATTACCTGGGACCGTCAGCTCGGCGGGGTCGCAGCGCTCGAAGAGGCTGGCGACCCCTTGCCCGACGCCACGGTGGAGTCCATCCGCCAGCACCGCGTCGCCCTCAAGGGTCCGCTGGCGACGCCCGTCGGCACCGGGTTCCGCTCGGTGAACGTCGCCCTGCGTCGCGAGTTCAATCTGTACGCCAACCTGCGGCCGGCCCGCACCATCATTCCGGGCCAGCGGTACGACAACGTGGACCTGGTGCTGGTGCGGGAGAACACCGAAGGCCTGTACATCGGTTTCGAGACGTTCATCCCCATCGGCAACGATCCCAAGGCCGTGGCGCAATCCATCGCGATCGTGACGCGCGCCGGCTGTGAGCGGGCCGTGCGGTTCGCGTTCGAGTATGCGGTGACCCACGGTCGCAAGAAGGTCACCATCGTCCACAAGGCGAATATCCTCAAGGCGGTCAGCGGGCTGTTCCTCGAGGTCGCGCGTGGCGTTGCGGACGAGTACACAGGTCGCGTCACCGCGAATGACGTCATCATTGATGCGGCGGCCATGAAGCTGGTGATGGACCCGTCGCAGTTCGACGTCATCGTTACCACCAACATGTTCGGCGATATCCTGAGCGACCTGATGGCCGGCCTGGTGGGCGGGCTGGGACTGACCCCCGGGGCCAACATCGGGGCCGACGCGGCGTTGTTCGAGGCGGTGCATGGGTCCGCACCGGACATCGCCGGGAAGGGAATCGCCAATCCAACCGCCTTGCTGCTGGCCGCGTGCATGATGCTCGAACACCTGCGCGAGCAGAACACGGCGACGCGCGTACGCCAGGCCGTGATCACCACGATTCGCGACGACGCCATCCGCACCGGCGACCTGGGCGGCAACGTCGGGACCGGCGCGTTTGCCGATGCCGTCATTCGGCGCCTTGCGTGAGACGCGGTGTCCGCGGTGCGGACGGACGGTGGATCTCCCGTTCGGCATGCTCTGCGGCGAGTGTCGCGCCCAGGTGCGCCGTCGCGCGCGCCGTCTGGCGCGTCGCTGGGCCCTCGGCGTGGTGTTGGCGTTTGGCGTATGGGTGCTGATCAAGGTGCCGGACGATCCAATGGCGCGGATCGTGGCCGGCAGCGCTGCCCTGGTTACGTGGGCACTCGTCTACGCCATCGTGTATCGGGCCGCGAACCTGTGGCTTTCATGAGGCGTCCGTGAGTTTCAGTCTTGTCCACTTGTCCGACCCGCACTTCGGCGGCGGCGCCGACCTGGCCCAGATCGAGGCGGTCGAGACCCTGGTGCCGGAGTTGGAGCCGAACCTCGTCGTGATCTCGGGCGATGTGTCGCAACGGGCTCGCCACGGCGAGTTGCAGCGCGCCCGCGCTTTCGTCCGATCCATGGAGTTCGCGGCTCCGGTCCACATCATTCCCGGCAACCACGACGTGCAGTGGTGGCGACGCCCGTTGATTCCGGTCGGACGGCGTGGCAAGTACGCGAAGTATCGTGCGTACTTCGGCGAAGAACTCACGCCGGCACTGAACCTGCCCGACGCGGTGGTGGCCGGTGTCCTCACGGCGCACGGCGTGGCATGGGGGTCGCTCACGCCGCGATTGGGCGACATCGCCGTGAAGGGCCACTTGCCCAAGTCCGAGATCTTGCGGGCGCAGAAGCTGTTCACCGCGGCACGCCGCGAACAGACACGTATCCTGGTGCTGCATCACAACGTGCTGCGCGGCGAGCTCTCCAAGCGGATGGGGCTGGCGCGATGGAAGACCGCGCAACGACGCATCGTGGCCTCGGGCGCCGATCTCGTGCTGTGTGGGCACGATCACACGGAACAGGTCGAGGCCCTGGAGGGCGTGGTGGTCGCTTGTGCCGGGACGTTGTCCACCCGTTCACGTGGTGGGCGTCCGCCCGTGTTCTTCCGGATCGTCGTCGAAGACGAAGCGATGACCGTGGAGCACTACCGTTGGGACGCGAGCGGCGGCGTCTTTCGACGCTCCCATCAACACCAATTTGCGCGCCGTCGGCCGGTGGTCCGGGCCGTGGCGACCTGACCGGAGGATTTGTGGCCTTCGAAGGTGTGGATTTCTATGCAATGGACGGCCTGCTCTCCGAAGAAGAGTGTGCCGTGCGCGCTACCGTGCGCCGCCTCGTGGATAACGAAGTCATGCCCATCATCGGGGACGCGTACGTCAAGGGAGAGTTTCCGAAGCACCTGATCCCGCTCATGGGTGAAATGGGGTTGTTCGGGGCCAACCTGCCGGAGCACTACGGGTGTGCGGGCCTCAACAACGTCGCCTATGGCTTGATCATGCAGGAACTCGAGCGCGGCGATTCGGGGATTCGTTCGTTCGCCTCGGTGCAGGGCGCTCTCGTGATGTATCCCATCTTCGCGTTCGGGAGCGAGGAGCAGCGCAAGGCGTGGCTCCCCAAACTCGCGACGGGGCAAGCGATCGGATGTTTCGGCCTTACCGAGCCCGACTTTGGCTCGAACCCCGCGGGCATGATCACCACGGCGCGCGAGACCAAGGACGGCTGGGTGTTGAACGGCGCCAAGATGTGGATCACCAACGGGTCGCTGGCGACGGTATCGGTGGTGTGGGCCAAGACAGGCGCACTGGATGACGCCTCGACCATTCGTGGATTCATCGTGCCGACGGACACCAGGGGCTTCACCGCCAAGGACCAGAAGGGCAAGCTCTCGCTCAGGGCGAGCGACACTAGCGAGCTGGTGCTTGAGGATGTCCACGTCCCGAAGGACGCGTTGCTGCCCAAGTCGGGCGGGCTCAAGAGCCCGCTGATGTGCCTGACGCAGGCGCGGTACGGCATCGCCTGGGGCGCGCTGGGTGCCGCGATGGCCTGTTTTGACGAAGCGCGGCGTTATGCGAAGAACCGGGTCATGTTCGACCGACCCATCGGCCAGTTCCAGCTGCAGCAGCAGCGCCTGGCGGACATGCTCACCGAGATCACCAAGGGTCAGTTGCTCGTGCTTCAACTCGGTCGGCTCAAGGACGCTGGTACCATGACGGCGCAGCAGGTGTCGCTCGCCAAGCGGAACAACGTGCACATCGCGTGTGAAGCGGCGCGCGAAACACGGCGGCTGCTCGGCGCCAACGGCATTCTGGCCGAGTACCAGGCCATGCGGCACTTGGCCAACCTGGAGAGCGTGTACACCTACGAGGGAACGCACGACATTCACACTCTGGTGCTGGGACAGGAAGTGACGGGGTTGAGCGCATTCTCGTAGTTCCCGTGCACTGTGCACCGTGCACCGTGCACGGGAACTCCGAACGTGAGGAGTGGCATGAACTACTGGCTTTTAAAATCCGAGCCCGAGGTCTATTCCATCGACGACCTCAAGCGCGACCGCACGACGGGATGGGATTCCATCCGAAACTACAAGGCCCGCAACTACCTGCGGGACGAAATCCAGGTGGGCGATCAGGTCCTGTTCTACCACTCGAATGCGGAGCCGCCGGGTGTGGCGGGAGCGGCCCAAGTGGTCGAGGCCGGCCACCCGGACCCCGTACAGTTCGACGGGAAGAGCGACTATTACGATCCGAAGGCGACGCGCGAGAAGCCCATTTGGTATCAGGTCCGGGTCAAGTTCGTCGAGAAATTTCCCACGTTTGTCACCCTCGCCGACCTGAAAGGGGCCGCCAAGCTCACGGGGATGATGGCCACGCAGCGCGGTGCCCGGTTGTCGGTGCAGCCGGTGTCCGCGGAGCATTTTGCGATCGTGGTCCGCTTGGGCCGCGGCTCCGCGTAATGCCTCGCCATACGAAGGCCGGCCTCGCGCCAGGCACACTCATCCACGTCGGCGAACGCCATGCCGTCGATGTGACCATGGCCGGGATGCGGTTTGCGCCGCAAGGTACGCTGGAGGCGCGTTCCCTTCCGGATGCTGCCGCGGCTGCCGCGTTCGCGACCGCCGACCACGTGGCGTGGGTGGACGTGAACGGTGTGCACGACGTCGAGCTGGTACGCCACCTCGGCACCGGGTTCGGGCTGCATCCCCTCCTGATGGAAGATCTCGTCAACACCACGCAGCGTCCCAAGGCCGAGGACTACGGCGACCGATACTATTTGGTGCTCAAGATGATCATGGTGCATCCGGAGAAGCGCACCATTGAAGTGGAACAGGTCTCATTGGTGCTGGGTCCGCACTGGGTGCTCACGTTCCAGGAGCGTGAGGCCGACACCTTTGACCCGGTCCGCCGCCGTCTGGAACAGGCAGAGAGTCGCGTACGCCAGCACGGCCCCGACTACCTGATGTACGCGTTGGTCGACACGGTCGTGGACAACTATTTCCAGGTGGCGGAAGGCTTGGGCACGCGGGTTGAGGATCTTGAACCGGACGTCATCGCGTCGCCGGACAGCTCGACGCTGGCCGAACTGTATGCGATCAAGCGCGCCTTGGTGAGCCTGCGCCGGTTTGTCGGCCCCGCGTTCGACGCGGTTGCCCACGTGCGCCGCGGGGATTCGGCGCTGATCCAGCAAAGCACTCGGCTGTACCTGCGCGACGTGGAAGATCACCTCGTTCGCATCATGGAAACGATTGACCTGAATCGCGAGATGGTGCAGGGCATGGTTGACGCCTACCTCTCCGCGTTGAGCCACCGGATGAACGACGTGATGCGGGTACTCACCGTCATCGCCACGATTTTCATTCCGCTCACGTTCATTGTCGGTGTGTACGGCATGAACTTCGTGCACATGCCCGAGCTGGGTTGGCGCTGGAGCTATCCCATCGTGTGGGGCATCATGGTGTCGGTCGGCGTGGGGATGCTGTTCTTCTTTCGCCGCCGCGGCTGGTTCTGACCGGCGCGTTGCCTCGCCCAAGCGCCGCGGCTAGTTTTCGCAGGCGCGGCCACCCTTCCTCTAGCCGCACGTAACCCATTGTCACTATTGAGGTTGGAGTGAAGATAGCGGTCTGCATCAAGCGGGTCCCGGACAGCGAGGCCCGCATCAAGATTGGCGCCGACGGCGTGAGTCTTGACGAAGCGGGCGTCAAGTTTGTCCTCAATCCGTACGATGAGTTTGCCGTCGAAGAGGCGTTGAAGCTCCGGGATGCTGCCGGGCAGGGTGAGGTCGTGGTCGTGTCGCTTGGCACGGATGCCTCGCAGGAGACCATTCGCACGGCCCTGGCCATGGGCGCCGACCGTGGTGTCCTGCTCAAGGTGGACCGACCGATCGCGGATCCGGTAGTCGCGGGTAGCCTGCTGGCCGCCGAGCTCGCTGAGGCTGGGTATGATCTGATTCTCGCGGGCAAGCTTGCGATTGATGATGCGACGCACGCCGTCGGGACCATCGTAGCCGAGAAGTTGGGGCGCCCTTCCGTAAGCGCGGTGGCCCACCTCACGGTAGCGGACGGGTCGTTGACGGCCGAGCGGGAGATTGAAGGTGGCACGGAAGTCGTGACCGCGCCGCTTCCCGCGGTGGTGACGTGCGACAAGGGCCTGAACGAGCCGCGCTACCCGGCGCTCAAGGGCATCATGGCGGCAAAGAAGAAGCCCCTCGAGATCAAGGCGGTCAACGTGCCCGAGGGTGGCCTGCGCCTCGTGGGATTGGCGCCACCCCCCGAACGGCCGGCGGGCCGCATCCTCGGTGAGGGGCCTGACGCGGTGCCCGCCCTGATCGAGGCCCTGCGGACGGAAGCGAAGGTGCTCTGATGACGACGATTCTTGCCGTCTGCGAACAGCGTGGCGGCACGATCAAGCGCGTGGCCCTCGAAACGGTCACCGCCGCACGCACGCTGGCCGATGCGATGGGCGCCGAGGTGCATGCGCTTGTGATCGGCCGGGCCGGGATCGCCACCGAGGCGCTGGCCGCGCACGGCGCCGACAAGGTGCTGGTGGCATCGGGAGACGATTTTCATCTGTATCAGCCCGGGGCCTGGACCTCGATCGCTGTGCAGGCGGCGGCAGGCTGCCGGGCGGTACTCGTCGCCGCGACGGCGATGGGACGTGACCTGGGTCCACGCATCGCCGCCCGGCTCGATGCCCCGCTCGCGGCTGACGTGACGGCCCTCGAAGTGGACGCCGGCGTGATCCAAGTGACCCGTCCGGTGTATGCTGGCAAGGCGCACGCGCGTCTGGCGGTCACGGCCGACCGCGTGGTGGTCACGCTGCGGCCGAACAACTTCACGCCGAGGGAGCGGGCGAAGGCGGGTGCGGTGAGCGCGATGGCGCTTCCGGCCATCACGAGCCACGGGGAGCGCACGGTCGAGATCAAGGCGTCAGCCCGCGCCACGCTGGATGTCGCCGAAGCACCAGTCGTGGTGAGCGGTGGGCGTGGCTTCAAGGAGCCTGCCCACTTCGCGTTGCTGGAAGCCCTGGCGGAAGCGTTTGGCGGCCAAGCCGCAGTCGGCGCCTCGCGGGCGGTGGTGGATGCCGGGTGGCGCCCACACAGCGAGCAGGTGGGACAGACGGGCAAGACGGTGAGCCCGAACCTGTATATCGCCGTCGGGATATCCGGTGCCATTCAGCATCTGGCGGGGATGCGCACGGCGCGCACGATTGTGGCGATCAACAAGGACAAGGATGCACCGATCTTCAAGGTGGCCGATTACGGGATCGTGGGCGACCTGTTCGATATCATTCCGCGACTGACTGAAGCTGTCCGTCACGCAAGGAGTACCTGATATGATCCGCAGCCTGGTTGTCCTGTTGGCTGTTGCCGTCGTCGCGCCGCTGTCGGCACAGACCCGTCGGCCGCGCCCCGCGTCGTTCCCGTTGTCGGTGACGATTTCCGGTGCGATGAATGCTTATGGAACGAGAGCCTTCCTTGACTCGCTCCCGGCCTGCAGCGACGTGAACTGCATCAACTTTGCGTTCACGCGGGGGCTGGGAGTGGGTGCCGAGTTGCAGGCACCCCTCATGGGGACGTTCGGCATCGCGGTGGGTGCCGATGGACTCACCATGCTGCGGCAGCAATGCATTCCCGGCGGAAACTGCAACACCAGCGGCCGCGTGTACGGCATTCGCGGCCGCGCCCAGCTGCTCGCGCGCCTCAAGGCACGCGCCCCGGTGTACTTCGGCCTCGGCGCGGCCGGGATGCGCGTACAACCGTCAACCTTTTCCGTCCAGACCGAACCGACGATGGATATTGGCGGCGTCTTCACGATTGGCGCGGACTTTGCCGCCGGCGAGCGGACTTTCGTGCGCGTGGCGTGGCACTCCTTCTTCCTCAAGACCGACAACGCCGGCCTGGTGCCCACCTTCCAGACCGGTACGTCGCACGATGGTGTGATCACGGTCGGTGCGCGCATGCTGCTGCGTCCGTGACCGTCCGGCCCGCCGAGCGCCATCCCGCGCTCCCGCAGCACCGCTTCATCACCGCTGACGCGCCGGGTGAGGAAGCCATCGAGATGGATGTGGTGATTGTGGGGGGTGGGCCCGCGGGTCTTGCCACCGCGATCGCATTGGCGCGCGGCGGCGATCTCCAAGTGGCCGTGCTGGAAAAGGCGGCGGCGCTCGGCGAACACACGCTCTCGGGCGCGGTCGTCAACCCGCGCGCCCTGCGGGAACTCTTCCCGGACCTCTCCGACAAGGATCTTCCGCTCCGCACGCCCGTGACGCGCGATGCGGTCTACTTTCTGACAGAGCACGCCGCCCGCCGCATCCCCGTGCCGCCCACCATGCGGAACCACGGCCACTACGTGGCATCCATTAGCGAGATCGTGCGCTGGATGGGCGAACAGGCCGAGCGGGTCGGCGTCAATATCTTCCCAGGCTATCCGGCCGCTTCGCTTCTGGTGCGGGACGACCGCGTCCTTGGTGTCCGCACCGAGCCCAGTGGACTGGGCCGCGATGGACGGCCGGGTCCGGGGTTCCAGCCGCCGGCCGATATCACCGGCAAGGTGACGGTCCTCGCTGAAGGCACACGGGGCCCACTGGCCATGGCATGGCGTGCGTGGCGAGGCGTCGGATCGGCGAACCCGCAGATCTTTGCCCTCGGCGTCAAGGAACTGTGGGAGACCAGGACGCCGCTCGATCGCGTGATTCACACGATGGGCTGGCCGCTGCCGCGCGACGCCTTCGGCGGCAGTTGGATGTATCCGATGGAGTCGCACCTGGTCTCGTTGGGCCTGGTGGTGGGTCTCGACTATCGCGATGCGGGGCTCGACGTGCACCAGCTGCTGCAACGCATGAAGTCCCATCCCTTCTTCGCCAGGATCCTCGACGGCGGGGAACTGGTGGAGTGGGGAGCCAAGACGATTCCCGAAGGCGGGTTCCATGCGCTGCCCGAGCGGTTCTCCGGAAACGGACTCGTGACCGTGGGCGACACGGTGGGTTTCGTGGATGTGCCCTCCCTCAAGGGCATTCACTACGCGATGCAGTCGGGGATCTACGCGGCCAAGGCGATCCGCGAGGCGCTCGCCGCGGGCGACCCCACCGTCGAGCGCCTGCGTGCCTACGATACCGCCGTGCGGGAGAGCTATATCGGGAGCGACATGTACCGCACGCGCAATATGCGGCTCGCGTTCAAGGACGGATTTGTCAGTGGCGTCATGAAGGCCGGATTGATGACGGTCACCGGCGGACGGATTCCTGGTGGACGAATCCCGATGCACGCGGACGCGGATGCCCCCAAGCGCGTCGTGCGGGGGACCGCTGCCGAACCCACCGGACCACTCGCGATTCGCAAGCTGGACGCCGTGTTCAAGTCGGGCAACGCCACCCGCGATGATATCCCGTCCCACCTGATTCCCGCCGACCAGATTGACGAAGCCACCGCGCGCCTGTACGAGCGGATGTGCCCAGCCGGTGTGTACGAGTGGGTGGATGGCGGTCTCAAGGTCAACGCGCCCAACTGCATTGACTGCAAGGCGACGGA
The DNA here is from genome assembly GCA_040877595.1 of Gemmatimonadales bacterium. Taxonomy (GTDB): domain Bacteria; phylum Gemmatimonadota; class Gemmatimonadetes; order Gemmatimonadales; family GWC2-71-9; genus JBBDNM01. Next base: position 109,197 of record JBBDNM010000026.1, on the reverse strand, counting down.
TGTCCTGGGTCCGCGGTGGACACCGCGCGAAGGCGGCAGCGGGCCCAGCTACAAGAGAATGTAGCTACTCCCAGTCCGGCGTCGCGCGAAACACCGGGTCCGACAGCAGGATGGCTCGGAGGGTGTCTCCCGCCTCGACGGCGTTGACTTCCGCAGGCACAATCAATAACGCGTCGGCCTTGGCCATGGACGTGAGGATACCCGATCCTTGGGGTCCCGTCAGTCGCGCCAGCAAGCGGTCGCCGTCCGCACGGACGCATCCGCGCTGAAAGTGCGTGAGCGGTGGCGTGCAGGCGAACGGCTCGTCAATGGTCACCGTCACCGTGCGGCGGAAGGGCAGGGCGTGTCCCTGCAATCGGCGAATGGCAGGCAGCACGAACAGCTCGTACGTGACCATCGCGCTCACCGGGTTGCCCGGCAGGCCGATCCACGGCACACCCATCACCTGCCCGAACCCGACCGGCGCTCCCGGCCGCATGCGCAAGCGCCAGAAATCGATCGTCCCACCCAGGCGCGTGATCACCTCACGCAGGTGGTCGTGCTCGCCCACGCTGATGCCGGCGGTCGTCACGATCAGGTCGGCGTCGGCCGCCTGCCGCAGGCGGGCTTCCAGGTCGGCGGGATCATCGACGGCCAGCCCCAAATTGCGCGCCTCGACGCCGGCACGCGCCAGATTGCCGAGCAACGTGTAGCTATTCGACGTCGCGATCTTGGTGCCGGCTAGGATCTCGTCGCGGCGGTCTAGGTCCACGATCTCATCACCGGAACCGAGGATCGCCACCACGGGACGGCGATGCACCGACACGTCCGCCTGGGCGATGGAGGCGAGGACACCGAGCTGGGCCGGCCCGAGCGGTGTGCCCCGCGTCAGGACCGTCGAGCCCTGCGCGATATCCTCGCCGCTGTGCCGGAGGTTGCGGCCCGCATCGCGCGGGTTGGTGATCACGACGGTGTGGCCGGACGCGGTCGTGTCCTCCTGGCGGATGACGCCGTCCGCGCCTTCGGGCAGCGGGGCGCCCGTGAAGATGCGCGTGGCCTCGCCCGGCCCGAGGGCCCGCGTCGGAAAGGCGCCCGCGGGCACCGACTCGATCACCTTCAATCGTGCCCCTTCTGTGCTATCTGTGGCCCGCGTCGCATAGCCGTCCATCGCCGAGTTGGTCCAGGGGGGCAGGTTGATCGGACTGGTGATGTCGGCGGCGAGCACGCAATCCAAGGCGCGCGTGAGGGGCACGGTGACCGCAGGGAGCGGCGTGATGGTGCTGACGATCTGGTGTGCGGCGTCGGTGGGCTTCACGGCGCCTGGTCGAGTGGTAGCGCCTTGTCCAGGGCCACCGTGGCGAGCATCTGAAGCCACGACGTGTCGGAGAACAGGAAGCACGAGCACGACACGCGGATATCGCGCTGGTCGGTGAGCAGGGCCACCCAGCCGCCCGGCAGGTCAGGATCCGTGATGATCAAGGGCGGTTGCGCAATGGCCTGGCGGTGCACTTCGATCTTGGGGAGGGGGAAGTGCTTGAAGCCCTCGAGCAAAATAATGTCCGCGCCATCCAGGTAGCGCCGCGCCAGCGTGAACGGGTCCGATTCCGATGGCGTCCGCTCGAAGAGTACCCGCCCCCCGGGTGACTCGATCATGACGCGCCGCGCGCCACCCTCATGGTAGTGACGCCAGGTGTCCTTGCCCTGCTGGTCCGCCGCCGCGGGATGATGCCCGTGCTTGAGTGTCGCGACGTCCAATCCACGACGCACGAACGCCGCGGCGAGCGCCACCAGCAGGGTGGTCTTGCCCGCGTTCTTGCGTCCGATGATGCTGATCAGCCGCGGGATCGCCATAGCGTCTCCGCCTCTGCGAGGTCGTCGGTGGTGTTCACGTTGAAGAACAGGGCCGCGGGGTCCCCGTGGGTGCGCACATCGTCCAGCGGCAGGACCCCGACCTTCACCTTGTCATGAAACGCGATGGCGCGAAAGTCCTCGTCGAGCGCCTGTTCCATGGGCGCTCGGCAGCCGGGGCCGTACACGCCGCAGAGCGGTTCCATGCCGCGCGGGCCCTCCGAGCCCGGCAGGAACACGTCGTACCCTTGGGATCCGGTGATCAACGCCTGAAGCAGGCTTTCGCTTACGAATGGCATATCCCACGCCGCGACCAGCACCGGGCCTTCACCCGCCGTCACCGCCGTGAGGAGGCCGCCGAGTGTCCCGCAGTTGGGGCGCACGTCCGGCACGACAGTCAGCCCTCGGCGCCATCCTCCGGCATCCTGGTGGTTGGCGATGAGTATCGGCGCGCCGCCTGTAGTCTGCGTGAGCGCCTCGATCAAGCGGTCGAGAATCCGCTCGCCGCCGACCGCTTCCAGACCTTTCGGCCTGCCACCGTATCGGGTGGAATGCCCGCCGGCCAGGATCGCGCTGCGCATGGTCACGGCCGGTGCACATGCGGCTGGCCGCTGACCGCTCGGCCCACCAGGATCATGCCGCATCGGGCGGCGATGGTGGCGGCGAGTGACGAGGGGACAGACGGTGTCGCCACCCACGCGATGCCGGCGGCGGCCGCCTTGGAGGCGAGTTCCGCGGAGATGCGTCCGGTCACCAACAGACCGAGGCCGGTGGGTGCAGCGCCTGCCAGAATCGCGGCGCCTACCACCTTATCCACGGCGTTGTGCCGGCCGATATCCTCGGCGTGCTGAAGCAGCGTGTCTCCATTGGTGAGCGCCGCGCCGTGAATGCCGCCCGTATCGTGGTACCGCTCACCCAGGCCGAACATCTCCTTGAAGCGGACGCGCAGGATCTCGACCCCGGGCGGTTCCCCTCGAATGGGCTCCCACGTGCCGGGTTCGGGTGGCGCCAGGTAGGTGGCGACCGCGCCGCATCCCGACGCGAGCACGGACCGGCGCTCCTTGCCCAGCACGGCGGTCACGCGGTCGTCCGGTACGGTGGCCCAGAAGCCCAGGTCGGTGGCGCAGGGCTTGAGCCGCACGTCGGCCGCGGAGGCGATGTAGCCCTCGCCGTACAGCCAGCCCACCGCGAGTTCCTCGAGTTGGTGCGCGGTACACATCCACGTGACCGCCGGGGCTCCGTTGATCTCGAGCCAGACGGCCGTCTCCTCGACGAGCTGGGACGTGTTGCGACGGGCACTTTCGCGCATGAATCGAATCTACGCGCGGACTACAACACCCGCACGGCCGTCGCCTTGACCGAGAGCACCACGGGCGACCCGACCGTCAGGCCCAGCTCCCGTAGCGCGGAAGGAGTTACCCGGGCCACGAGCGTGGTCCCCGCATCTACGGTGACCGACAGGCGCCCGGCGCCTTCCTCGACAATGCCGATCACGCGACCAGGAAACGTGTTCCGGGCCGACGACGAGAGCGGTGCCGCACTCAAGACGATGTCCTCCGGGGGCACCGCGAGCACCGCGGCACCCGAGCGATCCGTCACGATGTGCACCGTCAGCGCACCACAGGCCACCGCCTTGACGCCGGTGCCGGTGGGCAGCACCACCCGAAACAGGTTCTCGGGTGTGACCGTGTCCAGCTTGCCATCGGCCAGGCCGAGCACACGGTCGGACCACCGATACGCCTCACCCAGCCGGTGCGACGCGAGGGCCACCGCGACGCCCGCGGCGCGTGCCCGAGTGATAGCAGCCTCCACCGCATCGCTCGCCGTGCGGTCGCCGGCGCTCGTGGGCTCATCCAGCAGCAGCACCGCCGGCCGGCACAGCAGGGCGCGCGCCAACGCGAGACGCTGCAGCTCGCCGCTCGAGAGCGTGCGCGCGTCACGCGACAGCAGGCCTTCGATTCCCAACGCCGTTGCCGTCGAGACGACCTCGCCGCCCGCACCACGAGCCCGGTGCGGCCACTGGAGGTTCTCGACCACCGTACCGCGAAACGCGAGCGGGGCCTGATCCACCAGCGTCACCCGTTGCCGCGCCGCGCGTTGCTCGCCGCGCGTGCGCACCTGGTGGCCGTCCAGCGTGAGGGCGCCGGCATCCGGCGCCTCCAGGAACGCCAGCACACTGAGCAAGGTGCTCTTCCCCGCGCCGTTAGGCCCGAGTATCGCCGTCACCGTGCCCGCCGCGAGCTCCACGCGGCTCACGTCCAGCACCGCGCGGTTCCCCCGCACCACCCGCAGGTCACGCGCGCTGAGCATCGTCTCGGCCCTGGAACAGTTGGAGCAGCACATTCACCGTGAGCGCGATGGCCAGCAGGACGAGCCCCAGCGCCACCGCAAGACCGAAGTCCCCCTGGGACGTGGCCAGGGTCACGGCCGTCGTGAGTGTCCGCGTGTGGTGCCGGATGTTGCCGCCGACAATCATCACCGCCCCCACCTCGGCGAGCACCCGGCCAAACGCGACAATGACCGCCGCCGCCAGCGCAAACCGGGCCTCACGGGCGACCGCCCAATGGGTCCGCAACGGTCCCGCACCCAGCGTCAGGGCGGTGCGCCGCACGCGTGGATCAACGCCCTGAACCGCCGCCGCCGTCAGCGCGGCAGCAATCGGTGCCGCCAGCACGACCTCGGCGACCACAATCGCCCACCAGGTGTATAACAGACCCAGCCCGCCGAACGGTCCCTGCCGCGCGAGCAGACCCCACACGAGCAGGCCGATCACGACCGTAGGGAACGCGAGCATCGTGTTGAGGACGGTGAGCACGGCACGCCGACCCCAGAAGCGGGTGGTGCCAAGGACGAACCCGGTGGGAATGCCGATCAGACAGGCGAGGAGCGTAGCAACCACCGCGACGCGAAGCGAGAGCGCCGCGATGCCGATCACGTCGGGGTCCGCGCCGGCGAGGAGCGTCAGCGCCCGTCGCAGCCCCTCGACGAGGAAGTCCACCGTTTAGAGCCGGAAGGCGATTCCGAGCCCGAAGTGCAGCACGGGATGCGACGTCCATTCCGAATCGGGGCTGCTGGCCGGGTCAAGCACCGGCGGATCGTTCGGCGCGCCAGCAGGCGACTGGAAGAAAAGGCTCGGGTACTTGAGCTGCCAGAACAGCAACCGCCCCTCGGCGCGCAGCGAGATGGAACGCGTGGCGTACCAACGTACGCCGACATGAGGACCGGTTACGAGCTTGGCGTTGAACCGGAAGCCGCTCGTGGTATCGGCCGCCGGTGTGGTGGCGAATCCCATGCCCAACGAGGCGCCCACGAACGGGGCCAAGCCGTTCCACGTTTTCTCGCCGGCAAGCAGGATGGTGAGTCCGGCGTCCACGATCACGAGCGACTGCGACTCCGGGCCGCTGACGCGGGAGGCCTCGGGTGCCGTGGGGTCTACGAGCATCCGCTCGGGGCGACCCCTCGTGAAGCCGAGGAAACCGTCGGTCGGTCCGGACAGGACCGTTTCCAGGCGGAACCCGTAGAGCGCACCGCCGGTGGGCCCGATATCCAACAGTCCGCCGGAGCCGCCCAGAAGGCCGCCCTGCAACACCAGACTGGTGCGTCCCGTAATGTCCCGGTAAGGTGAACGTTCAGGCGCATGACCAACTTGCGCCGCAAGCACCGCCGGACAGACCACGATCATGAGGAGAACCAACGACTTTGACATCCGTGCGGACGACTCCTAGAATGGCGGCCGGATGAAGAACGTGTCGCAATGTACCCGGGCTCTGTACCGGCTACCAGCCTGCCTGGTGGTCCTGTCAGGGCTGATGCTGGTACCCACGACCCACGCGCAAGTGCGCTACCGCGTGGATCGCCAGGAGAACTTCCGGGCCGAACCGGGTCCGGCGGGCACGTTGCTGGGCACGGTGCAGGCCGGGGTGGAGGTGGTGGGTGGCGAGGTCCGTGATGGCTGGGTGCAGATCACACTCGAGGGGTGGATCTGGGGCCAGTCTATTACGCCTCGGGTACGTGATGGATTTACGCTCGCCGTACGCCCGGCGGCCGGCGAAAACCTCCGCGTGCAGCCTAACGGCGGAGTGCGGGCGCGGCTGCGCGAAGGCTGCCTGCTGGAAGAAGTCGAGCGTACCAGCGGGTGGGTGCGCGTCCGCCGCACCGCCTGGATGTGGGAACGATCCCTTACACGCCTGGATGCCCCGGTCGCCGAACCGGCAACTGCTGCGCCCACATCGGCGGGACCTCCCACGCTCGATCGCGCCACGCTGGGCACCGAGACGCCGGTGGCCCGTACCGCGGCGGGTGACTCGGTCGGGACGCTTGCGCCGGGCATGCCCGTGCGCGTGCTGGGCAGGGCCGGTGGGTGGGCGCGCGTCCAGCTCGACGTGTGGGTGCCGGAATCTTCATTGCGTCCCGGGGCGGCCGGCGTGCTGGTGGGTGTCTCCAGTGCCGAGGTGCGCGCCCGCCCGCAGGACTTCGAAGGCCGGGTCCTCCAGTGGCGCGTACAGGTGGTGAGCCGGCAGGTCGCCGACGAGCTGCGTCCTGAGATGCCGCCGGGGAGCCAGTACCTCCTGGTTCGCGGTCCGTCGCCCGAGGCCTCGTTTGCGTATGTCATCGTGCCGGAGGGTTGGGTCGAGCGCGTCCGCGCCCTGCCGCCGCTCGCCGACGTCGTGCTGCTGGCGCGGGTGCGGGTCGGACGATCCCGCTACCTCGGCAACCCCGTACTCGACCTGATCGAACTCGCGACCGTGGAGCGCTGATCAATGGACGACATGCTGATGAAACGCCTGATGCGCCGCCTCGAGCGGCTGCCGGACGAGCAGGCGTACCGTGTACTCGATTACATCGAGTTTCTTGAGTCCAAGTACAGCGCCGGGGAGCGGAAGGACGGCGTGATGGACAAGATCGCGGACAGCGTGCAGGACGCCATGCGGGCCGTGCGCCTGCCGGCCGCCGCCATCAAGGGCACGGTGGGCGCCGTGGACACCGCCGCCCGCCTGATGGACCGATTGGCCGACGCAGGGCGCGCCGCCGTGCATGAGATGGGACGCAAGCCGGAGCCGCCCGCCGCGTCTTGAACTTCGCGAGAGCCCCCGCTACCTTCGGCCATGGCGACCCTGCGTGGGTTCGGTCTCACTTTTGACGACGTCCTGTTGGTACCGCGTCATTCGGCGGTTCACCCCAAGGATGTCAACGTCACCAGCCGCTTCACCCGCGGCATTTCCCTCAATGTGCCCCTCATCTCCGCGGCGATGGATACCGTCACGGAGGCGCAAATGGCCATGGCCATGGCGCGCGCCGGCGGTATCGGGGTGCTTCACAAGAACATGCCGATTGATCGGCAGGCCGCCGAGGTGGATCGCGTCAAGCGCTCCGAAAGCGGCATGATCTTGAACCCGATCACGCTGGGGCCGGATCGCCCGTTGCGGGATGCCATGGCCCTGATGGCGCGGTTCAAGATTTCCGGCGTCCCGATTGTGGATGCCGCAGGCGCGTTGGTGGGCATCATTACCAATCGCGACCTCCAGTTCGAACGCCACGTCGACCGCCCCATCGCTGAGGCGATGACCAAGGACAATCTGGTCACCGCTCCCGTCGGCACCACACTGGACGAAGCTGAACGCATCCTCGGCAAACACCGCATCGAGAAGCTCCCGGTGGTGGACGCCAAGGGCATGCTCAAGGGGTTGATCACCGTCAAGGACATTTTCAAGCGGCGCGAGCATCCGAACGCCAACAAGGACGAACACGGTCGGCTACGCGTGGCGGCCGCGGTCGGCGTGGGTCAAGAGACCGTCCCGCGCGCGCGCGCGCTGCTCGATGCCGGTGTCGATGCGCTGGTGGTGGATTCCGCGCACGGCCACTCGGCCGGCGTGCTCGATGCCGTGAGCCAGCTCCGTGAGGCGTTCCCGCAGGCACAGATCGTGGCCGGTAATGTCGCGACCACCGCCGGGGCCAAGGCCCTGGTCGAACGCGGCGCCGATGCGGTGAAGGTCGGCATCGGGCCCGGCTCGATTTGCACCACGCGCGTGGTCACCGGCGTCGGCGTTCCGCAGATCACCGCCATCGTGGACGCCGTGGCGGGTGCGGCCGGCGTACCCGTGATCGCGGACGGCGGGGTCAAGTATTCGGGCGATGCGGTGAAAGCCCTGGCCGCGGGTGGTGAGAGCGTCATGATGGGTTCCATGCTGGCCGGCACTGAAGAGAGTCCCGGCGAGAGCTTCCTGCTGGAGGGCCGCCGGTTCAAGATGATCCGCGGTATGGGCTCCCTCGCGGCCATGGAGGACGGCTCGGCCGACCGCTACTTCCAGGAAGGCGAAGGCTCGGCCCAGAAGCTCGTGCCGGAAGGCATCGAGGGCCGCGTGCCGTACAGCGGCCCCGTGGGTGATGTCCTGTTCCAGATGGTGGGCGGCATCCGGAGCGGTATGGGCTACTGCGGCTGCGCCGCGATCGCCGACCTGCGCACCCACACCGAGTTTCTCCAGGTCACCGCCGCCGGCCTCCGCGAGTCCCACCCGCATGATGTTGTGGTCACCCGCGAGGCCCCGAACTACTCGCTGTAACGTCTCACACCAGCTTGTCCAGCACCATCGTCGCGAGGCCGAGCACCAGCAGGAAGCCGCACATGTCGGTGACCGTGGTGAGGAGCGGGGCCGCCCCCACGGCCGGATCAAACTTGAGGCGCTTGATCAGGAGCGGAATCAGGCCACCGGCCAGTACCGCAATCAGCGTGTTGATGGCGAGGGCGAGAAATACGACCAGACTCAGCCAGATGTTCCCCTTCCACAGGAATGCCAGCGCTCCCAGCACGATCCCGAGGGCCACGCCGTTCAGTATGCCGAGCGAACCTTCCTTGATGACCACGCGCATGTACTCGTAGGGCCGGAGCAGGCCCAGGGACATCTCGCGAATACTGACCGCCACCGCCTGATTGCCCGAGCACCCGCTCATGTCGGAAATGATGGGAAGAAACACGGCGAGAATCACCACAGCAGACAGGGTATCCTGGAACAGCGTGATGACGCTGGCTGCGATCACGTTCAGGATGATATTGAGCGAGAGCCACGACAGGCGATTCTTGGCGCGGAACACCATCGGCATCGAGCGGAGTTCCTCATCGCCCACAATACCGCTTGCCGCCAGGAACGTCTGTGTGGCCCGCTGATTGAGCCCGCGTTCGACGGCGGCCCGTCGCACCACGCCGACCAGCCGGTCGTCCTGATCGACCACCGGGATGCCGTAGAAGGCGTGCTCATCGAAGAACCGCTTGAGATCTTCGATGGTGGTATTGTCCGCCACGCGCAGCGGATCGCGAATCATGATCGAGGCGACACCCACGTTCGGAGCGGTCAGCAGCAGGTCTCGCAGCCGCAGCACACCAACCAGGCGGTCGCGCTCCCCGAGGACGTAGGCATACTGAATGTCGAAGTCCTGGTACCGATCAGCGTTGGCGCGCAGGTCTTCGATGACGTCGGCCACGGCCTGGTCCTCGCGATAGGCGAGGTACTCCGTCATCATGACGCCGCCGGCCGTATCGGGCTCGTACGCCATCAGGCGCAGGGCCTCGGTACGGCGCGGCACCCGCATGTTGCTCAGGATGGCCTGCGCGTCCTCGTCCTCCAGGTCGCCGAGCAGGTCCGCCTGCATGGCGCTCGGCAGTTCCTGGACGATCGCAGCCGCCTGCTCGGCCGACATCTCCTCCACCAGGTCGGCCGCTTGCCCGTCCGTCATCGTGTCGAGCACGTCGGCCGCGTCTTCGGGCGCCAGGAGCGTCATTAACGCGAGCTGGTCCCCCTCGCTCAGGCGGTCCATGGCCCGGGCGGTTTCCCCGGGCGCGAGGGAAGTGAGGAACGGCAAAATCGCCGCGGGTTGCCCCGCGGCGATCAGTTCATGCAGCCGTTCCCACGGTTCGGCGGTGGCGGTGGATTCGTCGAAATCCAGCGGACGAAACGAGCCGGTCTGCCGCATGGGATCCTTGGGTTAGTGGGTCTGCTTGCCTTGGGCCTTCAGTTGTTTGTGCTTCTCGGCGTTCGACTCCCACGGCCGGCGCTGGAAGTAGCTGTCGGTCATTTCCTTCACCTTGCCGGACAACAGCCAGAGCGCCAGCAGGTTGGGGAGAATCACGATGCCGAGGGCAATATCGCCCATGTCCCAGATCACCTGCAGCGAGACCACGGCGCCGAAGAAGTGCATGCCGATGAACGCGATCTTGTAGGGCAGAATGGCCTTGGCGCCAAACAGGTAGTTGGCACAGCGGTCGCCGTAGTAGCTCCAGCTGATGGCCGTTGAAATGGCAAAGAGCAAGACACCGAACAGCACGATGAAGCGGCCCCAGGTGCCGGGCAGGCCCTCCCGGAACGCCATCATGGTGAGCGGCGCGCCGCTTTCGACCGCCGGTCCGTACAACGTGCCGTAGGTGGTGCCGTCGTCGGCAAGCGCATCGCCGGTCGCGGGGCGAATAACGCCCGTGAACGGCATCGTCTGGCCGGCATCCGTATAGAACATCTCGACCGACGCTTCGTGCCAGGCAAACCGGATGCCAGCCGGGTCGGCAGGCGCACCGTTCGCGATGCGGAGTGAGACCGGGGCATCGGCCAGCGTGGCCTGGCGCGTGACGCCACCGTCGTCCACCAGAACGTACCCGCGGTCGCCGCCACCAAGAGACAGGGCCGTGGGGGTCGTCTCCTGCCAGGACTGCGTCATGATGATGACGAGCCCGGTCATCGTGCAGATCACCAGCGTATCAATGAACGGCTCGAGCAGCGCGACGACGCCCTCAGAGACGGGCTCGTCGGTCTTGGCGGCCGCGTGCGCGATGGGCGCGGAACCCTGGCCGGCCTCGTTCGAGAACAGGCCGCGTCGCACACCCCACATCATCGTGGTGAGGATCGCGCCAATGCCCGTGCCCGCGACACCCGCGGTGGGGTTGAACGCTTCGGTGAAGATGAGTTTCACCGCCGGGATGAACCAGTCGAAATGCAGCAGGATGATCACGGCGGCGCCGAGGACGTACACCGCCGCCATGACCGGCGCCATGATCGCGGTGACGCGCCCGATGCGCTTGATGCCACCCAACACCACGGAGGCCACGATGGCGCTCGTGATCAGGCCCGTCGCCCACGCCGGCATGCTGAACTCGGTGAGCATCGTGTCGGCAACCGTGTTGGACTGCACCGCGTTCCCGGTCAGGAACGCCGTGAAGCCGAGCATGATCGCAAAGAAAATCGCCAGCGGCTTCCAGTGTTTCCCGAGTCCGCGTTCGATGTAGTACATCGGGCCGCCGGAGACGGACCCCGTCAGCGCGGTCGCGTTGGGTTCCGTCACCCGATAGTGCTGGGCCAGCGTCACCTCGGAGTATTTGACCGCCATGCCGAGCAGGGCTGTCATCCACATCCAGAACAACGCGCCGGGCCCACCCCAGTGAATCGCGATCGCGACGCCGGCGATGTTCCCGATCCCGACCGTGGCCGAAAGGGCCGTGGTGAGCGCCTGGAAATGCGGCACGTCACCGGGCTCGTCGGGGTCATCGTACTTGCCGCTGGTCACGGCAAACCCGTGGCCGATGCGGCGCAACTGGATGAACCCGAGCCGAAGGGTAAGGAAGACGCCGGTGCCGAGCAGGGCAATCACCACCACGGGAAGTCGCTCCCCGCCGATGGTGAAGCCGAACCCCCACACGAGGTTGTTGACCGTGGTGACGATGTGTTCGAGCATGCAGACTCCCTTGGGGGGCGTTTTGGCCGGGCACAAGATGGGCAAAGCGTGGGCTCGGCGCTAGCTTCCCCCGGCAATGACCCTCCCCATACCCCCGAAACGCCGCCGGGATGCGCGGCTCGTGCTGAAAGCGTTTGTGCCCGGCCAGCGAGTCGTGATCACCACCCACGTGAATGCCGACGGGGACGGCTCGGGCAGTGCGGTCGGGCTGGCGCTGTGCCTTGAGGCGCTCGGCTGCCTGCCGGTGATTGCCGCTCCCACGGGGTTCCCCGACCGGTACCGCTTCCTGCTGGACGGTCGGGACGACCTCGACGCCGGCACCCAGGGGGTCAAGGCCATCGAACAGGCCGATCTCATCGTGGTGCTCGACATTGCTGATCTGGGGCGTCTGGGCCAGCTCGGGAGCCACGTGGCGTCACGCGGCGTGCCCGTGGTCTGCATTGATCACCATATGAGCGAAGGGCAGCTCCCGCCGGGCCCGCGCATGGTGGATCCGGCCGCGGCCGCCACCGGCGAGTTGCTGTACGACCTGGGCCGCGTGGCCGGGTGGGAGCTGTCGCCGGCTGCGGCTCGCGGGCTCTATGTGGCCATGCTGACCGACACCGGCGGGTTCCGGTTCAGTAATACCTCGCCCCGGGTGCTCCGCGTGGCGGCCGAGCTGCTGGAATGCGGACTGGATCCCGAGACCGTATACGCGCAGGTGTATGCCAGCGCGCCGGAGGGAAGGGTGCGGCTGACCGGGCACGTGCTCGAGACACTGGTGGTGGAAAACGGACTCGCGTGGGTAACCGTCCCGCCCGGTGCCATGGAGCAATTCGGGGCCACCTCGGAAGATCTGGACGGCATCGTTGAGTTTCCCCGTTCGATCGCCGGCGTTCGGCTCGCACTGCTGTTCCGTCCCATCGGGAACGGTCGCATCAAGGTGAGTTTTCGCTCGATGAGCGGTGTGGATGTGGCAGCACTGGCGGGACAGTTTGATGGTGGGGGCCACGTGAGGGCCGCGGGCGCATCGCTCGAGGGTACGCTCGCGGACGTGCAGGCCAAGGTGCTGGAGGCCGCCCGGGCCGTCTTGATCCATTAGTTTCCGCATCATGCCCAATACGCTTGAAGCCCGCATCGCGGGCGCCCTGACGAGTGTCCGCAATCCGCGCGTCGGCAACGACGTGATTTCTGCCGGGATGGTCGCCGATTTGTCCGTGAGCGCCGAAGGCGCCGTGGTATTCACCTTCCTGCTCGGCCGCGATGATCCGGCCAGCCTGGTCCGTGAGGCCCGCAAGGCGGTGCAGGAGGTGGAAGGGGTCACCGGCGTGCGGATCAACGTGAAGGAACCCGCCACGTCGACGCCTGCGGGTCGTGCGGCACCGGTTGGTACGCAGGCGGCGCATCGCGCGCCGCCGCCTGCCCAGGCGATGGCACCCGACCAATTGGGTCGCATCATCGCGGTGTCGTCCGGCAAGGGTGGTGTCGGCAAGTCCACCGTGGCCGCCAATCTGGCGGTGGCACTCGCGGCTGAGGGGAAGAGCGTCGGGCTCATGGATGCCGACGTGTATGGCCCGAACGTGCCACGCATGTTCGGCGTCAATGAGAAACCGCCCATCCGCGGCCAGCGCATCGTGCCGCTCGAGGCGCACGGCGTGAGGCTCATGTCCATGGGGTTCATGATGGAGCGCGACACGGCGGCCATCTGGCGCGGGCCCATCGTCACCAAGGTGATCCAGCAGTTCCTGCGCGACGTGGATTGGGGCACGCTCGATTATCTGATTGTGGACATGCCTCCCGGCACCGGTGATGCCCAGCTTTCCCTCGCACAGTCCATCCAGCTTACCGGCGCCGTGATTGTGACGACCCCGCAGGAAGTGGCCGTCGGCGACGCTTTGCGCAGTGCCAAGATGTTCGAGCGGGTGAGTGTGCCGGTGCTGGGCGTGGTCGAGAACATGGCGGGGTTCGTCTGTCCCCACTGCAACAAGACGACGGAGATCTTCCTGACCGGTGGCGGCGAGAAGCTGGCGGCGGAAGTGAACGTAGACCTGCTGGGCCGCATCCCGCTCCAGGCGGGCCTGGCCGATCAGGCGGATGCCGGTACGCCGGTCGTGATTGCCGCGCCGGACTCGCCCGCCGCCCATGCGCTCATCGCGATCGCGCGTTTGGTGCAGAAGAAGACCGGGGTGAAGCGGACTCTGCCGATACTTACCGGCTGAGGACCGCCACGACGCGCCCGAAGGCGAGGTCGCTCATGTTTCCCGTCCTGCCCCGTACGCCTTGCGGCCGGCCCGCGTGAACTGCCGGGCCTCCGTCGCGTGCTCCAGGAGCGCCGCGGCGGTTCCCATCGCCCGGTCCACCAGCGCACGCGCGCCGTCATGCAGGACCGTGCTGTTGCGCACCACCCGCGTGTTCCCCTCCATGTCCTCGGCGTCCCAGCCGCGACTATGCGCAATGAACGGGAAGGGCGGGAACTGAAAGCCCAGCTCCCCGAAGAACATCATCGCTTGTCCCGCGACCGCCTGCACGTTGTCCTGGCCTCCCGTGATCACGAAGCTGGCCACCTTGTTCCGGATGAGCGCCGTATTGCGGATGGTCATCTGGTTCTGTACGCAATTCAGGCGCTCGATCATCTTGTAGTACAACGAACTGGCATTGCCCCAGCGAATCGGTGTGGCCACCAGCACCACGTCCGCCCAATGGACCAGTCCCTCGTACACACGGTCCAGCTGGTCATCCGGGTCCATCTGCGTGATGGAGCACGGCCACGTACAGGCATGCGCGCTCTTGGAGTAGTACCCCTCGCACGCGCGGAACGTGAGTTCGTGCAGCCGGACGATCTGCGTCTCGGCGCCGTTCCCCTTCGCGTGGTCCAGGGCGGTGACTAACAAGTCCTCTGACGTAGAGTACCGCCGATGCTCGACGTCCATGTTCGTGGTCGAGATGCCGAGGACCCGGAGCGGTCCCGCGGCCCGCACAACCGGTCGAGCCAGCGGATGCCGTTCGTGCGGGGCCTTGTGACGCTTGGTCACCGCTACCGGATTGAGCAGCACCCGACCGTCCTCCACCGTCACCTCGAAGCGCGGCACGCGATCTTGCTCGAACCCGGGTTCCCCTTCGCCTGTGACACAATGAAACTTCCAGTTGTGCCACGGACAGACGATATAGTCGCCGTCCAGGTGTCCGTCCCCCAGCGGGCCACCCACATGGTTGCAGATACCGGACACGGCGGTGAACGTCCCATCGCGGTGGGTCAGCGCAACCTGCACCTTCCCCACCGTGACCTGCTGGAGCGTGCGCTTGCTGAGTTCCTCGGCGCTGCCGAGATCCAGCCACGTGGCGACAGTCATCAGAGTGCGATCCCGTACCGCTCGCGCAGCATCGTCATATGGTGAAGAAAATGCCCGGCCACAAACCATGCCAGCGCCCGCACCGTGCAGCGGGATCCATTGGCCTCCCCCCACCGTGCGCCTTCCTCGGCGTCAAAGGTGCGGAACAGCGCGATGCTCGCCTCATGCACGGCGGCGAGTTCGTCCGCCACCTGGGCGATGGTGCGGCGATCGTAGCGCGCGGCCGGAGTATACGCCTTTTCATCGAATCCCTCGACCGGGGTCGCGTCACCGCGCGCAAACCGCATGGCGCGGTAGCAGAACACGCGTTCACCGTCCGCCAGGTGGCCGACGATTTCCTTGACCGACCACTTGTCGGGCTGGTAGCGCTTGGCCGCCACGGATTCCGGCAGATTGCCAAGAGCGGCAGTGAGCGAGCGTTGCGATTCGAGCACAGCGATCACATCCGCGCCGGCCGCCGTGGCCTCGGCGACGTAGCTCGCGTAGAACGCCGCGTACTCGTCTGGTTGGGGAGGGGGCAGGGGCGTCATCCTGCCGGGCAATCTACTCGGGCGTTGCCACCCGCACGATCTCGATTCCGCCAAACACCGCGCGAATATCGAGTGTGATCTTCCGGGTGGCTTCGTTCCAGTTGGGCGTCACCCAACTGCGATTGCCATCCGCAATGAAGCCCACACGCTCGACACTCGCCAGGAACCGGCGCACGTTGAGACGTACGCCAAGATCTTCCGGCACGCGTACTTCGAGTCCGCCCAACCCCATCTGGACGCTGACCGTCCCGTTGAACCCCTCCGGCAGGTCGCCCGACAGGTCGAGTAACATGTCGCCCACGCCGGCCTCGAGCGAGATGCGGTCGCAGCGGGCATTGCCGAGCCCAAAGGCGCGGAACTCCGCGGCGCCAACCTTGAGTTCCATGAACCGGCACGACCCGGCGTTTGGGGTGTCGAACCGCAGCTGGCTTTGGCTGGCTCCGGTCTCGACGCTCAAGGTCCGGATGTTGAGCCCGCCCAGATCGACATCGGCGCGCCCTGCGCCAAAACGCACGCTCAAGGCCAGCGGGACATCGGGGGTCAGCTGAAGGTCCAGCGACTGCGCATCATCATCCCAGTCGAAGTCACGTCGGTTCCCGGGCCGGTCCACCGACTGCATGGTCACCCGCAGGCTCGACGAGGTGGGCGTGTAGAGAACGCGTGGCGTGAAGGTGTCTTCGTCATAACGCAGCGCCACCCGGTACAGCTGGCCGGAACCGGCCGGATGAATGCGCAACGTACCGGCACCGTGCTCCACGAACACGCGCAACTGTTCTTCGCCTGAGACCCGGCGTGCCTGCGTGATCGTCTGCCAGCTTTGTGCCTGGGCGGTGGTCGCCGCCAGCACCGTGGCGAGGAGCGCGATGCGCATTACTTGGCCTTCCCGGACAACCACTCGGCCGTGCTGAAACGCTCGGCCGCGGGCTCGTCCGGAATGCTCAGCTGACGACTGAACGGAATGGGTTCCGGCGCAAACCGCCGCCCGAACGTACCGCGCACGCCGCCGCGCGTAAGAATTGCCGCGCCGAACCCGGTGGTGACCAAGCCCCATGTCGCGAGCCCAGCCGCGATGCGGAGAATCGTGCCCATCACCGGGACCCAGCCAAAGAGAACGGCCGGCAGCCACAGCGCCATCAGAATGGCGAGCCCGATGATCGTGGACTTGACCAGGTTCATCCCGCCGCTGATCGGCTGATCCCGTCGCGTGAGGAATGTGGCCCCGGTGGCGCGCGCCACCGCGAGGTAGCCACCCACCAGACCCACCGCCAGCAGGGCGAAGAACGCGATCACCGCGAAGGGAATCACGAGAATCCCGACCACCGTCAGCGCGAGCCCAATGACCAATGCGCCCAGGGCCGGAATGAGGAGGGGCTGGGCGAACAGCCCCACAAAGAACGACCGTCCCAGCGAGTGCTGCACCGTATCCGCCATGACATCAATCTGGCGCTCCGCGAAGAAGCTGGTGCCGAAGGCCAGTCCACTCAACGCGATCAGCGTGCCGAACAAGGCCAGAAGGCCGCCGGGTACCGAGCTGATGGGCGGAGCCGCCGCACGAGGTACGACGATGATCTGCGGACTGACGTTGTCGATGCTCGACTCAATGCCGGCTTCAATGCCGTTGCGAATCTCGTTCCGGATGGCATCGCGAACCTGCGTCCGGGCGTTCTGTACCTGTGTGCGCACCGCGTCCAAGTCCGGCATGGGCGGTACCGCAACGCCCGCTGGTGCCGTCGGGACGGCGGCATTCGCGTACAACGCGGTCAACCCAGCCAGATCCAGTTCGGCGAGACCCTCGGCAGGCAGGGTCCGCAGGGCCGCCAGCATCTGGTCGGGACTCGTGAGATCGCTGCGCGCGAGCAGGGCCCGCCATGCGGTCTCCAGGGCGCCGCCCGGCGTGTACTGGCCGATCACCTCATTGCCGATGCGGATTTCGCCGCCGCGGAACCGGATCTGGTGGGTGGTGCCGTCGGACAGGTGCAGGTCGAGCGTCGCGTGGCCGCGGGCCGTCTGTGCCGAGTAGCCGACGACTTGGGCGGCCTGCGCCACCTGGGCGTCCTGCGCCGCCAAGGTGCCGGACGTGAGCGCGAGGAGACCCGTCAGGGTCAGGAAACAATTACGCATTGTGAACCTCCGCAGCGCGCGGTGTCCGCATGAGCCACCAGAGACCAATGACGCACACGAGCGACACGGCCGCGTATAGCATCAGGAAAAACTTGAGTGCGGGAATCGAAAGGGGCAGCCAATCAAACAGCCGGTCCACCACCACCTCACGCCAACCCCGGGCCTCCTGCACAGCGGGGACCACAACCTCTGCCGCGGCGATGTCGGCTCCACGAGCAATGACGTCCCGCTCGCGCCAGGCCACGGACCCAGCCACCGACCACGTGCCCAAGGTCGTAATGGAAATGATCGCGAGCAGCACCCAGCCTCGCACGCCGCTGGTGGCCTGCCGGAACCAATCCCGGATCCTGACCAGCCGTCTGGGCAGGGGGTGCCGGGTCCGGGACAAGACGCGGTCCGCAAACCCCATGCCGGGGGCAGGGCGACCGATATCGGCCAGGGCGTCGTCCAAACGCGAATCGTCGAGGTCAGGATGCAAGGTGCCGTCGTTCATACGCTCGTCCCTACGGGGGGAAAAGGGGGTGGTTTCATTCCCGGCTCTCCGCCAGAAGGACCCGCAGTTCATTCCGGGCCCGGTGGATGTAAGTCTTTACGGTGCCGAGAGGTAGCGTGAGGGCTGCCGCGATTTCTTCATACGGCCGGCCTTCGACATGTCGCATGATGATACAGGCCCGATATTCGGGTCTCAGCCGTCCGATGGCCCGTTCGATCTGGGTTCCCAGTTCCCGGGCCTCGAGTTCGTCGAGGGCCGATTCCTCCCCGCCCGATACCTGAAGGGCTGTGGCCTCCTGACGGTCGGCGGTCAGGGCATCCGGCGCCCCTTCCAGGGAGAGAGTGTTGAGCTGTTTGCGGCGCAGGTGATCAATGGCCGCGTTATTGGCGATCTTGAAGATCCAGGACGAGAACTTGTGTTCTGGTCGGTACGAATCAATGTGGTTCAGAACCTTGATGAAGGTGTCCTGGGCCAGATCTTCGGCGAGTTCCCGGTCGCGCACCATACGATAGATCAGGGCAAACACGGGTCGTTGGTAGCGCGTGATGAGTTCCCGATACGCTGCCTCCGCGCCCTGTTGTGCGAGGACCACGACCTCCTGGTCGGTGAACTCCGCCAGCGTGTCCGGGTCCAACCTCATCGGTTACGTTTCCCGGCATGACGGCGTCGCCAGTCCCCACCGGAACCGAAAAGCGATCGTATGTGAAGGGCATGTTCACGGCCATTGCGCCGCGTTATGACCTGCTCAATCACGTGCTGTCGCTCAACATTGATCGGTGGTGGCGGAAACGGGCCGTGCGTCAGTTGGGCTGGGAGCGCGCCCCGGCCGGCCGCTACCTCGACGCGTGCGCGGGCACGCTGGACTTGGCGGCAGTGTTGGCGAAGCGGCCGGGCTTTACGGGCACGGTCATCGGCGCGGACTTTGTGGTGCCGATGTTGCGACTTGGGACGCAGAAGGCCCAAGCCGTGCGGGCGGTGGGTGCGGACACGCTTGGTCTGCCGTTTGGGGACCGGCAGTTTGATGGGGCGATGGTGGGCTTCGGGGTGCGGAATCTGGCCGACCTCGATCAAGGCGTGCGGGAACTGCGGCGCGTGTTGAAGCCCGGGGCGCGCCTCGTGATTCTCGAATTCGCCACACCCAGGGTGTGGCCGGTGCGGCCGCTGTATCTGTTGTACTTCCGTCACGTCCTGCCCCGCGTCGGCCGCTTGGTGTCCAAACATACGGACGCCTACACCTATCTGCCAGCATCGGTACTGCAATTTCCCGAGCCGGACGCGTTGGCCGAGCGGATGCGGCAGGCGGGATTTGTGGATGTGGGCTATGAACGGCTCACGATGGGGGTTGTGGCGGTTCATTGGGGCAGGGTCGCGTGAGGCGATGCACGGTGCACGGTGCACCGTGCACGGGGTGGACCGTTCGGGGCCCGTGCACCGTGTACCATGCACCGTGCTCCTCCTAGCGATGCGCCTCGGCATTATCTCCGATACGCATGGCCCATTGCGCCCGGAAGTTCTCGATGTGTTCTCACAGGTGGATCAGATCCTGCATGCCGGCGACATCGGGTCACACGACCTCTTGATGGAGCTGGAAACGCTGGCGCCGGTGATCGCGGTCTATGGAAACACCGACGGCTGGGATCTGCGCGGGCGGCTGCCGGCGGAGCAGCATGTGGAACTGGAAGGTCTCAACTTCACCATCGTCCACGGCGACCGTTTCGGCCAGCCGACGCCCGAAGGCCTACGTGCCGCGTATCCCGAGGCCGACGTGATTGTGTATGGTCACACGCACCGGCCGCTGCTTACGATGGTGGATCAGACGGTGACCGTGATGAACCCTGGGTCCGCCGGGCCGCCGCGGTATGACCTGTTGCCGAGTGTCGGGATCATGGAGTTGGAGATGGGGCTGCCGCCGAGGGCGAGGTTGGTGCCGCTGACGGAGTAGCAACGGCGAATGTCGAATGTCGAATGTTCAATGTCGAATGTCGAAGGGGGTCCGGTGGACATCTGGCGCTCCTCATGGGTGCAGCGCTACCTTCGCCTTACTCGGAGTCCGCGAGGGAGCATGGACCATCCTCACATCGAGTTGGGCGTCGGCATCTATACGCGTACGGACGCTGCGCGCCTGCTTGGGTTGACGCCGCGTCGGCTGAGCCGCTGGGTACAAGGGTACACGTACTGGCTCCGTTCGGGCACGCAGTCGCGCCGGACCAGCAAGCCACCGATTGTGCGGACCGACCTGCCGAGCATCGGTGGTGCGGCGGCCTTGTCCTTCCTGGAGCTCATGGAGCTTCGGGTCGTGCGGGGGTTCGTGCAGAAGGGCGTTCCCCTGCAACGCGTTCGTGGGGCCGCGCGTCGGGTAGCCGATCTGTTCGACACCGTCCATCCGTTCGCCCACCGCGGGCTGTTCACGGATCGCCAGCAGATTTTCGTTGACCTCGCCGATGCGGAGGCGCAGCCTGGCTTGCTCCAGGTGACGGGCCGGAAGGCAAGCCCGCAGCTCCTTGCGGGCGGATTGCTCGAAGGCCACGTCGACGAGATGGACTTTGATGCCCAGACATCGCTAGCTGCGCGATGGTTCCCGCTGGGGCGTGGTGTTGCGATTGTGCTTGATCCGCGCATTGCCTTCGGTGCTCCGGTACTGCTCGGGACCCGCATCCGCACCGACGTGCTCTCGGCCTATGCATCCGGCAATCGGGAACAGTCCGTAGCGCGGGCATTCGATTTGCCGGTTGACCAGGTGCGGGCGGCGGTGGCGTTTGAGGCGCACCTTGGCCGGGCTGCATGATCTTCCTGGTCGATGCCACGTTCCCGCCGCAGTTGGCGCGGGCGTTGCAGGCGTTGGATCAGGAGGACTGTCAGTTTCGAGACGCCCCGGCGGAGTTCGGCGCCGACGCGGCTGACGAGATCCTTTTCGAGGGGCTCAGGGAGCATGGATGGGTTCTCGTCACACTTGACGCGAAGATGCCCCGCAGGCCCGCCCAGCGTCAGGCCATCCTCGACGCGGGAGCGGGCGTGTTCGTGTTTACGGGAATAGTGCTTCCGCAGAAGTCATTCCGGGAGATCGCCGCGTTCGTGCTCTCGGTGACCGACGCCATCCTCCGGCGCGCGGTGGAGACGGAGCGTCCGTTTATCTGGGGTATTTCAGACAAGCGTAAGTTCGAGCGCTTGGATCGATAGGGCGGGTAGGCGCTTTGCCCGCGGGTCGGTCGCCTTGGCGACAGGCCGCGGCCGAGCAGCCGCTTCAGCGGCGTTCCGATCCTACCCCATCACTGTGTCGCGCGCTCCGCCTGCACCTCGATCAACCAGTGTGCGAACCAGCTCCGGATCCGTTCCAGCCGGTCCACCAGCAGCCAGGGTTCTCCCGTGCGCGACAAACCGTGTGACGAACGCGGGTAGCGCACGAGCTCGGTCGGCACACCGTTCCGCATGAGGTACTTGAACCACATCTCGCCCTCGGGGATCGGGGTGCGATAGTCGTTCTCGCTGTGAATGATCAGCGTCGGTGCCGTCACGTGCTCCACGTAAGAGAGTGGTGACAGCCGTCGGAACGTGTCGCGGGCCTCCCACGGCGATCCCTCAAACGCGTGCTCCGTCAGGTAGTGGGCGTCTGACGTGCCGTACATCGTCTCCCAGTTGGCGATGGAACGGCTCGTGACGGATGCGGCGAAGCGGTCGCTCGTCGCGGTCAGCCAGTTGCTCATGAACCCGCCGTAGCTGCCGCCGGACACCCCGACTCGCGTGGGGTCAATATCTGGATAGCGCGCGAGCGCGGCATCCACCCCACGAAGGAAGTCCTCGCTGTCGATTTCCCCCCAACCCCCCAACGTGGCGTACTGGTAGTCGCGGCCGTACCCGGTTGAGCCCCGGGGATTGACGTACAGCACGTAAAAGCCGGCGGCTGACAGCACGTGGAACGTCTGAAAGAACGTGTTGCCGTACGCGCCGTACGGGCCGCCGTGAATCTTGAGGATCATCGGGTACCGCTGTCCCGCCTGATGCCCGACCGGACGGATGACCCATCCCTCGATCTCGGTGCCGTCGCCCACGGTCCAGGTAAGCCGCTCGGCGGGCATCAGCGCGACCTCGGACAGCCACGCGTCGTTGAAGCCGGTGACCCGCACCTCCCGCGAGCCGTCGCCCCGCGCCACGAACACCTCACCGGGGGTTTGGGCGTCGGTTGACGTATAGGCCATCAGGCGCCCATTGCCGTTCCAGGATACGCCGCCCACGCGGCGGTCGCCCGTGGTCACCTGTCGTACGGCGCCGCCCGTCGCCGCTACCTCAAACACATGGCTGTTGCCGCCGACCCCGGTCGTGAACCGGATCGTGCGATTGTCGGGCATCCACACGGGCTGATCGGCGATGAGATCCCACTCCCCGGTGAGCACGCGGGGCGTCCCGTCAAAGGCGCCGTCGGCGGTCAGGTTCACGACCAGCAGTTCCGGCTGGCTCAGCCGGTCCTGCGTTTGCACAAATGCCAGCAGGCGACCGTTCGGCGAAATCGCGGGATCGGACTCGCTGCCCGGGTTGGTGGTGAGACGTTGGGGCGTGCCGCCGCTGACGGACACGGCGTACAGGTCCGACGTCTGCTCCTGATTCAGCTCGTCATCCTGCTCGGGGTTTCCCGCGAACACGATCGTGCGGCCGTTGGGCATCCAGGCGATCGAGCCGACATCGAACGGTCCGTCGGTGACCTGGCGCGGGGTCCCGCCAGCGGCCGGCACCACGTACAGCTGGCGCTTGTCGCGCGAGCGGTAGTCGGGGAGCAGCGTGCGCGTCCCATCACGCTTGTAGCGCATGGACGTGATCACGCGCCCGTCAAAGCGGCGGGCGTCCAGGGTACGGCTGATCGCGTTGGGCGCGATCCAGCCGACCCGACGGTTCTCGCCCTCTTCGGCTCCATCATCTGGTGCCCGCACGTACGCGATCCACGCGCCGTCAGAGGACCACACGGGGGCGCCCGTGACGCCCTCAACGTGGTAGGCCTCACCCCCGGGTGCCGTGACACGGGCGAACCAGGTGCTGTTCTGGTCCTCGCCGCGACGAGAGGTGAAGGACAGCACCGTCCCGTCCGGTGACCAGCGCGGCCCGCTCGATTCCTCAGTGGGGTCGGTGAACCGGAACGGCGCTCCGTCGGGCCGGCCGTCGCGCAGGCGCTGGAGCCACACCTCGCGGTGCCGTTCGTTCTCGGCTTCGTTGACGGTGGTGACCGTGTATGCCACCAGATCGCCGGTGGGGGACAATGCCACGTCCCCGACAAAGGTCATGCGGTAGTAGTCCTGCGGCTGGAGGCCGCGGGTCTGGGCTGTGAGCGGGGAGAACGTGAAGACAGCCAGGCACAGCATGAACAGCGTACGCATCGCGAGCACTCCGAGGCGGGGATGCCGGGAAAGATGCTGCGTGTCGCGCCCGGCGCCAGTCGCTGGGAGGGGGCTCCGCTTATCCCGCCATCAACAGCCACCCCACATACACCCCATACGCCACCAACAACAACCCGCCCTCAAACCGCCCGATCTTGAACCGCGTCCGCATGATGGGAAACAGGATCGCGCACACGCCAAGCATCATCCAGTTATCCACCTGGATGGCGGCCGGATGCACCGGCACGTCAATGAGTGACGCCGTGACCCCGAGGATGGCCAGGGTATTGAAGATGTTGGACCCAACCAGATTGCCGAGCGCGATGTCGCTCTCGCCCTTACGGGCGGCCACGATGGACGTGGCGAGTTCAGGAAGGCTCGTGCCGACCGCCACGATCGTGAGTCCAATCACGCGCTCGCTGATCCCCCAGACATCAGCGATGGTGATGGCACCCCGCACCATCAGTTCGGCCCCGCCGGCAAGCCCGACGATGCCGAGTGCCACGCGGCCGATATTGACGGCCCACAACTTCGACGTCGGTGTGACCCGTGCCAGTTCGCGGGCGGCCTGATCCGTTTCGGTACCCTGTGGTTCTTCACCTGTGACGCGGGACAGTCGCACGAGGTACCATACAAAGGCCAGCATTGACCCGAAGAAAAAGATGCCCTCCACGCGGTCAATCACACCATCCCGCGCCAGCAAGAGCTGCATGCCCATCGCGATGACCATGAACGGGTACTCGAGGCGCACGGTCTGGCGCGACGTCGCGATGGGCTTGAGGAGCGCCGTGAGCCCCAGGATAAACGCAATGTTGAAGATGTTGGATCCGGTGATATTGCCGTACGCCACGTCGGATGCGCCCCGCGCCGCCGCCCCCAGGCTCACCGCGAGCTCCGGCATGCTGGTGCCCATCGCGACAATGGTGAGTCCGATGACGCCGGGACTCAGGCGCGCCATGAGCGCGATGCGCACCGCACCTTCGACGAGATAGTGCCCGCCGAACGACAGGATGCCCAGCCCAATGCCGAGTTGGATGATGGCGGTGAGCATGACTAGTGGCCGTGCCGGGCAATCCAGGCGTCGAGCGCAAGGCTCTTGCGCATGGCGGCGGGATGGCGGCGGAACCAGGACAACAACAGCAACATCTCATCAATGCCGTCGGTCGGCAGCGGCCCGGCGTTGGGGGCGATGGTCGCATGTTCATGCACGAGCGCGAGAAACGCTGCATGCTCGATCGGTGTGCGTGGGGCGGGTGCCGACGCTTTCACCGCAGCCTGTACGATGATGTACGCGTGGTCGTCGCCGTGACTGCCCGGGTCCACGTACACGAAGGTCATCGCGGCAATGGTCGTCCGAATGCGGTTGGCGGCGCCGAACAGCCATTCGAGCGCATCGAACCGGTCGCGCCAGCGGGTCGCCTGCTCGAACGCATCCCGGTCGCTGGCCTGCTGCATTCCGGCGACCACGCGGTCAAGCGGCGCGGCGGCACGGCCTTCCAGGAACGCCACGGCCGCCTCGGCCCGCCCGTGATAGTCAGTCTCCGTCACGAGGCCGGCACAGGGTCCGGCGCACGTCCCGAACGCATGGCGCATGCACGCGGCGTGGCGGGCCTCACTGAAGAGGTCGCCCTGCTCGGCGTACACGATTGGCATGCGTTCGGCGCAGTCCCTGAGGCCGAGCTGGTCATTGAGGACACGCACCGAGTCGCGCAGCCGGCCGACCGAGCGGAACGGGCCGTAGTGCCGCACCTCGGGCGCATCCACCACCGGGCCGACGGACAGGCGCGGGGCCGGTCCCACCGACATCCGGACAAAGGCGACGCGATGGGTGCGGTTCATGTGCACGTTGAACCATGGTCTGAACTTCCGGATCTGCCGCAGCTCACCGAGGCAGGCCGCGAACTCGGATGGCGCGTAGTCCCATTGGATGTCGGCGGCCGCTTCCAGGATGCGCGCGGCTTTCTCGGGCGGCCTGGCACGGAAATAACTCAGCAGTCGCTGTCGCAACCGCCGAGCCTTCCCGACGTACACGACGCGTCCGCTCCGATCCACCATGCGGTAGATGGCCGGACGCGGCTCCGCCAGCGCGCGCATCCGCTTCTCCATCCGGTTCAGGTCCGCGAGCGGGAGGGCCAGCGTGCTCACCGCCAGCCCCGCAGCTGTCGCAAGTAATGGTGCAACGCGAGGAACTTCTCGTACACGTTCACCGCTTTGCGCTTCTGGCCGATCTCGGCCAGGATCTCGCGCATGCGACCACGGCGCGTGACGTAGAAGCGAAACGTCTCCGAAAAATCTTCCTGCGGGTGTGTCGCGGCATACGCGCTGACGTGGTCGGGATACGTGGTCGAAATACGGCGCCGCTGGAAATCCACCCACGTGTCGTCGGTCACCCGGTACGCCTTGTCCGCTTCACCGAACGTCCGGAGGAACTCCGGCTTGCGGGTCCAGCGCCAGTGATGAAACAGGAAGCTGTGCCCCAACTCGTGGCAGACCAGGCCGACCAGCATGGACCACGGGATCTCGTCGCGGCTGCGCTGGCCGATCACGTAGTCGCGCTCGATCTCGACGATGTTCGGGTAGCGCGGATCGACCCCTGAGACACCGGGTCGAAGGAGGATGCGGTAGCCCCAGTGCTTGATGCCAGATACGGCGAGCAGCCGCCGCACCTTGGCCAAGGTCTTCGGGATCAGGCTCTGGCCGGTGGCGTCCCCGCCGCACCAGGGGCAGGTCTTCATCCAGTCATCCACGCCCCGATCGCAGTGCGGACAGGATCCCACCTGCGGGTCGTCCCAACTCTGTTCATCGCCGCACCACGGACAGAATGGCATCGGGTACATGACGCCGCCGCCGCACCCAGCGTCGCACTTGGCGCCGAACGTGAAACCCTTGGGGGACTTGAGGGGGTCCTCGCTGGAGACGCCTTCTTCGTACACGTCGGCACCGCACCAGGGGCAGTAGCTCGACAGGTCCGAAAGCATCCAGCCGCAGCTGTGACACTCGGCGCCGGTAACGTGTTCTTCGTCCTTCCAGACCTGCGCCCGGCCGCATTCCGAGCAGAAGGGCCAGAACCGCTGAAGCTTCTCCCCACAGGCGCACCGATATTCGCGATGCGGCCGGAGCCGCAGCCCCCGCCTACGCAACAACGGCACGCCGGCTCAACGCCTCCTGCGCGATGCGATTGATGAACGCCGCGTAGTCCAGGCCGCGCTTCTCGGCGGCGTTGGCCATATCGTGGCCCCAACTGATATACGGGTTGGCGTTGGCCTCGATGAGCCAGACTTCCTGGTCGTCGGTCAGGCGCAGGTCGAACCGCGCGTAGTCCCGGAGATGCAGGGCCTGGGCTGCTGTCCGGCACAACCGTTCGATCTCCTCACGGGCGCTCTGCGCGATGGGCCGGGCAAACTGGTTCCGGATGCCCCGCCGTTCCCGATAGCCGTCGTGCCACTTGGCATGCTTCGTGGCAATGCGCTCTTCCGGCGGGTTCTTCTCCTTGTCAAACACCATTTCGACCACCGGCAAGACCTCCAGCGTCTCGCCGTTGCCGATCACACCAACGTACAGTTCGCGCCCCTCGATGAATTCTTCCGCGATGGCCGGCTGCGCGAACGTCGCTTGAATAAAGGCCACGCGGTCGGCCAGTTCGCGCTCGTCCCGCACTACCGACGCGTGCGCAATGCCCGCCGACGCATCCTCGGCCACCGGCTTCACGATGAGCGGATAGATCAGCCCTTCAGGGGCGCGGAGCGGCGTGCCGGGGTGAAAGGTCACAAAGCCCGGCACCCGGAGATCGTGCCATGCGAGCACCTTCTTGCTCAGCGCCTTGTCGCGGGTCACCAGGAGGGCCGCAGGCGGGGAGCCCGTGTAGAGGACGCGGGCCGCTTCCAGCGCGGTCGCCAGGACGTAATCGAGCCCGCAATCGCCGCGGTATCCCTCGGCGCAGTTAAAGGCCAGGTCGGGCTTGAACGCATCCAGGGCGTCCAGCAGCACCCGCAGGTCCTCCCGTACCCCGATCATCTGGACCTCGTGCCCGTTCGCCGCCAGCGCGCGGGCGACCTCGTATTCGGCCTCGGGGTCGGCCCCCTGGGCCACCATATCGCGCTGGAAATCATCGTGACGCCACCCCGCATGCGGGGTGTCGAACACCACGGCGATCTTCATGCGCCGCCCTGGCACCGCCAACAGAACGTCGTCTGCCGGCCGTCAATGGCGTGGGTGGTGGCAAGGACGGTGCCGCACCGGCGGCAGGGCAGGCCGGCGCGGTCGTACACCTTGAGCCCGTCCTGATAGTGTCCTGGCTGGCCGGTGCCGGTCCGGTAGTCCCGCACGGTGGTGCCCCGCGAGCGGACGGCTGCCCGGAGAATGGCCCGGACGTGCCGATGCAGGCGACCGACCGCCGCTCGGTCGAGCTGGCCGGCCGGCAGGGACGGGTCAATACCGGCCCGCCACAGGGCCTCATTCGCGTAGATGTTGCCGATCCCGGCGACGCGCGCCTGATCCATCAGCACCTTCTTGATGGCTTGTCGGGTGCCTGCCAACCGTTCCGCCAGTCGTTCGGCGGTGAACGTCGCGGCAAGGGGTTCCGGTCCGATGCGTTCAGTATAGGACATCCACCCCGCTTCATCCAAGAGCGTGATGGTGCCGAGTCGCCGGACATCGCGCACCAGAAACCACGCGCGGCCTGCCTTGGCCACGAAGACCGCGTACCGCCGATCGTCCCCGGCCGGTGCCGCCCGCAGGATGAGCAGGCTTCCCGTCATGCGGGGCTGGATGATGACCCGGTGATTGGATGCCAGCTGCAGGACGACGTGCTTGGCGCGGCGGGTGACCGACACGACGCGCTGGTCGCGCACGGCCCGCAGGAACGTGCGGCGGGTGGTGTCGCGGAGGACGTCGGGACGGTAGAGCCGGGGGTCGCGGAGCGTGACGCCCTCGAGGTGCGGGGCGATATCCCGCACGATGGTCTCGACCTCAGGCAGCTCCGGCACGGGTCTCCCGCCGTCAGATGTCGTTAGAAGACCGTTCCCACCTCCACGAACGTGGCGCTCCGGTCACCTTGCGTCCGCCGCTCAATCGTGAACCGAAGTGTATAGTGGGTGCCGGGGAAGTGTGCCACGATGTAGGGCAGGGCCGCGGGTGGTGCGCCGTCACCGCCCCGGTTCTCGACACGTGTCCCCATGGCGAACAGGGGCGAGACCATATACTCGCCCTCGGCCGACCACCGGACGTGTGTTGAGGCGTCCCGTCGCTCGAAGCCAGCGATCGCCGTCCAGTAGAACCCCGCCCGGTGTCCCGTCGCGACGCCGTTCACCAGATACCGGCCGGCATGATCGTAAAAGCCGTGTGCCCCCCACGACGTGGAGCCGCGCCGCACGAACGATTCCAGCACGACCCCCTTGGGATCCAGCGCGAACTCGTTGCTCGCTTCGATGCGGGCCTGGTCGGTGAGCGGCAGCGAGAATTCCCCGGTGAAAGGCACCGCGACCGAAGAGGTCCAGGCCCACCTTCCGATTGGCCGCGTCCACGCCGCGCGCACGGCCGGTGAACGCCCCGCGGGCGAAAACGATCGCAACGAGGTGATCCGCGGGTCGGCGTCGGCCTCTCCCGGAAGGGACGCCGCCAGCGCCAGCGGCTCGCTCAGGCCCAGGCGCAACGAAACATCCACCTGGTCTACCTGACGAAACTGGCCCGCCGTGAGCCCGAAACCACCCGTGGTCGCCGTGAGGAACAGGTCCTCGAACCGGCCGGAGCGGTCCCGCAGCGAGCCGTCGCCTCGCGTTTCCAGGCTGAGCGGTCGCCATTCGACGAAATACGACAACCACGGCGCCACCAGCCGACCGCCGGAGACCGCTTCGATTCGATTCACATAGGATCGCGTGGCGTCGAGCTGGTTCGGCGCGTCCGGCAGGGCGTCATACCGGCCGCTCACCCAGAGCGCCATCGGGACGGTTCCCCGCGCGCGGAGCGTGGGTGCCGAGTAGCCATTGCGGCGGAAGTTCTCGCCGAACGCGTTCAATTTGGGTGGGAGGGCATGGCAGGCGTTGCACGTGACCCCATAGCGCCGCGCGAAATAGGGGATCGCTTCCGACGCGGGTGGCGCGGTGAACAGGATGAAGGCTGAGAACGCGGAGAGCATGACGAGTCCAATGAGTTCGGGGAGCCTAAATATGAATTTAGGTTAACCTATCTCATCGGGCCAGCTCCCGCCAGCCGATATCGCGGCGCCACTGCGCCCCGTCGAAAGTGACCAGCTCGGCCAGTGCCCGGCTGGCTTGGGCGGCGGTTGGGACATCGACGCCAAAACCCGTGGCGCACAGCACGCGGCCGCCCGCCGTCACCAGCCGACCGCCCTCCACTCGGGTGCCTGCGTGGAAGAGCACCGACTCAGCCGGGAGCGTCGCAGGCAGGGTGATTGCCACGCCCTTCTCGGGCGTCTCCGGGTATCCCGGCGCCGCCAGAATCGTGGTAACGGCCGCACGGCGCGCGCGTACCACCGGGCTCGTAGGCCGCCAGTCGTCCCGGGCAATGGCCACCAAGGTTGCCGCCAAGTCGAGATCGGCGACCGGCAGCACCACTTGGGCTTCGGGATCGCCAAACCGGCAGTTGAACTCGATCACGCTGGGCCGGCCATCCGGTGCCACCATCAGTCCGGCATACAGCACACCCCGGTACCGGGCACCACGATCCGCCATGGCGGCCAGCGTGGGCCGGATGACCTGGGCCACCGCCCGGTCGAGCAACGCTGGGGTGGCGAGTGAGACCGGCGTGTACGCACCCATGCCGCCGGTATTGGGACCGGTATCACCCTCACCCAGTCGCTTGTGATCCTGGGCGGGTGGGAGCAATTGGATCTGTTCGCCATCGGTGAGCGCGAAGACCGACAGTTCCTCGCCCTCAAGGAAACTCTCGATCACGACTTCGCGCCCAGCGTCGCCAAACCGGCCGTCGAACATCGCGTCCGCCGCCGATCGGGCCTCCGCGCGCGTGGCGCATACCACGGCGCCCTTACCGGCGGCCAAGCCAGATGCCTTGACCACCAGCGGCTCGGCATGGGCGTCGATGTAGCTGCGGGCGGCGGGAGCGTTGGTGAACGTGGCTGAACGGGCGGTGGGGATACCCGCCTCGTGCATGAGCGCCTTGGCCCATGCCTTGGAGGCTTCGATCTGGGCGGCCGCCGCCGAGGGGCCGAAGACGGGAATGCCGGCGGCAACGAGATGGTCGGCCAATCCGTCAGCTAGCGGGCCTTCCGGCCCGATGATCACGGCATCAAGGCGATGGGTACGGACGGCGTCAATCAGGCTGGCGGGATGGTCGGGCGGAATCGGGAGATTGGTGGCGACGGTCGCGGTACCGGGGTTGCCGGGCGCGCACCAGACGGTGGCGCCCTGGGCGAGGGTCCAGCAGAGCGCATGCTCCCGGCCCCCGGATCCGACCACAAGCAGTCTCACCCTTGCGGGTTGCCCCCGCGGAACGCCTTGGCAAACGCGCTGGCCGCGCGCCGCGCCGCATCAGCCATTTCCCCGGCCACATCGCGCGCTTCATTGCCGTAATGCGTCGCGGCTTCCGCCAGATCGTCCAGGTAACGGCGGTCACGCTGTTCCGGACCGCGGTGCGGGTACTCGCCCGCAAGAATACGCTCGTACGTTCCGGTCGCGATCCACCGGTCAAGCTCCGCCGTGCGGAGCAGGCTGAACGGGTGCGTGAGCGCCAGCGTGTTGAGGATCTTGTAGATCGAATCGAGCGGTCCGCCGCTCTCGTCGTAGGCGCGCGCCTGCTCGCGCCAGACTTCCATGTTGCCCTCACCCAGGTCCACGGCACCGCCCAGCGGCTTCACCCCGCCGGCCATCTTGAAGAAGAGACGGGTGGAGGCGTTCACGTCCTGCGTGGACAGCAGTCCGACGCGGTCGGCGGAGAGCTCGCTCTTGCGATACCACTCGAGCAAGGCAAACCGGATCGGCATCAACGCGATCCCAGCCAGGAAAGGCAGGTTGTTGAATCCCAGCGTGAGGACCAGGGCCGCAATGGTACGGTACACCGCGTGGCCACTCATGATGTGGCCGAGTTCGTGTCCGATCAGGACGCGCGTCTCGTCTTCGTTCAGCAGTTCCAACGCCGCGGAGTTGAGCACAATGAAGGGCTCACGGAACCCCACCGCCCCGGCGTTCACCAGGGGTGTCTGGGTGACGTACAACTCGGGTTTGGTGGGCCAGTCCATTGTGGCGCACACCTCATCCAGCAATCCGTCGAGTTTCGGGAACTGGCGGGGACCTACTTTGACGGAATTGGCCTGAAACAGCAGGCGGATCCCGCGCTCCCCGAAAAAGCCGAAGATCTTCTTCACGGCTTCGTCGAAGCCGGGGACATTTCGCAGGGCGTTCAGGGCAGCCCGGTCGGCGGCGTGTTCCCACGCTTCCGGGGCAATCTGGGTCAGAACCTTGGTCATACGGGCCTCGACAGGTACGGTCGTTGAAGACCGTACGCTGCGCCCCTAGCCTTGGGTTTCAGGCTCACGCGGCGCGGGCCATGGCGCCGAAGGCGCGTTCCAGATCGGCGATCAGATCGTCCACGTCCTCAATGCCAACCGAAAGCCGGATCAGGCCGTCGGTCAGGCCCATGGCGTCCCGCATGGCCTTGGGTACGCTCGCGTGGGTCATCGAGGCCGGGTGACCGATCAGACTTTCCACGCCGCCCAGCGATTCCGCGAGGCTGAACCATCGCGTTGCTCCCACAAACGAGCCGGCGCGCGCGGCGCTGCCGACATCAAACGCGATCATGCCGCCAAATCCCGACATCTGCTTTGTGGCGAGGTCGTGCTGGGGATGGCTTGGCAGGCCCGGGTAATACACGTGCACGGGCTCCGTGCGCGCCGCCAGCCAGGCCGCGATCCGGCGGCCGTTGGCATCGTGCTGGCGCATGCGCAGCGGCAGCGTCTTGGTGCCGCGGAGCGCCAGCCAGCAGTCCATCGGTCCCGGCACGGCGCCGGCCGCATTCTGGAGGAAGGCCAGACGCTCGGCCAGATCGTCGCGATTCGTGACCAGCATGCCGCCCACCATGTCCGAGTGGCCATTCAGGTATTTGGTGGTGGAGTGCATGACCAGGTCGGCACCCAGGGCAATCGGCTGCTGGAAGATCGGGGTGGCGAACGTGTTGTCCACCGCGAGGATGCAACCCGCTTCCCTTGCCACACCCGCCGCGGCGGCGAGGTCGGTGAGCCGCATCATCGGGTTGGTGGGCGTCTCGACAAAGATCAGGCGGGTACGGTCGGTGACGGCTCGCCGAATGGCCTCCGTGTCGCGCGTGTCCACGAACGTGAACGTCAGGCCCAGGCGTTCGTACACGTGGGTCATCAGGCGGTGCGTGCCGCCATACACGTTCTCGCCACAGATGGCGTGGTCGCCCTGGCTCAGGAGCTTGAGGATGGCATCCGTGGCCGCCAATCCCGATGCCCAGGCAAATCCGTGGTGCGCGCCTTCCAAGGCGGCCACATTCCGTTCCAAGGCATCGCGGGTGGGATTGCGGGTCCGTGCGTACTCAAACCCCTTGTGCCGGCCCAACGCGTCCTGCACGTACGTCGAGGTCTGGTAGATCGGGGGCATAATGGCCCCCGTGGTGGGGTCGGGGGCCTGTCCGGCATGCACGGCGCGCGTTCCGGGGCCGCCCGCCAAGTCATCATTATTGATACGTGTCATGGCAATACAATAATACATCTGATAGGTTCTCTCCCGTGTCCGACACTCCCCCCTGTTGCCTTGTCGTCGATGACCAGGACCGCCTCCGCGCCGCCTTGGTGCGTTCGCTCCGTCAGGGCGGATATGAGTGCCTGGAGGCGCGATCCGGGCGCGAAGCACTCGAGGTGCTCGCCTCCGGCGCGGTCGTCCACCTGGTGGTGTCCGACATCCGCATGCCCGAGATGGACGGCCTGACGTTGCTCGAGAACCTGCGGGTGCGGTACCCGGATCTTGCGGTCGTCATGGTCACGGGCGTGTCGGAGGTCGAGACAGCCGTCGAGTGCCTCCAGCGCGGTGCGTTCGACTACATCACCAAGCCGTTCCAGTTATCCGAGGTGCACGCGCGCATCGAGCGCGCGCTGGAACGCCGGCGCCTCCTGCTTGACAACCGCCGCTACCAGCAACAGCTCGCAGACCTCGTGCGCCAGCAGACCGTGCGGATCGAGGAAGTATTCCTGGAAGGAATCCAGACCCTCGTGCACGCGCTTGAAGCCAAGGATCCCTACACGCAGGGTCATTCTGCGCGTGTCGCCGCCTACGCCAAGGCCACGGCCGAGTTGATGGGTTTCGGCGATGAGCAGGTGCAGATCATCGAACTCGGCGCGGAACTTCACGACATCGGCAAGATCGGCGTGAATGAGTCCATCCTCAATAAGGAAGGCAACCTGTCCGACAGCGAGTACCGGCATGTGATGACGCACACGGTGATCGGTGAGCGCATCCTGTCGTCGCTGTTCGGCGCGGCGCCCACGGTGCTCAGCATCGTGCGCTCGCACCACGAGCGGTTGGATGGCAAGGGTCTGCCGGATGGGTTGGTCGGTGACGCGATCCCGCGTGAGGCGCGGCTGATCGCCGTGGTGGATGCGTTCGATGCCATGACGTCGAGTCGATCGTACCGGCCGGCCATGACACCGCAGGAATCCGTGCGCGAGTTGCGTGCCCAGCAAGGGCGGCAATTCGATCCCGACGTGGTGGACGCGTTCGGCAACGCCTACTACGACTTGGACCAGCTCCCCATCGCGACTCCCGAGATCACTCGCCGCCGCCTGCCGTGGCGGATCGCGGGTGCCGGCATCGAAATCGGCGTGAGCCCCTCGTGAGCGATACGCTCATGATCAGTGTGTCGGGGGTGCGTGGGCTTGTGGGCACCGACCTGACGCCGGAGTTTGTGGCCCGTTGGGCTGCCGCGTTCGGGACCTTGGTTCGCGCGACCGGTGCCAGGATCGTGGTCCTCGGCCGCGACTCGCGAACCTCGGGCGCGATGTTTGCGCGTGCGGCCGAGGCGGGGCTCGCATCGGTAGGATGCACCGTGGTGCACTGTGGGGTCGTCCCGACGCCGACCGTCCAGCTCGCGGTGGAGCATCACCACGCCGGCGGGGGTATAGTGATCACCGCGAGCCACAACCCGGTCGAGTGGAATGCCATGAAGTTCGTGGGCGCGGATGGGTTGTTTCTCGATGTCGAAACGGCACGGCGCGTGCGGACCCTTGCGGAGACGGGCGAGGTGCCGCGAGCTGGATGGGACGGGCTTGGTGAAATCCACGATGATGCGTTGGCAGCCAAGCGCCACGTGGACGCCGTGCTCGCACTGCCGGTGGTAGACACGAAGGCGATCCGTGCCCGGCGCCTTGCCATCGCGCTGGATGCAGTGCGCGGCGCTGGCGGCGCCATCATGACGGATCTGCTCGAACGCCTTGGGTGCAAGGTGGTGGGCATGGACCTGGAACCCGATGGACGGTTTCCACGGGCGCCGGAGCCGA
Organism: Gemmatimonadales bacterium; assembly: GCA_040877595.1. Lineage (GTDB taxonomy): Bacteria > Gemmatimonadota > Gemmatimonadetes > Gemmatimonadales > GWC2-71-9 > JBBDNM01. Next base: position 74,341 of record JBBDNM010000026.1, on the reverse strand, counting down.
TCCCTGAGAACCTCAGCGGGTTAGCGGCTCTCGTCCAGAAAACCGGGGCGGACCTCGGCATGGCGGTAGACCCCGACGTGGACCGCCTGGCGGTCGTGGACGGTACAGGTCGGCCCATCGGCGAGGACTGGACGCTCGCGCTGGCGGTGGACACGGTGCTGCGGCGATCCCCCGGACCCGTGGTGGTGAACCTGTCCACGTCCTTGGTGGTAGATGATGCTGCGCGACGGCATGGTTGTACTGTGTCCCGGGCGCCGGTCGGGGAGGCGAACGTGGCACGCGCGATGCGCGCGGCCAAGGCGACCATTGGTGGCGAGGGCAACGGCGGGGTGATGTACGCTCCGCTGCACCTTGGGCGTGATGCTCCGGTGGCCGCAGCGCTCGTGCTCGACTGGCTGGCCGGCGCGGCGGGCACGCTGGCGGACCGTGTGCAGGCGTTGCCCTCGTACCGTATCATCAAGGCCAAGACACCGCGGGGAGCCGACTTGGCCCGCGCGTACGATCGACTGGCGAGTCGGTATCCGGATGCGCAGGCGGACCGTCAGGACGGGCTGCGTTTGGGCTGGGCGGATCGGTGGGTGCATCTTCGTCCCTCGGGGACGGAACCCATCGTGCGTATGATTGCTGAGGCACCCACCGCCGCACAGGCGATGGAACTGGTAGCGGCCGCGCGCGACGCGTTGGCCTGATTCACGGGAGCGCACGTATGTGTGGTATTGTCGGATATGTCGGACCGCGGGACGGAGTGCCGCTGGTGGTATCAGGCCTCAAGCGGCTGGAGTATCGCGGCTACGATTCGGCCGGCGTCGCCGCCGTCGGTCCCGCCGGACTGCGCGTGGTGAAGAGTGAGGGCCGCATTGCCCGGCTGGAGGAACTCCTCAAGACCACGCAACCAGCCGGTACCGTCGCCCTTGCCCATACGCGGTGGGCCACTCACGGCGCGCCCAACCAGATCAACGCGCACCCGCACACCGACTGCGGCAACACCGTCGCGCTTGCGCACAACGGCATCATCGAGAACGCGAGCGCCCTCCGCACCGTCCTGACCAAGCGCGGACATACGTTCCGGTCGCAAACGGACACGGAAGTGCTGGTGCATTTGATCGAGGAGATGCTCCGCGAGCACGACTCACTGGAAAAGGCCGTCATTGCCGCGCTCGATGAGATCGAGGGCACGTACGGTATCGTCGTGGTGGCAGCCGACCACCCCAACACGCTGATTGCGGCCCGCATGGGCTCGCCGATTCTGCTCGGCATCGGCGAGGGCGAGTACTTCGTGGCGTCCGATGCCGCCGCTCTGATCGAGTACACCCGGTCGGTGGTGTATCTCGACGATGGCGAAGTGGCCGTGCTGGAGCGCGGTGGGTATCACGTCACCCGGCGCGGCACGGAAAAGATCCAGAAAGCGGTCAGCACGATTGACTGGGACCTTGAGGCCATCGAAAAGGGCGGCTACGTCCATTTCATGCTCAAGGAGATCATGGAACAGCCGGAGAGCATCCGGAACACCATCCGCGGCCGCCTCCTCGAGGATGAGGGGCGCGCCAAGCTGGGTGGCCTCAATATCACCCGGGCTGAGCTGCAGGGCATTGAACGCGTCGTACTCACCGGCTGTGGCACCTCATGGCACGCGGCGTTGATCGGTGAATACATGCTGGAAGAACTCGCGCGCATCCCGACCGAAGTGGAGTACGCGTCCGAGTTCCGCTACCGCAACCCGATTGTGGACGCGCGTACGCTGGTGGTGGCCCTCTCGCAGAGCGGTGAGACGCTCGACACCCTGGCCGCCGTGCGGGAAGCCAAGCAGCGGGGCGCCCATACCATCGGCATCGTGAACACGGTGGGCAGTACGATCGCGCGCGAAGTGGATGGCGGCATGTACATCCACGCCGGTCCCGAGATCGGTGTCGCCAGTACGAAGGCGTTTACGTGCCAGGTGGTGTCACTGGCCCTGCTTACGTTGGTACTCGGGCGGGCCCGTGCGATGTCCGTGCTGCAAGGCCGGGCACTGGTCCAGGCACTGCAGCAACTGCCCGACCAGATCGAGCGGGTGCTGGCGCAGGCGTCCGATCTGGAAACCCTGGCCGAGCGGTATCACGAGACCAACAACGCGCTCTATCTCGGCCGTGGATACAATTTCCCGGTGGCGCTCGAGGGGGCACTCAAGCTCAAGGAAATTTCCTACATCCATGCCGAGGGATATCCGGCCGCCGAGATGAAGCATGGGCCCATCGCGCTGATTGACGCGAATATGCCGGTGGTGGTGGTGGCGCCGAAGGATGGCGTGCATCAGAAAGTCGTGGCCAACGTGCAGGAAGTGAAAGCGCGCGGCGGCCGCGTGGTGGCCATCGTGACGGAAGGGGAAGAGGAGATCGCGGAGCTCGCCGATCATTCGTTCGCCATTCCCGCGACGCTGGACTGCCTCACGCCGGTGCTCAGCGTGATCCCCCTCCAGCTGTTCGCCTACTACGTGGCCCTGCGGCGCGGTTGCGACGTGGACAAGCCGCGCAACCTGGCCAAGTCGGTCACGGTCGAGTAGCGGTGCGCGCGGTCGTCCAGCGCGTGGCCAAGGCGCGCGTCACGGTGGATGACGCTGAGGTGGGGCGAATCGGAGCGGGTCTGTGTGTGCTGGTGGGAGTCGCGCCGACGGACACGGCCGATACGATGACGTGGCTCGGCGCCAAACTCGCTCACCTTCGCCTTTTCGCTGATGCCGACGGCCGCATGAACCGATCCGTCACCGATATCAACGGCGGGGTTCTGGTGGTCTCACAGTTCACGCTGTACGGTGACGCGCGCAAGGGGAATCGTCCGTCCTTCGTGGACGCCGCAGCGCCCGAGGTGGCCGAGCCGCTGTACGATGCGTTGGTGGCCGACCTGCGCGGACGCGGATTGACGGTGGCGATGGGCCGGTTCGGTGCCATGATGCAGGTGGAACTGGTGAACGACGGGCCCGTCACTATCCTTCTCGACCGATGATCATCCTTGCCTCGCAGTCCCCGCGCCGCACGGCACTGCTCACCATGCTCGGCATCATGCACACAGTGGACCCCGCCGACATTGATGAAACCCCCCTAGCCAGCGAGACCCCAGAGCGCTTGGCGGTTCGCCTGGCGCGGACCAAGGCGCTTGCTGTGGCCGCTCGGCATCCGGGGTGCCTGGTGCTCGGCGCGGACACCGTTGTGGTGCTCGACGGCGAGTGGCTCGGGAAGCCGGATTCACCAGCCGAGGCGGAGGCGATGCTGGCGCGACTCGCCGGTCGTGAGCACCGCGTCATCACGGCTGTGGCGGTCGCACGTGATGACACCGCCTGGGACCGCACCGACACCACGCGCGTGTGGTTCCGCCCGCTCGATACCGCCGCCATTCGCGACTACGTCGCGACGGGCGAGCCGCTCGACAAGGCGGGATCGTACGGCCTGCAGGGGTTTGGCGCGTTGTTGGTGGAACGGATTGATGGCGACTGTTTTGGCGTGATCGGCCTGCCGATTCGCCTCGTGGCCGATCTGCTGTCCGAGGCGGGCGCGCCCTATCGCTTTACGCGATAGACCGGCACGGCCTTGGCCTTGCCCTTGAGTTCGAGCGGGTCCAGCTGGTCCACGGGGGGCGGGTCCTTGAGAGCCTGATAGAACGGTTCCGAAATCATGATGTCGCCCGGTCCCGCCTTCGAACACAGCCGCGACGCCACGTTGACCGCATCACCAATCACCGTGTACTCCAGTCGCTGATCGCTGCCGATGTTCCCGGCGAACACTTCACCGAAATTGATCCCGATACCGATCTTCACCTGTTGCCGGTCTTCGGAGGCCCACTTCGCGTTGAGTGCCGCCAGCACCTCACCCATGCGGAGCGCGGCGCGCATGGCGCGGTCCGCATCATCCTCGTGGGCGATGGGTGCTCCCCACAGGGCCATGATGGCATCGCCCATGAACTTGTCGAGCGTGCCACTTTCGTCGAAGACGATCTCCACCATCTCGGTGAAATACTCCGTGAGCAGCCGCGCGATATCGTCCGGCGACATGCTCTCCGACATGGATGTGAAGCCGCGAATGTCGCTGAAGAAGATCACGACCGGGCGCTTGGCGCCGCCCAGCTGGACCGCCTCGCTCTGACTCGCGATCTGTGAAGCGAGATTCGGCGCGAAGTAGCGCTGGAAGTTGGACAGCACCACCGCCTCGCGCTGGACGCGCTGGGTGAGCTGGCCGTTCTCGATGGCCACGGCGGCAATACCCGAGAACGCGATCAGGAAGTCGAGGTCCTCGTCATTGAACGAGTTTGTGGCCGTCATGTTGTCCACATAAATGATGCCGAGCACCCTGCCCTCGCTGCCCAGGAGCGGCACACACATCGCGCTCCGCACGCTCTGCATCATGATGGACTTGCCCTTGAACCGTTCGTCGGCGGCCGCGTTATCCGTGAGGATGGCGAGGCGTTCGTCCACGGCGCGGCGGGCGATCGAGCGCGGCACGTGGCGGGACCCCTCGCCGCCCGCTCCCGCCAGGCGGTTGCGCGACATGCGCGGGATCAGGTCTTCCTGCCCCGCCTCCACCATCAGGATGGACACCCGGTCTACGTTCATCACCTGGAACGTGATGTCCACGATCTTCTCGAGCAGTCGGTCCACGTTCTGGTGGCGTGACAGCTCCTTGGAAATGTCGAGCAACAGGGCCAGGCGCTCGGTCTGCTTGGCGGCGGCGGCGTCCTTGAGGTCGGCAGCCGACATGGCGCCGCTGACGCGTTCCTTGAGTGATTCCTCCGGGGCGGCCACGCGGCGCACGATCGTCGCCCCGGCCGGTGGCTGCGCGCTGAAGGCCGCCGCGTCTGCGGGCTTCATCGGTGGGGGCGTCACCGACTTTACGCGGAACGCCACTTTGCCGAACGCGACGACATCACCATCCGAGGCCAACGCCTCGGTGACGCGGGTGCCGTTCAGGAAGGTCCCGTTGCTGGAGCCCAGGTCGCGAATGTGGACGCCTTCACCGGCGAGTTCAATCTCGGCGTGACGTCGGGAAATGGTGGGGTCAAAGATGGGTACATCGCTCGTCGCAGCGCGCCCGACCACCAACTGGCCGTTCGCGGGCATGTCGATCGTTTGATCGCCGGCCGTGCTGAGGAGCTTGTATGCAGACACGTAGAAGTCTCCGCGGCGAATATATGCCGGGCGCCGGGGGGGCGCTAACTGTCGGCGAGCGCCAGGGCCGCCAGGACCGCGCGCGCCTTGTGGGACGTTTCGTCAAACTCGCGCGCGGGATCGCTGTCGGCCACGATACCGGCGCCGGCCTGCACCCACGCCTGTCCGTCCTTCAGGATAGCCGTGCGAATGGCGATCGCGGTGTCCATCGTCCGCCCGCCCCAGCCCACGTAGCCCACGGCGCCGGCGTAGGGCCCGCGGCGCGTCGGCTCCAGCGCGTTGAGCAATTCCATGGCGCGAATCTTGGGGGCCCCCGATACGGTCCCGGCTGGAAAACAGGCCCGCAGGGCGGCGAAGGCGTCCGCATCGGTTCGCAGCCGCCCGCGCACCTCGCTCACCAGATGCTGGACGTGCGAGTAGCGCTCCAACGCGCGGTCGGCGGTCACCCGTACCGTCCCGAAGTCGGCCACCCGACCGACATCGTTCCGCCCGAGGTCCACCAGCATGGCGTGCTCGGCGAGTTCCTTGGGATCGGCCCGGAGGTCGGCGGCGAGCCGGTCATCCTCGTCCGGTGTCGCACCCCGCGGTCGCGTGCCGGCAATCGGTCGTACGGTCACTTCGCCGTCTTCGACCCGTACCAGCACCTCGGGCGAACTGCCGGCCAGCGCCATGTCGTCGAGCGCCAGATAGAACAGGTACGGCGCCGGATTCAGTGTGCGCAGCGCGCGATACACGCGGAACGGATGCGCGGAGGTCGGTCGCGCGATCCGCCGGGCCAAAACGGCCTGAAAGATGTCGCCCGCCGCGATGTGTTCCTTGAGTGTCGCGACGCCTGCTTCGAACGCCGCGCGCGGAAACGGCCCATCGTCTGGCACGGTCACCTCGGCCGGTGTCGCCAGGGCGAGCGGTTCGAGCGGCGTCGCGTGGGCCAAGCGGTCCATCAAGGCCGCTATGCGCACCTCGGCATTCTCGAAGATGGCGCGGAGCGTCGCCTCGTTGGCGCCGGCCGGCACCTCCGGGGTTGCCACCACCAGCACGCGGCCGAACGCGTTGTCCATCACCACCACCGTGTCCGTGATAAGGAAGACGGCATCCGGAAGGCCGAGCGTGTCCGGTCGCGGCGTGGGCAGGCGTTCAAAGGCGTGCACGGTCTCGTATCCGAGAAACCCCACCGCACCGCCGACAAAGCGGGGCAAGCCAGGAATCTCCGCTACCGGGAAAGCGAGTCGCTCAGCCAGGATCGTGAGCGGATCCGCGGCGTTACGCGGGTTGTCCCATCCGGTCGAGGGGGTCCACCGATGTGCGGCGCCGTGAGTGAAGCGCCACGCTTCCCGTGGCTCGGTCCCAAGGAAGCTGTACCGCGCCCACCGCTCACCACCGACCAAGGATTCGAGAAGAAACCCCCACGGCCCGCGATGGAGAGCGGCGAAGGCGGCCACCGGGGTCAACGTGTCTGCGGCATACTCGCGGACGACCGGCACGATACCGCCACGCTTGGCGGCGCCACGGAACCCGTCCCAGGTGGTGGTACGGATCATCGCGGCGCGGCAACCATCAGGCGGCCTGAGGCATCGAGGAGCGCCGTGATCTGGTCGGTGCCGGCCGAGCTCGATCCGGCCGCGGTACGCCACCGGCCGACGGTCACTTCTTCCCACACCTCGAGTGCGGCGGCATACGCCGATTGCGACGCGTAACCGCTGCCATCGGCGACCGTCGCGTCACCGTACCGCGCATACGAGAACGTGACGCGTGGCGCGGACGAGAAGCTGATGCCGGACGGACCCACCGTGACCCCGTACCCGCCGGCGATCGGGGTCACGTTCACCTCGATGGAGTCACCGGGTCCGATCGGCGTGCCGTTCAGGCTGGCGAGGGATCCCGACGGAACCTGGATCTCGGCGTAGAGCGTGTTGAACCCGTCGTTGTGTCGCAACGCGCGCGTGGTGGCGCGGTTGTTCACCACCCAGAACGACATCCCCGCGGGTGGTGCGGTCTGGAGGCCGAGCGGCAGCAGGTCGGCGGTGGTCACCGTGGCGCCGGGGGAAAGCACATCGGTACAGGCGGCGATCACGCCGAGGCCGGCGACGGTTGCCGCCCGGAGTACCCTCCGGGATATTCCGCGACGATGCGATTGTTGCTGTGCTGTCTGCTCTTCGACCTCCCGGCTGCTGGTCAGCAATGGAACGCTGACGCGGTGCGGGAGTTGGTGGACCGTGCCCGCGCCAGGCGCAGCGCGGACGCAGCGAGTGGTCTTGAGGATTTTCAGGCGCGGGCGCATGGGTTCGTGTTCTTTCTGGCGCAACTCGGTGAAGACGGGCTCGAGGAACCGCCGCAGCTGGTGAAGTCGGACGAACTGGTCCTCGAAGTGTACTGGCGGGCGCCGGGACGGAGCAAGCAGCGCATCGTGGGCTGGCGTGATCGCACCGACCTGCCCACCGACATCGCCTATCACCGGGACCATCTGGGCATCGTGCAGAACGGATTCGCCGACCGGATCCGCCTGGGGGGAGGCGACGAGGTCCGCGATGTGCCGCACCCGTTGGCCCCCGACGCCGGCCCCATGTACGAGTACGCGATCGTGGATTCCACGGTCATCCGGCTGCCGGACCGCGAGGTCCGCGTGGTGGAGATCGCGTTCCGCCCGGTGGATTTCCGCGAACCGCGCATTGCGGGCTCCATGTACGTGGACCGCTCGGGTGGGGAACTGGTGCGGCTGCGGTTCAATTTCACGCGCGCAGCGTATCGTGACGCCAGCGTCGAGGACATCACGATCGTCCTGGAGAATGGCCTGTGGGACGGCCGCTGGTGGCTGCCCCGCCGGCAGGAAGTCGAGATCCGGCGTGGCACGACGTGGCTCGATCTCCCGGCGCGTGGCATCATCCGCGGGCGCTGGGAGATCGGCGGGTACGTGTTCAACGAAGGGATCCCGGACTCGATCTTCCGTGGGATTGAGATTGATGTCGCCCCCGCCGCGGTGCGTGACACGTTCACATGGGATCGCCCGCTGGCCGAGGCCATTGCCGACTGGGCGGGCACCGGTTCCGTGCTCGAACTGCGCGAAGCGAGGGATCTGGTGCGGGCGGTCGCCGGTGGGCGTGACCTGACCGGCATGGCCCTGTCGCGCCCCGCGGCCGGTGGCATCTCGGACGTGGTCCGTTTTAATCGCGTGGAAGGTCTTGCCCTCGGTTTCGGGTATCGCCTGCGACCCGGTGGTGGCGGCATCACCGTACGTGCTTGGGGCGGGTTCGGCTTCGCGGACGAACGGCCCAAGGGTCGCCTCGCGGTCATCTGGCGTGGCGGCCGGGCTGAGCTGACCGCGTCCGCCCGACACGAGATCGCTGACGTGCTCGGCGGTGTGCCGATAGCGCCGGCGCTCAATTCGCTCCTGGCCCAGGAGGCCGGTCGCGACTACGGCGACTGGGTCCTGCTGTCGGCGGCTGACGTCGGGGTAGAGACCCGGACATGGTCCGGCGGTCGTCTGCGGGTGCAGGCCGGGTACCGTCACACCGTGAGCCTGGCGATAGCCACCGGATCCACCGGGGGCACGTTCCGGCCGAACGGCGCGTTCGGTTCCGGTGGAGGGCCGGTGGGATCGCTGTCCGTGTTCCACAATCGCGGCGCGCCGACAGGACATCCCTACACAAGGGTCGCATGGGGTGTGGACGGCGGCACCACCGATCTCGGCGGGTACGTTCGCTTCCGTGCTGATCTGACGCTCACCCGCGGGCTTGGTCCCGGCGACCTGACCCTCAAGGGATGGGGTGGGTGGGGAAGCGTGGACTTGCCGCCCGACCAGTCGTTCGCGTTGGGCGGGCGCGCCTCGTTGCCGGGCGAGCCGCACCGGGCGTTCGGGGGACGGAGCGCTGTCTGGGGTCGGTTGGGTTGGCGGGTGCCCGTTCCGTTCCCGGCGGTGCCACTCGGGCCGTACGCGTCCACCGGGAGCCAGGTTGCCGTGAGTCCGTTCGTGGCCGTCGGCCGGGCGCAGGACCCGGTCGCGGGCGCGCCTTGGGCGGATTCGGACGGCTGGCGTCCCGTCCTGGGCCTGAGCGCCGAGTTCTTCCACCGGCTGCTTCGGGTGGACGTGGGGTACGCCACGCGGACACGAGACGTGGGCGTCACCCTCGACCTGCGCCAGTCCCTCTGGCCCATTCTCTGACGACCGTTATCTTCGAGCGGAATGGCTAGGAACTTCAAGGACGAATGGCTCGCCAAGACCGTGGAGGAATTGGTGGGCGTCGAGCAGGTGGCGACGGTGCGCGACAAGGCCACCGTTGACTCCCTGTGGGAAGCGCTCACGGCCGCCAAGGCGACCACGGACGCGGCGATCCTCGAGGCGCTGTCCAACCGGTTCCGCCTCAAGGTGGCGGAGCTGGCGTCCAGCGAGCGCCAGGCGCGCGAAGTAGTCCCGGAACAGGTGGCCCGGCGCTATCACATTCTGCCGCTCCGTTCAACCGACTCCTATCTGGAAATCGCGACCGCGACCCCGTTTGACTACGACTGTGAGAAGACGCTCGCGTTTGCTACCGGGCGCGAAGTGCGCATGCTGCTCGCGAGCCCTGCCGCTATCCGGGAGAAGATTGACGAGCACTACCGGCCCGAGAACGTGATGTCCAAGCTGCTCGACAGCATGGAGAGTGACAACGAGGTCACCCAGGTCGAGGAGCAGGACAACGCGGAGGAGCTGCAGATCTCGGCTGAGGAGGCGTCGCAGCGTCCCGTCGTCCGATTGGTGGACCTGATTCTTTCCGAAGGCATTCTTTCACGGGCCAGCGACATCCACATTGAGCCCGAAGAGGGCGGGGTCGCGGTGCGCTATCGTATTGACGGCGTGTTGCGGCAGGTCATGAAGGTGCCCCGGGCAGCCGGTATTCCGCTCATTTCCCGGATCAAGATCATCTCCTCGCTCGATATTGCCGACCGTCTGCGTCCGCAGGACGGCCGCGCACGCGTGGCGGTGAACGGTGTCCCGGTGGACCTCCGCGTCTCGACCCTGCCGGCCTCGCTGGGCGAGAAGGTGGTGGTACGCATCCTCGATTCGCGCCGGACGGTGCTGTCCCTCGAGTCGCTGGGGTTGTCGGCCGACGAGATCACGCCGATCCAGGAACTGCTGGAGAACCGGGACGGCGTGATTCTGGTGACGGGCCCCACGGGGTCCGGCAAGACCACCACGCTCTACTCGGCCCTGCGCCATGTGCAGAGTGAAGGCGTGAACATCGTGACCGTCGAAGACCCGGTGGAGTACCGCCTGGCGGGCATCGTGCAGGTGCAGGTGCACGAGCGGGCGGGCCTCACGTTCTCGGCGGCCCTGCGGTCCATTCTGCGTCAGGACCCGGACGTCGTGCTGGTCGGCGAGATCCGCGACAAGGAAACGGCACAGATCGCCATTCAGGCGGCACTCACCGGCCACCTGGTGCTTTCGACCCTGCACACCAACGACGCTCCCAATGCGGTGACGCGCTTGATCGACATTGGGATTGAAGGGTTCAAGATCGCGACCGCGCTGCGCGGCGTGGTGGCCCAGCGGCTGATGCGGCGCCTGTGCAAAACGTGCAAGGAAGTGTGGGTCGAGACCATTCCGCCCAAGCTGCACAAGTGGGTGCCCCCCGAGACGCCGCTGTATCGTGCGGCCGGCTGTTCGGAGTGTTCACAAACCGGTTATTACGGCCGGTTTTCGATCGTCGAAGTGATGAAGATTACGCCCGAGGTGGAACGTCGCATCGGCCAGAGCGCCTCGGCCGGGGAAATTGCGGAAGCGGCCAGGGCAAGCGGTATGCGCGACCTGTGGCAAAGCGGGTTGGCGCACGTGCTGAAGGGCGAGTCCACCATTGATGAGTTGTTACGTGTGGTGGACGTGCCGCAAGAAGATGAATTCCGCAAGGCTGCGGCAGCGCCGGCGACTGCGCCGCCGCACGAGACTGCCACACCGGCTCCTGCCACCCCTGTGCCGCCGCCACGCGCGGCACCAGGGATCTCGGACACGTTCGAGCTGCTCGATGCCGCGGTCATCGAGGATGACGTCGAGACGACGCCCACACGCGACCAGCGGCATGGCCGCGTCCTGCTCGTGGACGATGAGGACCAGTTGCGTCGCGTGATGCGGGACCTGCTCGAGCGGGACGGCTACACGGTGACGGAAGCGCGGGACGGGATCGAGGCGCTGGACCAGGTGGACCGCACGGCGCCCGACATCATCGTGCTGGACCTGAATTTGCCGGGGCTCGATGGCTACGGCGTGCTGTCGCACCTGCGGTCACGCCGATCCACGGAGCACATTCCCGTGGTCGTGCTGACGGCACGGGGTGACGAGGAGAATGAGGTGCGCGTGTTCGAGTTCGGCGCCGACGATTTTCTCTCCAAGCCGTTCCGGGCCCGGGCGTTGTCGGCGCGGCTGGACGCCGTGTTGCGGCGGACGCGGAAGGGCTAGTCTGCCGTCACGGGGATCCTTGCCACAAACACCGCCCCACCGCCTGCCGGCGATTCCGCCGTGAGCTTGCCGCTGTGTCCCTCAATGATGCGATACGAAATCGAGAGTCCGAGTCCGGTACCGTGACCGGGCGCCTTGGTCGTGAAGAACGGCGTGAAGATGTTGGCCAAATGCTCGCGTGGGATGCCCGGACCCGTGTCCGCGACCCGCAGCATCACATGGTCGCCGTCCGGGGCCGTACTCACTTGCACCAGGCGCGGTCGGTCGGGTGCGTTGTCCTCGACGGCCTGCGCGGCGTTGCCGATCAGGTTGAGGACCACCTGCTGCAACTGGTACCGATCGCCCTGGATCTCGGGCAGCGTCGTGGCGAGTGCCGCCTCGACCTTGATCTCCCGCATCCGCAGTTCGTAGCTCATGAGCGACAGCGTACGCTGGACCACGTCGTTCAGGTCCACCGGCCCGATGTCCGCTGGGCCCTTCCGTGCAAACGTGAGCAGGTTCCGCACAATCCGACCGGCACGGTCGGACTGGTCGCGGATCACCTTGAGGTGCTCGCGGTCCCGCTCACTCGGCGCAGGCTGGGCCATCAGGAACTCGGACAAGCCCGCGATGGAGGTCAGCGGGTTGTTCAGCTCGTGCGCGATCCCCGAGACCAATTGGCCCACCGCCGCCAACCTTTCCTGTTGCAGCACCTGCTGTTCCAGTTGGTGTTCCGTGGTCACATCCTCCACCAGCACCACGAGACGCGTGTCCTCCCCCTCCGTGAACGGCGCCGCGCCGAGCCGGAACGTGCGCCCGAGCGGAGCGCTGTGCAGCACCAACGCCGCCGGTGCCCCACCCGCGCGAGCCGCGTGGAACAGGGCCCGCACTTCCGTGGAACCGTCGAAGAGAATCTGGTCGAGTGGGGACCCCGTGATCCCTCGTTGCTCACGCAACGTCGCCAACGCCCGGTTGGCCTGGATGACGCGATCCTCCGCATCCAGAATGGCCAGGCCGTCGCGCAACGCGTTGAAGGTCGTCTCCCACCGATCACGACCCGCGCGCACCAGGTCAAAGAAGCGTGCGTTCGACAGCACGATCGCCGCGTGGGTGGCCACCGTGGAGAGCAACCGCAGCTCAGAGGTCGTGAACGGCCGGTCCGCGCGGCCGGCCAACGCGAGAGCGCCCACCGTCACGCCGTGCGCACGGAGCGGCACGACCGCGGCGCGACCAACGGGTATCCCCGGAAGCAGGATGGGGGCTTCCCCGTCTACGGTCTCGGCCAATTCCAACTGCTCGCGCCCCATCGCCTCCGCAAGCAAGCCCGCGCCCGATTCGGGGTACGCACGCTGCACCAGGCCGGCGAGTACGCCCGACGCCGCCGCGATCCGCACGGTACGGTCACCATCCGTGGTGAGAGCAACCAACGCCCCCTCGGCCTCGAGGAACCGTCCGGCGAAGCGCGTGATCTGATCCGCAATCCGATCCGGCCGCAAGGACTCCGCCAGCACGTACGACAGTTCCTGGAGGGCAAACAGCTCATTCAGCCGGCGCCCGACCTCGGCACGCGCCGTCTCGATCTCACCGGCTGACCGGCGGGACGTCCGCACGGCGCCAAAGCGGTGCCCCAGGCGCCAGCCGAGCAGGCCGACCACCACGACACCGACGATCCAGAGCACGGTCACTCGGTGTTCCGGGCCTCCGGCGGCGCGTTGGGTTTCACGACCCTGAGTTTCGCTGGAATGCCAAAATGCAGGTGCCACGCCTTGACCGGCTTGGTCGCCAACGCCATGGCACCGAGCATCCCCTGCTCGCCGATGGACGCCCCGGCCAGCACGGTCGCGTGGTAGGTGATCCGGGCGCCCGGTCCGATCTCGACCGGGAGGCTCGTCACATCCTGCTGGTCCACGATACTGTGGCTGTGCGTGTAGACGTTGACGTAATCGGCGATGGAGGCCTTGTCACGGAGCGTGATGGGCGCCCGGTCATCGAGCAGCACGTGCCGATGCACCACCACGCTGTCGCCGACGTGCATGTTGTACCCGAACGAGAATTCGACAAACTGAAAGCACTTGAAGTTGGCGCCGCAGCGCGCGAAGACATGCTCCGCCAGCAGGCGCCGAAACCGCACGGCGATATCCACGTTGCCGCCGCCGAGTGGTGAACGGTCGAATGACTGCCAGAGCCAGAGCAGGGGCTTGACGCGGACGTAGCGCGCGGCGTCCACTTCGTGATAGTACTCGGGCTCGAGCGTCACGTGACGAGGGTCCAAGGCCAGCAAGGCCGCCCGGCTGGCCAGGGGGACGTCAGGGTCCGCCACGAGGTCCGCCCAGGTGCCGGCCTGGGGATAGAGCAGGTCCATGAGCGTGTCGCGACAAAGCGCGTCCCGGTCACACGCCGGATCCGCGAGCTGCTCCGCGAGGCCTGCGAGCCAACGGTCATAGACGGCCATCGGCTGTTCGGGCAGTGCGACCGTCCGCAAGGGCCGGTGTACCATGCGATCTCCTCGCGCAATGAGGCATCAGGCTATCAATACTGACCTCAGCTAATCTGCGGACTGGTGCCCGTCGAGGGAACCTATGGCCACGTGTGGTCACGGCTCATCCCACCCGCACTCAGTAGAAGCCCCCCGTTGTGTATGAAGAGATGGATTTGTATACTCATCCCTGTCGACTAAGTTGAAAATGAGTCTCATTCTCATTTGAAAGGAATAGGCATGTCGCTACGACTCGCCGTTCTGGCATTGATCTGCGTTTCACTTTCCCGGGTCACGGTGGGCCAAGCTATTCACGGTACCGTGACGGATGCGGGTGGCACGCCGGTGGTGGCCGCGCAGGTGACGGCGCTGCCTTCCGGCATTTGGGTGCTCACCGATGTGGACGGCACGTTCCGGTTTCCGGCTTCGGTCCGCGGTGTCGAGCGCCTGCAGGTCACGCGCGCCGGGTTTGCCTTCTGGGAAGAGCCGACCACGGCCGGTGCATCGGCCATCATGATCGTGCTGCAACCGCGGTCCACGGAGCTGGCCGGCATTACCGTCATTGGCCAGGGCAGGGGCTCCCTGTCGCGCCTGAGCGGCGCCGCGCACTCCATTGACGCCGCGCAACTCCGTCTGATGCAGCCGCTCTCCGGCAATGAGGTCTTCCAGCAACTGCCCGGCGTCCACGTCCAGCAGGAAGAAGGCATGGGGTTCCGCGCCAACATCGGCATTCGTGGGCTCGATCCCGACCGGTCCCGGACCGTGCTGATGCTCGAGGACGGCGTCCCGGTGGCGCTCAATCCCTACGGCGAGCCCGAGATGTACTACACGCCGCCGATCGACCGCATGGAGCGCGTCGAGGTCATCAAGGGGAGCGGCTCCATCCTGTTCGGCCCGCAGACCGTGGGCGGCGTCGTGAACTATGTCACCGCCGACCCGCCGGCCATACCGCAGGGCCGGCTGGACCTGACCGGCGGCAGCGGCACGTTTGTGCGCGGCCGCCTCATGTATGGCGGCACGTGGAACGGCGCCGGGGTTGCGCTCACGGCCATGCGGCGCCAGGCGCGCGACCTGCGCGGCCTCAAGTTTGGACAAACCGACGTCACCTTGAAGGCGTCCCTGCAGGTAACACCGGCCAGCGCCCTGGGGCTCAAGGTGGGCGTGTACGACGAGATCTCCAACTCCACCTACGTCGGACTCACCGACTCCCTCTTCCGCGCGGCGCCCGAGGCGTATCCCGGGGTGGATGACCAGCTCGCGATTCGCCGCTACACGGCGTCGCTGTCGCACGAGGTCGGCGTCGGTACCCCGGTGGGCGTGCGGACCACGGCCTACGCCTATCAGACGAGCCGTGATTGGAGCCGCCAGGACTACCGCTACACGCCGAGTGGCAACGCGATCGAGTTCTTGAACACGACGGGAAACCGCGACCGCGCGTTCGAAGTGACCGGCGTCGAGTCACGCGTGCGCCTGACCCACGGGTTCGGTGAACTCGAAGGCGGCGTACGGGCCCACTACGAACAGGCGCGCGACCAGCACATCAACGGTACCACAGCGACGGCACGGACCGGCGTGATCCGCGACGACGAGATCCGTACCGGCCACGCGCTGGCCGCGTTCGTGCAACATCGTTTTCAGCCACTGGCCCGGCTGCGCATCACGCCTGGGCTGCGGTTGGAGTACTTCACGCACGAACGCCACATCCTGCGCACGCGCATTCGTCGCGAGGTGGTGGATGGCGACGGCAACGTGACGGGCACGACCAACCTGCCCGAAGATGTGGACCTCCGCAACACTGACGACATGATCGAGGTGATCCCGGGTGTCGGCACGTCGTGGTTGGTGTCGTCCAGCGCCACCGTGTTTGCGGGTGTCCATCGCGGCTTTGCGCCCCCGCGGGTGAAGGACGCGTACGTGCTCGATGGAACGGCCCTGCCACCCGAGCAGCAACCGGGCGTCCCCGTCTCCCTCGAACTCGACGCCGAGCGCAGTTGGAACATGGAGCTGGGTGCGCGTACCCAACCCGTGTACGGCATCAACGTGGACGCCACGGTCTTCTGGCTCGAGTTCAGCAACCAGATCATCGAGCCGTCCCTCTCAGCCGGGTCGGTGGTGCAGGCGGCACTCGCCAACCAGGGTGCTACGCGCCATCGCGGTGTCGAAGCCAGCGTCGGTGTGGACTGGGGGGCACTTGCCAACAACGGCATGACCCTGCGCACCGACGTCGGCTACACGTTTGTCGACGCGCGCTTCTCGCGTGAGCGGCGACTCGCGCAGGGCGGCGACACCGTGGACATCCAAGGCAACAGCCTGCCGTACGCCCCTCAGCACTTGATGACCGTGGCCGGAACCGTGGGACTGCCGAACGGCCTTCAGGTCCGCGTGGACGGACTCCGCGTGAGCGAGCAGTTCGCCGACAACTTCGAGACCCGCGAGGGCACGCCGAACGGTCGCAACGGCGTCATCCCCGCTCACGCGATCTGGAACGCGAGCGCGACCTGGGACCTTCCCCGCACACCTGTGACCCTCGTGGCCAGCGTCAAGAACCTCACCGATAACACGTACATCAGTTCCCGCCGGCCCGAAGGCATCAAGCCCGGTCTGCCGCGTCACATCCAGTTGGGGGTGGCATGGCAGTTCTGAAGCACACGGTCGTCGCGCTCGCCGTTCTCGCCGCGGCCTGTGGTGGCGACGTCGCTGCCGATCCCGATCCGTTCGTGCTCGGATTCCTGCCGTCACAGCGAGCCACCGAACTCGTGCCCCGGGCCGAGGTGCTGGCGGCCTTTCTGTCGGAACGGATGGGCCGTGAGGTCAGCGTCGTCGTGCCGACCGCCTATGAACCGCTGATCGAGGGCCTGCGATTCGGACACGTGCATGCCGCGTTCCTCGATGGGGGGCCTGCGTGGATTGCCCATGAGCGGTTCGGGGCGGAGGTGGTGCTGGCCGAGGTCAACACGCAGGGCAACACGTTCTATTACGCCGAGGCGTTCACGCGCGCCGACCTGCCGGTTCGTACGCCCGCCGATATCGTGGGTCGTCGCGTGGCCTTCACGTCGCGTACCGGGTCGAGCGGCTTCCTCATGCCGATCGGCTCCATGATCGCGGACAGCTTGCTGCATCCCGCCGGTGGGACTTTGGCCGACCTTGAGGCGGCGCTGCGCGCGGGGTTTGCCGCCACGCTCGACGCGGGTGGTTACCAGCAAGCACTCGAGGCGTTGCTGGCCGGGCGCGTGGATGTGGCGTTCGGCGCCGACGATGCCCCAGCGCGATTCCTCAATGACGCGCAGCGAGCCCGGATTCGCAGTTTCCATCGCTTCGGCCGCATCCCGTCCCACGCCGTGGTGGTCGGCGCGGGACTCGCTCCGGAGGCCATCGCCCGCTTCCGCGGTGCGATGCTGGCGTTGAACGACTCGGCCAACCTGCCCCTGCTTCAGTCCATCTACGGCGTGTCCGGATTGCGCGTCACGACCACGATGGATCACCTCGGGGATTTTGGACGCGCGATCAGTGCCTTGCCCGGTATGGAGCAGACCTTGCTCTCGCGGACCCCCTGAGTGCTGAGCGCCACCCACCTCACGGCGGGTTATGGCAAGGCCCCCGCTACGGTCTGCGACGTGTCGCTCGAGGTGGCTGAGGGCGAGTGTGTCCTGATCGTGGGTCCAAGCGGCAGCGGCAAGTCCACACTGCTGCGCGTGCTGGCCGGCCTGCTGGAGCCGCGTGCCGGTGCCGTACGTCGCGCTCCCGGCTCGCTCGGGTATATCCCCCAACGGCTGGGGCTCGTGCGCCACGCGACGGCGCGCGCCAATGTCCTGCTCGGGGCGGTCGCCCGGTTAACGGGGTGGCGTCGGCTGTTCGGCTCGTTTCCGGCGGCGGAGCGCGACGCGGCGGACCAGGCGCTGGCCGCCGTCGGGCTCGCGGGCCGCGGGGACGCGCCGGTCGAAGCCCTGTCAGGCGGCGAACGCCGCCGCGTGGTTCTGGCCCGCGCCCTGCTGCAGCGGCCGCGCGTCCTCCTGGCCGATGAGTTTCTGGCCGAGGTAGACCACGTGACCGCCGAAGACCTGGTCCGCCTGCTCGACCGCCTCCGACGCGACACCGGGATGACCCTGCTCGTCGTGGATCACGACGTCACGCAAACGGCGCCGCTGGCGGACCGTGTGGCCGTCATGGTGGCCGGGAGAGTGGTGGATGTGGTGGCGCCGGGTCTTGTCACGGCGGAGAACCTGCGGGCCTTGTTCCAGCGCGAGGCAGCCGCATGATTCGCCGGTGGATCGCTGTCACGGTGGTCCTGGCGGGCCTAGCCGCGTGGTACCTCCAGCTCGCGCCCGGGCGCGTTATGCAGGGCATCGGCAACCTGGTCCCGCTCCTGCGGGATGCCCTGCCGCCGCAGTGGAGCCTCATGCGGGTGGCCGGAGTCGCGCTGGTCGAAACACTCAGCATCGCCCTGCTGGGTACCGTGTTCGGGTTCCTCCTTGCCCTCCCACTCGGCGTGGCCGGCGCGCGGAACCTGGCGCCGCGGCGGGTCTTCCTGGTCGCGCGCACGGTCAGCGCCGCGATTCGGTCGTTCCCGTCGCTGCTTTGGGCGGTGGTGTTCGTGATCCTGGTCGGTGTGCACCCGACGGCGGGTGTGCTCGCGATGACGCTGTATTCCACTGGCCACTTCGCCAAGCTGCAGGCGGAAGGGTTCGAAGGCCTTCCGGCCGAACCGTTGGAGGCGCTCCGTGCGACCGGCGTGGGCCGCCTGGCCATCGTGCGCCATGCCGTCCTGCCCGATGCCGCCAACCTGCTGGTCAGCCAGGCGCTCTACATGTTTGACTACAACGTGCGGGCGTCGGCCATCGTGGGTTTTGTGGGAGCCGGTGGCATCGGGTTCTACATCGCGCGCTACTTGGCCGCTCTGCAGTACGACGGGGTGCTCGCGTTGGTACTCGTGGTATTTGTGACCGTCTTGGCTCTTGACGCGTTGTCGTTCCGCCTGCGTGCGCGATTCCGCAGCGCCAATCTCGATCCCTGATCAGGCCACGGCCTCCGCGATGGTCTCCCGCAGGTCATCCACCCCTTCACCGGTGTGCGCACTCGTGATCACGGCCTGATCACCCGGCAACCCCATCGCTTCGAGCACCGCGGCCGCGCGCGCCTCGCGCGCCCCCCGCGTCACCTTATCCGCCTTCGTGAACGCCACCAGCACAGGCGTCCCGCGCTCGGCAAGCAAATCGGCGAGGCCCAGATCGTCTGGACTCGGATCGCGCCGCAAGTCAAACAGCCAGACCGCCCCTTTGAGCCGAGGCCGCGCCAACACGCCCTGAATCAGCGCCGCAAACTCCTGACGCCGGGTCTTGGAAACACGGGCGTAACCGTAGCCGGGCAGGTCGAGCAGGTGAAACGTGTCATCCACGCGGTAGGCGTTACACTCGCGGGTCTTGCCGGGGGCGCCACTGGTGCGCGCCAGCGCTCGGCGGCCCGTGATGGCATTGAGGAGCGAGGATTTGCCGACATTCGACCGCCCCAGCAGGGCGACCTCTGGCAGGGCGGTCGGGAGGGAAAAGTCGGGCGTCGGCCACCCGCCCAGAAACTCCGCGGTCAGGCTTCCTTCTTGGTGCGCGCCCGCTCGGTCACCAACAGGGGCGGCCGGCCCTCAATGATGGACTCGCGCGTAATAACGACTTCGCGCACATCCTCGCGTGACGGCAGGTCGAACATGAGGTCGGTCATGGACTCTTCGAGAATCGCCCGGAGACCGCGTGCACCCGTGCCGCGCTTGAGGGCTTTCTCGGCGATCGCACGCAGCGCATCCGGCTCGAACGTCAGGCCGACGTTCTCCAGTTCGAAGAGCTTCTTGTACTGCTTGGTGAGCGCGTTCTTGGGATCCACCAGGATCTTGACCAGCGAATCCTCGTCCAGGCTCTCCAAGGCCACCGTCACCGGCAAACGGCCCACCAGTTCGGGAATCAGGCCGTAGCGCAGGAGGTCGTCCGGCTCCACGTCGAGATACGGATTCTGCGCGAGCTGATTGGCCCGGCCGGTCTCGATGTCTTCCTTCGAGAAACCGATCTGGCGGCGTCCCGTGCGGGCCTCGATGATCTTCTCGAGCCCGTCGAACGCGCCGCCGCAGATGAACAGGATGTCCTTCGTGTTGATCTGGATGTATTCCTGCTGCGGGTGCTTGCGGCCACCCTGCGGCGGAACTGAGGCCACCGTGCCCTCGAGAATCTTCAGCAGGGCTTGCTGCACGCCCTCGCCCGAGACGTCCCGCGTGATGCTCGGGTTCTCGCTCTTCCGGGCGATCTTGTCAATTTCATCAATGTAGACGATGCCGTGCTCGCACTCGGTGACGTTGAAGTCACCGGCCTGCAGCAAGCGGACGAGGATGTTTTCGACGTCCTCGCCGACGTAACCGGCCTCGGTGAGGGTCGTCGCGTCGGCGATCGTGAAGGGCACGTCCAGCATGCGGGCCAGCGTCTGGGCCAGCAGTGTCTTACCGACCCCAGTGGGGCCGAGCAGCATGATATTGGACTTCTCCAGCTCGACGTCGTCGTCGCGCAGGTTCTGCGAATTGATGCGCTTGTAATGGCTGTACACGGCGACCGCGAGTACCCGTTTGGCCCGTTCCTGCCCTACGACATACTGATCCAGCACATCCTTGATCTCGGACGGTGTGGGGACCTGGGTGATGGCCTCAGCGACCTCCCGCTCCTCGTCCTCCGCGAGAATCTCATTACAGAGGGCGATGCACTCGTTGCAGATGTACACGGACGGGCCCGAAATGAACTTCCGGACCGAGTCCTTGGACTTTCCGCAAAACGAGCACCGTAGGTGCTTGTCACTGGCCATCTTGGGCCTCCATGACGGCTAGTATGGGTGTCCCCCGGGAACCCGTCAAGGCGTGGGCTTCACGGGGGCGTCCATCTGGGCCCGGCTTTGGACCACTTTGTCAATGATTCCGTAGGTCACGGCATCTTCCGCTGACATGAACCGGTCACGGTCGGCATCCTGCTCAATGCGCTCCACGGTCTGGCCGGAATGCTTGGCCAGGATCTCGTTCAGCTGCTGCCGCAGGTACAGAATCTCGCGCGCCTGAATCTCGATATCGGCCGCGCTGCCCGACGCACCCCCTGAGGGCTGGTGAATCATGATCCGGGCGTGCGGCAGGGCCGAGCGCTTGCCTTTGGTACCTGCCGCCAGCAGGAACGACCCCATCGAGGCGGCCATGCCCATGCAGATCGTGTTCACGGGCGCCGTCATGAACTGCATCGTGTCATAGATGGCCATCCCCGACGACACGACGCCGCCCGGTGAGTTGATGTACAGGTAGATGTCGCGCTCGGGATTGTCCGCCTGCAGGAACAACAGCTGCGCGATCACGATGTTGGCCACGTCGTCGTTGATCGGCGTGCCAAGGAAGACGATACGGTCCATCAGCAGGCGCGAGAAGATGTCGTAGGTCCGCTCGCCGCGGCTGGACCGCTCGATAATGTACGGAGGATAAATCATCGACATGGGGCCTCAGCGCTCCTCGATGGTGGACTGGCGAAGCAAATGGGCGAACACTTTCTCCTCGGTGATCGAGAACTGCAGGTCCTTGAGCCGGCCCGCCTTCTGTAACGACGCGTACAGCTGGCCGGGCTCCATGTTCCGTCGGGCGGCAAGGTCGGCAACGCGTTCATTCAACTCGTCCTCGCTCGCCTTGAGGTTCTCGGTCTGGGCAACGTGGTCCAGGATCAGGTCCCGCCGGACTTGCGTCTCGGCGACCGGCCGGAACTCCTGCGCGAAGTTGGGGAACGACTCTTCAGGCACCTCGTACGTCTGGGCGAACGCCCGCAACAGGCGCTCGACCAGGGACCGCGGGGCCGGCACGCGGTTGGCTTCGGCGATGCGCTCAACGACTTGGCGGCGAAGGGTCGCATCGGCTTCGCGGCGGGTCTCGACTTCCAGATCCTGGCGCACGGCGGCCTTCAAGGCGTCGAGCGACGGGAAATCACCGACCTCCCCAGCGAACGCATCATCGAGCACTGGTAAATCCTGGCGCTTGGCCTCATGCAGCGTGAGCCGCACTTGACGTGACTGGCCGCGCTTGGACTCATCGGGGAAATCGTCGGGGAACCGCACCGTGTGGTCGGCGGTCTCGCCGGGCGCCATGCGCATCAGGCGCTCCTCCACGTCCGGGATGGCCTGCTGCTGGCCGATCACGATCTGGTAGTCGTGCGGTTCGGCGGCCTCGCCATCCGTCAGCGTCGCCAGGGTCACGCGCACCATGTCACCGGGTGCCGGGTGCTCCGTGATGGGGCTCCACGGGGCCCGCTGTTTACGCAGCTCGTCGAGTTGGTCCTGCACCAGGTCGTCGGAGACCGGGCGAACCTCTCGCTGTAGCGTGAAGCCGCCGGTCTGGGTCAGCGTGAGCTGCGGACGAACCTCGACGTGCAGTTCGAACGTGAGCGGGCTGCCCGCCTCGAACTTGAGGTCGTGAATGTGCGGGTCCGCAATGGGTTCGAGTTGCTCCCGCTCGAGCGTGGAGCGCCAACTCTCGTGGATCAGATCCTGAATGACCCGGTCGCGAATGGCGTCTGCGTAGCGCCGCTCGACCACTTCGAGGGGGGCCTTCCCGGCCCGGAACCCGGGCAGGCGCACCTGCTGTGCCACGGCCCGCGTCGCCTTCTTGCGGGCCTGCGTGACGCGTTCGGTCGCGATTTCGACGCGAAAACTTGCGGCGCCGGGCTCGGCCTCCGCCTTGGTGATCTGGATATCGGTCATGTCCTGGGATGCCTCAGTCCCAACTTAACCCCCGGAGGGGAGTTGGCGGGCAACAGGGCGGGGCAAATCCGTTGACGTCAGGTCGCCAAACCCCAGTGCCCCGTCGGACCCCCCACCCCAGCATGACACGGTTTGTGCTGCCCGGTGGCAGGTGTGTGTGCGTCCGAGGGCCACGAGGTCTCCTGCCACGCCAACCTCCGTCGGACGCGCGGCCTGATGCAGGTTGGGCAACCCCAGACGGGAGGTGCCCCAGCACGCCAGCATGTCCGTTGCAAGGACTCCGCAGGCGTGTACCCAGCCCGCGGCCAGATCCCGGAACCGCAGGGTGTCACCCGCGACGGTCGTGAGCGCGGCGGGCACGTACTGCGCCGTCACGGTCCCGCCGAGTCCGAGTTGATGCTCCTCGCCTCGTCCCCAACAGAAGACCGCACTGGTGAAGGTGCGCCCGCACGAGAAGGCTTGGCCCAACGCCAGGGCATTGAACCGGAGGGAGTCGAGCGTACGTCGGGGCGTGGTCTGCGGGAGGGTGACCATCGTGTCCACGCCGAGCTGACCGCGGTCGTTGGCCCCCCAGCACCACGTGGTGCCTCGCAGATCGAGGGCGCAGGTATGCGACCCGCCGACGAACATGCTCGTGAAGGAGGTGTCCGTGACGACGGCGACCGGGGTGTTCCGGCCCACCTGTGAGCCGTCGCCCAACTGTCCGCTGCCATTGGCACCCCAGCAGCGGATGCTGAGTCCCAGTCGCCCACATGCGTGAGCGTCGCCCAGCGCGAGGTGATCAAAGGCGTAGCCGCCAGTGACGGGCACCGGCGATAACGCATCGGCGGTCGAACTCTGTCCGATCCGTCCATCTGACCCACGTCCCCAGCATGAGGCCTGTCCGCCGGGGTCGAGGGCGCAGGTGTGTTCGGCTCCGGTGGCCACCATGGTCCACGTGCCCGGGACGCGTACGGGGACCAGGCGGTCGCTCCGGTCACCCACGCCGAGTTGGCCGCGGTCATTCCGGCCCCAGCAGTAGAGGCCGCCGAGTGTGAGGCCGCAGGTGTGGTCGCGACCCGCGGCGAGCTGGTCGAAGCGGAGCCCGACGTGGATCGCGACGGCGCCGCTCGCGCCACCTGACGTGACGGTGATGGTGGTGCGGCCCGGCGCGTGTGCCGCTACCTCGCCGTCGGCGTTCACCGACGCGATGGCGGCGTCCTGCGGGAAGTACGCCACCTGGGCGTCGGGAATCGGCACGCCGCCGTTGTCGCGGACCACGACGTCGAGCACAACCGTGGTGCCGACCGTCAGCTGGAGCGAGTCGGGAACCACGACCTGCCGCGCATGGTCTGCCGGGTCGAGCAGGTCCGGGAGACACGCGGTGGCCACGAGCATGGGCACCAGCGTCCACAGGCGAAGCATCAATGCGACCGGAGGGACTCGAACCCACACGGGGAAACCCCACAGGATCCTAAATCCTGCGCGTATACCAGTTCCGCCACGGTCGCCTGCTACTCCCGGCGGCGTTGCCGCCGGTCGCCACAGGCAACCCGGCGAGCCAACGCCACTCGCTGCGCTCGCGGCTCATGGTCCGCCACGGTCGCCTGCTACTCCCGGCGAGCCAACGCCACTCGCTGCGCTCGCGGCTAATGGTCCGCCACGGTCGCGTCCCCCGAAACTAGCGGGAAACCGGCGAGGTAGCGA